>CALUVW010000005.1 GCA_944324315.1 Candidatus Gastranaerophilales bacterium | reverse complement strand
TTGGTTCGGAATAGTGTAGTGCTGGCGGTCTATCTATTGTTTTCGGTTGCTTGCTTCTTTACCGTACATGAGCATTCACGGCAGATTTGAATTCCACAAAATTCAACCTGTTCCATAAAACGGCGAAAATAATGCCTGAGTTTGTCAAACAATTCAGCGTTTTCCATTTGCTCAATTTCATCAGCAATTTCACCGAATGGTGTTCTGCTGATTTCCATAACAATATCTTCTTTGCGTTTAAAATAAGTATAAAAAGTTCCCTTGGCAACACCGGCTTTTTTTGTAATATCTTCGACATTAATTGCGTCAAAGCCTTTTTCTTTAATAAGCTCCAACCCTGCGGATATAAGTTTTCGTTTAGTTTCAACGGCTGATTTTTGTCTTTTATTCATAAAATACTCCTGATTATAAAATATTATAACAAATAAATGACTAAAAGTCAATGACCTATAGTCATTTATTTGTCTTAGGATACTGCATTGATTTTATGGCAAAAATATAAAAAACTTATAAAATAAACAAATAGCGATAGTCATTTTAGCTGTTACAAATAATCATTTAAGGTGTTTCTTTGCAAAAACGATCTTTGTGTTTGAATTGTGATTACAGAAGCATATTTTAAAGTCCGTGTTGGTTGGAAGATTTTTGGTTAACCTATAAAGCATAATTATAGTTTCCAGGGAGTGAATCTTGGTATCCACATAGGCACATTCTTTTTGTATCTCCTATACTTTTCTCCAAAATTGCTTTCCAATTGATTTTCCTCGAAAACATAAAAATAAATATTATTTATTATAAAAAATAATACCGTCCAAAATAATATCTGTATTGCATTTAAAAGAAAGTATTCCGAAAACAAAATTAGTAAAATACCTATAATCATAGGATTTCTTACATAGCAATACGGTCCTTCAACAACAAGATTTTTAGGAGGATTCCAAGGAGCTAAAGTACCTTTTCCGACGATATTAAATAATAGCATTGTCCATATTATAAGAATAACACCAGTTATCAGCATAAAAATTCCCAACATCAAAAAAATTTTATCTGGTACTTTGTAGTGATAATCTGAGAAATACAATATTAAAGACGGAATTATAAAAACGACATTAAACGGTAATATTAATATACTTTTTAACCATTCTAACATAATATGATTATATCATAAATCTAGTATGGGTTAACAATTTCATTCAATCCATCATTAATATTAAAAATTTAAAAAATTTTTAATATTTGAAATTTTTAATAAAAAGTTGTATAATTGACAGGTAGAGATATTGAAAAGAGGTTTTATATGAAATTACATGTACAAATCCTTATTGCATTAGGACTTGGTATAAAAAGAAACTGGCACATTTTTTCGGGAATTATCCTCGGTATAATACTTGGGATATATTTACACGGACATGAGTATCCAATTGTTGCAACAATTCTAACATTTATTGGTCAGGTTTTTATTCGATTAATACAGATGGTTGTTATACCTCTTGTAGTATCTGCAATTATTATCGGAATAACAAGCATAGGTGACAATAAACAACTGGGGAAATTCGGTTCAAAAATGCTGCTCTATTACGGTATAATTACTACTATTGCGGTTGGAATAGGTGCAGCTCTTGCATTAATATTTAAACCGGGTTTAGGTGCTGCGCATTATATTACACAAAATGCAGCAAGTGAAGTTCAAGCCTCTGTAGCTACAGCAATGGCGCAACAACAAGGAAATATTTTGAACATATTCCTTGGCTTTATTCCTAGCAATCCTGTACAATCCTTTGCAATGGGCGATATGGTTCCAATTATTGTATTTGTTGTAATTTTTGCGGTTGCGCTTGCTAAAGTCGGAGATGTAAACAGACCAGTTGTATCATTTTTTGAGTCGGTTTTCGCCGCAACTATGAAAGTTACTGACTGGATAATGTTTTTTGCGGCTCCCGGTGTATTTGCATTGACTGCAAGCGCTGTATCAAGCTTCGGAATTGATATCTTTACAAGCATTTCTAAATATTTTTTAGTTTTACTCGCAGGATTCTTAATCCAGCTATGTATTGTTTACCCTCTATTTTTAAAAATATTCTCAAAAGTCAATATCATTATGCTTTATTCTGCCGTTGCTGAGGCAATGATGGTTGCATTCGGAACAGCAAGTTCATCTGCGACATTACCATTAACTATTGCTTGTTGTGAAAAACGCGGAATTTCTCATAAAATCTCTAATTTTGTGCTGCCGCTTGGTGCGACATTAAACATGGACGGTACAGCATTACTCCAAACAGTCGCTGTTATTTTCCTAGCACAAGCTTATGGCGTTGCCTTAACTCCGTTCTTAATAATTGAAATTGCACTGCTTGCAATCATTGCATCATCAACATGTGCAGGAATACCGGGAGCTGGTTTAATTACAATTGCATTAATCCTTAACGGAATGGGATTAAGTCCTGAACAGCTGGTTGCAGGTTTTGCATTCCTGTTTACAATTGAAAGAGTCACTGATATGATGAGAACTCTTGTAAACGTAACATCTGATGCAGTAGTTGTTGCTGCAATAGCAGACAATGAAAACGAAATCAATTACGATCTGCTGAATAATCCGGCAGCTTATGAAGATATAGCTTAAATGAAAAAACTAATAGTCGCAATTCTATTACTCAATATATGTTCAGTTGCATGTTTGGCAATAAGCATTAACTCTAGTACAGATGAAAAAATAGAGTATATCAAAAAAAAATCTATAAAAATGCAAACAAAACGAATGCAGACAGTTTGGAAAAGTTTATGTAAAACGGATCCTAAAACTTGTGAAGAAAAACAAGAATGGTTTGATGAATTGTTATACAATACAAACGTGCGCAAATACGATATGAATTTTATGTGGTATCAACTTCACAGAAACTAATTATTAAAAACATTTACAATCTCCAGTTTTTCTGCTAGTTTTTTGTTATGAGCAAAACAGACGAGCTTGCATCAACACATTTAGGCAAAAAATCTGAAAACAGCGAGAATTACAACCCGTCGCTTCTTGTTGCAATACCACGATGCGAAAACCGGAAACAGTACAATATAAATGATAACAGTCTGCCGTTTGACGGGTTTGATGTGTGGCATGCGTATGAGTTTTCCGCACTTACACAAAACGGAGTTCCTGTTACAAGACTTTTAAAGCTTAAATACGGCTGCAGAAGTGAATTTCTCGTTGAATCAAAATCTCTAAAGCTTTATTTAAACTCATTCAACATGTCAAAATTTGGCGCAGACGTAAACGAATGCCTTGAAATCTGCAAAAATATTATTGAAAAAGATTTGGAAGAAAAACTTAAAACAAAAATCGAAGCAAATTTTATTGAAAATAGCGCCGAACGCAAAGAAATTTTTAAAAACTTTCAAAACATAATGAATTTTGTTGATGAAAAAACTCTTAAAGTCGAAAAATTTAAAGAAGCACCCGAACTTTTAGAAACGAAAGAAACAGACGAAGACAAAAGCTATTATTTAAAATTTGACTCGCTCCGCTCAAACTGCAGGGTTACGCATCAGCCTGACTTCGGGGATTTGTTTCTTTATTACAAATCAAAAAAACACATTTTAGAGGACAGTTTAATAAAATATTTGAGCTCTTTCCGCTCTGAATACCATTTCCACGAAGAATGCTGCGAAATGATTTTCAAAAGGCTTTATGATTTACTCAACAGCGGAGATGAACTCTTTGTTTGTGCGCTTTACACCCGCAGAGGCGGAATAGATATATGTCCTGCGCGCTGGAGCAAAAGTTACAAACCTGATGAAGTCTTTACTTTAGGCAATGTAAACAAATTTGCAAGAGGAAGTATTAAGCAGTAATGAATAACAGAAAATTCGGCTCAGCAGGCGAAGACCTTGCCTGCCGCTACCTTGAAAAACAAGGATACAAAATTTTAGAAAGAAATAAGCATTACTCAAGGTTTTGCGAACTGGATATTATTGCTCAGTATAAAAATACAACTGTATTTGTAGAAGTTAAGACGCGCAAGACCGACAATTTCGGCGTTCCGTTTGAGTCTATTACAAAAACAAAGTTTGAAAACCTCAAAAAAGGGGTTCAATTTTATCTGTCAGAAAATAAAGTCAAGGATTACAGAATAGACGTAATTGGAATTACCCTGAAGCCTGAGATTAAAATAGAACATTTGAAAAATATTTACTTATAACATAAATTATTTTATAAAAGCTGACCGTTTTCTATTTTATAAATTTTAACGTCTTTTAAAAATTCATTTTCAAAAAGAAGTGTATCTACGGAAGTTATTATTGTCTGCGTGTTTGAATTTATTGATTTTAAAAGGTAATTTTGTCTTATATCATCAAGTTCCGCAAGAACATCATCCAAAAGTAAAATAGGTTCATCACCTGATTTTTCCGTTATAATATCAAGTTCGGAAAGCTTCAAAGCCAGAACAATTGTTCTTTGCTGACCTTGAGAAGCAAATTTCGTCGCATCGTTATCGTTTATATAAAAAATTATGTCATCTCTATGAGGTCCGACACACGCCTGCCCTCGGCGTAACTCTTCAATTTTGCGTTCGTCTAATGATGTCTTGAAAGCTGATGCTATGTCTTCAAGCTCACATTCGCCATTTATAAACCCACAATCATAATCTATCTTTAAATATTCTGTTTCGCTTATAATTCTATGTTTTTCGCGTGCAATACGTTCTATTTCTTTTAAAAATTTCTTTCGTAAATAAATTATATTGCTTCCTGTTATAACAAGTTGTTCATTGTATACATCAAGCAAAGTATCATTTAAATTCCCTGTTTTTAAATAATCCTTTAACAAGTTATTTTTTTGTATACGGATTTTATCGTATTTTGAAAGTCTGTCATCATAAGCGGGATAAATTTGTGAAATTGCTCTGTCCAGCCAATCGCGCCTATCAGAAGGATTTCCTCGCAAAAGCATAAGATCTGCTGTCGAGAAAAGAACTGTTTTCAAGACCGATTTAAAATTTTTTGGAGTTGTCTTTACTTTATTCAAGGCAAGTTCACGTTTTTTTTCTCTGGAATAAGTATAATCCAATTCAATATCTGTTTCTAACTTAAATAAATTGCAGTTAATTTCAGTCTTTTCAGCCTGAAAGTTAATCAGTTCTATATTATTTGAAGTTCGCGGAGATTTTAAACAAGAAAGCAGATAAATACTTTCAAGTATATTTGTTTTTCCTTGAGCATTTTTTCCTATAATAAGAATTTTATTGCAGGACAAATCGAGGTATAAATCCTTACAATTCCTGTAATTTGTCAGCTTCAAATCCCTCAATCTCATAAAAAAATTATACCCCAAATATATGATTTCTTAATTTTATATGGACTATTGTAAAAATTTTTTATATAATAAGTTTATAATTGTACCAATTATAAGGAATTTTTATGTTACCGGTTATATCAGAAGAGAATACAGCTGTTGCATTTAGTGAAATATTCAACGATATGCCGAGCTGGCGTAAAAAAATGATTCATTATATTAAGGAAGAAAATCCTGAAATAAATACCGCAATCATTGAAGCCGCAAATAAAACAAATTTAGATCCCAAAGCAATAGCTTTAGGTGCATATATGACTTATGCCTTAATAGAATTGGCAATTAGAGATAACGAAGATTTAATGAATTTCCAGGAAGGATAAAAAATGCTGATAGAAGAACTTTTAGAAAAACTTGTTGCCGACGGAGGCTCAGACTTGCATATTTCCAGCGGACTTCCTCCGGTTGCCCGTATTGACGGAAACTTAACAAGATATGATTATCCGGCACTCAGTCCTGATGATGTTGAAACACTCTTGTTTCCTATGTTATCAAATGAGCAGAGAAGAACTCTGGAACAAACATGGGAACTTGACTTTTCCTACGGGATTGAAGGTTTAAGCCGTTTCAGGGTAAACTTTTATAAAGACAAAGGTAATTATGCAGCAGCATTCAGAACAATTACCTCTATTGTTCCGTCATTTGACAAACTTGGTTTGCCTGAAGTGGTAAGAAAAACCGCTGATAAACCTAGAGGTCTCGTTCTTGTAACAGGTCCTACAGGTTCGGGGAAATCTACAACTCTTGCGGCAATGATTGACTACATCAATACAAACAGAGCAGAACATATTTTGACAATTGAGGACCCTATAGAATTTGTTCACACATCTAAACAAAGTATTATTCACCAGCGTGAGTTGGGCATGGATACAAGATCATTTGCAAACGCATTGAAATCAGCACTTCGTGAAGACCCTGATATTATTCTGGTAGGTGAGATGCGTGACCATGAAACAATTGCGTTAGCCTTAACGGCTGCAGAAACCGGTCACCTTGTATTCGGCACACTTCATACATCATCGGCAGCTCAAACAATTGACCGTATCATAGACGTATTCCCCGAAGGTCAGCAGCAGCAAATTCGTGTACAGCTTGCAAACTCCCTTGTAGCTGTATTTGCACAAACTCTTTTACAAAAAATTCAGCCGGACGGAACAAAAAAAGGCCGTGTTATGGCTCAAGAAATAATGCTTGTAACTCCTGCAATTGCTAACCTGATTAGAGAATCGAAAGCCGCACAGATTTACTCAACAATCCAAATGAACCAGGCATTAGGCATGCAAACGCTTGAAACAGCATTGGCTTCACTATATAAACAAGGTTTGATTTCCATTGAGGATGCTCTATCAAGATCTTCACGCCCTGATGAACTTAAACGTTTAATGCATTAAAATATAAACTCAAACTCCTAAGCAGACCATCCGATAACGGGTGGTCTGTGTTATTTATATCGCGCAGTTTACACTGAAAATTCTAAATCGTGCCCCTAAACTCATTTCAAAATCTGGCTCTGCATAAAAGAAACAACTCAAACAAGGAAATTATCAGCCAGTTTAGTGTTTTATTTGTTAAGAAATTTGTTTGTGCTAAAATTAGGGTATAAGGACTTTATAATAAAAAGGAAGTAAAAATGGTACAACAAACACATGAACCCAGTTCTACAAAAGAACAAATACGACAAACAAGAATACAAAAATTAGCAGATCTTGCAGATAAAGGAGTAAATCCGTATCCTTATTCTTTTGATAAAGACGCTAATGCTGCTACATTGCAGGAAAAATACAAAGACCTTGAAGCAGGAGTTGAAACTGATGACAAATATTCCGTTGCAGGGCGTGTTATGGCGATACGCAATACCGGAATGTTTATTGATCTTATGGATGCAACAGGAAAAATTCAAATTTTCTCACATAAAGAAAATTTATCCGAAGATCAAATGAAAATACTGAAGTTAATTGATATAGGTGATATCGTAGGATTTACGGGTACAATAAGAAGAACTCCGCGTGGAGAGTTATCAATAAAATCAACATCTTTAAAACTTTTATCAAAATCACTTTTACCTTTGCCAAACAAACAGATAAGCAAAGAAAAGATGGAAGAATTATCACACTACCACGGACTTACAGATGTTGAATTAAAGTATCGCCAGAGGTATGTTGATTTAATTGTTAATGAAGAAAGCCGTGATACTTTCAGAAAAAGAAGCCTTATTATTCAAAAAATAAGAGAATACTTAGCACAACAAGGTTATATAGAGGTTGAAACACCGATTCTTCAAACAACAGCATCAGGAGCAAATGCACGACCATTCTTTACACACCATAATGCCTTGGAAATGGATTTAACTTTAAGAATTGCTCTTGAATTATATTTGAAAAGATTAATTGTCGGAGGCCTGTCCGAAAGAGTATTCGAAATAGGCAAATGTTTCAGAAATGAAGGAATAGATACACGCCATAATCCAGAATTTACAATGATAGAATTATATCAGGCCTATGCTGACTATAATGATATGATGACATTAACTGAAAATATGGTTGCTTATGTTGCTCAAGAAGTTCTCGGAACTTTAAAAATTAAATACGGAGAGCACGAAATTGACTTAACTCCGCCATGGGATAGAAAAACAATGCTCGGTTCTATAAAAGACGCGACAGGTATTGATTTTATGGAAATCTACAGTGCTAAACAGGCTGTTGAAACTGCAAGAAGCCTCAATGTTCAGGTTGATGATGCCATGAACTGGGGACAGGTTGTAGAAGCTGTATTTGAAGAAAAAGTAGAACCAGGCTTAATTCAACCATGCCATATTATAGATTATCCGCGTGAAATCTCACCTCTTGCAAAAGTCCACAGAGACAATGACAGATTAACCGAACGTTTTGAAACAAGAGTAAACGGCTGGGAAATTGCAAACGCCTTCTCAGAACTTACAGATCCTATAGATCAGAGAATGAGATTTGAAGCACAGGCTCAGGCAAAAGCTGCCGGTGATGAAGAAGCAATGGAAATTGATGAAGATTTTATCACAGCTCTTGAATATGGTATGCCACCTACAGGAGGTATGGGAATGGGTATTGACAGACTGGTAATGCTTTTAACAAATTCACCGTCAATACGAGATGTAATAGCATTTCCGACTATGAGAAACAAAGATTAATAGAAAAAGAAAAGACCGGTTATAAAGCCGGTCTTTTGATGAAAGATGAAAGGAGCTGAATTTATAATTTAGTAATATGTAATTTTCCACCCGTCATTGATAACTCTTGCAGCACATGTTAAACCAGATGCGGCTTTATTACAGTTGTATGTATTATCTACACCGCCTGGAACAATATCACTGCCGTCCAAAACAAATGAGAAAATATCTCTGCCCATCTGGTTCGGACTTGCATTACCGTTGACATCAATAATAAACACTACAGAGTCTTTATCAACATTTACTCCAAATTCGGAACGTACTATATCTCTCGGGTAAACATTAATAATTACGTTCATACCGTCAATAAGAGTAAACATATATTGATACATCTGTGCTCTGGCAAGATAAACCTTACCGCTTAAAAATTTGGTCGGATACTGCCAGCAGCCGGTTGAATTTGAACATTCTCTTATTACTTTAAAATAAGGTTTAAAGTATGAAAATGCCAACGCTGAAGAATCTTGAGAATATTGATCCAACCCCCAATAATTTGGAGAAGATCTGTCAAGTATTACAAACATTGTAACCTGGCTTATTGACGTATAAAATTTCTTCAAGGCTGCGATATTTTTAGTATCATTTAATTTAGCAAACAAACCAAAAAGTGTTAAAGATGCAATAACGCCAATAATCGCAAGTGTAAATAATGCCTCTGATAAAGTTAATCCTGAATGTTTTTTGTATAAATTTTTGTAATTCATAAGACCACCTGCCTCTTACCGTCTTGATAAAAGACTGCTCCATAACAATACATATATTAAGTATATACCCTATATTTAAGAAATTGTAACATTTTAGTAAAGAATAATTAAGAAATAGTAATTATTCTAAATATTTTATTGTCCAGCCGTCTCTTATAATTCTTGAAACGCAAGTCCAGCCATTTCCACTTGGAGTACAATCTCCATCATCATCAAGATCAACTCCTGCAGGCTGCAAACCTTTACGTGTGACAACAAATGCAAACATATCTCTTCCTATTTGATTTGGAAGCCTGTCCGCATTTACATCAACCCAGAAAACAGGACAAGGATAATCAACATCAACTCCAAAACTTTGAGCATTAGAAGTATCATAAATATCTAATAAAACATTAATCCCATCTGTGAGTGTAAAAGCATATTGATACCATGAAGTATTATGTGCTGACCAATAAACATTACCATTTAGATATTTTGTCGGATATCCCCAGCATCCGGAACTGTTCTGGCATTCTCTCATCATATTGAAATGAGGTTTATAATAATTATAAATAGTATTTACAAGTTCTTGATCATTATCCTCAATAGTCCAGTATTCAGGCGCTTCATGTTCTGATATTACAAGAAGAGTTGCCTGTTGAAGAATGGAATATGCTTTTTTTAAAGATGACATATTTTTTTGGTCAGAAAGTTTCTGATTTAAAGTAGGGAGTGTCATCGCAGCGACTACACCTATAATACCGAGAGTTATCAGCACCTCTGCAAGAGTAAAACCGGAATATAACTGTTTGTTAAGAAATTTCAAAAAACGAACCTCTTATCTTATTATACAAATTAATAAGATAATACTCCTTTTTTTAAGATAATGCAAGCCCATTTCAGTGGACATTTTTTATCTTTTATTATAAATTACAGTTATGTTTGAATTTTATTCAGCAGAATTAAACAAACTAAAATCTGCTTCACACATAAGAAATATAGAAAATTTTGAAAAAAAAGACGAAAAATATATATACATCAACGGCAAAAGGCTAATTAATCTATCATCAAATAACTATCTTGGTTTTGCGGATAACCCACAAATAATTAAAGAATTTATGGATTTTTCTGAAGGGAAATATTCATTAGGAAGTGCATCGGCAAGGCTTTTGACCGGAACTTTACCTGTTTACAGAGAACTTGAAACATTAATATCTGAAATGTTTAATAAAGATGCCGCACTTATTTTCAACAGCGGTTATCATGCAAATGTCGGAATAAACAGCTCTATCGCGGGCAAAGGTGATGTAATTTTCTCGGATAAACTTAATCATGCCAGTATTATTGACGGTATGCGACTTTCTCAGGGAAAATTCTTCAGATACCCTCATAACAATATGAACGCACTTGAAACTCTATTAATTAGAGAACGTAAAAATTTTAATAACGCAATAATTGTCTCTGAAAGTGTTTTTTCTATGGACGGTGATATTGCGGATTTAATAAAACTTGTAGAGTTAAAAGAAAAATATAACTGTATTTTAATTCTCGATGAAGCGCATGCTTTCGGAGTATTTGGAACAAAAGGTCTTGGAGTTACGGAAACACTCGGAATTACAGATAAAGTTGATTTAATTATCGGGACTTTCGGTAAAGCAATAGGCTCTATGGGAGCTTTTGCAACAGGAAATAAAATATTAATTGATTATTTGATTAATAAAGCCCGTTCTTTTATATTCTCAACTGCATTGCCGCCAATAAACATTGCATTTTCAAAATGGATTATAGAAAATAAACTGCCCTATACATTTGAAAAAAGGATGAATATGCTTACAATCGGGCAAAAAGCAGGGAGCCAAAGTCATATCGTACCCGTAATTATCGGTGGCAACAAAGAAACAATAGACACATGTAATATCTTGTTCCATAACGGCTACTTTACACTACCCATAAGACCACCGACAGTTCCTGACGGAACTTCCAGATTAAGACTATCACTTACTACCGAAATTAATGAAAAGGAATTATTCGATGCAATTTCACTGGCTAAACAAACAAAATAATGACAGGCTTATTATATTTTTTACCGGATGGAGCTTTGATTACAAGCCTTTTGAATTTATCAAATGCGAAAATTTTGATGTTTTAATGGTTTATGATTATAATAACTTTGAAATTCCGGTAATTCCTGAATATAAAGAATATTTTTTAATAAGCTGGTCAATGGGAGTATACGCTGCATATATTCTGAAAGACAAACTGCCAGAGTTTTCTAAAAAAATAGCAATAAACGGAACACCCTATCCTGTTGATGATGAATACGGCATACCGGCAAAACCGTTTCTCCTAACCCTGCGCCATGCAAAGCAGGGCCTTGAAGAGAAATTTTACCAGAATATTTTTGCGAAAACTGAAGAATATAACCGTTACATCTCTACTGCTGTTGAAAGATCTATTGAAAACCGTGTCACAGAACTCAATTCTCTTTACGAAAAAATAAAAAATACCCGTTTATCTTATGACAAATATTATGATAAAGCATTAATAAGTACTAATGACAAAATTATTCCAACACAAAATCAGATTAATTTTTGGAAGAATAATGCCGTAATTGAAATGCTTGAAGCTGGACATTTTCCTTATTATAATTTTAAAAGCTGGAATGAAATATTATGCAAGTAAACCCTAAACTAATAAAAAAACATTTCGAAAAAAGTTTTGATACATATAATAAAAATGCCATTGTTCAAAAAATTATGGCTGAAAAACTAATTGAAAATTTATCTAATATCCGGACAGAATTTGACAACATTCTTGAACTTGGCAGCGGCACAGGGCTTTTAACAAGTGACCTAGTAAAAAAAATAAGCTTTAAAAAATATTTTGCAAACGATTTGATTGAAAAATCAAAGTTTTATATTAATAAAATTATTCCTGACACAGTTTTTTATTGCGGGAATGCACAACGGATAACCCCCTCTCAAAAAATGGATTTAATTATTTCAAATGCAATGTTTCAGTGGTTTGAAAACCTTGAAAAAGTCTGCATTAATTATAAAAGATTTTTGAAGAAAGACGGCATTCTGGCGTTTTCCACATTTTCTCCCGAAAATTTTAAAGAAATACGTAACCTTACGGGGCTTTCTCTTGATTATAAATCATTAGAAGAAATAAAAAATATATTAAAAAAAGAGTTTGAAATAGTGTACACTGAGGAATTTTCAACAACTTTAAAATTTTCAAATCCGCTTGAACTTCTGGCACATATAAAAAAAACAGGTGTAAACTCACTGACTACACAGTATTGGACATTCAAAGAAGTCAAAAATTTTTGCGACAGATATAAAGACCAATATCCTGATATTCCACTTACTTATTGCCCGATGATTGTTATCTGCAAAAAAATTTGAATATAAATAAATACTACCATTTACGTATTCTACTTTGTAAAGAAAAAACATATAATGTTTACATAAATTCATGTTTATTATTACATGTGGGTAAAAGGATAGGTAACAATTGTTAAATAATTTTGAAAGCTTTGATAATTCCGAAACATCTGCAAGAAAATCCGCATTAATTCAGGAAAGAGTCGGTTTAGTCTCAACTCACATGTATAAACAATTTCTGGATTATCAACACGCAAATATCAATACCAATGAAATATTTTCAAGAATGATTGATAACCTGCAAATAGTTGTTGATTCATTAAAAGAGGCTTTCTCATCAAGAAACGTTACAACACAGAATATATACGTTGATACAGATCCTCAAAAATCAATAGTCATCGTTAATATTCTATGGCACAAAATGAGCTTTACCACCAGATGTAATTATCAGCCTCAAGCCTTATACAGAGAGGATGGTCATCACCTCTTCTCAAGCAGAATTATGGCAATCAGAGGTAATTATTATGAATTAATGAAAGGTGTAACTGACCATGATGAAGAAATGGTCAAACTTCTTGATAATGAAGTTGCATCCTTATTTATACCGCCGGAATCAACACAGAATTCAATAATGAAAATCAGACATCTTCCAAACCGCGAATTTTACCTCAATCAGGTTGATGCTCCAAGAGAATTCGTGTTAAAGGTAGTAGAAACCATCTGCGGCGGAGGTTTCTACCATGAAGAAGGCTCAAGAAAAAGTTTTAATATATAGGAGGTCAAAATGTTAAATAGAAAGCTTAGAATTGCCCCCCCCCCGTAAGACTGACAGATACTGTATTTTCAGGTGAGTTTAATATAAACAGATTTCCGGAGGTCAAGAAGGCAGGAGGGCAGGCTGTTATTGGCGGGCAGTGCCCGCGTAAAAATAAATTCCTTCCCTTATTAGGGAAGGTTAGGATGGGTTTTGATCAATACCCACCCCTACCCCCCTCCCTGATAAGGGAGGGGAAGAGTAATTCCCCGAAACGCATTTATCGTCCTAACGTCTTAACGTCTTATCGACTAAAAAAATTTGCATTCACTTTGTCTGAAGTTCTTATCACCCTCGGTATCATCGGTGTTGTTGCATCAATGACAATACCATCTCTTATTCAAGATCATAGAGAAAAAGAAACCGTTGCCAAATTGAAAAAAGTATATTCTATTTTAAGCCAGGCACTTGTAAGTGCGATTAATGACACTGGAATGACAGTTGATCAATGGGATTTAAAAGATGAGGATTCAAAAGAAGGTTCACAAGTACTACTTAATCAGTATTTTAAACCATATTTTAAAATAGCTGATGACTGCAAAAAAATAAATACCTGCATTGGTTCAAAAAAATATTTATATTTAAATGGAACTCCGCATATAGCTTACAATTTTCAAGGTTCCTACAAACATCTAGTTTTAGAAGATGGTACTTTAATTATATTCCATGTCAGCCCCGGATTTAAAAAATGCTCAACAGACTATATTGGTCTATATAGCAATGCCACCAACTGTGCAGAAATATTTGTAGATACAAACGGATATTACAGGGGACCAAACCAATTTGGCAAAGACTTTTTTGTGTTTGAAATGAAAAAAGACAGAATACTGCCAACCGGAACACAACAAGAACATCCAGATTTTTCACAAACTTGTAGTTTCAACAGGGCTTTAGCCAGTAATTGTACCGCATGGGTCATACAAAATGAAAATATGGATTATCTTCACTGCGATGATTTACAATGGGGAACAAAAACTAAATGTAAATAGTTTATTCCATAGTCAGTTTTGAAGAAACTTCAGCCACAATCCTCTGAACATCAGCTCCGCCAATTGCAACTTCCAAAATCAAAGGACTGTGAATTAAGACTGTTTCAGCATAATCCATAGTGTCGACATTAATCACGTTAAACTCAATGAAATCTTCCCCTGCATAAATGAGTTTTCCGTATTCGCCTCCGGTTGCCCATTTAATAAACATATATTGGTTTTCAAATTCTTTAAGTTTTTCTACAAGTCTCATCTTCATCCCCTGTCTTATATTATATATTTTAGTTATTTATTTTAATAAGTCAAGGCTAATTCAGCATAACAATAGTATTAATTTTATAAAAAAAAGCCACACATATTTGTGTGCGACTTTGAACAATAATCTTGGGAGGAGATTTGGGGATAGTTGTACATGCATGATAATTCAAGCATGCTTTTTTTGTTACACATGTAATTAAAAAGTTAATAAAAATTTACAATTTATTGATTTTATAATATAATAGTGTTTAGAGGAAAAATATGAAAATACTTGTTATAAACGGCGTAAATATGAATATGCTTGGATTGCGGGAACCTGAAAAGTATGGAAGCATGACATTAAAAGATTTAGAAAAAGAATTATATGCTTTCTCTTTTGAACTCGGAATTGACCTTGAGACTTTCCAGAGCAACTTTGAAGGAGAAATTGTAGAAAAAATTCACAGTGCAAAAAATATTTTTGACGGCATTGTTATAAATGCAGGTGCTTACACTCACACAAGTATTGCAATTAGAGATGCTCTCTCAGCTGTCGATATCCCAACAGTTGAAATTCACATGACCAATATATACAAACGAGAAGAGTTTAGACATCATTCATACATAGCACCTGTTTGCATCGGACAAATCTCAGGATTCGGGGTAAATAGTTATAAACTGGGGCTTAAAGCAGTTGTCGATTACTTATCAAACGACAAAAAATAAATATAAAATTTTCACCATCTGTCTAACTCTCTAAAGAAGAGAGAAAATTAATTATAAAATCAATGCTTTACTTTTGAAATTCATCAACAAAAGCTTTTCCAACAGCCAGGGCTTTAAGTTCAGGTTGTTCAATACCTGCATCAGCATATTTTTTTTCTGCTAATTCAGCAATTTCAAGAGCTTTTGCGGCTAATTCAGGATTTGCTGCAAAGATTTTTATATCATTTTCAAGATTATCAACTTTTACAGTCGTTCTGTCTGCCGGATTTTCAGGAATTTCATTAATTTCTTTAGTCTGAACTTCTGGCTGCTTAATCTGTTGGGGTTCTTGATTTGACTCCGTTTTTACTTGTTCAATTTTCTGCGTCTGCTGCGGAATGTTAGGACCTTGCGCGTTTTTTGGAATTTCGTTCATAGTCACATCCTCTTTTCTTTTTCGGGGTTACAGACATAGCCGTAACATTTGTATTCTCTTATACTCGTTTTTTGCTTTAAAACATGAAAAGAAATTTTTTTGCTAGTTTGTAAAAAAAAAATTACAAAAATTAATATATAACCTTTTTTTACAGACTGTTTATGATATATTAAAAGTACAGTGTAGATGATTGTAGTATATAAAAGTTATATAAAGTATACAACATTAAGGAAAGTATTGCAACCATGAATTTTACTAATTTATTTAGTAATATAAACCCGAAAGAAGTAATTACCAATTTACCGGATGCTGTTTTTGTCATTGATTTTGACGGAAAAGTTTTATGGGCAAATGATAAAGCGGCTGTCATTTTTGAAAGTAAAATCAGAGATTTAAAAGGCTTGAATTTTGATGAAATTGTCGCAAATGGCATGGAATTGGCTGAAAAATCCTATTCAAAAAGAAACTCCGTGGTTACTGGAGCATTCACAATAGAAGGTAAAGAATTTTTTATTGAAATGAATGCGAAAAAATACATTGACCAGTATTTTATTACAATCCGGGATGTCACGGCAATGACTAACGTTCTTGCGATTGCAGAACGAACCGGAAGATTAAATAAAGAAAAAAATGTCATGTTTGTCAAGCTTTCGAATGAAATAAAATCGCCGATACAGTCTATAATAGGTTTTTCACAGGCATTGCTTGACGGTTTGGGCGGAGAAATCAACGACAAACAAAATAAATATGTGAAAATTATAAACAAAAATTCAACTGAACTTTTATATTTTATGGAAAAGTTTCTTGAATTTTCGCAGGCAGAATCGTCCTTGTTTCATTGTGACAAACAAATTTTTGATATTGTGAATGCAATTCAAACAATTGTAAGAAATAATGATAACGCTCTAAATGCTAAAGATTTAACCGTTAATTATGATTTTGAAGAATTAACCAAAAAGGCTGTATATAATGATGAAAATGCTGTAAAAATCGTTCTGCAAAATGTTCTTGAAACTTCTATTAAGTTAACTGACACAGGTTCAATAACAATAAAATGTGACCATCCGGATTTGGAACTTGTTGAAAAATGCGGGGTAAAATTAATAAAAGATGCAGAAAATACATCTTACGTAAGAATTTCAATAACCGATACAGGAATGGGGCTTGCTGAATCAGAACTTGAAGGAATTTTTGAACCGTATACACAGCTTGACAAAGTTCATAAAAAGACTATTGTCCGCTCTATCACTTTAGGAACGGCATATACAATAACCAAACGTTTGGGCGGGGCTATCTGGATAAATTCTGAAGTAATGAAAGGTTCAACTTTTTATATAATTCTGCCTGTAGAAAAAAATATTTAACTCTGGGCTATTTTCAGAGAATAAAAAGGGGATAAAATGAGCAGTGTTGTTTTAAAAAATGTTACAAAAATATACGACACAAAAAAAGTTATTGATAATATTGACTTAACCATTAAAGATAAAGAATTTGTTGTACTTGTCGGCGCTTCAGGCTGCGGAAAATCAACTCTTTTAAGGATGATTGCAGGACTTGAAGATATTACAGACGGTGAAATCTTTATAGGGGATAAAAAAGTTAATGATGTACATCCGAAAGATAGAGATATCGCCTTTGTATTCCAGAGCTATGCTCTGTATCCGCACATGACCGTAAGAGAAAATATTGCCTTTGGTCTTAAAATGCGAAAAGTTGATAAAGCAACAATTGACAAAAAAGTTCAGGAAGCCGCTGAAATTCTAGATTTAGGAGAGTATCTTGACAGAAAACCTAAACAGCTTTCAGGCGGTCAGCGGCAGCGTGTAGCTCTGGGGCGTGCAATTGTCAGAAATCCTAAAGTATTTTTAATGGATGAGCCTCTCTCTAATTTAGATGCCAAATTACGTGTACAGATGCGCTCAGAAATAAAAAAATTACACGAGAAACTTCAAACAACATTTATCTATGTAACTCATGACCAGACAGAAGCCCTTACGATGGGTGACAGGGTTGTTGTGCTTGATAAGGGTGTTATACAACAGGCTGCAAGCCCTGAAGAAATTTATAACAATCCGTCAAATACATTTGTTGCGGGCTTTATAGGTTCTCCTCAGATGAATTTTATAAATTGTAAGGATTTCCCCTACAATACTAAAGATAACATCGTAGTCGGTATTCGTCCTGAAAAAATGTTTAATCCTGAAGGAAGTATAAAATTAAGCGTAAACGTTGATATTACAGAGCTTTTGGGCAGTGAAAAAATTGCGTATTTTAACATAGGGGATAAAAAATGTTCTGCAAAGCTTCCTGCAGATTTCAATGTCGAAAAACAACTCGAACTAAGTATCAATCCCGATGATTTGTACTTTTTTGACAGCGAAACAGGAGAAAGAGTTAATTAACTAATTGTATATTTTCCAACAGTTTCCATACTTTCCATTTCTTCAAGAATTCTCAAGCACTCGTTACATGTATGCTCCAGTAAAGCTGTCATAGTCGAAATTTCTTTTGATGTATCATTATACCTGCAGTAATCGACTAAAACCTCAATGTAAGAGATAGTGTTTGATAGCTCATAGATTATATCACTTAATTTATCAATATACATAATAAACCTCATTTAATTATAATTTAATTATAACTAAATTATAATTAAATTGCAATTGAAATGATTAGAAAAATTAAGTAATATTACAATATAGTTATAAATAAATTACAAGGAAATTACAATGGCGGAACCGAAAAAAAGATTTGTTCTTCTGGTTGAACAGGAAATATACGATAAATTTAAAAAATTAGCTGCCGAACAAAATCGCACAGCTGGAAATCTTGGGACAAAATTAATCAATGATTATGTAAAAGAACATACAAAATAATTTATTTTTCAAAGTCATCTTCCACCCAGATTATTGTAATATTCAAAGGCTTCGCAAACGGGTTTGCAGTATGCGTACCCCAAAATGTAGTTTGCGCCATAGAATCATAAAACTTAATTTTTTCGGATAATCTTTTAGTATATTCTAACAAATTCATAATTCAATTCCCCGCTTATACATAATAGTATTATCGACTTTTTTTCTTTACATATAATCCGACTAACGAGGAATAATTTAACTGTTTTAATAGTTAATACGGGTAATATCATCTGTTATAAAAATTTTTTAATATACTTTAACGGAGGTAAACTATGACTGAAAAAAAGCTACGAGGAACTAAAACAGAACAAAATTTAATAAATGCTTATGCAGGGGAATCTCAAGCAAGGAACAGATACACTTATTTTGCAAAACAAGCTAAAGAAGAAGGTTATGAACAAATAGCAGAAATTTTCTGTATGACTGCTGATAATGAGAAAGAACATGCAAAATTGTTTTATGAACATCTTGGCAACACAAGAGGACATGTCAATGCAGAATACCCTTTTGAACTCGGAACTACAGAAGAAAATCTTGAAAGTGCTGCTGCAGGAGAAAAAGAAGAATGGTCTTTCTTATACGCTGACGGAGAAAAAACAGCACGCGAAGAAGGATTTGATGAAATCGCAGATACATTTCACTACGTAATAGAAGCCGAAAAACATCATGAACAAAGATATTTAAAGCTTCTTGAAAACATAAAAAATGATACGGTATTTACAAAAGACAAAGAAGTTTACTGGATGTGCAGAGAATGCGGCTATGTTCACAAAGGGAAATCAGCTCCGAAAAAATGTCCGAATTGTCACCACGAACAGGCATATTTTCAAATCTTATGCGAAAACTACTAGGAGCGTAGCCGCTCCACCCATCACCTGAGTTTTGCATAGACTTAACTAGTCAAAACTAAAGAAAGAGCGTAGCCGCTCCACCCACCACCTGAGTTTTGCAAAAACTTAACTAGCCAAAACTAAAGAAAGAGCGTAGCCGCGCCACTCATCACTTGAGTTTTGCATAAAACTTTAACATTGTAACATTTTGCCAAAATCCTTTTATTTTAGCAATATTAATCGTATAATTTTAACAGGATATGGGCAGGAATTTAAAATACTTAATAATATTATTTTCATTGACGGTTTTATATGCAGCCTATTATTTCGGGATACCTGCCATTGTAAATCTACCCAAAAGAGCTGCATTAATTGAACAAACAGTTTTAGAACAAACAGGATTTAAAATACAACTTTCAAATCCGTCTTTGAAAATGGGACTAATACCTTCAATTTGGCTTAAGGCAGACAACTTTTCCATATTAAACAATGATAACTCAAAAGCATTTTATATTGAGAAACCCTGCATTAATATAAGACTGCTTCCGATTTTACTAAAAAATCTTGACATTCATCATCTTTCTGCTGAAAATATTACAACAAATCTTGTTCTTGACAAGGATTATAAGTTGAAACTCGGGCAATATTTGATTGTCCGGAATACGAACATGCCTGTTAAACTTAAACATGCTAATGTTAATATAAACAGTTACAATATAAATCTGGATGACAAAATTCAAAAAAAATTAATAAAACTTGACGGTAAATATCTTGATATTAATGATTTTAAACTTGATAAACACATTAACCTCTCAACTATTGCCGATTTAACAGCAGGAAATAAAAAAGCGTATATAAAAGCTGATTTGACTCTCAAACTTCCTTTAACTAAATTATCAGATGACCAATGCGATATTTCCGGCCATATAGTAAACCTTGACCTTTCTGATTTTTCTGAATATGCAAAAGCAATATCAAAAAACAAAATTGATTCATTATCAGGCATTATAAATTTCACGGCAAATACTAAAATTACTCAAGACAAACATAAACAAATAAAAACAAATTTATATATCAATAACCTGGGGATTTGGAAAAAAGATAATTCTGCATCAATTTATTCCAAAGATAAAATTGTAATTAAAATAGATGTAAATACTATTAAAAATGGTCTGGAAATAAATGAGATGCGTATATCCAGCAAAGGGATTGATGCTTTTACAAGAGGAAGAATTACTAACCTTAATGCAAAATTCCCTTATTTAGATTTGAATGTCACTGTTAACAAATCAAAAGCTGAAAATATTATTTCACTGCTGCCGGGTGAACCTGATTTATCACCGGATTTTAATCTGCTTTTACTTAAACAGACAGGTTTTTGGGGAGATGTAGCAGGGAATTTAGAAATTAAAGGAAAAGCAGATTACCCTGATGTGTTCGGGAATCTCTTAATCTCTAACGCTTATATGGTAAAACCAATCCCGAATGCAGAAAAAGCTGTTATTAAACTTGCATTTAACAAAGATAAAACTAACATAGATGTAACTGTTCCGACAAGTCCCGATCAAACCGTATACGTAAAAGGTCCTATTAATCTTTACAATGAAAAATATGCTGACTTGAATATAACAAGTACAAATAATGTTGATTTAAAAACAGCTCAAATTGTATTAAATCCGCTTCATGAAATATTACACTTTGATCTCGGACCTGTACCGATTATGGACATTAAAGGAAAAGGCGGTATTAATCTTCATGTAATAGGTACACGTAAAAATCCGCACGGCTGGGGGCAATTCCGTTTTAAAAATGCAACAGTGTCTTTTCTTGATATACATAATATGACGCTTACAAACGGCTCCGGAACATTAGATTTTGATAATCAAAACACATTTTTTCAAACAAAATCCGCAAAACTTAACGGAAAACCGGTTTCTGTAAAGGGAACATGTTCATTAAGCGGAGAGTTAAATTTTGAAGTCTTAACGCACAAGCAGGAACTGGATTCATTATTAAAAATTATAAATACATCCCCGATGCTTAAAGATATTCAAAAACTTATTTCTCCCATTGAAAACGGCAAAGGTTTGGTAAATCTTGCAATAAACCTTACAGGAAAAGTAAAAGACCCGAAAGACATTGTGTTCAACAAAAATCTTTTTGCAAAAGGAAAAATTGATCTTTTTTCAAATACAATAAAAATAAAAAATATCCCTGCTTCAATTTCAAAAACTTCGGGAACAATTAATTTCAATAATATGGATGCAGATTTCAGTCTAAAATCTGCTCTCGGAACATCAAAGCTTAATATTACAGGCAGAATCAAGGATAATAATTGCAAAACTCAAATTGTATCAGAAAAATTTAACCTGAAAGATGGGTTAAAAACTCTTCCTTCAGGAACAAAAATCCCTTATGCGAATGACTTCGGCACAATTAATACAAGTTTTACAGCAAGATATGAGGGGAATATTGATAAAATAAACTTTGATAAGGTTTTTCTTAAAGGGAAAATTTATTCAAATCACGGTGCAAAAAGCGCTATAATAGTTGACAACAGTACATACGAACTGAATAATTCTAATTTCAAACTTCCGCTTTTAAGGGGTTCATTCAAAAAAAGTCCGTTTAATATCTCGCTGAATGTATCTGATATGTTTTCCAATCAACGAATTGTCAACGGAAACTGTCAAATTAATTCTCTTGATTTGAATTTAATAAATGACAAAGCCTTAACATATATTCTTCCGCCGCAAACAGCGCAAACTTTTAAAGACATAGATTTTTTAAACGGTAACGTTAATTTATCGGCAAAAATTCGAAACAATTATCTGAATGCATATACAAAACTCGATGACATAAATATTCTTTACAAACCCAAAAATATGAAATTGACCGTTAACAGCGGAAATTTACTTTTGAAAAACAATACTTTGAATATTAATAAATTTAATGCAAAACTTGGAGAAATGCCTTTATTTATTGACGGAAAAATTGCCAATGTTCAAAAAAATCCTAATCTTGATTTATATATAAATGCAAAACCGACTCAGGAATTTTTTGACCAATTTTTTAATAACAACGCTCTATACCCGATAAAATTAAAGGGAGATACAATATTATCGGCAAAAGTAAGGGGCACTGAAAATAACTTGACTTCAAAATCCACATTAAATATTGCAGAAAATTCCAGTTTGTATTACATGGGAGCCTCTATCGGCGATCCAGAAAATCCTGTTAAAATTACTGTTAATTACAATTACTCTCCAAATAGGATTAAAATAAATAATTTACAGTATGAAAAAACAATAACTTCACAAAATAACAAACCCTATATCAAGCCTCAGCTTAATGCTTCAGGGACTATAACTCTTTTGAACAATAACAATGCCGGCTTTAACAATTTCAGAATAAAAACCCAAACTCCTACCGATGCAAAAATATTTAACATAATATTCAGAAAACCTTTTATGAAACAGGGAGTTTTCTCATCAGATCTTGTTTTAAACGGAACGTCAATAAACCCTAAAATTCAAGGGAAACTTGATATAACAAGCATAGATATTCCATTTTTCGATTCAACAATAAGAGATATAAATCTTGATTTTAAACAGGATAAATTATATATTACAAGTAAAGGTACTGTGCTTACAAATGACATATACCTTGATGCTGTGATGCAAAATAAACTCACACCCCCATATACAATAGAAAACTTTAAATTAAAGCTTGCAGATCTTAACATAAACAAAATTACGGACACAATTATAGATATTGAAGCAGAAGCGACTAAAAATCCGTCTTACAGCTCAAATATCGCACAACCTTTTGATATAAAACAACTAATTATAAATAATGGCAGTATAGAGGCAAATAAAATTAAAGTTCGTAACATTAATGCAGACAACTTTACAACTAATTTAAGCATAAATAAAGATAATGTTATAAATGTTAAAAACTTTAAATTTAATCTTGCTGAAGGAACTGTTACAGGTACTTTCAAACATAATTTAAAAAATCATATAACCAATTTAGATATAAATCTTGATAAAGCAAATGCTTTAATAATGTCAGAAGCTTTATTTGATTTGAAGGGGCAGGTATACGGTTCGGTAAACGGTGATTTTAAACTTACTTGTAAGGGAGACAGTCAGGAAAGCTGCTTTAAAACACTTTCAGGAGAAGGTTCTTTTAAGATAGCAGACGGAAGAATGCCTAAACTAGGTTCTCTTGAATATCTGCTAAAAGCCGGCAATCTGCTTAAAGGCGGATTTACAGGGCTTTCCATTAACAGCCTTATAGACCTTGTAACTCCTTTAAAGACAGGGGATTTTGAAAGTATATACGGAGATATTCATATTGCAGACGGTATAGCAGACAGAATTAACATATATTCAAACGGAAACGACTTGAATATGTATATGAACGGTTCATATAATATTGTCACCTCAATTGCGGATATGAAAATATACGGAAGTTTAACGAAAAATATAACAACTGTATTCGGAAAGATTAAAAATGCATCTTTAAACACACTGTTTAATACAATCCCAGGAATAAACGATGCTACAGAACGCTTGATTCTTCAAACAGAAATCAGCAAAATTCCGGGTATAAAAGATGCTACTAACATTTACCGAATCTTTAAAGTTGATATTAACGGTGACATCAACGGATTTGATTATGTAAGAAGTTTCAAATGGGTTAAATAAATAGGAACAATTATTATTAGATTTTACTCCCTACGGCACCGGATCATAACCGCCGTCATGACAGGGATGACATTTGCTAATCCTTTTTATACCCAGCCAGCCGCCTTTTACAACTCCGTATTTTTCAATAGCCTGACGCGTATACTCAGAACAGGTCGGATAAAACCGGCAAACAGCAGGTGTATGTTTTGAAATCTTCTGATATATTGAAATTAAAAATAAAATTATTCTTTTCATACTTTACCCCTAACCCGAATTTCTAATTTTCGCTATGTTCAAATTTAAATTCTTCCCTCTCCCGCAAGGGGCGAGTGATAAAATATTAATTTATTGTTCCATCTGGTAAGATTCACCGATTGTGTCAATCGCTTCAACTTTGATATCCGTAATCAATTCCGAATACGAAATTACAACAATTGTCGGGATATGACGTTCCAGAAGTTGATACAAAGGCAGTCTTATTCTCGGCGAACACAAAATTACAGGCTGTTGTCCGCATGCCTGATGTGCACGCATTAATGTTGTAGCTGTTGTCTCAATAAGTTCCTGAACCTGCATAGGATTTAGCAGAAACATTGTACCGAGTTCTGTTCTCTGGCAGCTGTCATCAAGCGTTTTTTCCCATTCCGGAGATAGTGTCAAGGCATACAAAACCCTGTCGTCTCCGACATTTGCAAGACAAATTTGACGTCCGAGCGCTGCTCTTAAACGTTCAGATAAAATATCAGGTTCTTTTGAAAATCTGGCATAATCGCATAATCTTTCAAATACAAATATAATATCTTTAATAGAAACCTTTTCACGAATAAGGTTAACAAAAATCTTTCTCAAATCGCTTGTAGAAATAATTGTCGGAACAAGGTCATTAACAAGTGTCGGATCCTGCGAACGAACAAGTTCCATAAGTTTAAGAACATCTGTTTTTGTCATAACCTCATCAACATGTTTTCTTACGCATTCCTGCAGGTGCGTAACAATTACATCAGTGGAATCAACTGCAGTTACAGAGCGTGCAGTTTTTGCATCTTCAGGGGAAATCCAGTATGCCTGAGTTTGATAAGTCGGATCTATACCAATAATCGCATCTTGAGGAACTTCTTTTTTCAGAGAATCCCACTGATCTGCGATTACCATCAATTTGCCAGGATAAACGTAACCTGTGGCAACAGTATTTCCACGGATAGATATCATATATTCATTAGCATCAAGTGCTGATGAATCCATAATTCTTATGTTAGGCAAAATATAGCCTAATTCATCAGTTACTCTCTGACGTAAAGCAGCAATCTTTGCAAGCAGTTGACCTTCCTGATCCGGATCTGCAATTACAAGCAGGTTAGAACCTACCTGCAAACTCAAGACATCAACACCCAAACGCTCATACATTCTATTCGGGTTAACAAGATCCTGCATATTTTGACGTACATTTTCCAACTGTCCCAATTGAGACTGTACATCTGCGTTAATAAGCGTTGAAAATCCTGCAATTCCAAGACCTATTGAAAAGAAGAAAAACGGCCAAAAAGGCAGACCTGTAAACGGCGGACCTGTTATAGCAAGAAGCATCAAAAAGGCAGCAGCAAGGAATAGGGCATAAGGTTTGCTTATTATCTGTCCGGTAACATCTGTACCTAAAGAATTTGCGGCAGATGAACGCGTCATAAAAATACCAGCGGCAATAGACATCAACAATGACGGAACCTGTGATGCCAATCCGTCACCGATTGTTAAAATTGTATACTTTGATACAGCATCTGCAACAGGCATCTGGTTCATTAAACAACCGATGCATAATCCGCCGATAATATTAATAAGTACAATGATAATACCTGCAATAGTATCCCCTTTTACAAACTTCATTGCACCGTCCATACTACCGAAAAGATTTGATTCTCTTTGCAAATCTTCACGCTTTTTAGTAGCTTCTTCAGGAGAAATCAAGCCTGCATTAAAATCAGCGTCAATAGTCATCTGCTTACCCGGCATAGCATCCAAAGCAAAACGTGCTGCAACTTCTGCGATACGTTCGGCACCCTTTGTAATTACCATAAACTGTACAACCGTGATAATAAGGAAGATTACACCTCCTACAATCATATTACCGCCGGTAACAAATGTTCCGAAGGCATGAATAACCTCCCCGGCTTCACCCTTAGCAAGGATTAATCTTGTTGATGCAATAGAAAGTACAAGTCGAAACATTGTACCTATAAGAATAATAGAAGGGAATGATGCTAGTTCAAGAGTTTTCCTTACATACAGAGAAATCATCAACAGAACAACTCCGAGAGTAATATTTAAACAAATTGAAACATTTATAACCCAATTCGGAAGTTCTACAAGCAACAGAACGATAAGCAATAATACAAATATTGCCATAAAAACTTCGCTTAAATTGTTACCTCCGCTCCCTTGAGCCTGTTCCTGCGCCATTAAATTTCTTTTAAAGCCTCACTTATTACCGACAACTGGGTTTCAATCGTCGCATCTATTACACCGTTTGCAGTTGTTACAACACAACCACCCTCCATAATTGTTTCATCCGGAACAATCATAACTTTAGCCTCTAAACCTATACTGCTCATAACCTCAGGAATTTCAGCTTTTAAAAGCGATACCTGAGAAGGATTTACACGCAAAGTGACTTTGGATTCTTCTTTAGACACACCCTTCAATACTTCCTTTATATTATCAAGAATTATTGTAGGATCTTGCTGCAATTCTTTTTTAATAATTTTTTTTGCAATATCAACACTGATTTCCAGAATATCAGGGGCAATATATTCAAACACTTCTTGTTTTGCTGACAAAAAACCTGTTATTGCATTTTTAACTTCATCTATATCCGATTTTGAGCGTTCAAGCCCCTCCTGATAACCTTCCTTTGCTGCAGCTTCTTTTATGCTTTGAGCTTCCTCACGCGCACGCGAAATAAGGTTTCTATCATCAATTCGCCTAAAGCCTCTGCGCCTGTCTCCGCGGCGTCTTTCCTGGCGTTGTTGAAAATCTATATGATCTAGATTGAATAAGTCTACAGAACCTTCTTCTTCAACCTTCACTTCTATTTCTTTTTCAGCAGGTTTTTCAACAGGTTTTTCTATATGCCTGTTCAATTTCTTTTTTATAATCATGATTAATTTTATTATACACTATCCTCAAGGTGTGTGGCAATAATATTTGCAACTTTCGGAGGCATTTCATAATACTCTCCGTCTAATGCATTGAATACAAGCCTTTTTACATTAATACGCTCTAATCTTAATTTTTGTTCAAGCTGTGATCTGTCTAAATATTGCGAAACATTTTGTATTTTATTAACGATTTTGGCAGGAGTAAGATTGGTATTTTGAGAAGGCAGATTTGTTTTAATTTCCTGTAAACATCTCAAGGCAATACCAGGGTCAACCTTTTCGCCCAAATCATGCATACCCATAAATTTTATAACCGATTGAGCATCATCAGGATTAAATTTATTCAAAATTGTCTGAACTTTTTCCTGCTTCATTTTTTGAAACAAAAGCGCAAGAGTTGCAAGTTTAAGGACTTTGGCATCAGGACCTAAAGCAGATGCAGGGGCTGTTGATGAAGGCAAGTCCTGAACTTGTGCAGCAGATGCTGAATTTATATTAGCTGCACTTTGAGATGCCTGCTGTTCTGCCTGTGCCTGCTGCTGCATCATTGCATCAATATTTGACTGGCTTGCGGCCTGTTCCATCAAAGCTTCATCTATAAGGTTTTTATCCTTTAATTCAGCAATACAATCAAGATATGTCTTTTTTACATGATGTTCAATGAGTTGTAAACATTGATCCTGTGGGAGTCCTTGATGAAATGCATTCTTTGCAATCTCAAAAATTGTATATGCAATTTTCTGCATAATAGAATCCCAGTATTGCTGCGGGATTCCTGAACGGATTAAGTCTACGGATTTATGAAAAGACCACTCGGCAATTATTTGCGTAATCATTACAGCCTGATCAAGGTTAAATCCCAAAGATTCATCATCATATAGAGCCTGACCTGCAACTGTTGAAAAATTCAGCAAAGTATTGGCAACATAATTTTTCTGGTTATCGTTAAAATCCTTAGGGATTAACTCTAGAGCCTGCTGTGCTAAATTCTGTGCAAAACCTTTATAATCAAATCCTTGTATTGCCATTCTTTATACCATAGCTTACAACTGCTGTTGAGACGCTTTTTACTTATTTTGCATTAACTTTTTCTATTTTAATATTACCGCTTTATTCAGTCAATGCACTCGGGTAGCCTGGTCATTCTGAACTCGTTTCAGAATCTCTTATCCCTCGCACCTCTTTTGCTTAATAAACTTTCCTTTCTTTTTTTATTTAGCCTGACCTCTTAACTTTGTATCTTCTTATCTTCTAAAAACTACCCTTGTTCTATCCAGCTTTTAATTTTTTCACCGGCTTCTTCATCATCTGCGTTAGAAAGTTCTGCTGACAGATTAGACAAAGTATCAGCAAGTTGTGCAGGATTTTGCTGTTGTATATAGCCTCTTTGCTGCTGTTCAACAAGACCTTGAGCAAGTTCAGATTGTCTTTCTGTCAATTGTGCGGCTCTGTTGCTTATATCACTCAACTGCTGTTCTTGTTGAGCTGTTTTTTGTCTGAGCATTTCGACCTCACGTCTGTTTGCTTCCTGAACCTGTTGAACTTTATTTGAAACAGCTTTAAATACTATAATCAATCCTATCGCACTGAGAGCAATTGCAAGCCACCATGGATTACCTGTTTCATCAGGTTTAGGGAGGTTTGCCGGTCTGTCAGATGCCAGATAAGGATCTGTTGAATCGGAAAATGCAATTGAAACATTTTCAGGGTCAACTTTCGGACTTGCAGCTTTTGCAATTAATTCTTTTAATTCTTCCAGCGTAGTATTTGCAGGAAGAGCATTTTTATCTAATGTTACTGCAATAGAAATATCTTCTACAACACCTGGTTTAATATATTCATTTGTCTGGGTTTTAGTAACACCGTATTGAGTTTCTCTTGCAGTACGCGAATAATTTCTGTTCTGGCTCGAATCAGATGAACCGTTTGGCAGACCATTAGGGAGATATACACTCACTGCGTTAACATTTTTATTTGAATCATTTGTTTGATCCCCTAACCCTTCGGAAAAAGTTTGTTCCGTAACAGATGCTTTTCTGTTTGGATCATAATCTATTGTAAATTTTTCAACAGGAGCCTGACGTAAAAACGTACTGACAGTTGCTACATAATTACCCTGACCTATTAGTCTGTCTAACTGTTGATTTACCTTTGATGTCATATACTTATCATTTTCTTCCAAGCGCTGTAGCATTTCATCTTCAGCATTCATAATACTGTGATAAGTATTACCGTTAGTATCAGTAATAGCTATATTCTCAGCAGTTAAACCTGTTACGCTGCCCAGTAAAAGATTTGTTATTGCCTTCACTTTTAGCTGATCCAATTTTGTTGCCCCTTTAGACAGAGTAATCTGCACCGTTGCAGTAACAGGCTTTTGCATTGAGGTAAACATAGTCTGTTCAGGAATAGAAATAAATACAGAAGCATTGTCAACCCCGTCAATTCTTCTTATTAATCTTGATAATTCTCCGTTAATAGCTCTTGAAAGTCTTATTTTTTTATCTTCTTTTGTTGATGTAAAATCACCTTTATCAAAAATTTCAAGTCCTACATTTTGGTCCATAAGACCGCTTTGAACAATTTGAATGAGAGCTAAATCTCTATCCGTTGTATAACAGGCTTTTCTACCTGTTTTACAATCTCCTTTTTTCAAATAAAGAATAGATTTTGTACCGTCAAGCCTTCTGCTGACGGCAATATCATATTTTGCAAGAAGAGCTTGAATTTCAATAGCTTTTCCGGCATTGTCGGTTGTCAGCAGATCCACATCTTCTCTCAAAGGTTCACCGGTAATTTCCACGCCATTTGCGGGCTTTTTGCTTGCAGTTATAATACTCACGGTAATTCCAAGAGCCAAAATTAATATAACTCCGCCGATTATACCATATAATAAAGGTTTATTTTCCAGTATCTTTGAAAAGTCCATTTGTTACCCTCTTTGCAAGCATTTGTCAAATTTTTAAATTTTGACATTATGTTTTAGCCCAAGTCTTTTTCCTAATCCTTATATTTATTTTACACCTGAATTTGCATAACTTTGTCATACGCCTGTATGACTTTTCCGGTAAGTTGTGTTGCAACGTTAATACTGATTTCAGATTTTGCCATAGCAGTCATAACATCATGTATATCTACATTACTGTTTCCTGACATAACGTCTTTCAGCAGGTTATCAGGCGCGTTAAGTTCTGTATTAAGATTTTCTACCAAACCGGACATTACCTGTTTAAAATCCGGAGATGCCTGATCTTCTACCCGTGAAATTCTTGCAGAGGGCATATTACCTACTCCGGTATCCAACTTTGTATGTTGGATTCTGCCTGCCAGATCATATTGCGGATAAAAACTGCTCATTAAATCTACCTGCCTTTCTATACTTATAATACATTAATATTTATTGATTTTATATACAAAACAGGTAAAAATCATCCAAATTCAGTAGAAAAATAACTAAACTTAAATCAAACTTACTACCTGTCTTTGCATGATTTTAATGATTTTTGTTTTAAAAGCAAAATATTTTTTTAATAATTTTCTAGCATTTCATGTGTATAATAGCCTCCCGGTTCTTTTAAATTACAACCATTCCCTTTCATACCGCCAAAAATAATCATTCCTGAACTATTGGAACCATGAAGTTGTGGGGCAAAAAGAAAAACATCATAACCCCATTTATTCGGGCCTCTACTTCCGTTTACGTCTACAATAAAGACCCAGCCTGACCGCTCGTACCCGGTTATTATACCATTAGATAAAATTTTGTAAGAAAACCTATTCAAATTACTTGTTGCTAAATTCGGACACGCACCTAATATTTCCGTCATAGTTTTGTCAGGATCAGCATTTACAACATCTTTTCCTTTATATTCAGGAACACAATGATTGGTCGAATTATTTTTACATTCAGAAACGACTTTCAATTCAGAATGTAATGCATTATACATATTTGCACATTCGTCAAATTTTCCGTTATAATCTGCAGGTAATGGAGAACCGTCAGGCATAGAGTACTCAGCACAGGCACTGCCATCCCACTTTTTGCATACTGCACCAGGATACGGAATAGTTTTCCAATACCAGCAGTTAAATGCACCGCCGTTTTTCTCTATGGCCGATAGTAATGCCTGATTTAACAATGAATATGCTACTTTGAATTGATTTTTCAAAGCGTGTTTTTGATAATTATTTATAAGTACAGGCATTGTCATAGCGGCAACAACACCAATTATTCCAAGGGTGATGAGAACTTCTGCCAAAGTAAAAGCTGCTCGACGAATGTTATTCGAGGTATCTACGGGCTTAACACCCTCCCTTATTAGGGAGGGCAGGGGTGGGTATTGATTAATACCCATCCTCTTATCCTTCCCTAATAAGGGAAGGAAGGGGTTTTCGTTACAGACTTTGCATCTATGCCTCTTAGCATCTTTTCATCTAATTATGAGATCCCGAAACAAGTTCGGGATGACTTTTTGTAAACTTGCTTGACTTCTTGACCTCCAGGCTTCATGCCCTCTTATTAGCTCTGAATCGCCCCCCCCCCGAGGTACTTAATATTTTTTAACATATCTTTCATACATCTGCTCCTTATTAAACTTAAATATTACCTTTTTTAGTATAACATACATTCTATACTTCTTCAAGTTCTCGTCTGATATCTTCAACTGTTACATGCAAGACAGGTGAATTTTCATCCTTTCGTAATACTACATTTGTTATACCTGACTGCACGATAAATCTTTTACACAAGATACAAATAAAATTATGTCCCCATATATACATTGTAGAACCTTTACATCTGTCTTGCCCTGCCTGAATAATTGCATTTTGTTCGGCATGAATTGATCTGCAGGTTTCATATTTGGTTCCTGAGGGTATATTATGCTTTATCCTGTAGCATTCGCCTCTCTCATAGCATGATTCTACCTTAGAAGGCGTTCCGTTATAACCTGTTGCCTTAATTTTTTTATCATCACCGACAATTACGGCACCTACCTGCGCTCTTATGCAATTTGATCTGCTGGCACATGTTTTTGCAAGGTCTAAAAAGTAGTCTTCCCATGATTTCATTTCCATATCCCGCCTCTTTCTTAAAAATCTTAATTCGCAATTACATGATACATTCAACAAGTTTCACTTGCAATATTAATTTTTAAAAATGTTTATGTTTGCTTGACAGCGGATATTTGGCAATCTATAATTACATAATTGAGTATATGATTATGTTTGATTTTATTGAAAAAATAAAGTATGGTGAAGGCCTAAGAATAAAGTTCGGAGGCTATGTTCTGTCATTCGAACGCAACAAATGCGAAAAAGATTTTTCGGAAATTTTGAAAAAATGGTATAAAAAACGTACAGGCAAAAATCTAAATCTTGATAACCCTAAAACTTTTAACGAAAAAATTCAATGGTTAAAAATTTATGACAATACGCCTGTAAAAGCAAAACTCGCAGATAAATATCTTGTCAGAGATTGGGTAAAAAATAAGATTGGAGATGAATACCTTATCCCGCTTCTTGGCGTGTGGGATAAATTTGATGAAATAGACTTTAACAAATTACCTGAACAGTTTGTTTTAAAAGCAAATCACGGTTCTCATTGGAATATTATTGTTAAAGATAAATCAAAATTCAATATTAAAAAGTCAAAGAAAATATTTGACAAATGGATGAAACGTAACTACGCGTTCAAAGCCGGTCTTGAGATGCAGTATAATGATATTAAACCCAAAATTATTGCTGAAAAATATATGGAAGATTCCCACGGCGAATTAAACGATTACAAAATTCTTTGCTTCAACGGCAAACCAAAATTTGTATGGGTTGACTGCGGGAGATATTCCAATGAACATACAAAAAATATCTATGATTTAAACTGGAATCTGCAGCCTTTTACAATGACGTACCCTATATCAAAACAGGATATACCCAAACCTCTGCACCTTGATAAAATGATTGAACTTGCAGAAAAATTATGTCATGATTTTGCATTTGTAAGGGTTGATTTTTATAATGTTGACGGAAAAATTTACTTCGGAGAAATGACATTTACATCAATGAGCGGTGTTGACAAGTTTTCTCCGGAAAAATATGACCTTGAACTCGGCGAAATGCTTAAATTACCTAAAAAGGAAGTATAACAATGCAGCTTTTTAAAAAAGAAAAAATCGGCAAAATGCGAATTATATCCGTTATGGGGTTGAAATTTAGATATCGCGCCGGCAGAGATTATAAAGTTGCTCATATTACTTCAAACGGTACAACAAATGAAAAAAGAAATCCGAAAATTATTGTCTCTTTAACATCTTTTCCTGCAAGAATAAATTATGTTTATAAAACAATTTCATCCCTTCTTGATCAAACATTAAAGCCTGACTTGGTCATTTTATGGCTTGCGGAAGAACAGTTTGTAAATAAAGAAAAAGATTTACCCGCAAATCTCTTAGAACTACAACAATTCGGACTTTCAATTAAATGGTGCAAAGATATACGCTCCTATAAAAAGCTTATTCCTGCTTTAACAGAATTTCCTGAAGATATTATTATAACAACAGATGACGATATATATTATGACCGCAATATGGTTGAACTTTTATATAAAGCATACACCAAAAGTCCGCAATATATCCATTGTCACAGATGTACAAAAATGTTTTACAAACAAGGCACACTAACGGCAAAAGCCGGAGGGAAAAAATATTATAAACAACCTTCTTTTGCTAATAAATCAGTCGGCGTAGGTGGAGTGCTCTTCCCTCCGCATTCATTATATAAAGATGTAACTAACGAAAAATTATTTATGACTCTTGCACCGACAAATGATGATATATGGTTCTGGTTAATGGCTGTAATGAACGGAACAAAAATCAACGTAATCCCGAATAACATACCGCAGCCAGCAGAAATAGATGAAACTATAGACGGACCATGCCTTACCAAAATAAATGATCACGGTGAAAAATTATTTTATAAAGATCTTACAAATGTTTTGAACCATTATAGCGGACTTGAAGAGAAAATTAAATCGGATATGAAATAAACTATTGTCTGTAATTCCTTATTCCGGTTGTAATCATTGCTATGCCGTATTTGTCACAGACATCAATCAGACTTTTATCCTTAATAGAGCCGCCGGGTTGTATAATTAATCCAATTCTGCTTTGAACAGCAGAGTAAATACAATCTTCAGCCGTAAGCATTGAATCTGATGCCAATACAGCCTCTTTAGATCCGTCACAGGCGTAGTTTAAAGCATGTTCAACGGCAGATATAGAATTTGTCTGTCCTTGAGCAATTGCAACCGTTTTAAAATCTCTGGCTATAACAACTGCATTAGTTTTTGCATGTTTTACAACCTTCCATGCAAATACTGCATCTTCAATTTGTTCTGCTGTAGGTTTTTCACGCGTGACAACTTTAAATTTATCTTTGTCAAGTTCACTGTTATTTCTATCTTGAACAAGGGCGCCAAAAGGAGTCAATATGACTTCTTCCACAGTCAACCTTCTGTATTCTCTTAATGATGTGTTTAGTTTAACAAGTTTAATATCATCATTATCCTTAAAAAGATCTATAACCTCCGGCTCATAATCAGGAGCAACAACAACTTCAACAGACATTGAATTTAGATGTTTTGCGACTTCAATGTCTACAGGTTTTGAAAAACCTACAACTCCGTAAAAAGAACTTATAGGATCACAGTCAAAAGCTTTTGTATATGCATCATACAAAGAACGCCCTAAAGCAACTCCGCATGGTTTTGTATGTCTTATTATAGAGACACAGTTAACATCATAAAATTCACTTACAATATTTACAGCTTCAGTTATATTAAGTAAATTATTAAACGATAGTTCTTTTTCATTTACAACCTCATAATCTACCATATTTGCTGTTCTATAGACAGCACCTTTCTGATGAGGATTTTCTCCGTATTGTAAATCTTTTAATTTTTCAAAACTAAATGTTTTAAATGGTTTTTCACCTGTTTGTTCTGCCAGTTTTGAACAAATCATCCTGTCATAATTTGAAGTCAAATTGTATGCTTTTATAGCAAGTTTTAATCTGCCAAATTCATTTGCATTCAAAGCTACGTAATAATCAACCTTATCAGTAATTACAGTTACATGTTTATAGTTCTTTGCCGCAGCTCTTAATAAAGTAATTCCGGCAATATCAATCTTTGAAATAGCATCGTCAATATCAAGATTTTCATAAGCTATTTTATCAAACGGGCAAAGATTAACAACAACCATATCAAAAGGTTTGATAAGAGCATCTTCCATATCATTAAGCAATTTTGACTCTGTGCTATTACCAAGAATACCTGCTATAATAGTTTCACTCATCTGCTCCAGCTCTTTTGATATAAGACCTAATGTACTTGAAAAAGCAGAAGCATCAACAACCTCTATACCAGCATTATTCAAAAAGTCATAAGTATCACCGCCTGCAACTATTTCATAATCAAATTTTTCCACCAGATTTTGTGCAAAATCCGTTAAACCTAATTTATCATATACACTTATAAATGCTCGCCTTTTCATTTTTATTCCTCATTCCTGCTTACATATAATTTATTATTATAGCACTTTTTTAAATAATTGAAATTTTCTTAGCATTTCGTAACTATTTTATTAATTTCTTGAAATAATTTATTTGATATATTATAATTCTTTTGAAGAAAGAGGAAAATAATGGTAAGCAACAAAATTACAGAAGGTGTAGGCAAAAAAATCGTAGAAGCACTAAAACAGCAATCCGATATCGAAATCCAAAATGTTGTTGACAATGCAGTCCCGCCACAGGAAGAAACTGACGTACAGTTTTCAAACGACATTAATTATAATGATCATTTTGATGATATTAATGATGATGTTAATGATTATCAACAAGATATCGATTTTTCTGAACACAACGAAACACCTGTAATGCCTAATATTACAAATCAAAATACAATTTCTTTTTCTCCAAACACTCAGCAAGAATCTTTTTCAAATGACCTTGACGGCTTTGAAATTCCGACAAATATTGCAGTTCTAAAACAGCTTATTAATCAGCTTCCTGCAGGTGTTTCCAAACAAACCGGAGCCCAAATTATTAAACAAACTATGGAAGCACTGGGAATTTCTATGAAAAGTGTACTACAAGAAGCTCAACAAGTTCAGGAAAGCCTGAATAATTCATCAAGAGAATGCCAGGCATCTATTATGGAATACAAAAAACAAATAAGCGTTCTTGAAAAACAAGCGCAAAAATATCAGCGCCAATACTCTTCTCTGAATGATATAATAAGTTTATTTATACAAACAAATATTTAAAATAAAAATCGGCTTTTAAAAGCCGATTTTTATTATCTATATGTGAATGAAGATTGAATATTTTTATCTATTAAGCCCAGGCAAGACTGGTATTCTGCATCTATCATCTTCAACCTAGATTGATATTGCAACATCTGAGCATCAAGTTTCTGCTCAAGAACCTTTAATTTGGATAATCGCTGCTGAAGTAACTTAGTTGTCGGCGACTCCGGATCATAATCATTACCAATCTGAGTCAAATCACTCACCGAACGGGATAAACCCATTTTTGTCTGCGTGATTAATTGGAGCTTATATTCCAAATCTAATCTTTGCTGCTGAAGATATAATAATCTTATTTGTGAGGTGACTAATCCCATTTTTTTGTCCTTCTACCTTGTTTCGTTCAGCCGGCTGCCTCTTAAAAAAGTATGCTGGTTATTTTCGGCAATCAACTGTTCCATTTTTTGAAACTGATGACGGTGATAGTTTAATCTATACTGCGCCATTTTTCTTTTTTTGTTCATTGTTAAAAATTCTTTCAAACTTTCAACAAATGAATTTGACATTGATTTTATAGGATTTTTCCTTATTAGGAAATTTTTTGAATATATCAAGAAGTCAACTAATCTTTTTATATTCATCTCTAAAGTATCACGAAGCATTTTTCTCCTTTACACTTTAGACCTACATGTATATTAAAACAATTTACAAACAAATATTGCCATTTTAGAAAATATTTGCTTAACATGTCTTAACTATTTCAGTCTTAATTTTTTATTTACTGTATTTATTACGGAAAAATATATGATAATCTTTAACAAAATAAAAAAACTTGTAAAAAATTTTTACAAGTTTTGAATAGCTTTACTATCGCCTTCTATAGATTCTTTAAGCATCTTTTTAACAACATCACCCTGTGTATCAAGCATTTTGCAAACAGTTTCTATGTTTCTGACCTTGTTAGAAAGAATAGTATCAGCATTTGCCGTAATATTACCTGTTACATTCTGATATGCTGCCAGAGCCGCTGAAGTTGTACCCTGCATCAAATTTCCCATAACAAGAGCGGGAAGCCCGTATTCGCCAAGATATGGCGCTGCTGCCTGCATAATACCACCCCAACCGGATATAACACCTGCAACAGGCAACACTAAATTTTTCATTGAAAATCCATAACCGTTAGCTGCACCTAGCCCGTAAGCTGCTGCACTGGCAACATCTGCTATTCCACCGATACCTGATGCATATCCTGTTGCAACACCTGTATCTGTTCCCCAGCCGCTCACAATTGAAGAAGCTCCGCCTGTTGCATACCCGTCAAGCCCCCATGATACAGGAGCAGCGCCTGATGGAAAACCTGAATAATTATATAAAGAATCCAAGCCGTAAGAGGAGCCTCCATTAAACTTTGAAGCATAAGATGTACCCGGAATATTCATTGATTCAGAAGAACCAAAGACTGTAGCGAATGACGAAGGCGCAAGTAAACTTGCCAGATTATATAAAAATCCGCCTGTCATACCAAATCCGGAACCAAGTCCGTTGCCGGAAACAGTTAAATCCCTAAGTTGGTCATAAGTTTCCCACAGCTGCGCTTTTGCATCTCCGCTTGCGGAACTGAATTTGTTTGCGATAACCAAGTAACTGTCGTTTTTGTAAGCCATTTAAACCTCTTATATTCTTCTTTATTATTGGAATGTTTTGAAAGTCGATTCGATATTTTTCTCAATAACTTTTTGGACTGATTCCATTTCTGTTTGTAACGCTTCCTGTTCTGTATCAAGCTGTCTCAAACGCAATTCAAGAGTTCTATCCTGTTCCTGAATTTTTTCGGTTTTTGCATTTATATCTGCAATTTTCTTTTCGTAAACCTGCATATCGTAATTATATTGATTCATAGCATCATTGTATGCATTTTCATCTGTTATAGTCTCTGTTTTTAATGCAAAAGTTGCTGTTGAATCTTCATATCTTATAGACTGAGGACGGCCGGATTCATCTAAATCAACAAACGCACGCTGTGTTTGTTCTATTTTAGTCTCTACATTTTCTGCATAATAAGCAGTTAATTTATTTTGATTTTCAGTAGGTTTTGAAGGATCCGGAGCTGAAATTGCAGATGCTGTTAAATCCTCTAAGCTTGCGAAATATCTTCGTCCTTGATATTCCCATGTATAGATATTATCAGAATTTGCAAAATTTTCTGTCGGGAACTCCTCACAAATTTCTTCATAAGCGGCTTTTTGGTCAGGATCAGTAGGATCGTAAGCTGAAACTTCACAATTACCGACATAAGTTGGCACCCCTGATTGAACAGTATAATTTAATGCATCTGAAGTACCGGCAGCAGCATTCTGCAAACTGTCACGTGTCGTAAATTTCATAGAACCGTCAGTATCTGTATATACTAAAATATTATCTGCATCTTCAGTTGCTAAAGCAGGATAATCCTGGCAAATTTTTTCATAATTATTTCTTTGTTCTTCAACCAGAGGATCATACTGACTTGCTTGAACACCGTTAATAGTATAAGTATCATTTACATCATCGTAAGTTACATTATTACGATCAACGGTTCCTTGAATACCTGCCGTATCAAGAACTACCTGCGGATTAGCACGATTTACTCTTATTCCGGTATAGATATCCGAATAATGATAATGTGTAATCAAATAGTTATAATTCGGATCATTTGTGATTTCCGTCATACTAGATATCGTTTCTGCATAAGTTCCATCCTGATAAGAATACTGCAATGTTGTATAATCCTGTGTACTTGGTGCAGTCGGAACTTCCAAAGCCAGCAACTCATTAAATGTATTGGCACTCTGGTTTGCAAGCGCAGTACGTGCCTGATTTATCTGCTGTCCTTCATATTCAACGTTTGTTTTTCTTGCTGTCAAGCCTAAATATCTTGCCTGTGAAGCTGCCATACCCATAATGGTCACTCTCCTTCAAAAATTCTACCTTACAATTTGTTTATAATGATGTAAATTATAAAGTCAACATTACATATAAAATTATACGGTACTAATGCAAAAATATATACACAAATTACAATAAAATCATACGTTTAATGGATAAAAAAGAGTAAATTCATATTAATAAAGCAGTGTTCGCAATCGAACACTGCTTATAAACAATTTGTATAATTAAAAAATTTATTCTTCAGTTTGTTCAGGTTCTTTACCGTCAACTTTTGAAGCATTAACAGTTAATGCAATACGTTTGTCTGTAGGATTAAATTTCAAAATATATGTATCAACTTTATCGCCTACCTGCAAAATACAATCTTTCTGATTTTGCAGTTCAACAACTTCAGCATGAGGCAATAATGCTTCAACTCCCGGGAACACTTCCACAAATGCGCCAAAATGTTTAATTCTCGTAATAGTACCTTCCACTTTATCGCCTTCTTTAATTTGTTTTTCGGCTTCAAGCCATGGATCGGGCTCAAGATTTTTTAAACTTAAAGATACACGCTGTTTGTCATGATCTACAGCAATAACTTCAACATCAATTTTGTCACCGACATTTAAAATATCTGTCGGATGGTCAATCCAGCGCCAAGACAATTGTGACAATGGAAGAAGTCCATCTATACCGCCAAGATCAATAAATGCACCGAAATCAGTAATTCTTACAACATCGCCTTTCACAATTTGTCCCGGTTCGATTTGAGAGAATACATTTTTTCTTGCTTCAACCACGCTATCATCATAAACTTTTTTATTTGACAGAATAAAATTATTTTGCTGTGAGTCAAGAGTAAGAATTTTAAGTTCGAGTTTTCCACCTACTTCTAGTTCACTTTCTTTTGCCCGCAATTGAGAAGATGGAACAAAACCTCTGACACCAGAAATTTCGACAAGAACTCCGCCTTTAACAATGCCTACAATCGTTCCGAGGATCGTTTCATCTGCTTCTTTTGCTTTTTCAAGTTCTTTCCAGGCGTATGCAAGATCAACTTTTTTGCGTGAAAGAAGAAATTTGCCGTCTTCATCTTCTTCTTTTATTATCAAAAATTCGTATTCTTTACCTTTTTCATATTTTTGTTCAAGATTTTCATCTTTATCAACAGCCTCACGTGTAGGTACAACAGCTATAGTTTTTGCACCTATATCAACCATGACGCCCTGACTGTCATAACCGCAGACAATTCCTTTTACTAAATCACCTTTCTGGAATTTGTAATCATATTTTTTCAATAATTCTTCAAAATCTAATTCACTTGATGTCATTTTTACTCCATTTGTCATAAGACACTAATCTATTAACCTTGCGACTATTGTAACAAATGTTTAAATATTTGTAAAGTTTTTGTAAATTTCTTTTACATATTTTAACAGCGCAACGAGCCGATTTTAAAAAACCGGACTCGTTTTTTCCTTATAAAATAGTGAATTTAAGCTTTTAATGAAATAATAAGTTGATTTATAGTATTTTCTTGAATTTCTATTTCATTAATTCGAGATTTTGTCTGTTCTATAAGTTCTTTAGGAGCATTGGCAACAAATTTCGGGTTATTAATTCTGCCGAGCATTGATTTCTTTTCTCCTATCAATTTATCAAGTTTCTTTTGCTGACGTGCAATTTCCGCATCCAAATCAATCAAATCCGCAAGGGGCAGAATTATTTTTGAAGCCGAAACAACAGCTGTCGCACTTTTGGGTGGAACAGGAGCATTCATATCAGCATAAGAAATATTTTCAACTCTTGCTAGACGTTTTATATAAGATTCTATAGCTTCAAATATCGGTTTTTCAGACTGTTCTGCCCTGATTTCGATATCGCATTTAACTGACGGAGAAATATTGAAACTTTGGCGGACATTTCTTAATGATGTGATTGTTTCAAAAACAAGCTCCATCTCCTGTGCTTCTTTAGGAAATTCCAATTCTTCTTTAAAAGTCGGAAATTCAGCTACAATAAGCGCCCTGGCTGCTTGGTTGCTCGCGTCTAACAGGTCTGCACAGCCTCTATCTGCCCTAAGCTCGCAATCAGCTTTCGGAATTAACTGCCATATCTGCTCAGTTATATGCGGCATAATAGGATGAAGCATTCTCAAAGACATATCAAGAACATATCTTAAAACACGCTGAGTATTTGCTTTTAATTTATTATCCTGTAATTGAATTTTGGCAATTTCAACATACCAGTCGCAGTATGAATTCCAGAAGAAATCATAAAGAACATGAGCAACTTCACCTATTCTAAAATCTTTGATATTGTCATTAACTTCTTTTGCTGTTTTATTTAATTTGTCCAAAATCCATTTATCAGCAATTGTTAGATTTTCAAAATCAATATCTTTGTCATCAACGCCTTCAAGATTCATCAATACAAATCTTGAAGCGTTCCATATTTTATTTGCGAAGTTTCTGCCATATTCAAATCTTTCTTCGCTCATTTTAATATCCTGACCGCCGTAAGTACATAAAGATGTCATTGTAAATCTCAATGCATCACAACCGTATTTGTCAATAATTTTAACAGGATCTATTGTGTTGCCTTTGGATTTAGACATTTTTTGTCCTTTTTCATCACGGATAAGCCCGTGAATATAAACCGTTGAGAAAGGTGCTTTTCCTGTAAATTCCAGCCCCATAGTAATCATACGGGCAACCCAGAAAAAGATAATATCAAATCCTGTAACTAAAGTTGTTGTCGGATAGAATTTTTTGAAATCATCAGAGTCAGTATTTGGCCAACCCATAGTAGAGAAAGGCCATAAACCTGAAGAAAACCAGGTATCAAGGACATCACTATCCTGTGTATAATTAGCAGGATCGGGATTTTCTTTTGCAACAACCATTTCGCCTGTCTCATTGTGATAATATGCAGGAATTTGATGTCCCCACCATAATTGACGCGAAATACACCAGTCGCGGATATTTTCCATCCAGCCGAGATAATTCTTTTCCCATCTGTCCGGAACAAATTTTATTCTTCCGTCATTAACAGCAGCAATAGCTTCTTTTGCAAGCGGTTCCATTTTTACAAACCATTGTTCTGATAAAAGCGGCTCAATAGTTGTTCCGCAGCGCTGGCATTTGCCTACATTATGTTCATGTTCACGTGTTCTCAATAAGAAATTGTTATATGAAAGCATTCCAACTATTTTTTCTCTAGCTTCATATCTGTCAAGTCCGTGCAAATCAGGCGGAACTTCACCGCACGCCTTCATTGTTCCGTCGTTATTAATAACCCATATAGGTTTCAAACCGTGGCGTTTACCCACTTCAAAGTCGTTCGGATCATGCGCGGGAGTAATTTTAACAGCTCCGGTTCCAAAGTTTTTATCAACATATTCATCAGCAATAATCGGAATTTCTCTGCCTGAAAGCGGAATAATAACCGTTTTCCCGATTAATTCTGAATATTTATGATCAGATGGATGAACTGCTATTGCAACATCTCCAAAAATTGTCTCAGGACGTGTTGTTGCTACAATAATTGCACCGCTTTCGCCTTTTAAAGGATAAGAAATTTCCCACATGTGTCCTTGTTCTGTTGCATATTCTGTTTCGACATCTGAAATTGCACTGTTGCATCGCGGACACCAGTTAACAATATATTTGCCTTTATAAATAAGCCCTTTTTCGTAAAGTCTTACAAACACTTCTTTAACAGCTTCAGAACATCCCTTGTCAAATGTAAAACGCTCTCTTGAACGGTCAAAAGAAGCTCCTAAGCGTTTACACTGATCCAAAATTGCAGATTTATGCTCATTTGCCCATTTCCACGTTTCTTCCAGAAATTTCTCACGTCCCAGATCATAGCGTGACAGCCCTTTTTCTCTCAGATTTTTTTCTACAACATTTTGTGTTGCAATACCTGCATGATCGGTTCCCGGAAGCCAGAGAGTCTCGTAACCAGCCATTCTGTGATAACGAATAAGAATATCCTGCAGAGTTTCATCTAGTGCATGTCCCATATGAAGTACGCCTGTAACATTAGGTGGCGGTATAACTATTGAATACGGCGGTTTTTTGCTTTTTGCATCAGCCTTAAAATATTCGCCGTCTTCCCAGAATTTATAAATTTTTTCTTCTGTTTCTTTGGGATTGTAAACCGTGGGTAAATCATCAATCTTTGTTGCTGTCATAAAAAATCCTTCTTATTAATAACAAATATAATATAAAAATAGCATAAAAAAAATTATTATGATATAAGTATTATCATGAAAAAACTGCTGTTATTAATTTTTATACTCTTAATTTTCCCCAACAATTGTTATGCTCTAAACATAAAGGAATATCTTAACAAACCTTATATAGGGGTTCCCTATGAACAGGGAATAACTCAAAATTTACCGTTTATTCTGGTATTTGCAAATTCACGTGATATATTCTCTGTTATAAAAATGGCACCTATAGGCGAAATGATATATGATGAATTTAAAGGGAAATATAATTTCTGCATACTCAATACAAAAATTGAAGAGAACGAAAAACTTTATGATGCATTCGGAATTGATGAAAAATTGCCGGTTATGCTTGTTATAAACCCTCAAACACAAACTTTTTACCAAATAAACAGAGAATATTATAATAAAAGAGATTTAAAAGAAATCTTAAATGAAATGTATTTAAGAATTGAAAAATCTAAACATTAAAAAGCCTCCATATGGAGGCTTTTTAATTAATAAATATTAATACTTCATCTCCCAGCCATCAAACACAATTATATCTGCACAGCATACAGCTGAAGTAGAAGCGCTGGTAGAAGATAAACATTTACTTTTCAATTCATTATAGTCAAGCAGTGTATCTGAAAGGCCGGATTCATCAGCTGCTTTAGGATAAATTCTCGAAAGAAAATTCCTATAAGCAATAGAAGATTCTGGTACTATAGCATTATCAGTTGCAGAAAACATAAAAACATCTCTGCCTACAACATTTGGCCCCTTACTTCCGTTGACATCTATCAAGATACCAGGATTAAAGAATGCTATCATTGCTCCGTCAGTTGTATTCGCAAAAAATCCACCTTTTTCAACATAGTAAGATGGAATCAAATCATAAAGATCTACTTGACGATTATTTTTCATTAATTTAAAGGTTAAAGTTGTATAATAATTTCCAAGTTCCTGATTTACATTTGCACTAAAATCATTCAATTCTTCTGAAGTCATATTATTCATATTTGGAACTAATAATAAATTTTCATGCTTCAAGTTATTTAATAATTTAATATAAAAATCAGTGCTAAATTCTGGAAGTATAGAGCTCCCAACATCCATAAACCCGCAGCTTATTGCATCTGTACAGCCTGCGTGTGCTAAAGTCTGACGGTATGCTTCATTCAAGGTAGAATAAGTTTTTTTTAGCTGATCAGTCCAGACCTTTTTCTGGTAATTAGTAATCAAACTCGGCATTGTCATAGCGGCAACTACTCCAATTATGCCGAGGGTTATGAGAACTTCTGCCAAAGTAAAAGCTGCTCGACGAATATTCTGAGAGTGGGCTACGTGCGTAGCACCTTCGGCAAGAATAAATGCTGCTTTGCATCTATGCCTCTTAGCATCTTTGCATCTAAATGCTAGATCCTGAAATAAATACTGGATGAAACTAATCTCTTGACTTCTTGACCTCTGGGCTTCATGACCTCCTGTTAGCTCTGAATTGCCCCCCCCCCGAGGATTTCAGGCATAGTTAATCTCTTCATACATTACTCTTTTCTTTTTTATGATATTTATATTTTAACATATTTCTTAAATGTTTTCAATATAAGTTTTGACCAAACTTGTATATAAATCCTTAAAAAAAATAATCCCCGATATAATATCAGAGATTATTTTTTCAAAAATTTAAGTTATTTAAGCTTTTGGAATAGAATTTGCGATAATTTCCATTTCCTCTAAAGATGCATAAACCGAGTGGCAGCCGCAATCTACATATAGGATTTGGCCCGTTGTACCGGTAGATAAATCTGATGCTAAGTACAAACCTGCTTTACCTACATCTTCTAATGCAACATTTCTGTTAAGCGGAGATTTTGCAACGGCTGCTTTAAGCATTTTATCAAAGCCAGAAATACCTTTTGCAGCAAGAGTTTTAACAGCACCTGCAGAAATACAGTTAACTCTGACACCTTTCTTACCAAGATCTGCTGCTAAGTATCTCATTGAAGATTCAAGAGCTGCTTTTGCAACACCCATTACGTTGTAGTTTGCTACAACATATTCAGAACCTAGATATGTCAAAGCAAAAATTGATGCCCCTTCATTCAAAATAGGTTCTGCATACTTACAAAGTGTGATTAATGAATAAGCGCTGACACCCATTGCAAGATCCCAACCTGCACGGGATGTATCAATAAATCTACCCTGCAAATCTTCTTTTGCGGCAAAAGCAACGGCATGAACAACAAAATCTAACTTGCCGTAAACTCTTTCACATTCTTTAAATACAGCTGCAACTTCATCTTCTTTTGTAACATCACAGCTCATAATTATTTTAGCACCCATTTCTTCTGCAAGCGGTCTTACACGTTTTTCCATAGCTTCGCCGGCATAAGTAAATGCAATATCAGCACCTGCTTCATAGAGTTGTCTTGCAATTGCATAAGCAATACCGTGAGTATTTGAGACTCCGAATATTACACCCTTTTTACCTTCCATTAGTTTCATAATTTTTATCTCCCTCTTTTACTAACTAAAATACAAAATTAATTTTATCAAAAACAACAAATTAAAGCAAATTTTAAATATTAACAATTGTAACAACATGCATACATGCTGAAATCAAGGAGATTTGAAAGTTTTTATATATTTAAGAGAGATTAAATAAACAGGAGAGCTATGGGCGTTTCTAACGTAAACAACAGAAATCCGGTTGAATTAGTCAAACTGGCAATGCAAAAACAAGCAGCCAGTGCTGCTGCCGCGAGAAAACCTGATTACATGACAATGACAGGTTCAATTTTTAACGCCCCTAATGCAAGAACAACAACAAATCCGACAACTCTCAGCGATTTGAATACCGCAAGAACTTTAACAGAATTACACACCAGAGCAACTACAAATCCAAATCCCGACAACAGCACCGATGGCGGAGACGGAACAAGCTCAATTGACAATATAACGAGTATTGATAATGCGGCTGACGGAAGAGCTGCAGCCGCAGCTGCAGAACAAAGCAGTGATGAGGTAAGCTCACTTACTGCTGAAACAGAAAATAATACATTAACTGTAAACAGCTTTAGCACCAATGCACAAAAACTAGATAAACAAATCGCCAAAGATGAAAAAACATTTACGACAAGGTTAAAAAAAGAAGAAAAGGCTCTTGAAAAAGACAATAAAACTCTTGAAAAACTTGTTCGAGAAAGCGAAGAAACACAAACAGAAGTTGAAAATGCCCAAAATGAACTTGACTCGCTTATGTCTACCAACGCATTTACTATAAATGATGATGGTACTCAAACAAATCCAAACCAAGACAGAATAAATGAACTTTCAAGTTTTTTAAATACAAAAATTAACTTACTTCAATCAAACGGGCAGCAAATTTATTCTCTGCAAAGAAGTTCTTCCAGAACTATTACAAAAATGCAGAAAACTAACAACCAGTTTATAAAAGTTCAACAAACAAACACAAAACAAATTGAAGCAAATCAATCTACAACCAGCAAAGTTATAGAAGTCGCAGATAAAGTAGACCAAATCAGTGCACTTGTGGCAATGACAGGGCAGGCAGTTAATTATGCAGGTGTCGGTTTGGTAGCACTTGGTTCATCAATGACCTGGGCAGCCGGTGCAGGAGCAGCCTTAATTGCAGCCGGAAATGTTATGCAAAAAGTCGGCAAAGTAACAGAAATGGTAGGTAACTACGGACAAGCTGCCGCAAATGTTACTAAAACCGCAGCATACGCAGCTGACGGAAATCTGGCAGGTGCTTTACAAAGTGCAGCTGCAGCTATCCAGACAGGAGTTGCAGCCGGCAAGTCAACAAAAAATTTAGGAAAAACATTTGATCAAATTAATGAACAAGCAAACCAGGCAACTCAAAAACTTGCATCAAATACTGCTGCTAAAGATGCTGTAAGTGAAATGACAACAGAACAGCTAGGCGGCTTGAGCGAAAAAGAAATGAAAAAATCTATAAGTTCGCAACTTCAAGAAAAGATGGCAAAGGGTGAACTTGATGCAAAAGATATGCTCTCCGATATTAAAAACGGTCAACTTAGCGAAACAAACTTTACAGCGGTTAATAATGCCGCAGATCAAACAAGAACAACTTTCTCATCTGCAGTCACAAATGCCCATGGTAAAATAGAAAATGGAGTTGTCAGCGGGCTTGATGATAAAGCTAGAAAAGAAATTGGGAACAAAACAGTTTCAAAATTTAGCAATACAGCAACAAATACAATTAAATCCAGTCAAAAATTTGATTGGGAAAAATTAGGCAACGGCTTAACATCAGTAGCTGCAAGATTTAATTCTCAAAATACTCAAACCAACTACACTGCCAATAATAATCGAACATACGCCCCTCAATGGGATTTAAGTCAGGACAGCAGATTCCAAAGGATAAGGAACTACAGACTTTCAACAGGTGCTATGGTATAAAACAGGAAACTTCCAATTAAGTTAGTTTCCTGTTTTTATTTACTGATTTTAAAATTCATCTATTTTAAATATGAAAGATTATCTTTTGCTCTAGCTGCAGTTTGCTCTTCAAGCATTATATTCATATAAAGAATCTTGTTTGCAGTAGCTTGGTCAAGGTTAATAAACTCTGCTCCTGCCCGTCTATCATTAGCTGAAACTATTTTCACATCTGCATTAATATCCAAATTACCGTATGAAATGTGAACAGGAACAACATCACCGACTTTCAAACCGTTTTTATGAGTTACTGCAATACCGCCGCGCGATATATCTAATAAGGATTCAATTTGAGTATTTTCTGCAAGATGAACAGGATTACGATTATCCCTTGTATCAAATCTCATATACTGACGTTTGTCAATAGAATTTACATTATAATCGACAACACGCTGTTTATATGTATATTTTCCCATATCTTCATTAGGAATACTAATATCATCATCATCGTCAGAATCTGAATCAGAATCGGAATCCGTATCTATGTCTGTGTCGGTATCCGAATCGGAATCAATGTCAGTATCTGAATCCATATCGTTATCATTGTCGTTATCATTGTCATTGTCATTGTCGGTATCATTATCACTGTCATTGTCAGTATCCGTGTCTGAATCTGTATCAGTGTCACTATCAGTATCTGTATCTACATCCGTATCGGTATCAGTATCAGTGTCTGTATCTGTATCCGAGTCAGTATCACTATCGGAATCGTTATCACTATCACTATCACTATCACTATCACTGTCGCTGTCATTGTCAGTATCAGTATCTGAATCTGTATCCATGTCTGTATCGGTATCACTGTCTATATCAGTATCCGAGTCACTGTCATTATCTGTATCGGTATCATTATCAGTGTCAGTGTCCGTATCTGTATCCATATCGGTATCTGTGTCATTGTCAGTATCATTATCGGTATCACTATCCATGTCATTATCCGAATCATTATCATTATCCGTGTCATTGTCAGTATCAGAGTCTGAATCATTATCGGTATCTGAATCATTATCGGTATCTGTATCTGTATCCGTATCGGTGTCAGTATCAATATCTGTATCAGTGTCGGTATCAGTATCAGTGTCCGAGTCTGAATCGGAATCCGTATCCGTATCTATATCAGTGTCGGTATCTGAATCAGTGTCATTATCCGTATCGGTATCCATATCAGTATCTGAATCACTGTCATTATCATTATCGTTATCGTTATCTGTATCGGTATCGACATCTGTATCTGTATCCGTATCGGTGTCAGTATCAATATCTGTATCAGTGTCGGTATCCGTATCGGTATCCGAGTCTGAATCGGAATCATCATCTACGGGAATAACAGGATCATCTTCCTTAGGTACTACGAGGTTATCATCATCTTCCTCTGAACCTTGTTTATCAGGATCATTTCCACCGTTTACACCATCATATCCGTCATCTTTACCTTGAGAGCTACCCCCATAATAATAATTACGTTCATCTTCATTTTTCCCAATTGCAGTAACATCATCAGGTCTTACCGCTTTTGCTCTTATGGAAACCGTTTCACCATCAGATGTCGTAATTTTATTTGTTCTGTTATCAATAGTTATACTTGAAGGGTTAAATCTTAAAGGATCTTCACTTGTTTGTCCTCTATTTTTACCCATATTAAAATAATAACCGCCAGCATAAATATTATCTGCAACAAGAGTCAAATCCTGTTCATGTGACGGTCTGCCAAGCCCCAAACCGTCAACAACAGCATTCTTAATTATTATTCTTGAGTCAGCAGGATTATTAGGCCATGATGTTCCTAAGTCTAATGCTGAAATTGTAACTTTATCAGGATTTATATTTCCATTTGCACCGAAATAATCTTGAGGATAGGTTGGAACTTCACCTAAATTGCTTATATAAATTTCTTTGCCACGGTTAACAATATTTATATTGTTAGCAGCAGTAGTTTCTCTTATATATGTATCTCCTGAAAATTCTGCATTTATTGAACCTTCACGTGAAATCAATCCGCATACGTTTGTATCAAGTTTTTTCCCGTCTGCAGAATCCAGTCCTTTAATGTTAATATCTTTAATAGCAAGCATATCAACACCGTATTTTGCATCTGACGAATAATTCAAGTTAGAATCAACATTTCCGAAAACTCCTTGAGTCTGTCTGAAAGTGAGCGCATTGTCTTTAGAACCGATATTACCGCTTGAAATTATTGAAATACCTGCACCTTCGACATTCGGTTTTGTAGAATCTGTAGAAGCATTAACGATATCATAAGCTTTTGAACCTTTTACGGAACTGTCTGCAAGCAAAATAACTCTGCCGTCAGCTTTTATCCGATCAACATTCATATTTTTGTCTATGCTTGCAAGGTTAATTAAAGAATTATTTGAGCCTTTAGTACTTTCAGCGCTAACCTTGCCGTCTACTGCGATGTTAACAGATTTTGTCAAATCTCTTGCATCAGGTCCTATACCAGTACAAATACCACCGTCACAAGGTCCTACTTCTTTACCTATAGAACCATTTTGAACATCAATATTCAAATTATTACCGGCTTTAATAAGATTTGCTGTTGTACCGTAATTTAGCAAGTTTCCGTTAACAACTGAGATATTAACATTATTAGAAGCGTTCAAATAATCTTTACCGGTATTGTAACCTAATACAACATTAGAATTTTGATTATCTATATTAATATTATTCCCGTTAACTATACCATTTACATTAATACCATCAGTACCGTTATTAATTATATTTACATCACCATCAGTTACAACTTTTCCGGTATTAGAAATTTTTATACCAGAATTTTCATTATAATTAAGGATATTAGTCTGTTGTTCCTTCCCCTTCGATGAATTTGAAACAGTTCCAGAAACATATATACCTTTAGAACCGGTATTTCTTATAGAAATTTCACCTATACTGCCGGATGTCTTAGCAGTATTATAGTTAGAAAGCTCACCGGAAATATTAACACCTTCAGCACCACTGTTATTTATTTTTATAGATCCGGCATTACCTGAATTTTCTACATTACCGGAAACGCTAACTCCACCGTTTGTATTCTCTATTAACGTATTTCCGTTAAAATTTGTTGTTGTTCCTGAAATATTTACGCCTCTTGAGCCTGAATTAGTAATTTGAATATTACCGGCTCCAAAATTTTTCATAGTTCCTGCAACATTTGTTCCACCATTTGCACCGTAAGACTTTATCACAATGCTTCCGTTTTCATTTGCCAGATTGTTAGCGTTACTTACATTATCAGTGTTAACCAATTGATTAAACAATCTTTCAGCTTGTGCACCGGATGATAGAACTGTATTATCCTTTACTCCAGCCAGTAAAATAGCATTATTACCGATATTTACATTTGCTGCATTTATATCTATAAAATCACGTGCAAGAACATTGCCGTTGATAGAAACATTACCGTTACCTGGAGTGCTCAATCTTGATTCGTAATCTTTGATAAGAGTAGGATTCCGTAAATCACTTTTATATTTTTCATATGAACTCTGCTCCGGAGTCAAAATAGACAAAGAGCCTACATTTAAAACCCCGCTTGCTCCTACAACCATACCATTTGGAGAAACAAAAACAGCATGCCCGCTGCCGTCAATATTTCCTGCGGCATTTACTGCATTAACAATCCCTCGGATATTAATTGTATTGTCAACAAGGTTTACAAACGTAGAAATATCTTTGCCACTTGTTGAATCATGGAAAATCAAATTAGCAATATCACCCTGACTCAAGTTAAAGTCATTATATTTTCTAAAGCCGATATCTCCGTTAGTTGCAGTCGGATCTATATTAAATACACCGTTTACACCTTCCACACCGGTAATATTTGTTGCCACGACCTGCAAGCAAAATGACTGCTGCAAAAAGAAACAAAACGTTAATGCCGATGCAACAACTTTTCTTTTACCTGCTTTAACTTGAATCATACTTCTATTTCCTTTCAAATTTTATTTTAATTATATTGTAATCGTCCGGTTATATAATTTTACCAAGAGCAAATTTGTTTTACCATTTAATATTACAAATACTTAATAAAATTACACACAACACAATTTATAAAATTAAAATCTGTAAAGAATTTTTGTTGCCAAATTATTAACTAATGTAAAGAATTATTAATTAGCACTGCGTTTCATTAATTTATCAGCTAAAACCCAATAAAGCAGATAAAATAGTGCTATTAACAATAACATTTCAAATAGTGCCGGAATATGAACATATTTTGAGAATACATAATACATTACAGCCGACGGTAATGCTGCTATTATCATCCTTTTTACTGTTAAAAACGGAAAAATTAATCTTAAGCCCGGCAAAACAATAATAACACTCAAAAGAAAATATAGGAAATTTGCTCCAAGCGTTGCCATACCAACACCAACCAAACCATATTTAGGAATTAACAATATATTTAAACCGACATTCAAAATTCCAGATGTTAACTTAATGATAAAATCAATATAAGTTTTGTTTGCAAGATGATATTGCAACGTTGTGTAGTCAGTTATTGCCATAAAAAATGTTCCGAATGCAAAGTAAGGTATAAGCTGAAATGCATCAAGAAATTTGTCATTAGACGATAACATCTGGACATAATCTGTTGCATATAAAGAAATTACTGTGATTACAGGTAAAGAAACGAGAATATAATATCCTGTAAATCTGGAAATTAAAGGCCTTACATCAATTTTCTCTTCATACATGTTGATAATTCTAGGTATGGCAGCAACCGTTATAATTGAAAAAATTGTCATTAATAAAGGCAAGGTCAAACCGTATGCAACCCCGACAATTCCGACCTGAGAAAAACCATGAATACTGTTCATAATAAATTTATTGCTCTGATTAATTATCCACGCGCTCAAAGAAGTAGCTGCAATAGGAACCCCGTATTTCATAATCGGCAAAACTGAATTCCACTCAATTTTTTGCAGCTTGAACCATGACAAAATATTACTCTGGTAAATCAAGAGTAAATCTATTAAAGAAATTGAAACACCCATACCCAAAAGGAGTGCAATTGCACCTAAATGGAAAAATTTCACAAAAAATATTGATAAAAGTATTGTTAAAAACTGATTAATAATTGTTGATAATGTAAAAGACATTGATTTAAGCTGTGCTCTTAAAAGCTGAAATAACAAAGCTCTTATTGCAACAGGAATTATTAACACAAGAATAGCAAAGAAATATTTAACAGGAATATTGAAAAAACTGTAAAAATTGTGCCTGAACACAAATGCAATTATAAACATAAGAAATATGTTTGATACAAGCATCGTAACAAGAGTAGTTAAATATTTCGGCATATCCTGGGTCATTTGATGATGCTTAAAAAACCTTAGTCCGGAAAGCCCTACCCAATCAGAAAATATAATGCACAAGAATGACAATAATGCAATAGAAAGCGAATATAGCCCATACTGTTCAGGAGACAACAGGCTTGTATACACAGGAACAATTATTGCATTGCCAAGCATGCCGATAATTTTAGAGGGAGAATATTTCAACATATCCCTAAAAATAGCCTTTAATTGTTCTTTTTCAACTTCTCTATTTTCTACAAATTCCATCATTACCTTTTTAAGATTGTATAAATTATACTATAACTTTTGATTATTGTAAAATACCAAATAAATCGTATTCATCGGCACGTTCAATTAAAACATTTTCAATGTCACCGGGTACAACCTGACTATCAGATGATGCATAGACCATTCCGTCAATTTCTGGAGCGTCATGCTCAGAACGCATTAATACAACCCCGTCATCAGTGCAGCCTTCAACAATACAAGGCAAAACTTTTCCAACATAACTTTCATTTATCTCTCTGGAAATTTTTTGCTGCAAAGTCATTAATTTTTTATGTCTTTGTTTTTTAATTTTTGCAGGAACCTGCTCCATCATTGAATATGAAACTGTATTTTTTTCTCTTGAATATTCAAAAACTCCCATTTTATCAAATTTTACACGTTTAACAAATTCGTATAATTCGTTAAACTGCTCATCTGTTTCACCTGGATATCCGACTATAAATGCAGTTCTTATAGCAACTGAAGGGATTTTATCTCTTATTTTCTTTATTAAAGCTTCATAATCCATAACAGGACGCCTCATAGCTTTTAAAATTTCTGCATTACAGTGTTGAAGCGGAAGATCAATATATTTAACAACTTTATCAAGCCGCGCTATTGCATCAATCAACTCATCTGACATTTGAGAAGGATAAGCGTACATAATTCTTATCCAGCCAAGTCCTTCTATTTTGTTGAGTTCTTCAAGAAGCTTAGGTAAAGCTTGTTTTCCATATAAATCAATTCCGTAGCTTGTTGTATCCTGTGCAATAAGTACAAGTTCGGTTACACCTTTTTGGACAAGCGAATTTGCTTCTTCAACAATATTTTCTATAGTTCTTGAATGATATTCTCCACGCAGCTGCGGGATAATACAATAACCACAATGGTAATTACAACCGTCAGCAATTTTTATATAAGAGCTTGCACCGACAGTAATTTGCTGACGTTCTATATTTTCAGGATATATATATTCGGGTTTTTCGGAAACATGTTCGGCATACTTTTTGTTTCCTGCGACTTTATCAACAATATCTACAATTTCTTTTATATCAGAAGTTCCAATCATTCCTGCGATTTCAGGAATAGCTTTTTTCAGTTCTCCTTTATACTTTTGAGGCAGACAACCTGTTACAATGACTTTTTTCCCGTCTTGCACCATTTGTAAAATTGCCTGAACAGATTCTTTTTCGGCATCATGAATAAAAGAACACGTATTTACGACAACAATATCAGCATCATTATCATCTAATGTAACCTGATGCCCTTTTTGAGCAAGAAGTCCGAGCATAAGTTCGCTGTCTACAAGATTTTTTGCACATCCGTGGTTTAACAAAGCTATTTTCATTATCTACCTCTTTTCAACCACTTTAGCACAAATAAATTTTTATGTAATCACTACCATGGATAATCGTCTTTTATTTGCCACCCATCCATCATAATTAATGCACCACATAAAAACTTATTTCGCTCATTACATCCGGCATTTTTCACATCATTCCTACTACCATCTGTTGCGACACAATCGGAAGGTGACCATTCCGGATGATCACAAAAACCAGCAGGCGCATATCCATATTTACTTGAATAGAAAAAGTCAAATCTATCTCTACCCACTTTATTAGGCCCCGCTGCCCCATTTATATCAACAGTGAAAGCGTCCCGACTTAAGGGACTCCAATTAATAAAAGAATCCAGAACAATACCATCAGCTAATACAATTTCAGGATCAGATTGACAATTAGAGCCAGTATCTTCTACATCTTTAAGAACTTTTAATTTACCTCTAACATAATGATTATAAATATAAAGTCCACATTCATCGTTATTAGAATCACCCCATTGAGACTTATCTCCATGTTCAACTTCTGCCAATCTAATAGCATTATTTAAGACGTTATAAGCTTTTTTCAATTTTGTAACTGTCACCAACTTTTGATGCTCTGCAATCAACGACGTCATGGTTATTGAAGCTACTACGCCTATAATACCGAGTGTTATCAGAACTTCAGCTAACGTAAACCCTTTTTTCATAAAAATCCTCCTGTCATATTAATTAATTATTTAATATATATTATTAACTATATAATTAATAATGTCAATATCTATTGTCTTTATTAATTAATAAATAGTATTATTCTTTAATGGACAGAGAAATAATACTTGAAACAGATAAATTAGCCCTACAAATCAAATATCTCGCAGCCATTGACGGTCTTACCGTAAAAAGAGTAAAAGAACTTGTTAACGAAAAATACGGTAAAAGTGATAGTAATAACAACCTTAGTAACAAACTGCGCAACAAAACATTTCGAGTCTCTGAACTTGCAGAAATAGCGGATATTTTAAATTACGAAATTATTTTACGGAAGAAATCTTAGATTTTATTCCGTACCTTATCATCTTGTTAATCCAATCTTGAGGAAGTTTTGATGCTAATTTAGCAAAAAATGCATCTTTACCTACTGTGTAAGATGCTTTAGGATTGTCATCTCCGTCAATTTTTATTATCAGGTCAGTGACTTTATGAACATCAAGACCATTGGTTTCGTTCTTTTTAGCATTCGAAATCATATATTGCATCTGTTTTTCATATTCTTTACAATTTTCAATTGATTTTTTATTAAGTTCAACGGATTTTCCCCACAGAGGAGTTGCAATGACTCCAGGTTTAACCGAAACTACTTTTATGTTTGATTCTACAGCAAGAGAATTAAACAAAATATCCATAGCCCGTTTTGAGGCACAATATGGGGCAACAAAAGGAAATATCCCAAAACTTGCCATAGAACTTATATTTATGATTTTTCCGCCTTTTAATAAAGGTAATAATCTTTGTGTCAAATCAAGATGCGAAAAAGTATTAACTTCAAACTGCTTTCTTATATCATCAACATCAATTCTGTCCATTAATCCTGCAACAACACATCCTGCAACATTTATCAAGGTATCAATTTTATCTGTTTTAGATTTAATAAATGCTGCAGCCTGTGCAATTGATGATTTATTTTCCATGTCTATGAAAAAAGGGATTACATTATCCGAGACCGCCTTTAAATCCTCAAGATATTTTTCATTTCTATAGCCTGCAAAAACAATGTTATTTTTTGCAAAGACTTCAAGCAGGTTTTTCCCTATACCGGAAGTTGTCCCCGTAATTACATACGTTTTTTTCATAAATAAATTCCTTTTCACTAATCTGTCATATAAGAATTGAACAGCGGTAAGTAAAGTGCAAGAGCCAATGTCAATACAATACTACCAATTACGATAAGCATTATCGGCTCAATCATTTTTGTCATTGTATCAATAATTGTATCAAGTTTTTTATCAATATAAGATGTTGCCTGCAAAAGCATATCACCCAAACGACCAGATTGTTCACCGGTTGCAATCATAAACAAAATCATCTTTGGCATAACCCCAGTTGATCTTAATGCAACAGATAAATGCTGCCCCTGTTGAACTTTTAGAGTTGCTGCTTCTATTTTTGTTTTAAGTGTATAGTTTGTAAGAGTCAAATTCGCAAGGTATAAACACTCAATAATCGGAACACCTGCGTCGTACGCAACCTGCATAACCGCAACAAAGTTTGCAAAGTTTGAAAATTGCATCAAATCAGATAAAAGAGGAATTTTTAATACATATTCGTCAACTTTTCTTTTTGAAGGCTGCCATCTCATGATGAATGTACAAAAACCAACCATAGAACCTAATATAATCGGAGCAAAAAACCAGTATGTTTTTAAGAACACACCGGCACTCATCAATGTCGCCGTAATCCATGGCAGTTCTTTTCCCATACCGTCAAACATTTCTTTGAATACAGGGAATACGAACATTAACATAACAAGTACAATAATTACTGCCAAAACAATAACGAACATCGGATACATCAATGTTCCGATAACTTTACCTCTGATATTTGCCTCTTTTGTCTGCAATTCCAAAAGACGTTGCAAAGTTTTTTCAAGTTCACCGGAATCTTCACCGGCTTTTACAAGACCGATATATACCTGTCCAAACTGTTCGGGATATCTTGCAACCGTATCAGCAAATGTAGCACCTGCCATAATCTGACGTCTTAATTCTTTTGCAACAAGTCTTACTCTGAGCTTTGCCGCATCGTTTTCAATAAACATCAAAGATTCAATAATAGGAATACCTGCCTGAGCCAATATTTGCAAAGTTGAGGTGAAATCAATACGATCTTGAAGCCCGAGTTTTTGAATTTTCCCGCCTTTTACATCTCCCTTAGCGGCTTTATTGTCTTCTTTGCCTTTTTCCTCATAAACTTTTGTCGGAATAAAGCCGAGTTTTCGAATACTTTCTCTTGCTTCTCTCAAGTCTTCGGCATCAACTTTACCTTTTACGATATCTTTATTATTTTTTAAAGCTATGTAATTATATATTGCCATTATTTCTCCTATTCGTTAACAACACCGAGTACCCTTACAAATTCAGAAATTGTTGTCATGCCATTAAGTATATGGCTGATACATGATTGATTAAGTGTCCTCATGCCATGTCTAACTGCAGATTCTTCAATTTCCAAATCATGAGCACCCTTTGCAATTAACTTTTTAATTTCTTTATTAATTGTCATAATTTCATATACGCCAAGTCGGCCTTTATAACCGGTAAATCCGCATTTATTACAACCTTTTGCACGATAAATCGGTTTTTTCATAAATTCTTGAATTTCATCTTCATTTGCGATTATTTGCCTTGCTTCTTCATGACTTGCGAAATATTCTTCTTTACAATCATCACAAAGTTTTCTGACCAGACGTTGAGCAATAACCCCTGATAGTGTTGATGATACGAGATAATCTTTTGCTCCCATTTCAATCAAACGGGTAACTGTTGCGGCTGCAGAGTTTGTGTGAACGGTACTTAATACAAGGTGACCTGTCAATGCCGCGGATATCGCAATCTCTAATGTTTCGTAGTCACGAATTTCACCAACAAGGATAATATCCGGGTCTTGTCTTAAGATAGCACGCATACAGGATGCGAATGTAATACCGGCTTTTGCATTAATCTGTGACTGGTTAATACCTTCAAGTTTAATTTCTATCGGGTCCTCAATTGTAGTAATGTTAACATCTTCGTCATTCAAACTTTTTAATACCGAATACAAAGTAGTTGTTTTACCAGAACCGGTAGGACCGGATGTAAGAATAATACCGTTTGGACAACTTACCATATTTTTAATTTTAGCAATATCTTCATCAGTTCCGCCAACTAACTTAATATTTTTATCTTCGGCATTCAAACTTACTGCAGGAGCAAGTACACGAATACAGACTTTTTCTTTACCGGAAACAGGAAGAGTATTTATACGGAAGTCATAAGATCCGTTTTTATACTTTATGGAAAACGTACCGTCTTGAGGTCGTCTGTGTTCTGCGATGTTCATTCTTGACAAAACCTTAAAACGTGCAATAACCGAGGTTTCAACTTTTGGCGGAATATCAAGAACTTTTTGCAGCATACCGTCTTTTCTGTATCTTACGATATACCCTGTCAATCTTGGTTCTATGTGGATATCTGATACTTTATTGTCAATCGCATTTGTAATAATCTGGTTTACGAATTTTGCAACTGAACCGGTTGAATCTTTCAGCTGTTTATCAACCATATCAGACAAAGATTCTTCAACTTCAAGCTCTTCAACTTCACTTTCGATTTCTTTGATAACTTTTTCAGTTTCCTTTTTCTGTTCACTGAAAAATGTGTTTAACGAGTTTTCAAACTCGTAATGAGTCATCAAAAGCTGTTTTGGATTTTGTCCTGTCAAATAAATAATATCTTTAAGAATATCCGGTTTAACAGGGGTAACAACACCAAGAATAAGAGTCTTGCCGTCAGAAGATATCGGAATAATTTTATTTGTTTTGATAAAATCTTCCGGAAGAATTTTTATAAATTTAGCCTGAGACGCAAGCTGTTCAGGAGTTACAAGATCATAACCCGTTTGAAGATGCAAGATTTCTTTAAGTTGATCAAGCGAAATAAATCCGAGTTTAAAAAGAGTAGAACCTATAGGAATTTTTTGTCTTTTACTCTCAGCCAGAGCCTGCAGCAATTGAACATCATTGATATAACCTTTTTGAACTAAAAGTTCTCCGAGTCTGACCTGCTTTGATGTACCATCGTCAGGGCCTGATTTTTGCATATCAGATTTTATGTTTTCAATTAAATCCAGCAAGTCCTGATCGGGCACCTGTATAAATTTTATCTGTTGGGGATAAAACTCTTTCAGTTTAAGGTTTATAACATCTTTATCAGAGGTAGAATTTATTGCTACAAAAAGGAAATTATCTTTAACACTAATTGGAACAAATTTATATTGTTCCAATAGTGTGCTGTTTACTTTATTCAGTATCTGGGTATTGATACTGTTTTTTAACCTGTTAAGTAGCTCATTCATCTTATTGATATTTTATTCTATAATGTTTCGGTATTTCCAACTGCATCCTCTGTATCAGTAACAATCTTTGGAGTGATCATTATAACCATCTCATTTTTACTTTTAGTAGAAGTAGTTGATCTGAACAGTGCGCCAATTCCCGGAATATCACCTAAGAACGGAACTTTGCCTACCGTTTTTTGTTCTTCTTCGTTAATTAAACCAGCAATAACAAGTGTTTCACCATCTTTAATTCGAACATTTTTCAAATCAAGATTTCTACGTGACAGCAAAGTTGCTGCTGTATAGGTACCATTTTCATCCTGAGCCGGAACCTGACTTAAAATAGTAGCATATTCCGGTGTAATATTCAATGTAACATAGCCGTCAGGACTTATGAATGGTGTAATACCAACCTTAATACCTGCATCACTTGCAATATTATAGGTTCTTGTAGCAATTGTACCACCTGTGTATGCGCTCTGTTCGGATTCTGTAGATTCAATATAGTCTTGAGTTATATCTATAGTAGCTTCCTGTCCGTTAGTTATTAAAATTTTAGGATTTGATACTATACGTCCTTTCTGGTTGCTGATTAAATAATTAATTGCATAAGATATATTAATCGGACCGCTGAATGGTCTTAAAGTGTTAACAATTTCAGGCTCTTCACTTGTTGTATCCCATACATCATAGCCATTGCCTTTAAAGAATATAGGATGTAAAGGATCTGTTCTTGTTGTTTCTCCGTCAAATGAAGCTGAGAAAGAGTGGCTTAAGAAAGTCCAGTTATTTTGTAATGTTTTACTTCCTTCTTCATTCAATTCAATAATAGCAACCTCTAAATATGCCTGAGGCTGTTTTTTATCAGTTTGTGCAATAAAGTCTTTTATCATTTCAATCTGCTGTTCAGAACCACCCATAATACTTATAGTACCTAGCTGTGAATAATATGCAACAGATAAATTTTGTAATCCGAATGATGACATCGAACCGTTTGCTTTACCATCTAAAGTACAAGCAATAGTTCCTTCATTCAACGCTATACCGCTGCCGGATCCTCCGCCACCGCCAGCAGCTCCGCCGCCGCCTGATGAACCTCCGCTTGGATTATAATCAGCTGCTGCCGCACCTGTCATAATACCGGCAGCTCCGCCAGTAGCACCGCCGCCTGTAGCCGGCAACAACATACTACAAATCATAGTAGCCATTTCTGCCGGAGTTGTATGGTTAACTTTAAATGTAGTTGTCTGCGGCTTTTTATCAAATTTGTCAACAATTTTCTTGGCTATAGCAACGTCATTTTTCGTCCCGAATACAATCAACTCATTGTTCACAGGATTTGTTGTAACAATATCAGAACTTGATAAGCCCGGTTTATGCATTGCAAAAATATTTTTATTTAAAAAGTCAGCAAGAGCAGAGGCACTGATATATTTTACCGGAATCAAAGTCATATCCTGTTTTGCAAGATTGAAGCCTGAAGTACCGGATTTTGCAACAACAATTGTTTTTCCGTCAATAACATAGTTAAGGTCATTTATTTCCATAACCATGTCAAAAGCTTTATTTAATGGAACATCAACCAAGTCAAGCGTTACAGTTCCTGAAACGGAATTATGGAATATAATATTCAAACCCGCTTTATCCGCAAACATTCTCAAAACTTGCTGAACATCAGAATCTCTTAAACTGATGCTTATAGGGATATTTTTCTCTGTGAAACTTACATCCCCCTTTAATTTTAAAGAATATTCTTCCTGATTGTCACGTAAATCAGGTTTGGATTCAAGCCCGTAAACATTGAGCTCTCCGGCATCTTCCATTGCCGCAACCGTTAAGACACTGTTTGTAAAAACAAATGCCGTTAACATTAAGCCTGCAATAAATTTTCTTAAAATTTTATCTTTCATATCTGCTCCTGGTTTATTATTTTTTGTAATTATTTTTTACCTGCAATATTTTTACGTCCACCGAATTTGCTTTCCAAATTAGAAACCGTATTATAGTTTATACCGTCGCCGGTAAATAATTCACCAACACCGGCTTTATATACGTTAGCGCCATATTGAACAGTTACATTATCTTTTGCTATCGAAAGTATTTTATAACCGTTGATAATATCACCGCTTCTGACCAAATAATCAGAACCGCCGATTTTCAAAATAGCTGAAGGATTAAGTTTATCAAACATAATCCCGGAAACTTTTGTTGTCATAACATCTGTTGCAGTAGAATCTACAATCAATGATTCCGGAGGCGGAACTAAATTAGGATTAACTTGTTTAGCTTTTGCTTTTTGAGCCTTTGCAGCTGCTGCTGCTGCAGCTTCATGCAAAGGAAGAAACGGATCAGAACGTCCGGAATCTTCAACAGACATCGTTACTGTTGTTGTATTTTTTGCTGTACTATTCTTTAACGGTTTATCAGGAACTGCCGCAATATAATTGTCCAATGAATCAGGCGCAATGGCAGCATTCACACCATCATTCCCGACCTTAACAGAACCTTTATGCGGCGGTTCTGCTGCATTTGCCGGAAGATCCATAGAAAAGGATTCTTCAGACAAATTCTGAGTACATCCCGTAGTATTTATCATAATTATAGTTAAGAGTAAAAGCGCAACTCCTATGCCTATTATTTTATTTAGACTCCAGAATTGGTCTTTTATATCCTCTTCATAAAATCTGTCTATAAAATTTTTACTCACTTGCCACCTATCTCTTATCTTATCCTGTTTTATTATATTAAAATATAATAATTAACGTATCAATTATTTAGTGTATTTAATTCAAAAAAATTACACTATTGTAAATTTATAATAGCACATTTTTATAGTCATGGCAAAAAAGTCAAAAATATTAAGAAATATTATTGAAAATTATTTGTAAAAGCATAAATATATTCCAAAATTTGATCCAAATAATGTAAATCAGAATTTCCGTCCAAAACAAAATCTGCATACTGTCTGCAGGGTTTTACATATTTGTCACCGGCACGAAGGAGATACTCCCAGTGCTTGAAAGCATTTACCTCATCCTGATTACGTTCTGCAATAGCTCTTTTTATAATTCTTTCACGCCTTATATCACTTTCGGTTTCTATATATATTTTAACATCAAAAACATCTTTAACATCTTTATACATTGTAGCAATACCTTCTACAACAATAATTTTGTCAGAACGAACATCCAAAGAACGCGGGATAGACACTCCGGTACCGTTAGGGACATATCTAGGCGCTTTAATATCTCTACCTTCGGCAAGCAATTCCAAATCATTTTTTAACAAATCAAGCTGAAAACTATCCGGAGAATCAATATCATAACCGTTATCCCTAAGATTATCAAAACTACCGTATTGTTTAATCAGCGCAGAAATATCATTGAAGTAGTTATCCGTACTTAAAACAGACACCGGCATAGCAAACTGCTCTATTGTATTTTTAATTTCTTTACATATAGTTGATTTCCCGGATGCAGATTCGCCAGAAATACCGATTAACAAACGTCTTGACGGATTATTTATAAGACGTCTTGTAAATCTTGTAATAAATGTGGGGTTTACTTCTTTAAAAAAGGGCGTTTCACATCTTTTATCATAAGCAAGAATTTGTTTAAATTTAGTTTGCAGATAAAATGCAAGAAATTCCCTTCCTGTTTTAGATTTAAAGTCAGGCTTTAAAATCTTATCATCAGATTTTAATTCTTTTTCAATTAATAATTGCATTATATCGTCCATAAAAAGTTATGCACAATATAATACATGAGAAAAAAATTTTTTGCTAGTTTAATATAAACAAATTTTACATAAGGCATGTTATGGGAAGTGAATAATAAAATAAGTCATTACGGTGCGCTAAAGCGCACGAAAAATCCAATAATCTGCACTTAATGAAACAGTGGCAAAGCGGATGCTGTTTGAGCGGTAAAGAGATGCTGAAACCCGTTCAGTATGACCAATATATAGCGAGTTCATCCGCTCGGGTTGAATTTAGTGCAGATTAAATAGTTAGCGTGTTTTTCTTTCTTTGCTTAATTTCTTTCTCCTCTTACATTGTCGGCATTAAACGGGTCTGCCGGCAATGCGCTTTGCGTCGTAACAAAACGGATTGCGAGCTAAGGCTGGCGTGTCGGATGCGTTGAGCATTCGACACGCAACGCCGTTAATCGCGAGCAACCAAGCAAGAAAGAAATTAAGTGCGGGGTGCGGGGACGCATAGTTCCCGCATTAAAAAGCAAGAGTGCTTTATTAATTTCCGATAACATGCCTTATGCCAAATAATAAAATATTAATATATTTGTTATTTTTTTTTCTTGTATTATAATAAATTTATAAAAAGGAGAGAGGAAATGGATACATTAACTAAAAATGAGGGATTAATAACCAAAATTATCGGTCCTGTTATTGACGTTGAATTTCAGCAGGGTGAACTTCCTGAAATTTATACAGCTTTACATATCACTAAAGACGACGGCTCTTTTGTTGTTGCAGAAGTACAGCAGATGCTTGGAGGAAATAAAGTAAGAACTGTTGCAATGTCATCAACTGACGGTCTAAAAAGAGGTATGAAAGTTATCAACACAAATGAACCTATTAAAATCCCTGTTGGGAAACCTATTTTAGGGAGAATATTAAACGTAACCGGTGATCCTGTTGATAAAATGGGACCTATTGAAACTGATACTTACCTTCCTATCCACAGAGAATCTCCAAAATTAACGGATCAAAATACAAATATTGAAATTCTTGAAACAGGAATTAAAGCAATCGACTTGCTCCAACCATATCAAAAAGGCGGTAAAATCGGATTGTTCGGCGGTGCCGGCGTAGGGAAAACAGTTCTTATTATGGAACTTATTCACAATATCGCAATGGAACATTCAGGAGTTTCCGTTTTCGGCGGTGTTGGAGAAAGGACCCGTGAAGGGAACGATCTGTGGAATGAAATGAAAGAATCAGGAGTTATCGACAAAGTTGCACTGATTTACGGTCAGATGAACGAACCGCCTGGAGCAAGAATGAGAGTTGGACTTTCTGCTTTGACAGCAGCTGAATATTTCAGAGATTTTTCGAAACAGGATGTATTGCTATTTGTTGATAACATTTTCAGATTTACTCAAGCAGGCTCAGAAGTTTCAGCACTTCTCGGTCGTATGCCTTCAGCAGTAGGCTATCAACCGACACTGGCAAACGAAATGGGCGAGTTACAGGAAAGAATTACTTCTACTAAGGATGGATCTATTACATCTGTTCAGGCAATTTACGTACCTGCAGACGACCTGACAGACCCTGCTCCTGCAACAACATTCTCTCACCTTGATGCATCAACAGTTTTGTCAAGACAAATTGCATCTCTAGGTATATATCCGGCTGTCGATCCTCTTGAATCTTCTTCAAGAGTATTGGATCCGAATATTATCGGTGAAGAACATTACAACACAACACGAAAAGTCCTCGAAATTCTTCAAAAATATAAAGAACTTCAAGATATTATCGCAATTCTTGGTATGGACGAATTGTCTGAAGAAGATAAGGAAACGGTTAACAGAGCAAGAAAAATTCAACGCTTCCTGTCGCAGCCGTTCTTCGTCGCTGAGCAGTTCTCAGGAATCCCCGGGAAATACGTAAAACTTGAAGATACTATCAAAGGCTTCAAAGAAATTATCGAAGGCAAACACGATGACCTGCCTGAACAAGCATTTTATATGGTAGGTACAATCGAAGAAGCCGTTGAAAAAGCAAAAACGTTAAAATAGAAGGCAAGAAAGACAGGAAGGCTGGTATAAAAGATAAAAAGCTTGACATCTTGCCCTCCTGACATCCTGCCCTTCGAAAGGGTATTTATGCATTTAAAAATAATTACACAGGAAAGAATTGTATTTGACGAAGATGTAGATGAAATCTATACAAAAACAACCGATGGCGAAATCGGTATTTTAAAAAATCACGTTCCGATAATGGCAGCATTAGATATCGGTGTAACTAAAACCGTAAAAAATAATAATGAAATAAAACTTTTTACAACAATGGGCGGTATTCTGCAATTTAAAAATGATGAGGCATTAATTCTTACAACAACCGCAGAATGCGGAGATGAAATAGATGTTACACGTGCTAAAGAAGCGCTAAAACGTGCGCAGGCAAGGTTGGCAGATAAAGATGCAGAAGTAGATGCCAAAAGAGCAGAAGCAGCTATTGCAAGAGCAATGGCCAGATTAAAGGCAACTCTGAATAATTAAAATAATTTTAGTCAGAATTGCATTATAATTAAGATATGAAAAAGACATTATACCAGATTTTTATAACTTTTTTTAAAGTGGGAACTTTACTGTTGGGCGGAGGATATGTTATATTACCGCTTTTGCAGTCTGAACTTGTTGATAAGAAAAAATGGATTGACGATGACGAATTATGCGAATATTACGCACTCGGACAGAGTGTCCCCGGAATTATTGCCGCAAATACCGCAATATTTGTAGGATATAAATTAAAAAAAACACCCGGGGCAATTGTTGCAACTCTTGGTATTGTGATGCCTGCTTTTATATCAATAATACTCGTTGCAAAAATCCTTGAAGAAGTTGTAAAAATGAAGTTTGTTCAAAGTATATTCTGGGGTGTAGGTATCGGGGTTGTTGTTTTAATATATCTTGCCGTAAAAGAAATGTGGAAAAAAAGTGTTGTAGATAAATTTACCTGTTGGATATTTTTTATAACATTTACTCTCTCGGCATGCTTTAAAGCACCACCTGCTGCACTTATTATACTATCTATATTTATAGGAATTTGGCTGCAATACCAGAAAAAAATCGAGTATGGAGATAAAGAAGAATGATATACTTAAAATTATTTTTAGAATTTTTCCATATAGGTTTGTTTTCATTCGGCGGCGGGTATGCAACACTTCCGTTTTTATACCACATAGCAGATGTTCAAAAATGGTATACAACAAAAGAACTTTCGGATATGATTGCAATATCATCTGTTACACCCGGTCCTGTCGGAGTTAATGTTGCGACATTTGCGGGTTTTAAAACTGCAGGGATTCTTGGATCTTTTATTGCAACAGCATCTGTTATTTTACCATCATTAATACTCATTATAATAATTTCAAAATTACTTGAACAGTTTAAACATAACAAATACGTAAGATCAGTTATATATATGCTTAAACCTACAGGTTGCGGACTTTTGGCTGCGGTTGGGGTTGATATGTTTATAAATAATATCAATATTTGCGGCATGATTCTTTTAGCGGGTTTATTTGTCGCAAGTCTTACAGAAAAACGCGATCCGCTGTTCTATCTCGGGGTTTCTGCTCTGGTTGGTCTGGTTGCAGGATTTTTTAACCTGACGGGTTAGACATTCTATATTGAAGAGCCTGCATAAGATGACTTTGCTTAATATCTTCAGAGCCTTCCAAATCTGCAATAGTTCTTGCAAGTTTCAAAACTCTGTCATATCTTCGTCCTGATAGCTGATATTTCACAGAAGCTGTTTTTAATAAATCAGCGCTTTGTTTATCAATTATGCAATATTTTTTTATGAGTTTTGAAGTAAGTTCGGAATTTGTTAAAATACCGTCATTTTTATAACGTTCCGCCTGAATTTTTCGGGCTTTTATAACACGTTTTCTAATATCTGCTGAAGATTCATTCGACGGCTGAGTATTTAAAAGTTCATTTGCTGTTAATCTTGGAACTTCAACCTGTAAATCAATTCTATCTAGCAAAGGTCCTGACAAACGTGATTGATATCTGCTTATTTGAAATTCGGAACATGTACATTGTTTTTCTCTGTCGCCAAGATATCCGCAGGGACAGGGATTCATTGCTCCGAGAAGCATAAATTGTGCAGGATATTTAATAGAATGTTTAGCACGGGCAATAACAATTTCACCATCCTCTAAAGGCTGTCGCAAAACCTCCAGAACATTTCGCGGAAATTCAACCATTTCATCCAAAAACAAAACACCTCTATGCGCAAGAGTAATTTCACCCGGTTTAGGATTTGAACCACCGCCAATAATACCATTTGCAGAGGCTGTATGATGAACAGCTCTGAAAGGACGTTTTGTCATCAACGGTTCGTTTGTGGATAAAAGTCCGCAGATACTATATATTTTTGTAAGTTCAAGAGCCTCAGACAGTTCCAGCGGCGGTAAAATTGATGCAAAACATTTTGCCATAAGCGTTTTTCCTGATCCTGGAGTGCCTATCATCAAAATATTATGTCCGCCTGCTGCAGCAATTTCAAGTGCCCGTTTAGCTTTTTGCTGTCCTTTCACATCTTTAAAATCATACAAATACTCTTGCTTTGCGCTATCGGTTAAATATTTATTTATATCAATAACTGTAGGTTTTATTTGAACATCTGCAAAATGATTTACAACATCTGAAAGGCAATTTGCGCCTAAAATATTAACTTCACCTGCAAGTGCAGCTTCAACTGCATTTATTTGTGGTACAAAAATATTTTTAATCCCTTCTGCCTTTAACCCGAGAATTAAAGGCAGCATGCCTGTAACTCCCCGAAGAGAACCATCTAGCGAAAGTTCACCGATAAAAGCGTAATCTTTTATTTTATCTTCTTCCAAAACGCCTTCTTCAACCAGAAGCCCGACAGCTATTGGTAAATCAAAAATTGAACCCTCTTTTTTCAAATCCGCAGGCGCAAGATTTATTACAACCTTTTTGGCAGGAAACGTAAAACCAGAATTTTTTATAGCCGAACGGACTCTGTCGCGCGCCTCATTTATCGCCGTATCAGGCAAACCAACAATAGCAAATCCCGGAAGCCCGTTCAAAACATCTGTTTCCACAGAAACTTTATATGCATTAAGACCTATTACTGTCGCAGTTGTAACTTTGTTTACCATAAATTAATATTAATATAAAACAAATTCTGAAACAAGTTCAGAATAAGGGAATTTATATCGCAATTTACATTAAACAACATCTAAAATGTCACCATGAACTTGTTTGACTGCTTTTGCCGAAATCTATGATTTCGTGCAAAATGTCCCAATACGGGCAGGGTCTAACTGCTGTGAGATGCTGAAACGAGTTCAGCATGACATTTTTCCGTTTATTAGTGTAAACTTGTAATATAACTTCCAGAATAACCAAAAGTTTTTTTGTTATATAATTGATTTATGAATATTCTGGCAATAAATTTCGGCGGAATAGGAGATGAAATATTTTTTCTGCCCGCGCTTATATCTTTAAAAAAAGAATTTCCCGAGTCTAAAATTACTCTTGCTCTGGAACCCAGAAGCAAAAGTGTAAAAGATTTAACTGATATTATAGACGATTTATTTCTTATTGACGTCAAGGGAAAAAATAAATACGCAGAGCTTATGAAACTTGTGTATCTCGCACGCAAAGGGCATTTTGATATGGTTTTTTCGTCAGGAGGAAACAAATTTATCAGTATCCTTTTGACACTAACAGGAATAAAAAAGAGATACGGCTATGATACAGGTAAATTGAGCCGGATTTTGCTTACAAAATCAGTTCCTTTAAATAAAAATCAATATGCCTGCGCGATGTATCATGATCTTGTAACACCGGTTACAAACCATAAAACATACCTGCCGGAAATAAATGTTGAACCTCAGGAAAAAATTCCAAATTCTGTTTTAATTCACCCTGGCGTCAGCAAAATGAGCGTCCAAAAAGGGATGGTAAAAACAATTACGGCAGATGTATGGGCTCAGACTGTTGATTTACTTATAGAAAAAGGAAAGCACGTTATCTTAGCCGGAGGGCCAGATGACAAGGAAGTAATAGAAACAATTCTTTCTCGCATCACTCTTCACTCTTCACTCTTCACTAATTGTTACGGCAAAACAAAAAGTCTGAAAGATTTGGCTGTACTTATCGGAAAAGCAGAAAAATTTATCTGCTCGGATTCAGCACCTTTACATGTTGCAGTTGCTATGGGAACAAAAACCTATGTAATTTTCGGGCCGACCGATGATAAAAAATTAATCCCACAATCAGAAAAAGTTATTCCGATAAAAGCAAACGACAAATGCCCCATAAAACCATGTTTATGGGAACATCGTCATACAACCTGTGATAATTTGGATTGTTTAAAAATTTCAGCGGAAGAAATTGTCAAACAGATTTTATTATAATATTTAATTAGCTTTTTTTCTTATTTGAACTATGAGGTTTATAGTCCTTAGGGATTTTCCAACCATTGTATTGAATCCATGCTGTACAATAAGCACCTGGAGCTACACCGCTGGCAATTGAAACATTGTCATAACAAGCTTTTTTTAATTTATCCGGGTCACCGTCCCAAAGCCATTTATATGGTTCAAAACCTTTACTATTTTCTTCTGAAGGATTATAGTAAAAAAGAAATCTGCAAATTCCTGAACCTCCTGCTCCACCATATCTTTCTGCACATTTTTCACCATCCGGATAAAATACCCAATCAGCATAACCATTTCCATAGGATTGTCTTAAAATACTGCCATCTGGAAAGTAAACAGAAAAAACATTTCCTGCAGTACCGCCACCAACAGTGTTTTTATCTGTTTTTACAATATTCATATAAGGTTTAAGATATATATTAAACCAACTTTCTACAGTGCTGGCATTTACAACTTTACCAGTATAAAAATCAGCCCAATAAATTCTTTCTCCATTTACAGCTTCTGACATTATTATTGCCTGATTAATAACAGAATAAAACTTTTTTAAACGTGCTTCAGTCACCTGATTTTTGTGTTTTTGAATTAATACAGGCATTGTCATAGCGGCAACAACACCAATTATTCCAAGGGTGATGAGAACTTCTGCCAGAGTAAAAGCTGCTCGACGAATGTTATTCGAGGTATCTACGGGCTTAACACCCTCACTGATTAGGGAGGGCAGGGGTGGGTATTGATTCCTACCCATCATCTTATCCTTCCCTAATAAGGGAAGGAAGGTGTTTACGTTACAGACTTTGCATCTATGCCTCTTAGCATCTTTGCATCTAAATACTAGATCCTGAAATAAATTCAGGATGACGTTAATCGCTTGACTTCTTGACCTCCGGGCTTCCTGACCTCTTATTAGCTCTGAATCGCCCCCCCCCCGAGGTTTACAGTTCTTAATAATCTTTTCATAAATCTAACTCCTTTCTTTATTCTGATTATATATAATAAATTATACAACATTATTACAGATTATTCAAGGTTTCAACATATATTTGGTCAAAAACTCTTCGCAGTTCTTTTTGATTTTGTATGATTTTCCGCAATTCTTTAAGATTTTCTGCATTTTTTGAATTTTCAAACCACAATTTCATATATCCGCCATCGGCATACTTTTCTTTCATGTGATCAACAAGATGTTTCCAATGGGTTTCCTTATCAGGAGATGGAGTATTGTTCAGGGAATATTGAATAGTTCGCTTTATAATTTTTAAAGGTACAATATCACGGTCAGCTTCTGCAACAATTTTTCCGTAAACAGTTCTCGGCGGATTTTTTGAAGATGCCCTGTGATCTTCAACAGCCTCTTTCATTAATTTTATCTCATCTACCGAAAACCATTGTTTTAATTGATTATCAGACTCTAAGATTTTTCCTGAAACAACATGGTGAAATTCACGTCCTTCACACAAACCTAAATCATGATATGCGGCTATCACATAAGAATATTCAAGGTTTGCGCCACAATTTTGTGCAAGTTTCAAACTCTCTTCAATAACAGTTCTGACATGTTCAATATTATGCCCCTTGTCAAACTCCATATACTTAGGAATAATCCTGGTTTCAACATAATTCATCAAATCTTTATTCATTATATCCCTACACTTAAACCGGCACAAATATTTATAGCCTGCCCAGTTATTCCTTTTGCGTCTTCCGAAATTAAGTATTTGCAAAGTTTTGCTATCTCTTCGGGTTTTACAAAACGTTTTTGAGGAATAGTATCAATAATCTCCTCTTTTGAAAACTCACTCTCTTCAATAGAATTCATTCCAAGTTCCGTTTCAACCCAACCGGGATTTATTGTATTAACTGTTATATCATATTCTGCAAGCTCTAATGCGAGAGCTTTCGTTAATCCTAGCAATCCAGATTTTGACGATGAATAAATACTTGCATAAGCTTCGCCCATAACTCCTGAAATTGAGCCTATATTTATAATTCTACCCCATCTTTGACCTTTCATATGAGGTATTGTCTTAGATATCAAATATGCAGGAGCTATCAAATTTGTCTGATATAGCCTCTGAATATCAGCAATATTCATAGTTTCCAGTCCTGCATAAATATATTCGCCTGCATTGTTAACCAGCACATCTATATTTTTATCTTCGATAAATTTTGCAAGATCATTTATATCCTTTGACAAATCACAAACACAAAAACCTTTGACATTACATGCAGCAAGTGCCTGCTCATTACGCCCAGTAACAAAAACTTCACCAATACTCTGAAGTTCTTGAGCTATCGCATACCCTATTCCTTTTGAAGTACCTGTAACAAGTATATTCATTATTTATACTCCTTTAAAAAACTTTGTGTAATATATGATGCCATAAATATTCCGGCACAACTAGCTACAAACGGGGTTGATGACGGAGTAATCTTTGTAAATTCAATGTTTTCCCCTGATGTTGTCATAATTTTTTCGGTCGATGATATCTTTTCTTTAACAAACGGTTTTTCCCTGCTTGCAACAACCGTAATCCCATTTTCAATTCCGAGCTTTTTTAGCTGATAAATTATGTTAGATACAAAAGGCGCGTTTTTATTTTCAATTTGTGAAATATCCGAAATATAAAGCTGAGTCGGATCTATTCTGTTTCCCGCTCCCATTGAACTTATAACAGGAATATTATTATGTACACTTGTTTGCAAAAGCTTAATTTTTGAGCGCATAGTATCAATTGCATCCGCAACAAAGTCTACATTAGACAAATTAATATTTCCTGTATAAAAATCTTCAATTACATTCAATTTTATATCAGGATTAATGTCTTTCAGCCTCTGTTCAAAAAGATGCGTCTTGCATTGTCCGACAGTAGAATGCAGTGCAACAAGCTGTCTGTTGATATTCGTCGACGACACAGTATCAAAATCTACAATCGTTAACTCTCCAACTCCTGCTCTTGCAAGAGATTCGGCACAGTAACCGCCTACACCGCCTAAACCAAAAACCGCGACATGCTTTAAAGAGAGAAGTTTTTGATTATCTTCTCCCCAGAAAAGTTCATTACGCGAAAAAATATTTTCCATTTAATCCTCACCCGAATTTCCAGCTTTCGTACCTGTCAAGCAGAAATTCTACCCTCTCCCGAAAAAGGCGAGGGCTGATTTTTTTATTAAATTATTCCGAAACCTAAAAGGAATGTACAAATCAAAAATATAGCCGAAACAATTCCAGTTAATTTATTCAACCCTTTTTCGGCACTCTTCTGAGAAGCAAAAACATGAGAAGCTCCTCCGATACCTGCAATTCCATCACCTTTCGGGGAATGTAATAAAATCAAAACAATTAACAATAAAGCTGAAATTATCTGTACAGCCCATACAAAATTTTGTAACATCTATTTTTTCTCCTTTTTCTTAGAAATAAAGTGGGCTCGTTTGGAATTTAACTTAATATTTTCAAATGTATATAATCTTGCAGGTCTTTTTGAAGAAGACTTTGTATATTCATTTAATTCAATTAACCCTTCGGTTGCCAGAGCTTTCTTTCTGAAATTACGTTTGTCCAATTTTTTGCCCATAATCAATTCGTAAGCTTTTTGCATTTCCGTAAGCGTAAATTTTTCATTTAACAGCTGATAAGCAACAGGGCAAAGTTCTAATCTTTCACGGGTTCTTTTGAGAGAATATTCAATAATCTCTTTATGGTCAAAAGCGAGCGGCGGCAATTCCGAAATTTTATGCCATCCAAGTTCTGGCGTAGTAACAATTTGAATGTCTTCTGCCCTTACTAACGCAAAATATGCACATGTTATAACACGTGCATTCGGGTGGCGTAACGGATCGCCGAAAGTATACAGTTGTTCAAGATAAATATTATCTACGTTGGTTCGTTCTTTTAAAATTCTTAATGCCGCTTGATCAAGGTTTTCGGATAGTCTTACATAACCTCCCGGGATAGCCCACTTGTCTTTGAACGGTTCATTAAGACGTTTTACGAGTAATACCTGCAACGCATCATTTTTCATCGTTACAATAACTACGTCAACTGTAATTTCATGAGTTTTTGTTTCGTTAAATATCATAAATTCTCTGTCCCTAAAATTTATAATATAATAAAAATAAATTTTTACATTAGTTAATAGTCAAAATTTATTAACAAATTTTAACATCTCAAACAAATTAAACAATTCTGAGACTTCTTGATACTTAATATATATAAGGGGAAATACACGGAGATAAAAATGTTTGTTAACAATTGGGGACTACTAAATACAGCATATATGAATAGCTTTATGCCTATACAGCTAAACACCTTTACACCATTTATGACAAATTGTCTTTATCGTCCGCTTATGCCGTTCGGGAGTTTTACAATACCTTCGATATTTGATTTTATGCCAGTTATGCCGTCATATAGTTCATATATGCCGCTATTATCCGGTATCAGCGGATATTCCCCAAATATTTTTAACCCTGCATCATATTCGGGATTTACAAACATTTCATATACAAACCCTCTATCTCAAATCTTTTCAAATTTGAATGCTTTATTAAATAACAAAACAAATAACATAGCTCCAGCATCACCAAACAATGTAAGAAAACACACAAAAGTTTTACCCAAAAACGAAATAGTCAGAATTGCACAGGAAAAAGCAAGAAAATACGGAGTTGATGAAAAATTAGTTCTTGCAATAATAGACAAGGAATCAGGTTTCAATCCAAACGCCGGTTCTCCAAAAGGAGCTAAAGGTTTAATGCAGTTAATGCCCGCAACCGCAAAAGAATTGGGTGTAACAGATCCATACGATCCCGAACAAAATATTGATGCTGGTGTAAGATATATTAAATCCCTACTTAACAGGTATAACGGAAACGTTAAACTTGCACTTGCGGCTTATAACGCTGGAATGGGGAATGTGGATAAATATAACGGAATACCGCCTTTCAGAGAAACTCAGAATTACGTGAACGATATCTATAATAACTATAAATATTATACAGTTGCTTAACTAAACTAAATAATCCATTGATGTTGTAAAATGTTTCATGTATGTTCATGAAATATAATCAGATTTGCGGAAAGGTTCAAAAATGGATAAGGGATACATTGAAAACGGATTTATAGTTGATGTAAGCAACGCTCATAAAACTTCGGAAATTATCTACGAATTAAGCAGAATTTTAGACATGCCTGATGCTCAAAGTAAAAAAGTCTGCCTGAAATTAGGATCCGTTGATTTGACCAATACAGAACTTACAAGCATTAAAGCACTTGTTGAGTCTATGAATTCAGAAATAGAATTTATAAGCACAAGTTCAAATGCAACCGTAAAAGCTGCCGAAGATCTTAATATCAAAGTATCCGTTCTGGAAAATAAAGTTCCTCTGCCTGAATTTAATACAGATAGAGAAAAAGTTAATCAGGAGCTTGAAAAAGCACTGGACAAAATTTTTGGCGATGATACAGCAGAAATAAAAACTTTTGCACAGGAAAAAGATTTACAAAAATTACAACAAGACTCTTCATCAGATAATTTTGAGGGAAAAGAAGAAATCAATCCGTCCTCAATAATTCCTGAAAATCAGATGGAAACTATTCAAAATACTGAAACAGAACCTAAAAAAGAAGAAAAATATATTGATGAAAAAATTGAATTGGAAAATTTGAAAAACTTCAATAATCAGCTTGAAAACGCAAATAAAATCGAAGGAACAGATATTGAAGATATAGATTTTAATCTTGATGATTTGAAAAAATCTTTAAGAGAAACAGAAAAACTTCCTACACTATATATCCAAAGGACATTACGTTCAGGGCAAAGCATCACATCAGACGGCAACATCGTTATTATCGGAGATGCAAATCCGGGATCTGAAATTATTGCCAAAGGAGACATTACAGTATGGGGCATACTCGGCGGTATTGCACATGCCGGAAGTGAAGGCAACCAGTATGCAAAAATACGTGCCCTAAAAATGAATGCTATTCAATTAAGGATTGCCGACACATTTGCAAGGCGTCCGGACAATATTAATATTCCGTACATTCAAAAAACAGATACATTTATTCCGGAAGAAGCATGTGTAAGGAAAAAACAAATTATTATACATAAAATACACGAATCATAAAAAGGAGAAATAATGAGCGGTAGAGTTATCGTAATAACATCCGGAAAAGGCGGTGTAGGGAAAACTACCACCAATGCCAATATCGGAACAGCGCTTGCCAGAGCCGGCAAGAAAGTTGTAATGATTGATACGGATTTGGGATTAAGAAATTTAGATTTATTACTTGGTTTGGAAAACAGAATAGTTTATACAATTGTTGATGTAGTTGAAAAACGCTGCAAACTTAAACAGGCACTTGTAAAAGACAAAAAAAATCCTAATCTTTGTCTGCTGGCAGCAGCCCAAACTCGTGATAAATCAGCCGTCACAGAAGAACAGCTAAAAGATATTTGTGAAGAATTGAAAAAAGATTTTGATTTTATTCTTGTTGACTGCCCAGCAGGAATTGAACAAGGTTTTCAAAATGCCGTTGCAGGAGCATCAGAAGCTATTGTTGTTACAACGCCTGAAATGTCAGCCGTTCGTGATGCAGATAGAATAATAGGGCTTTTGGAAGCAAAAGAAGAAATCAAATCATATAAGTTATTATTGAACAGAGTTCGTCCGAACCTTATTAAATCAAATGATATGATGAGCGTTGACGATGTTGTAGAAATACTTTCCGCTGATTTAATAGGCATAATTCCAGAAGACACAGGAATTATTACATCAACAAACAAAGGCGAACCTATTGTTAATGATGAAAAATCTCTCGCCGGCAAAGCCTACAATAATGTTGCAAGAAGAATTATAGGCGAAGATGTTCCGTTTTTGAATTTGGAAGAACCGCAAGGCGTTATGGCTAAAATTAAAAAGTTCTTCTCCGGTCTAACAGGAAAGGAGAAGTAAGATGATTTTAGCGAATTTATACAATAAAGTCATTGGATTTTTCCGTCAGACAGAAGTTCAAGAAACAGAATCCGCAAAAGAAACAGCCTGCAACAGATTAAGAGTTGTACTGATGCAGGATAGGACAAATTTAACACCTGAACTTATGGAACGTATGCGTAAAGAACTCGTAGAACTTCTTTCTAAATACGTTGAAATGGACAAAGATGCTCTTGAACTTAACCTTGAACAAGACGGAGATCAGGTTGCCCTGATGCTTTCAATTCCTGTAATCAGAGCAAAAGACGAAGACGAAATAAAAGCGGCACTTGAAGCTGAGGACAAAGAAGAAGAAATGTCTGAAGAAGAAAGTGATGAAGAATCTGAAGATGAAACAGAAGAAGAAAACCTTGATGACGACCAGGATTTAGACGATAATTCTGAAGCTGAAGAAAATCTTGAAGATGAGTCTGAAAACTCTGATGAGGAGAAAGAAACAGGGAAGTAAAAACGCCTTCCTCTTAATCGGGTGGTTTCAATCAGATTTTTAATCAAAATTTCCAGATACTGACAAGTATCAAGGTGAGATGCTGAAATAAATTTAGTATGACTCTATATTTATTATTTGTCATCCCGAACTCGTTTCGGGATCTTTCATATATTCTATTTTTCCCTATTGCAAAAATAAAGAAAAAAGTTTATAATAAGAAAAAAAGGAGGCTTAAACATGTTAATATCACAAGCTTTTAGAGTGCCCCCCCCCCGCGAAACTTACGTCTAATAAGGGCTTTCACACTCTCGGAAGTTTTAATTACTCTTGGGATTATAGGAGTAGTTGCGGCATTAACACTTCCCGCAATTGTTTCAACAACAAGAAATAAAGAACTTGAAACAGGATTAAAAAAGGGATATTCAACATTATCACAAGCGTTAAAAATGTATGAACAAGAAAATGGAGAACCAATAAAAGGCTCTGTTGAAGGTATAAATTTAAAAAAAATTTTAATGACTTACTTAAATGTTGTTAAAGATTGTGGGCAAGGTACAGAGGCAGAGGCAGATAAATCCTGTATACCTAATAAATCTTATGTAAATAATCCGGACAACTATAAAGCAGTTTACAAAAACTATAACGGTACAAATGAAATCCCTTATTCACTAATTGATGACGGACAATTTGTAATTAATGACGGTATGCTGGTCTTAATAGAAAATGATGGCGCCACGGACAATAAACCATGCCTTTATATTTCTATAGATGTAAACGGTTACAATAAACGTCCAAATCGTTTCGGGCAAGATTTATTTATGTTTCAGATAAATAATGAAGGTCAATTAGTTCCAATGGGAGCAAAAGGTACCGATTATTACAGCGAAAAAGATGAATATTGTTCCAATACATCAAAATCAGAAGCTAACGGCTTAGGATGTACAGCAAAAGCCCTTTCTGACCAAGATTTTTTCAAAAATCTTCCGCGCTAAATTAAAGGTTTACAAATCTATACATTTTTCAAATATCACTGTTGACAGCCCGTTTTGTTTGTTTTAGCATTGGTATGCTTGGAATTAATGTATTTACTAATATCCGAAATATTTGTTGAATAGCAGTTCCAAGCAGTGTATTACAACATAAAAAAGAAAAAAGGAATACAAATGGCAACTACACAAAGACAAAGAATCAGAGTTTGTTTGAAAGCTTATGACCACAAATTAATCGACGTATCTTCAGACAAAATCGTAGAAACAGCAAAAAGAACAGATGCTAAAGTAGCAGGCCCTATTCCTTTACCTACAAAAAGACGTATATACTGCGTTTTGCGTTCACCCCACGTTGATAAAAAATCCCGTGAACATTTTGAAATGAGAACTCATAAACGTATTATTGATATATACGAACCTACTCAACAAACAGTTGAAGAATTAGGAAGATTAGACCTTCCTGCAGGCGTTGATATTGAAGTAAAACTTTAATTTTAAACCTGACAGGTAAAACTTGAAAATTAAATAAGCATTATGCATGTAATGTGAACTACAACCGAACAGGGGCAAAAACAAAGGGGCAGCCTTTGAGATTAACCCGAATCGGGACAGCAAAAAAGCTGTAGAGGTGAAAGTCCTCAAAAAATTAGGTAAAGAAGTAGCGCTCGCAAGAGAAGACGAATTTTGGCTAGTGTGCCGTGTGGCGTAAGCCACCCAACACGCCCTAACGAGAAACTTGATGCAACGGAATAAATTTGAAAAATTTATGTAGTGAAATGAAAAGTTTCGAGTTGCCAATAATTCGGGAAAGAAAGGACAAATATGACACTAGGTGTAATAGGAAAAAAACTAGGAATGACACAAATCTTTGATGAACAAGGTTTGGCAATTCCCGTAACCGTAATTAAAGTTGACCCGATTGTTGTTACTCAGGTAAAAACAGTTGAAACAGACGGATACAACGCAATTCAGGTAGGTACTGTTGCTGCAAAAGAAAAACACTTAACAAAAGCTCAAATCGGTCACTTTAAGAAAAATAATCTTGAAAACTTCAGACACCTTCAGGAATTCAGAGTTGACAATCCTGAAGCTTACAAAGTAGGTGACAAAATCGAATTATCAGTTCTTGATAATGTAGAAAAAGTTGATGTAACAGGAAAATCAATAGGTAAAGGTTTCCAAGGTACTGTAAAGAGATGGAACTTCTCAAGAGGACCTATGGGACACGGCTCTAAAAACCACAGAGAACCTGGTTCTATCGGAGCAGGTACAACTCCTTCTCGTGTTATCAAAGGCAAAAGAATGGCAGGTAACATGGGCAATGAAAGAGTTACAATCACTAAATTGAAATTAGTTAAAGTTGATACAGCAAACAATCTAGTATTAATCAAAGGTTCAGTACCGGGCTGCGAAGGCAGACTCGTTACAATAGTTCCTACAAGAACTAAGTGGAACTAGCGGATTTTGCGTAGGGTGCCGTGTGAGTGCGAAGCACGAACCCAACCCGAAGTAGCGAGGACAAAAGCGAATGTCAGTAAAACGAAATGAGCGGCTTGTCCGAGTAAAGCAATAATCCAAGATAAAAACAGAACAAGTTATAAAAATCCTGACTTGCCATATAAAACCAAGCGATGCGACGGAAAGGGGTAAGCAGTAAAAGATAAGAATAAAGGAAAAATAAAAATGTCAAAAGAAATATTAAGTACAAACGGAGAAAAATTAGGCGAAATTACATTGAACGAAAACGTATTCGGTGTAGAACCTAATATTCATGTAATGCACTTAGCATTAAGAAGACAATTAAACAATGCACGTCAAGGTTCTGCTTGCGCTAAAACAAGAGCAGAAGTATCCGGCGGTGGCAAAAAACCTTGGAAACAAAAAGGTACAGGCAGAGCAAGAGCAGGCTCTCTCCGCTCACCATTGTTTGCAGGCGGCGGCGTAATCTTTGGGCCAAAACCAAGAAGCTACGCATTCAATATGCCTCAAAAAGCAAGACAATTAGCTATCAAATCAGCATTGTCTGCAAAAAGCGAACAAATGGTTGTTGTTAAAGATTTTTCAACAATTGCTGAACCGAAAACAAAATTAATGGTAAGCGCATTAAAATCATTAAACGTATCAGGTAAAGTTTTAATCGTTGCAGATGTTAAAGCTGAAGAAAACAAAAATTTAGAGCTTTCAGCAAGAAACATCCCGAGCGTAAAAATTATTTTACCTTCAAACCTTAATGTGAAAGATTTACTGGAAGCTGATTCTGTTGTAATTACCGAATCCGCTGTTAAAGATATAACAGAAAGGCTGCAATAATGAGTAAAGCAAGAACAAACACAGAAAAATTATATGATGTAATTAAAAAACCTATCATCACTGAAAAATCAGTAGGTGCTACAACTCTTGGCCAATACACTTTTGAAGTTGTAAAAGATGCTACAAAAGTTGAAATTGCTCAAGCTGTAGAATTAGCTTTTCCCGGAAGAAAAGTAAAGAAAGTAAGAACAGTTTATATGCCTTCTCACGAAAAAAGAATGGGATATAAATTCGGCAGAACAGATTCTTCCAAAAAAGCAATAGTAACAATCGAAGGCGATCCGATTGAAGAATTAATTGGTGCATAGCAGATTTTGGCTAGTGCGCCGTGTGAGCCCGAGTGCGCATTGTAAATGCGAACGAGGAAAGCGAACCCAGCACGTTGCAACGAGAAATTTGATGAAACGGAATAAATTTAAAAAATTTATGTAGTGGAATGAAAATTTCGAGTTGCCAATAATCAAAGATAATTAAAAAAAGGGGCGTCAGGCACAAGTCCCGAAAGAAAAATACAAAGCCAAAGGAGAAAATAAAATGGCAATCAGAAAAATAAACCCGACATCTCCCGGACAAAGAGGGATGACAAAAAGTGATTATCAAGAAATCACTTGCACAACTCCTGAAAAATCATTGTTAAAATCATTGAAAAAAACAGCAGGAAGAAATAATACAGGCAGAATTACATGTCGTCACAAAGGCGGCGGTGTAAAAAGATCTTACCGTATCATAGATTTTAAACGTGAAAAATTCGGCGTACCTGCAACAGTAAAAACTATTGAGTACGATCCGAACAGAAACGTTAGAATTTCTTTAGTATACTATGCAGACGGTGAAAAAAGATATATCTTAACACCGGAAGGACTTAATGTAGGTGACGTAATTGTTTCAGGGCCGGAAGCTCCTGTTCAGACAGGTAACGCTTTACCGCTTGAATTAATTCCGTTAGGTACAATAGTTCACAACATTGAACTAACACCTGGACGCGGCGGCGTTATGGTTAGATCTGCAGGAAACGCAGCTCAAGTAATGGCTAAAGAAGGCAATTACGTAACTATTAAATTACCGTCATCAGAAATGAGAATGGTAAGAAAAGAATGCATGGCAACAATCGGTACTTTAGGTAACGCAGAATTTAAAAACCTTTCTATCGGTAAAGCCGGCAGAAAACGTTACTTAGGCATCAGACCTACAGTTCGCGGTGTTACAATGAACCCATGCGATCACCCTCACGGTGGTGGTGAAGGTAAAACAGGTCCCGGCGGACACCCGAAAACACCTTGGGGTAAACCGGCTCTTGGTCATAAGACCAGAAAAGCAGGAAAAGCTTCTGATAAATTAATAGTTAGAAGAAGAAAAAAATAACATAGCCGTTAGCGAACGTAAGTGAGTATTACGGATATGTTATCCCGAATTTGTTTCGGGATCTCAGAACCGAAAAAACAAACACAAAAGGAGAATAAATTAATGGCACGTTCATTAAAAAAAGGTCCATACGTAGAAGAAGCTCTACAAAATAAAATTACAAAAATGAATGCAAACTCTGAAAAAAAAGTAATTAAAACTTGGTCCAGAGCATCTATGATTGTACCTGACATGTTAGGACACACCATCGCTGTTCACAACGGGAAAACTCACGTTCCTGTATATGTAACAGAACAGATGATAGGTCACAAATTAGGTGAGTTTGCACCTACAAGACTTTTCAAAGGTCACGCAGGTTCAGACAAAACTGCGAAAAGAAAATAAGACAACCTTACAAAGGTTTTGTCATCCCGAAACAGATTCGGGATCTCACACAAGAGAAAACTAAGAAAAATAAGGAAAATAACAATGGAAGCTAAAGCAAGACAAACAGATATTAAAATGACAGCAAGAAAACTTCGCAGAGTAATCAACGAAGTTAGAGGCAAATCTGTCGTTGAAGCTCAAGATATGTTGCGTTTTATGCCTTATTTTGCAGCAAGAGTGGTTGAAAAGAATTTGAAAGCCGCTGTTGCAAATGCACAGGAAAAATACGGCGTAGGTGCTGAATCTTTGAGAGTTTCAGAAATCTTCGCAGATGAAAGCGTTACATACAAAAGAGCCAGAACAAGAGCGCAAGGTCGTATGTACAAAAGACTAAAACGCACTTCTCATTTAACATTAAAAGTGAGTGATATCACTGTTAAAAAGTAGTAGTAATAACAAAAGGTAAATAAAATGGGACAAAAAACACATCCAAAAGGATTTAGAATCGGTATAATTCAACCCTGGGTAAGCACATGGTTTGCCAAGGTAAAAGATTATGGCGCATTCGTAGCAGAAGATGCTAAAATCAGAAAATTTATTAAGAAAAAACTTTATGCAGCAGGTATTTCTAAGATATTAATCTCTAGAAAAGCTCAAAATATAACCATTACGGTTGTAACTGCAAAACCCGGTATAGTTGTTGGACGCGGCGGTCAAGGTATTGATGATTTGAAAAAAGATGTTACCAAATACATAGGTAAACCGGTAATTATCAATGTTGTTGAAGTTGCAAGAATTGATGCTGATGCACAACTCGTAGCTGAGTCAATCGCACAACAATTAGAAAAACGTATCGCTTTCAGACGTGCAATGAAGCAGGCAATGCAACGCACTATGAGAGCCGGTGCTCAAGGGATTAAAGTTATGGTATCAGGTCGTTTGGGCGGAGCTGAAATCGCTCGTTCAGAATGGGCTAAAGAAGGAAGAATTCCTCTTCAGACACTCAGAGCTGACGTAGATTACGGTTTCACTGAAGCTGATACAATTATGGGTAAAATTGGTGTTAAGGTTTGGATTTTCAAAGGTGACTTGATGCCCGGAGAAAAAGCAGACCAAAATATCAAAGCAAAAAGCGGCAAAGAAGGTTCTGATAAAGGCGGCAGACGCCCGAGACGCAGAGCTATTGAAGCTGAATAGTAAAAGAAAAAATAATGGAGTAAATAAAAATGTTACAGCCTAAAAAAACTAAATACCGCAAAATGATGAAAGGCAGAATGAAAGGCACAGAAACCAGAGGAACAAAATTAGAATTTGGCGGATATGCACTTCAAGCTGTTGAACCGGGCTGGATTACCAGCAGACAAATCGAGGCTGCACGTCGTGCAATGACTCGTGAAATCAAACGTGGCGGTAACGTTTGGATTAAAATATTCCCGGATAAACCAATTACTGCAAAACCTGCTGAAACTCGTATGGGTTCAGGTAAAGGTAATTTGGAATACTGGGTAGCAGTTGTTAAACCGAACAGAATTCTTTTTGAACTTGATTATTTCGACAGAAATGTTGCAGTTCACGCATTAGAATTAGCTGCTCAAAAACTGCCTATTAAAGTTAAAGTAGTAGAAAAAGCTAAGTTAGAAGCGTAATAACGCTCAAAACTATAAGGAAAATAACGATGAAACTAAATGAAATGCGCGAAAAAACAGTTGAAGAACTGCAAAGTGCAATAGTTGATTGGAAAAAAGATTTGTTTAACTACAAATTACAGCTTTCAACTCACAAATTGGAAAATACAGCATTGATTTCCAAAACAAAAAGACTTATAGCACAAGCAAAAACTGTTATAAAAGAAAAAGGAAGCGCTGCTGTATAGCAAAAGCTTTCAAAGGAGAAAAGACAAAATGCCTAAAAAAGAAAAACAAGGTGTTGTAATAAGCAATAAAATGGACAAAACAATTGTTGTTAAAGTTGCAGATTACGAACCGCACCCGAAATACAAAAAAATCATAGAATCAAATAAACACTACAAAGCTCATGATGAAGGCAATGTTTGCAGTGAAGGCGATGTCGTAAGAATCGTTGAATCAAGACCTATTTCAGGCGGCAAACGTTGGACTTTAGCTGAAGTAGTTGAGAAAGCACGTTAATTCTTAATGAGCCTAAGCGAATTTAGAAGTAACGTGTCCTGAACTTGTTTCAGGAGCTCCGGAACTTTGTTTCGGTCAGCACCCGGACATCATTATATAGATAATGCGCTGTCAACCAAGTAAAACATTCTTTAAACATAAAGGAAAAGAACAATGATACAACAAGAAACAAGACTAGAAGTAGCAGATAACACAGGTGCAAAAGAACTTTTATGCATTCGCGTAATGGGAAGTTCTAACAAAAAATTTGCGGCAGTAGGTGATGAAATCGTAGCTGCTGTAAAAGATGCTAACCCGAATATGCCTGTAAAAAAATCTGAAGTTGTTAGAGCTGTTGTAGTTAGAACTAAAGCTGATATCAAACGTGCAGACGGATCTGTTATCAGATTTGATGAAAACGCAGCAGTAATTATCAACAAAGACGGCAACCCGAGAGGAACACGTGTTTTCGGACCTGTTGCCCGTGAATTAAGGGACAAAGGATATATGAAAATAGTTTCTTTGGCTCCGGAAGTTATATAGTTCTTGGCGAGCGCAAGGCGAGCCTTAGAAATATATAACCCTGAACTTGTTTCAGGGTCACTAAGAAAATTAAAAACAAAAGGAATACAGAAATGACAAAGAAAAAATTGCATGTAAAAAATACTGACAGAGTAATGATTATTGCAGGCAAAGATAAAGGAAAAGCCGGAAACATTAAAAAAGTAAATGTTTCTGAAGGCACTGTTACTGTTGAAGGTTTGAATATGGTAACTAAAGCTCAAAAACCTCAACCAATGGCAGGTATCCAAGGCGGTTTAATCAAAATTGAAGCACCTGTTGACGCTTCAAACGTTATGGTTGTCTGCCCTGCTTGCGACAAACCGACAAGGATCAAACACGAAGTCGTTGACGGCAAAAAAGTTCGTGTTTGTAAAAAATGTGGTGAACAATTAGATGCTAAATTATAATTTGTGTTATGATTTTAGTATCAGAGAATTAAGGAAACTAAGAAAATGACAACTAAAACCAAAAACTTAAAAGCTAAATATCAAGAAGAAGTAATTCCTGCATTAAAGGAAAAATTCGGTTACAAAAATGTTAACCAGATACCTAAACTTCATAAAATAGTTTTGAATATGGGTGTTGGCGAAGCTTCTCACAACTCTAAAATTGCAGAAGCAATCGAAGCTCAATTGACAAAAATTGCAGGTCAAAAATGCGTAGTTACTAAAGCTAAAAAATCTATCGCATCTTATAAGTTAAGAGAAGGAATGCCTGTTGGTGCAATGGTTACATTGCGCGGTGAAAGAATGTATGACTTCTTGCAAAAACTTATTTGTGTAGTGCTTCCACGTATCCGTGACTTCAGAGGTGTATCTCCAAAGAGTTTTGACGGCCGCGGAAACTATACTTTAGGCTTAAAAGAACAAGCATTATTCCCTGAAATCACTTATGAAGAAGTTGATTTAGTAAAAGGTATGAACGTATCAGTAATTACAACTGCTGAAACTGATGATGAAGCAAGAGAATTATTGAGATTACTCGGAATGCCTTTCAAAGGACTAAAATAGATAACAATAAATTAAACATAAAAGGAGAAATTCATGGCTAAAAAAGCGATGATAAACAAAGAACTAAGACGCGAAAAACTTGTTGCAGCAGGCAAATACCCTGCAGTAAGACTTCATAACAGATGCAGCATCTGCGGCAGACCTCACGGTTATCACAGAGATTTCGGTCTTTGCAGAATTTGTTTAAGAAAAATGGCTCACGAAGGCTTACTTCCCGGCGTTACAAAAGCAAGTTGGTAGGCAGCGTGCCGCTGCACCCTACACTCAGGGGTTGTATAAATCCTTGAGGAAATGGCTAAAGAAGAAGCGTAGCCGTTCCATCCACCACTTAGGTTGTGCACAAATCTTTAAGGCAATGGACTAAAGAAGGAGCGTAGCCGTTCCACCCGCTACTCAGGTTTTGCATAAATCTTTGAGGTAATGGCTAAAGAAGGAAGCGTGTCGCTCCACCCGACAATTGGACTCACGCTAAAGAAGTTCAGTAATAAAAAGAGTAAGTGAGTTTAAGGCGAAATGGCAACGCGAAGGCGATGGTAGTGCAGACCAGTAAACTTTAAATCAATAAAAACCAAAGGACCGAGGGATGCGGTCTTTTTTGGTTTTTGTAAACAAAATTAAAAATAATATTGTAAATTAAATATTTTCATGATAATTTATTCATACAGTTCCAGACTGCTGAAATACGTTTCGATATGAAGCAACAATTAATTCAGCAAGTGGTGTAATAGTTAAAACAAGGATACTGCCTTTAACTGGAGGTAAGTCCGGAGGTATTTTAAATGTCAATGACAGATCCTATAGCAGATATGTTAACAAGAATCAGAAACGCTAATCAGGTTTCACACCCGTCAGTTTCTATGCCGTCTTCTAAATTGAAAGTTCAATTAGCTAAATTGCTTAAAGAAGAAGGTTTCATCACTGACTACAGCGTAAAAGATGAAGGTAAATTCAAAGTTTTGGAAATCGTTTTGAAATACGACGCTAAAAACAAACCTATCATCACTAAATTGGAAAGAATTTCTAAACCAGGCTTAAGAAACTACAGCAAAGCTAAAAATCTTCCTAAAGTATTAGGCGGAATGGGTATTGCTATTGTTTCTACAAGCAAAGGGCTTTTAACAGACAGAAAAGCTCGTAAAGAAAACATCGGCGGAGAAGTTCTCTGCTACGTTTACTAATCAGAGGAACAGAAGAACAGATGGCAAGAGGTCATGGCATTATCATTAAACAGCCTGCCTTCCTGACATCCGGACTTCCGAGCTTCTAAAATTCTGTTCACAATTGGTAGAAAAGGACAGAAAAAGTACACAATATATACCTAAAGGAGAAAATTAAAATGTCACGTATTGGTAAAAAACCTATCGAAATTCCGCAAGGAGTTGAAGTTAAAATAGAAGGCCATACAGTTACTGTAAAAGGCCCTCACGGAACAGAAGTTGTTGAAGTTCGTCCGGAAATCGAAGTAAAAGTTGAAGACAATCATATCTTACTTTCTAAAGTAGGTGATTCAAGAGAAACTGATGCTTTGTACGGACTTTCAAGAACCTTAGTTGCAAATGCTGTTCACGGTGTAAAAGAACAGTTTGAAAAGAAATTGGAAATACAAGGTGTTGGTTACCGTGCTAACATGGAAGGGAAAAACTTAAACTTGGCTTTAGGCTACTCTCATCCTGTTATTGTTGAACCGCCGGAAGGTATTACAATTTCTGTTGAAGCTAACACTAAAATCTCAGTAAAAGGCTCTAACAAACAAACTGTAGGTGATGTTGCAGCATTCATCAGATCTAAACGCCCGCCTGAAGTTTACAAAGGAAAAGGTATTAGATATGAAGGCGAACATATCAGACGTAAAGCCGGTAAAGCAGGTAAAAAATAGGAGCGTAGCCGCTCCACCCGCCAATTAAGTTTTGC
>CALUVW010000004.1 GCA_944324315.1 Candidatus Gastranaerophilales bacterium | reverse complement strand
AACAATACTGCTATAGGTGTACATGCTCTGCGTTATGTAAGCGGAAGTAATAACATAGGTTTGGGTTATCAGGCTAACATGGCAGAGAAAACGGTCGATAATACTATAGCAATTGGTCAGAATGCAGAAACAACTGCAAGTAATGCTATATCTATAGGAATAAATTCAAATTCAAGCGCATCTCGTAGCATAACTTTAGGAACAGATAGTACGGCCTCTGGAGAATATTCTACTGCAATTGGTAACAATTCTTTAGCACAGGGCGAATCCTCCATAGCGATTGGTTCAACCGGGTCAAATACTACAAATGCAAACGCAAAAGATTCAGTTGCAATAGGTCGCGAAGCCCAAGTTATTAATGCTGGAGATAGTTCAGTATCAATCGGTAGCTTAAGTCTTGTAGATAATTCTGTTAATTCAATTGCAATTGGCAATACGGCCAAAATAGCAGCAGCTTCTAATTTTACAGATATTTCAGATGCGATAGCAATTGGTACTAAAGCGGAAGCTAAAACAGTCAACAGTATTTCAATAGGAAACAATGCAGTAACAGGTTATTCATCAAATGGGCAACGCAGAACCTATCCAAGCGCTATTGCTATTGGAACAAGTACACAGGCTTTGTCAAAAAATTCTATAAATATAGGCAGTTATGATGATACCGCAACTTCATTTAAAGGCATAAATACCGGAGCTGAAGCTGCTATAGTTATAGGTTATAATGCAGGTATAGATGGTAATTATATTAACTCTACAGGTAATGTAGGTGCAATAAGTCCCAGTGATTACTCTGTAGCAATAGGTCCCAGAGCTTATGTAGATGAGTCTAGTCATTCAGTCAGTTTGGGTTCTTATGCTAAGATTAATGGTAATCGTAATCATATTACTAAAAACAATATTGCTATTGGATACAATAGTGTTATTAATGATGCCACATCCTCAATCTCTATCGGTGACTCTAGTGAAGTAAAAATGCCTAATGATATACATTATACAGATAAAAAAGGAGGAATAGCAATTGGTAATAAAGCAATTGCAGAAGGCCAGCATTCAATAGCTATTGGAACACAGGCTACCACACGTAACTTTGATGATAATGAAAATTTCGTTAATGTGGAAAGAAATAATGCGATAGCAATTGGTACTAATGCCGCTGCGAGAACTAGCAATTCAATTGCAATCGGTGTGGGTGCCTGTAAAAATGCTGGTAATAAAGCTAACAATATATGTATTGGCGCTAATTCAGGTCCTCAGAATTCATTGCATCAATCTATATATAGTCGCGATGATGATGAACATGTATTTATAGGAGGTCCATCTAAATTTAACAATGGTGCAGCTGTATTAGAAGTACACAATTCATCAAAAACACAAACAGTTTCCTGGGAAAATAGTACTTTAGGGATGTCACGGACTGCTGTAGTAGTAAATGGTAATCTATTCGTAAAAGGTAGAATAATTGCAGATCTCAGTACTAATAATCCTATGATTCTTTATCAGACTTGGGATTCTCGGGGCCAATATAATGTTAAAGCTAGTGGCTATGTAAATAATATTGGAGAGAATTTTTATTATGGTAATGGTGCAGGTTTATCTAGTAATACTTCTGATCGCCGCTTGAAATATGTAGGCAATGAAAACACCTCAGGCTTAGACAAAATCCGTCAACTAAAAGTCTTTAATTACACCTTCAAAAAAGATGAAAAGAAAACTCCTCATGTCGGTGTAATCGCACAAGATTTGCAGAAAATCTTCCCTGATGCTGTAAGTAAAGCAAAAGACGGTTTTCTTAGAATCCGCTTTGAGGATATGTTCTATGCCATGATAAATGCAATTAAAGAACTCGATTCTCGAATAACAGCATTGGAAAAAGAAAATGCAGAGCTGAAAAAACGTCTCGAAGTTTTGGAAGCTAAGATAAAGTAAATTTTAATCCCTCCCCTGTGAGGGAGGGTAAGAAATTCTAATTTTCATACTAAGCCAATACCGCAAATCTGGCGGCAAGCTTAACTTTCATTCCTTCTCCCGTCAATTAAATACGGGAGTTTTCTTTTTTTATCTATAATTTGTAAATTGTAAAGGATAGTCATATTTGTCTTCTTTTGAACGAAGAAGTTTGATTATGTCCTGCAAATCATCTTTATCTTTTCCGGAAACTCTTACCTGATCCCCTTGTATTGAGGCCTGAACTTTCTTCTTTGAATCTTTTATGTCTGATACAATTTTTTTTGCAAGTTCCTGAGTCAAACCTTTTTTTAGTTTGTAAACTTGTTTAACTTTACCTCCAAGCGCATTTTCAACAGGTTGTGCATCCAATATTTTTATGCTTAAATTCCTTTTTGCAAACTTAGATTGGAGAATATCATAAATATTCCTCAATTTCATGTCATCACTTGTTGTAACCGTAATTGTTTTGTCGCCGTCAAGGTCAATTTCAGAACCTGAATCTTTTAAATCAAATCGGGAAGAAACTTCTCTTTTAACCTGGTCTACAGCGTTTAAAAGTTCCTGTTTGTCAAATTCCGATACAATATCAAAACTGCAATCTTTAGCCATATTTACCCTCTTTCTTGTTTAACCCCTATTTTTTTTTATTATAACATAAGAAAAGTGCAAGACAAAATATCCTGCACTTAATTTTATGGGGGGTGTATATTATTTATAAATTATTTTTTCTTAAAAATGTTTTTGATTTTGCCGGTCATTGTATTCCAAAACTGGCTTAATACTTTGCCTATGCCGCCTTTCTTTTTAATTTTTTGACCAAGTACGATTGTTCCGCCTAAAAGTATTGCGGCTCCAAGACCTGCTAATATTTTTTTTGCGGTACTTTTTGTTTGCTCATCTTTTTTGTTAATAAGATCCAGTTTATCTTTATCAGGCTGTCTGGGCAGTGTAATACCGCCAAGGTATGATGTATTTCCGTAATAACCGCCTGCCGTTAAATTGAGCGGTGGCATAGTACTGTTTGCAAGATCCTGATACATAATCGGAATATCAAAATTATCGCCTATCATAACGATTTCTCCAAAATTACTAACCTATTTATATAAAGTAAATTTATAGTAGAAAATTTACTTTATATTAAGAAATGTAAAAAGACTTCGAAAAAATTTCGAAGTCTTTCTTAATACTATGTAATAAAATTGATATTTCAGTTATTTAGCAGCATTTGCAGCTTCAAAAACAACTGAAAATGCTTCAGGATCTCTTACAGCCATATCCGCAAGCATTTTTCTGTTTACTGTGATATTAGCTTTTTTGCAAGCGTTAACAAATCTTGAATAGCTCATTCCGCGTTCTCTGACAGCTGCATTTATTCTTACAATCCACAAACGACGCATATTACGTTTTGTAGTACGTCTGTCTCTGTAAGCGTATTTTAAAGCTTTCATTACTGCAATATTTGCAACTTTAAAGATTCTGCTTCTTGCGCCAATAAAACCTTTAGCTAATTTTAATATTTTTTTATGTCTTTTACGTAGTACGTTTCCGCGTTTTACTCTCATTTACTGCCTCCTATCTCGCATACTTTCTGTAAGGTAACTCTTTTGAAATCAATTTGAAATGTGAATCAGAAATTGAAATCGTTTTGAATATTCTGCGTTTTCTTGAAGCAGATTTGTGTTGAAGTAAGTGCCCTATACCGGCTTGTCTTCTTACTATTTTGCCTGTTGCAGTAACTTTATAACGTTTTGCAGCAGACTTGTGTGTTTTCATCTTTGGCATTTTGTCCTCTTTCTGTGCATTGCACGGTTAGTGTAAAAGTAAGTTTCAGGCATACCAAAGCCATAAAACTTCTGCAAAACAATTATATTATGCAAAAGATATATTTGCAAGCAGATTGTTAATTTTGTTAATCCATTACAAGTTTCAGTCCGGAATAAACTTCTTTCATTTTCACGTATTCCGACAAAATAATCTTTGAATGCAGGTCACAGCAATGACAAGGATAAAAATTGTTTATATTTAAACTTCTCAGATAAATTCCTAATTCTCTTATTTTGTATTCTGTTTTTGTCTCAAGATGAATGCCGCCGATAAATGTATCAATTCGAGATTCTCCGGTGAGTTTTTTAGCGTATTCAATGATATTTGGAACACCTATATGAGAACAGCCTGCAATAACAACCAAACCATTTGACGATTTATATGCAAGTGCGGTTTCGTCATTATAGCGATAGTCTGTGTTGTAAACTTTAGGAATTTCTCCTAAAAACAGTAGTTTGGGCGTCAACCATTTAGGATCTCTGCAATAATCAATTTCAAAAATATCGCATAATTTGCCTGGGTCTCCCGGAAAACCTACATTATTGGATTTGCTGTCAAGTTTTACTTCAAATACATCCGGATGTACAAGAACAGTTTTTAAATTCAAGCTTATACCGGCCATCAGCATTTTTCTGTACAGATCTTCTAACCTTAAAAGTCCGCCGGTATGGTCATTATGACCGTGAGAAAGTATAATATCAGTAACGTCGCTCAGGTCAAGACCGAGTTTATATGCATTTTTGATAAAAACATCGCTGTAGCCGCAGTCGAAAAGTGCTTTCTGGTAATCATTCTGCAATAATATTGATAACCCTGGTTCTCCCAGAAGAAAATGATCTGTTTTACAATTATTGTCAACCAGTACTGTTATATCCATTTATATCCTCAATTCAACCAACATATATATTTTTATTATAACAGTATTTCAAAAAAATTTCAATCGTTAAAAAAAATTATTTTTTGCTAAAATCCGTCAATTCACTAACACTTGTTTCTAAAGCATTTGCAATAGATATAAGAGTATCAAGCGACAATTTTGAAAATGCAACCTCAATTTTTCCCATAAAATTCAATCCAATTCCAGCTCTGTCTGCGAGTTGCTGCTGCGTCAAGCCTAATTCTTTACGCCTTTTCTTTATGTTACTTCCTAAAAATTTGTAAAATTCAGCGCTCATACGTACAGTGTAAACGTAAATTTTTGTAAAATATACGTACTGACAATACGTAAAATGTGTTATAATTAAATTTAAGAGAGGAGTTATTGATATGTATAAAAAAGGTTTTACATTGGCTGAAGATGCTGCGCATGTATATGGTTCTAACAATATTTGTCGTTGTGCCTTTACCCTTGCAGAGGTCTTAATCACCCTCGGTATCATAGGCGTTGTTGCCGCAATGACAATGCCTACATTAATTAACAATACACGAAATAAAGAACTTGAGGCAGCTCTCAAGAAAAATGCAAGTGTTATTAATCAAGCTATGCTTAGACTAGCGAATGATGAAGGTATTGATATTAATTCTGCGATGTTCGGATATAGGCAAATTAAAGATAAAATAAAACCGTATTTTAATGTTATAAAAGATTGTGGATATGGAACTGAGGTTTCTTCCTGCGTTCCGAGTGATTCTTACGGCGGAAATGCTGATAGTGGAGTTTCTGCAACATATAAAAATTACAGTAAAACAGGAAATGTGAATGCCGGATTTTTAGACGACGGCCAGCTTTTATTATCTGACGGAGCTTTAATTCTTATACAAAATGATTATGATTCTAATACAAGTGCAAAAATGATAACTATTGATGTAAACGGTTATCAAAAAAGACCGAATGCATGGGGACATGATTTATTTACGTTTGAAATTACTCAAAACGGGATAAAACCAATGGGGGCTTATGGCACCAGTTATGATGAAGATACATATTGTTCAAAAACAAGTTCTTCAAACCTCAATGGTATTGCCTGTACTGCAAAGGCTTTAAGCGACAGCAATTATTTTAAAAATTTACCTTAAATGTAAAATAATTTATTAATAATATCTTTGAACTACAGGCAGATTGACTCCATTACAGAAAGAGCGTTCGGTAAGCCTTACTCCTAAGCAAGACTGATGACGTTTAAACTGCATTCTGTATATTTTTCTTATTGTCTCATCAACAAGCGGTTTCCCATATTTTTCATATATCTTTTCGAGTGGAATATTTTCTTCTACATACATTTCTATAATGTCGTCTAATACGGCGTATTCAGGCAATCTATCTTGATCTTTCTGACCGGGATGAAGTTCTGCAGATGGAGCTTTGTCAATAATAGCCTGCGGAATAATTTCTTTATCTTTATTTATATAATTTGCAAGTTTGTAGACATTTGTTTTGGTTAAATCACAAATTAAATTGTAACCGCCTGCAAGATCTCCGTATAAAGTTCCAAATCCCATTGCACTTTCAGATTTATTGCCTGTAGATAACAAAAGTACGTTTTCTCTGTTTGAATAAAACATTAAAATTAAGCCTCTAAGACGTGCCTGTAGATTTTCTTCCGCCAAATCATGAAGTCTTTCACGACCTTTCATAAAAGCATCAAATAACGGGGTAATCGGTTCTGTTATTGTTTTAATACCTAAGTTTTCGGCTAACTTCACACTGTCTGTAATACTGCCTTCTGAGGAATACATACTCGGCATCATAATACCAAGGACATTATCTGCACCAATCGCTCTAACTGCAAGAGCCGCAGTTAATGCACTGTCTATACCTCCGGAAAGCCCGAGAACAACTTTTTTAAAACCTGTATTTTCACAGTATTCTTTTAATGCAAATGTTATTGCATCTGATATTTGAGCTTCTTCCTGTTCATCAAAAAATTCTATGACTCTGGAAAAATCAACGGTTTCAATATCTTCTTTGCACACAGGCATTTGCAGTACCAATTGATTATTGACATTTTTGGCAAAACTACCGCCTGCAAAAATATTCTCATCTGCAATTCCTATTGCGTTTACATAAATAAAATTACATTTTGTCTCAATGCTGTTAACAAAATCTTTATACGTATTAATTGCAAAATATCTGTTTTTAGCAAGTATAAATAAATCACATTCTACATCGTCAATATAGGTGTCTGATACATAAACCTTGTTGCCGCAAATATCAAAAAAGCCGTAATCAGCAACTTCAATTTCACCGTTTCTGATTAAAATATCACCAATCAAGATATTTTGTTTAAAATTTTTATCTGCAATTGACTGATAAAAATCGTGCTGTTTTTTTCTGCAGGTTTCGTCCAGCACCAAATCTTTGCCGCCAAGATCTTCAATATCTGCCTGCGGGAAAACAATTAAATCGCAATCACAATTTTGTGCGAAATTTATTATATTTTGTGCATTGAAGTTAAAATCTGCTGTTTTTAATTTTATCTGTGCTACTGCTATTTTCATTTGATTCCTCTTTTTTAAATTATTCCAGTTTTAAGTAATTAACTTTATCCCATTTAAGATCAAGGTATTTGATTTTAGATTCAATCAGTTTAACCTGAGGGAGAAGAGAAGGTATTCTTTCAATTCTTTTGTAAACATTGTCATCTAATTGACCGAGTCTTATATTAACTGTTTTAATTTTTACAAAAACGTCATTAGGATTTCTCAAATCTATATATTCTACAGGTTCTCCCGAATATGTTTCTATATATTTTGCAATTTTTTGAATTTGCCGTATTTTGTTCAAATTCCATTTGTGATAATCATCGCCTTTATTGCCGTATGAAAGAACCAGTATCGTTTTATATTGACTTTTTAACGGTAAGTATTCATGTCCTATAAGTTTTCCATCTGATGTATAAAAAGCTATGGGAGCAACTTTTGCATCAGGAGAAATAGATATTACAGGAGTTCTTTCACGAAGGATAATTTGTATTCTGGCAGGAAAAGCATAACGTCTTATATATACGTTTTCAACAGGTGCAAGTTTCATAATTTCATTTTTTATTTCATCTGTTCTTGCAAGGTAAATCGGTACGTTAGGAACGCTGCTCTTTTTTAATAAAACAAGAATTTTGTGTGTCGGGACAATATTGTTATTGATTATTTCAACAGATCTACCGCCAACGTAATTGAAAGCTTTTTTATCCATATACCAGCCGGGGCATCGTGAAATAAAAATTAAAGCAACAATGAAAAATATAGACAGGAAAAAACGCATAACTGCTCTGAAACGTTCTTGTTTCATTCTGCCTTTGCGCACAAGACGTTCGCGACGTTTCTTTTTAACAAGATGTTTCCCGTCAGGTATCGGATCTTCTTCTACTGTTTCAACAGTCTGTGAAATTTCATGATACTCAATATATTCATTAGTTTCATTTTTGCTTATATCATCTTCATACATCTTATTTATTTAATCCTGCACTGTTTAAAATTAGTTGTACCAGATTATCGTAATTTATTCCCATAGCTGCAGCCTGAGCAGGAAGATCACTTACTGTTGTCATTCCCGGGCTTGTATTGATTTCAAGAAGATATGGAATATCATCTTTCATCATAAAATCTATTCTTGAAACACTTCTGCATCCTGCTGTTTCAAAAGCTTTTACCGCTGCATCTTTTACTTTTTGGGTAACTTCATCAGATAACCTTGCAGGGCAGATAAATTCAGACATTCCGCTTGTATATTTTGCCTCAAAGTCATACCATTCTGTTTTAGGTCTAATTTCTAATATCTCGGTAGCAAACGGATGACCTTCACACTCTAGCACACCGACAGTTACAAAAAATCCGTCAATAAATTCTTCAATCAATACATCATCATTATATTTCAATGCTGTTTCATAGGCGGATTTCAGATCCTCTTTTTTATCAACTTTTGTCATACCGAAACTTGAGCCTTCACTTACAGGTTTTACAAAAAGCGGATAAGTTAAATCTTTTGTTTTTTCAAATAAATCATCACCCTTTTTTACAAAAGCAGATTTTGCCATAATAATATCATGGTTTGTCGATAGAATTCGTTTCGTAAATTCTTTATTCATGCAAATAGAACTTGCCATTACACCGCATCCTGTATAAGGAATTTTCAAAATCTCCAAAATTCCCTGAATACAACCGTCCTCTCCGTATTTGCCGTGAAGAGCGTTGAAAGCATAATCATATTTGCCTTCTTTAAGCTTCAATGCGATATCTTTATCAACAACAACCATTTCAGCGTTTTTATATCCGAGCCTTTGCAGCGCATCATAACAGCCTTTGCCTGATCTCATTGAAACTTCGGCTTCTGATGACATGCCGCCGCACAAAACTGCAATTTTTGAATTTTTATCTATAACAGATTTAATTTCCTGCATATTTCAACCTCTTTTTCATTTTTTCCGCCGAGATATCTGACCTCGGGTTTTAATTCTACATCAAACTTTTCTTTTACACGCGAATACATCTCATGCATTAATTCTAAAATATCTAAAGATGTTGCAGTGCCGTCATTTATAATAAAGTTTGCGTGATTTTCCCAAACATACGCACCGCCGATTTTAAGTCCTTTAACCCCTGCCGCATCTAAAAGACGACCTGCAGAATCACCTTCGGGATTTCTGAAAGTGCTTCCACAGTTTGGTAAAGTCAAAGATGGCTGTTTATTCTGTCTGAATGATAAATTTTCATCCATTTTTTTCTGAATTTTATCTTTTGTTGAAGGAGTCAATACAAATTCAGCCTCTAAAACGGAATAAGGCATTTTTTGACAGACAGATGTTCTGTAACTAAACTGCATATCAGCATTTGTGAGGGTTGTTACACCGTGTTTAGGACAGTATATTTTTGCGGATCTGAGAACATCTGCAACCATCTGTCCGTGTGCGCCGGCATTCATAAATACTTCACCGCCGACAGAACCGGGAAAAGCTATCATAAATTCAAGCCCGCTTAATTCGTTTTCTAAAGCAAGTTTGGATAATTTTGTGCCTCTGGCGCCTGCGCCTGCCAAAACCCTGTTGCCGTCAAATCTTATCCTATCAATTTTTTTTGTGCAGATAACAGCACCGTCATAGCCATCAGTTGAGACCAGAATATTGGAAAAATTTCCAGCCACAAACGCATCAGTTTCTTTTTCTTTTATTTCAACAAATTCTTCAATCGATACGGGGAAATACATCTTAGAAATTTTTCCGCCGATTTTAAAAGATGTCATTTTTTTTATATCATAATCAGTTTCCAACACTGACAGCCTCTTTTCTCGCATTCAAAAGTTCTTTTGAGAGATTTGTGATAGTGCCGGCTCCCAGACCTATCACTACATCATCTTTTTTTAGTTCCGGATAAAGTTGTTTGGCAACGTCAGCAATTGAACCTTTAATATATTCGCACGGAATATCAATATGCTGCGACAATGCTTTAACGAAATTTTCTGAATTTATACCTTCAATTTCATCTTCTGATGCCGCGTAAACATCTGTTACTACAACTTTATCAACCCCTGAAAATGCATCAAGAAATTCATCCCACAGATTTTTCAATCTTGTAAACCTGTGAGGTTGAAAAACTGCTATAATGTGTTTCTGGAACATTCCTTCAGCTGATGAAAGGGTTGCTTTAATTTCTGTGGGATGATGAGCATAATCATCGTAAACTATTACTCCATCAAACTCAGCAATTTTTTGAAATCTTCTCCCCATACCTGAAAAAGTAGAGAAATGCGGTTTTACAGCATCAATATCAACACCTGCCTGATGAAGGCTTGCAAGGACAGACAACGCATTATAAACATTATGCTTTCCGCGCAGAATAATTTTTAAATCAGTTAAAAATTCTCCCTTGTAATAAATGTCAAATGTTGTACAATCAGGTTTAAATTCAATATTCTTCGATGTGTAATCCGCATTTTCCATTCCGAATGTCAATGTCTTGTGGCTGTGAAGGCTCATAGTCGCAGGACAGTCTTTATTTACAAGAACAACCGAATTTTCAGGCATATTTGAAATAAATTTTTCAAATGTTTCCAATATTGATTTCAAACCGTCTTTATAAAAGTCCAGATGATCCGCTTCAAGATTATTAATAACACATACATTGGGACAGTACTTCACAATAGTACCGTCACTTTCATCTAATTCAGCACAGAAAAATTTTCCATCCTGAGAATGCGCGTTTATTCCCAGTTCAGGAATAATCCCGCCTACAACAAAAGAAGGTTTTAACCCTGCTTTTTCAAGCACATAAGATGAAAGTCCGCTTGTTGTTGTTTTACCATGTGTTCCTGAATACCCGAGGAAAAATTTCCCCCATTTAGAAATTTCTGCCAAAATATCAGAACGATGATAAATTTTTAATCCCAGTTCACGAGCCCTTATCATTTCAGGGTTATTTTCGCGGATTGCTGTACTTGCAACAACAATAGCATCAGAAGGCACATTTTCAGCTTTTTGTCCTATGAAAACTTTAGCCCCCAAATTTCTTAATTTTTGAATATATTTACTGTCAACTATGTCTGAACCTGAAACATCGCATCCGTTTTCTAAAAGATACTTTGCGAGTCCGCTCATTCCCACACCGCCTATAGCGATAAAATAATATTTTTTATTTCTCAAAACTCTATCCCTTATCTGTAATTTTACATATTCTATTATAATACATAAATCCTGATACGGGCGGAATTTTACTATTTGTAAAGTTCTTTTCTTCAAAAAAGCCGGTATTTAATACCGGCTTTTTACTTATTATTTTACAACAATGTTCACTAACTTTTTGGGAACAACAATTGTTTTGACAATTGTCTTTCCTGCAGTCAACTCTTTTACTTTTTCGCTGTTCAGAGCAAGAGCTTTTAATTCATCTTCAGATAAAGCTTCATCTGCCTCAATTTTGTCTTTAACCTTGCCGTTAATTTGAACAACAAGCGTGATTGAGCTTGCTTTAGCAAGATTTTCATCCCATTTCGGCCACTCAACATCATGGATTGAACCTTCTCCGCCTAAATCATGCCATGCTTCCTCTGTCAGGTGAACCGCAACAGGTGACATTAATTTGATTAATGTTAATATTGCAAAACTCAATACTGCTTTATCTTCATCATCAAGTTCAGACTTTTTGCCTCTCCAATCGTAAATTGCATTAACAAGTTCCCTGTATTTTGAAATTACTGTGTTAAACTGGAAGTCATTTGAAATGTCATTTGTAATTCCCTTGATTGCAATATGGACAAGACGAACCATATCGTCATTGTCTTTTTTGAGTGAAGAGTGAAGGGTGAATGGTGAAGCGGAAATATACTCAGCATTTGAAGAAATTAATCTCCAAACTCTGTTGAGGAATTTGTAACATCCTTCAACACCTGCATCTGACCAGTCAAAATCACGTGCCGGCGGTGAATCTGAAAGTATAAACAACCTTGCAGTATCTGCTCCGTAATTTTCAAATATTTCATCGGGGTCAACAGTGTTTCCTTTTGACTTCGACATTTTAGAGCCGTCTTTTAATACCATACCTTGAGTTAAAAGGTTTTTAAAAGGTTCATCAAAATCAAGAAGCCCCATATCTCTTAATGCTTTTGTGAAAAATCTTGAATACAAGAGGTGCAAAATTGCATGCTCAATTCCGCCGACATATTGATCAACCGGAAGCCATTTATTTACCTTATCTTTTGCAAACGGCATTTTGTCATTTTTAGCATCAGAATACCTGAGATAATACCAACTTGAACATACAAAAGTATCCATAGTATCTGTTTCACGTTTAGCAGGCCCGCCGCAGCAAGGGCATGTTGTATTCAAAAAAGTCTTTGAAGTTGTAATCGGAGATTTTCCGACAACGCTGAAATCAACATCTTTAGGAAGCAATACAGGCAGCTGCTCTTCCGGCACAGGTTGAATTCCGCATTTGTCGCAATATACAACAGGAATAGGAGCACCCCAGTATCTTTGCCTTGAAACAAGCCAATCTCTTAATCTGTACTGGGTTTTAAATTCACCAAAACCGCCGTCAACAGCTTTTTGTGTAATCGCTTTTTTAGCTTTTTCATTATCCATTCCGTCAAATTCGTTGGAATTAATAAGAACACCCGGTTCTGTATATGCTTCAGTCTTGCAGTCAGAAGGTTTCTCAGGATTTTGAATTACAACTTTGACAGGCAGATTGTACTTTTTCGCGAAGTCGAAATCACGTGTATCGTGGGCAGGAACAGCCATTACTGCACCTGTTCCGTATTCAACAAGCGCATAATCCGCTGTCCAAAGAGGGAATTTTTCTCCCGTAAACGGATTAATACAGTGAGTTCCTAAAGGTACACCCGTTTTTACCCTGTCTGTTGAAAGTCTTTCAATTTCTGTCATTTTTCTTGCGTTGGCACGATATGCTTCAACGGCCTCTTTATTTTCAGAAGTTGTAAGCTTTTCTATATCTTTGTATTCAGGAGCAACAACAAGATAAGTAATACCATGTACAGTATCAGGACGTGTAGTGTATACAGGAACTTCCAAATCATTTTCAACAACTTTAAATTTTAAAATTGCACCTTCTGATTTTCCAATCCAGTTTGCCTGCATTGTTTTTACGTTATCGCCCCATCCTGTAAGTTTATCTAAATCTTCAAGAAGAACTTCCGCATAATCCGTAATCTTTAAAAACCACTGTGAAAGATACTTTTTCTCAACAATATGGTCGCATCTCCAACATTTCCCGTCGATTACCTGTTCATTCGCAAGTACTGTACCGCATTCTTCGCACCAGTTAACAGCAGCTTCTTTTTTATATGCAAGACCTTTTTTGTATAATTGAAGGAAAAGCCACTGCGTCCATTTGTAATAGTCAGGTTTGCAGGTTGTGACTTCTCTGTCCCAATCGTAAGAAAGCCCGAGCATTTTTAATTGTTTTGTCATATATGCAATATTTTCATCAGTCCAGTTTTCGGGATTTGCACCGTGTTTCATTGCTGCATTTTCGGCAGGAAGTCCGAAGCTGTCCCAACCCATCGGGTGAAGCACATTATAGCCGTTCATCTTTTTAAAACGGGCAATAACATCTGTTATTGTATAATTTCTAACATGCCCCATGTGGAGCTTGCCTGACGGATATGGAAACATTGACAAAGCATAATATTTAGGTTTATCGCTTGTGTCAGGGGTTTTAAAGGCGCCTTTTTCTTCCCATATTTTTTGCCATTTTTTTTCTATTTCTTGTGGAAAATATGCATCTTTCATACTTTTTATTCTCTCCTAATCTACGTTAAAAATATTAGCACAAAAAAAAGTTTTTATGTATAATAAAGATATGAAAAAGTTATCCGTTTTATTAAGTACAGCTTTATTAGTGTGTTTTATTGCACAAATACCTTCTAATGCCGGTATTTTTACCCAATATAAGGCAAGAATAGAACAAAATAAGATATATAAATCAACATTAAATGATATAAAAAACGTTATAAATCAACAAATGGTCTATACCAATAAATATGATTTGGATGGGTTGTCCACTCTTTATTCAAAAGATTTTGTAAACTGTGATGGTTTTGCAAAAGATATATATTTCAAGTTGATAAAAGAGACATGGAAAACCTACCCTGACATTGTATATACTACTCATATTAATAATATTGAGTTTACAGATAATTATGCTACAGTGACTGTTGACGAAACAGCTGTTGCAACATCTAAGGACCTGGTTGGAGAAATAGAAGTTGTCGGAGAATTGTACTCTTTTTCAAAGTGTGTTTATTTTTTGGAAAAACAGGGTAGCAAGTGGTTGATAAGTTCTGAAAAAATAATAGAAGAGACTTCAACATTAAAATATGGTGATGCAAGATATATAAATATTGAGCTGACAGCACCTAATCAAATAGGCGCAGGAAAAGATTATACTTCTACATTAAAAGTTGATGCACCTAAAGATAGTGTTGTGATTGCCTCTATAAATAAAGAGAATATAATTTATCCTCAAACAAAATCGGATGATGCTTTTAGAAAACTTCCTGATGACAACATATTGGAAAGAGTATTTGTTTCAAATAAAGATAATGTAAATGAATATAATGTTGCATCGGTAGGGATTACAAGAGCTGAAAACTATACAGATAAAGAAATAAGGGTTTATATGGGCGGTCTTGCATTTATAATGACCAGGATTAACGTAATCCCCGAAAATAAATATATTAAATTTGAGGATAATTCAGGGAATAGCACAGATGGAAAAGACAAGTAAATTTTTATACTTTGTAATATGTTATGTATTTTTTATTTTTACGGATCTGTATTGTTCAAATCTGCTTGTTGATAAACTTTTACACGGATACAAATTATCTAATCCCGTGTTTTCATTGAATTATGTGAAAAATACAGGTGCAGCTTTTAATATTTTACAGGATGCAAGAGAATTACTCATTATTCTTTCAATGGTTGCGCTTGTGCTTCTAGCATTGCATGTTATTCACCGTTTAAAATCAATTTCTTTAAAGTCCTGCTTTTTTATAGCTCTTTTATCAGCAGGTATTGCCGGAAATTTGCATGAAAGAATTGTGTACGGTTATGTTAGAGATTATTTTCAATTAAACTTTATTAATTTCCCTGTTTTTAATATTTCTGATATATTCATTAATATCGGTGTGATTGCATTGATAATTTTAATACTTATAAATAAGAAAAAATGATATTTTATACAGATGAAAACGATGAAGATAAAAGATTAGATTGTTATTTGTCAGAAATAATACCTGATTTGTCACGTTCAAAAATTCAAAGTTTAATAAAATCAGGATGTGTAAAAGTTAATAATGATATTAAAAAATCCTCTTATATTCTAAAAGAAAATGATAAAATTGATTTTGAAATTCCTGAACAGGAAAGTCTGGAGATTAAGCCGCAGAATATTCCTCTGGATATTGTTTATGAAGATGAAAATATGCTTGTTGTAAATAAAATTTCCGGCATGCTCACTCATCCTACAACGATTGAACGTGAAAATACTCTTGTCAATGCCTTACTATATAAATATGGTAATGAGCTTTCCGATTTGAACGGCGAGTTTAGGCGCGGAATTTTGCACAGGCTCGACAGAAATACATCAGGTCTTTTAATGATTGCAAAAAATAACAGGGCACACGAATTTCTCGCCGGACAGATTAAAAATCATACCGTTACAAAGAAATATCGTGCAATAGTTAAAGGTGTTATAAAGGAAGATGAATTTGAAATTAATTCCCCAATAGGTAGAAATCCCAATCAACCACATAAAATGATGACAAGAGATGACGGTAAGTCAAGCAGGACAATTGTCAAAGTCCTTGAAAGATTCAAAGATGCGACCTATATTGAATTGACTTTGATTACCGGCAGAACACATCAGATAAGAGTTCATATGAAAAGTATTAATCATCCTGTCTACAATGATACTTTATACGGGGCGGGGCGAGGTAAGGTGAAGACTGATGAGCAGGTTTTACAGTCATTCTTTTTAAGGTTTACAAAACCTTTTGGAAGTGAAATAATAGAATTACAAATTCAACCTGATGAAAAGATAGAAAAAGTACTAAAATATTTAAGGAGCTAAAATAACTATGCAAAAATTCATATCAATATTCGCAGCACTGATTTTAATATTTTTGATAATAATGAACTATCAAGAGACAGCCGGCATAACTCTTTTAAGTAGTAATTTGGCTCAAATTTTAAAAGTTACACCATACGAAGTTACATTGAATATGGCTTTGTATACTCTTATTATGTTTGTTCTGGGTGAAATTTCCGCAATATTCTTTTTTGCACCACTTTACACATCGTTGAAAGAAAAATTTAATGCTTACAAACGAGAATTGGAAAAGGGGTCTATTTCAAATACATCTGCTGAGGCAAAAATTCAGGTTTTAGAAAATAAAATTACAGTTTTAGAAAAAGCTCTCAATGATGCTTTGAAAAACAGATAATTGTAGTTATTCAATAAAACTTATATTTTCTGATAAGTTTTGTTTTATTTTTTTTACAAGTTCTTCTGGAGAAATTTCTAGAGCTTCCGCAATCCTCCAAAAAGTTGAAAATTGAAGGTCGGATTTTGCCAGTTCAACATCAGACCATATAGATTTTGAGACATTCAGTTCATTTGAAATTAAACTTATTGATTTGCCTGTATTTATTCTCAGCTCTTTAACTGTTTTGGCAACAGCAAGTAATAGTAAACGTCGTTTTTCTTTGTTCTCAGCTTGCATAATTTTCATGCTAATGTTATAATATTAATATACTGTTCGGAATTACCTACAAAGGAGTTGATATGAAAACAGCTTTTACTTTGGCAGAAACGTTGATTACATTAGGCATAATCGGAGTTGTAGCTGCATTGACAATCCCTTCTATTATCAAAAATTATCAAAAGAAACAAACAGCAATTAAATTAAAACAAACATATTCACTGCTGACTCAAGGAATCAGGATGGCTGAAAATAGTCTCGGCAGTACTGAAGGATGGGAAATTGTTGATAGTACAACATTTAGTGAGACATATATAAAGCCTTATTTTAAAGTAATAAAGGAGTATAATTCTGATGAACTCCCTCTGAACTATCAAATTTCGTGTAATGATGAGGGTACATGTGATACTTATGGCGGTTTCCCAGGGGCACAGAAGTTAATTTTGCCAAATGGAATTTTGATAGCACCAAATATTTACCAGTGGACAATATCAGGGAAAACTTACGTATCTGCAACAATAATAGTTGATATAAATGGTCTGAAGCCTCCAAATCGATATGGCAGAGATGTATTTATGTTTAATATTGATTCTAAAAAAGGTCTTATTCCATACGGACTTGGATATGTAACCGGTCAAACAGCCGAAAGAGATACGTCTCGTGATACTTTAATGGAAGGTCCGGAGTCTAGAGCCTGCAAGAAAGATGGAATCTACTGTGCTGCAGTAATTATGATGGATGGCTGGGAAATTGCAGACGATTATCCCTGGTAATAAGACTAAATTTTTTAAATCGCAATAAAAAAGGGCTTTCGCCCTTTCTTATTAAGCTTCTTGTTTTGCTTCTTTTTGCTGATTAATAAGGTTTTGAAGTTTTTCTTTAATTTCGTCACCTTTTTTCTGCATATCAGAAACAACATCGTCTGCTTTAGACTGAATTTGTTTTACTGTTTCATCGGCTCTTTTCATAGCCTCTTTAGCCCCGTCTGCAATCATTGCACGTGTTTCTTCGCCTGATTTTGGGGCAAGAAGAACTCCTGCAATAGCACCGATTGCTCCGCCTACAATAAAACCTGCTAAAAATTTAGTTGCTGACATAATTTATATCTCCTTTACTGTTTCTTTAATATTCTATCAATTTTGTATTAATAAATAATTACCGGAAACTACTATTTTTTAAATAAATTGTATGCTGTTGTAAAGCCCTTTATTAATCCGCCGAATAAAGTTCCGGAAATTATTTTGGTTTTATCAATTACTTTGCCTACAGCAGTTTTAAAATCTCCGACGCCTTTATCTGTATTTTTCACTATTTCATTTATTGAGCTTAGTGTTTCATTTAATTCTTTTAATGTCGGTTTTAATTCCGTGTTGACAATAATTGAAGTCTGATTCAGGTTTTTAGCCAGAACCGAAAGGTCAATCAAAAGTTTAACAAGAAAGCCTGCAACAACAATTATAACTATACCTGTTGCCCAGGTTAGAAAAGTTAATCCTTGATTTAACGCAATTTGAGACATTTCCATTTTTTTTACCCTCTGCGAAGACATTCAATAAACTTAACGTATCATTGCCAGTCGTTTCGCTTTTTGTATTATCTTTGATATTTATATTTTTAGGTAAAAACGGGAGTGAGCGTTTTTACCCTTTTGTTTGTGTGATTAGTTATCGTAATTGTATTCATCGTCCATTTCTTCAAGCTCTTTTGCTTTTAGAAGTTTCTTTGATTTTATCATATTATTAAATTTTCTTAATTGCCTTTCCAGCTTATATTTCATTAAATCAATATTTTCAAGGGCCTGTTTTTTTGCTTCCTTTATAGCAGGAGAATTTTTTTCATACAATTCGCACGCAGCTTCTTTAATCTGGCGTCTTGATTCTTCTCCAGATTTTGGTGCATAGAGTACACCTGCAATAAGTCCGCCTACAACGCCTGCAAGCAAACCCATTCCGAACATTAATGATTTGTTTTTACTCATAACATAACCTCATCTTTCATATATAATTTTAACATATTTTTTAAATTATTACAAGTCAAACAACGAAATCCGTTGCTATATCGCGAATTGCGCCAACGAGCTTGTAAATCTTTGATGCTTTATCGGATTTTATTTTAAAAATAAATAAAAGAGAATAGATAGCAATTATTAATATTGTTTTATAAACAATCTGTTCCTGTTTTTTTCTAACGAAATCAATAAAACTTTCAAATGAACTGTTAAATGTTGTAACAAGACATCTTGCGTATTGCAGGCAAGTCTGAACAAGCGGGTTAAAGACTTTTATGCATTCATTATATCTGCAAACCGCTTTGTCTGCCTTTATAATATAATTTATTATTGTACAGGCAATTATTAATTCTGCTATAAAAATTATTGCAATAAATAAATACATTTTTTATTATTTCTTACTTTTGTATTATTATATTAAAGAAGTATAGAATAATATCAAGGGAAAAAGAATACGTCTAAAGGACTATTTATGATAGGGAAAATAAAATTTTATCCGGCATTAATTATAGCAAAGTGTGCATATCTGGGGATAAGGCTTTTAAACAGATCATCAGGAACATCTTTTGCAGGAATGGTTGCATTGAAAATTTGTCCTGATTTTTTAAAGTATTGTTCAATGTACGTAAAAAAGCGAATAGTAACAATTACCGGCACAAACGGAAAATCGACAACATCGGGGCTGATTGCGCATATTTTAGAAATCGCGAACCAGCGGGTTATTCATAATCTAAAAGGCGCCAATATGCTTACAGGTGTTGCAAATGTGTTTGCATTAGAAATTGAACCTTTAAAAAGATTTGATTATGCTGTTATTGAATCTGATGAAGCATATTTAACCAAACTTTATGATTATCTGAAATCAGATTACCTTGTAGTCACAAATCTTTTTCGTGATCAGCTTGACAGGTACGGAGAATTAAATACTACTGCAGGATTTATAAAAAATGCAATAGATAAAAATCCTGATTTAAAGCTTATCTTGAATGCTGATGACCCGATTGTAGCGACTTTTAATATCACTAAATATGCTGTATACTACGGATTTGAAACTGTTGAATACGATTGTACTTATGAGCATAAATCAAACGCGCCTTCAGAAGTATTTAACTGCTCATGCGGAGAAGAATTGAAATATTCAAAACAATTTTTTGCGCAGCAGGGACACTATTACTGTCCTAAATGCGGGTATAAACGCCCTGATTGTGATTATCCTGCAGATGTAAAAGTTTTTAATGATTATTCTATTTTAACTGTAAAAAATAGAGGTATGTCTTTTGACTTTAAAGTAAATCTATCAGGTCTTTATAACGCTTATAATGCGCTTGCATCAATCGCTTTCGGGTTTGAAAACGGTTTAAATCAAGAAGAAATTCAAAAAGCTCTTGATACATACCACGCAATTTTTGGGCGGACAGAAAAACGTATTATTAACGGCAATCCTGCAATAATACAGCTTATCAAAAATCCGACAGGTGCAAGTGAAGTTTTAAAAACTGTTGATTTGAATTCTAATATTGTAATCGCGATTAATGATAACTATGCAGACGGCAGAGATATTTCCTGGCTCTGGGACAGCGATTTCGAGCAGTTGAAAAATGCACAGAAACTTGTTATAACATCTGGTATACGTGCAAATGATATGGCTTTAAGGCTAAAATATGCAGGAATACCGCAAGAAAAAATTATAATTGAACCAAATATAAAAAAAGCAATAGATAAAGCGACTATGGCTGGCAAAACAACAATTCTTCCTTCTTATACAGCGCTTTTAAAACTGACTAAAGAAATACGATAAAATGTTATTCTGAACTTGTTTCAGAATATCAATTAAAATACAAGAAAAGAGGTAAAAATGTTATTAGGTGTAAATATAGATCATATAGCAACATTGAGAAATGCAAGAGGAGGGGTTGAACCATCTGTAGAAAAAGCCGCCGAAATCTCAGAAGAAAACGGCGCATCATCAATTACAACACATTTAAGAGAAGACAGACGCCACATTAAAGATGAAGATGTTTATTCACTTATTAACAAGCTTAAAACACGCTTGAACCTTGAAATGGCAATGGCAGATGACATTCAAAAAATTGCTCTTGATATTAAACCATATTCCATCTGTCTCGTTCCCGAAAAACGTCAGGAAGTAACAACGGAAGGCGGGCTTGATGTCGCAGGACAGCTTGATAAAGTTACTGAATTTATAAAACCGCTTCTTGATAATGGAATTATAGTTAGTCTGTTTATTGACCCTGATGAAGAGCAGGTCAAAGCTTCTGCAAAAACAGGTGCACAGTTTATTGAACTTCATACAGGTACATATTCAGAGTGTTTTGGTTATGAAGAGGAAGAGCAGGAATTTCAAAAATTAAAAAAATCTGCAGAACTTGCACAAAGTCTAGGCTTAAAAGTCAATGCTGGACACGGACTTAATTATGAGAATGTTTACAGGATGCATGAAATAAAAGGACTTCACGAGTTAAATATTGGACACAGTATAATTTCACGCGCAGTATTTACAGGTCTGCCTGAAGCTGTCAACAAAATGAAGGAGCTTATTAAATGAAAAAATCTGAAAAAGATATTATAGAAGAAATGGCGCAGGTTGTTGAACAAATGAGGCTGGATGATATTGAGGACAATCCTGATATTATAGATGAATACTTTGACTGTGATTGCTGCGGAAAAAATAAATGTCTGGCAGGCTCAATAGAATATGAAGGCTATCGTCTTTGTAATGACTGTGTGCTACTTGCAGAAACAGGGTTTGCTCTCGGGAAAATTACGTCTGTTAAAGAACTTATTGATGTCATAGAAGATAAGCACTTAGAAGAGCTGGCAAATTTCGTAAAGGAAGAGGAAAAACGCTTAAATAATTAATTCTATAGAATAGAAAAATATAAAAACTAATTCTAAAGAATTAGTAATATTTCTTTACATATAGTTAAAAAGAATTAGTTCATGGGTATATATATAATATAGAGATAAGAAAGATCGAGAGAAGCTGAAACTAACAATACATATATAATTCATAAGTATGACGAAGTTTGAATCGCAACCTCGTCTTTTTTTTGCGTATGTTATAATAATTTTATGGAAAAGAAAATTTCAGACAAGGTCATAAACAGACTTACGCTCTATCATTGTATATTATCAGATTACATAAATAAGGAAATAGAATTTATATCAAGCAAGCAGATTGCTCAATTATTGAATATAGACGATTCTCAGGTTAGAAAAGATATAAATTTGCTTAACAATTCCGGTAAAAATAGAGTCGGCTATATTGTAAAAGAATTAAAAATTTCTATAGAAAAAACTCTGGGGTTTAAAAAGAAGAAAAAGGCTTTTATAATTGGAACAGGTAATTTAGGAACTGCAATAGCAAATTACGGAAATTTTAAAGACTATGGATTAAATATTTTAGCTCTATTTGATAATGATCCTATGAAAGTCGGAAAAGTAATTAATAATATGAAAATACAGGAAATCTCAAAACTTCCTGATCTTGCAAAGTCTGAGGATGTAGATATTGCAATTTTAACTGTACCTGCTCAATTTGCGCAATCCACAGCGGATTTTCTTGTTAGAGCAAACATAAAATATATCTGGAATTTTGCGCCTGTAGTGCTTTCTGTTCCCTCAGATGTTCAGGTGTGGAATGAGAACTTAATGGGAAATTTCCTCCAGTTCACTTACGACATCTAGTTTATTTATCTGATAAAGATGTCTTAATCCTTCAAGAGTTAATGTAGGATTTATAAAATCAAACGGACGTTTCATATAATTTGATATTAGCCCGGAATAACCTCCTGTGGCAACAAGTACAGCTTTTTGTCCGAGTTCTTTTTCACATTGTTCAACCAGACCGTCAATCATACCGGCAGAACCTCTTAAGACTCCGGAAAGAATTGCATCTGTGGTGTTATGACCTATTGCAGTATTAGAAAGAGCAACTTCAATTCGCGGAAGTTTTGAGGTAAACTTATTTAGAGCTTTTAATTGTAGATTTAAACCCGGAGATATGATTCCACCGATAAATTCTCCTTGAGCATTTACGATATCAAAAGTTGTTGCTGTCCCAAAATCCACAACAATCACGGGATGATTATAGAGAATATATGCTCCTGCGGCATTGGCAATTCTGTCAGCTCCTGCTTCTTCCGGATTATCAAGCAAAATTTTTACACCTGTATTGATTTTTGTAGACAAAATAATAGAGTTGATTTTAAAAACGTTATCAACAGCAGTTTTAAATTTATTAGTAAGTTCTTCTACAACTGATGATATAATGCAGCCATCAACCTTAAAATCTTTAAATAAAGTCCTTAAAAGCACCTCGTATTCTTCCAGTGATAAATCTTTGTCAGAAGCCAGTCTGTATTCTTCTACAAGAGCATCTTCTTCAAAAAGTCCGAGTGTAATGCTTGTATTGCCTATATCAACTGTTAACAACATAATAAACTAATCCTCTTTCGAAGATTAGTTTATTATAAATATAAACTTTTTGCAAAGTTAAACTTGTGTTGCAGCTTGTCCAGAACCTTTGCCGTTCAATAAGCCGCCGATATTTCCGATATCCGGCATGTATGCTGTTCTGATAGGAATTCCCGATAGCTGTCCGGCTAATTCTTCTTCAAATTTTTTTGTTTTTTTAGGTTCAATTGCTTGAACAGGATCCTGATTATAACTTACAGGTTCGGTTTTACCTATTTTGTCAATTGCCATAATATATCTCCTTAGTATCTTACTCTTATCTCTTATATATATACTAAGGATATAATTTCCATAAAATTGCTTGTTTTTAACAAAATTGTTACATAAGTTAATATTTATATTAACTTAGAGATTTTATTAACTTGGACGATGAAAGAAATTAATAAAATTATTACTTTAAAATATTTTTTTCAAGGGCAATAGCAGTTTTTGTTTTGGCAAGTCCGCCCTGTGAACTTTCTTTTAGCAGCGGTGACATAAGTTTTCCGGTTTGCTCCATTGCATCAATGATTTCATCAATAGGAATTTTAGAGATAATATCTGCCATAGCAAGTTCCGATGCTGTGACAGCATGAATTGCAAGAAACGGATTTCGTTTTACACAGGGAATTTCAACCAGACCGCAGACAGGGTCACAGGTTAATCCAAGAATATTTTTTAAGGCAAGTGCAACGGCATTTATAACCTGTTTAACCGAACCGCCACGCATTTGAGTGAGTGCTGCTGAGGCCATCGCTGATGCTACGCCGCATTCTGCCTGACACCCGCCTACAGCACCTGCAAGAGACATCTTGTTTGCAACTAATCTGCCGACTTCTCCTGCTGTAATTAAAGCGTTAATTTGTTCATTTTCAGAGATATTGTTATCTTGAGCAAAAGCAATTAAAACAGACGGCACAATTCCGCATGAACCTGCTGTCGGGCAGGCAACAATAGTTCCCATTCTTAGGTTTTGTTCGCTTGTTGCAAGTGCGTATGTCATAATTTTTTGTGCTGTTGTTCCTAAAATAGAGTCAAATTTTTCAAAGCGCTTTTGCAGTTTAAAACAGTCATCCCCGCTCAATTTACTTGGTGACGGCTCTGTTGATTTCAGTCCGGAGTTTATGGCCGATTTCATTGCATCAAGACTTTTTTTAGCCTGCATACGTATTTGATATTCGGTGTATTCCCCTTGGGCAACTTCATTTTCTATTGCTGTTTCAAATATTTGTTGATTTTTTTGTTTGCATATCACATAAAGCTGTCTGAAAGTAGTTATAACATTATCCATTTTTTCAACTTTCCAGTTTTTTAATATATCTTACTATATACATATCTTTTAGTTCGGTTACGGCTTCTATACATTGTTTAGAAAGTTCTCCGTCAACACATATACACATTGATGCATCTTTCCCTTTTCCGCTTCTGTCGCAGTGTAAAGATGCGATATTTACGTTATCTGTTTGAATTATTCTTGTAACTGTAGAAATAACACCCGGTACATCGTCATAAACAAGCAGGAGTGTGTTATATTTCCCGTCAAGATTTACGGAGAATTTATTAATTCGTGTTATTACAATTTCGCCTGCCCCTATTGAATCTCCGGAGATTTCCATTTTTAGACCGCCGTCAAATATAAAATCAACAGCATTCGGATGACGGTTAAAATCTTCCAGAAATTCATATTCATAAGTAATTTCTTTAGCATCAGGAATATTAAAAATATTTTTAATCCGTTCATCAGCTACGGAAAAACCTAATACTCCGGCAAGGAGAGCTTTATCTGTTCCGTGGCCTTTGCCTGTTAAAGCGTATGAATTGTATAATTTAAAAGTAACTTTGTCCGGTTTTGCATTATATATATTGCGAGCAAGCAATCCTAAGCGTACAGCTCCTGCCGTGTGAGAACTGGAAGGCCCTGCCATTACCGGTGAAATAATGTCTATTATTGAGGAACGGTACATTCTAAAACTCCATATCCGAAAATATTATAACATCTTATTAATTATTGTAAATAATTTGTAAATTAATAACAATATTTTCTAATTTTATGTTTTTATATATATACAAGTGTAGGGAAATTTTAGTGTAGCAAAGGAGTAAAATGTTTAGTCCTGAATTTATGAGATATTTAATTAATTATCAGAAATCAGAGTTTACCCCTCAGGATTCTAAAAAGGAAATCAAATTTAAGAACAACAAGTCCGGTAAACTTGCAGAGGTTCTTGCTGTAATTACGAAATAATTACCTGCATTTTGTTTTTTCGTTCCATTCCAGATAGTCACAGTGCAGGTAATTCATGTTGCCGTTAGTGATTACCCATCCTGTGCATTATTTTTAGGAATTTGTCAAAATGTATTTCCAGGGACTTATATCGCAGTTTACATCAAAATTATGTGTGAAACGTCATGCTGAACTTGTTTCAGCATCTCACAGCAGTCAGTTCCTGCCATGAATTTATTCCAGGGGTGAGAATTTAGATATTGTTTGTTGTAAACTCAGATATAAGTTCCTATTTCCATTTAAAGTCTAATCGGATAGTCGTCTTTAATTTGCCATCCGTCATACATAATAAGAAGGGCACAAGAACTTGTATTGGTATTATCATTGCTTTCATCTTTTTTGCATTGTTGCAACATTTTATCTCTATCGCCGTAAACATAGCTATCTTTATATTCACCATCTTCGTCAAACCATCCGGCATATCCCGCAGGATAGAAATACCCCAAATTTGCACCGGCTTTAGTCGCAGGATTATAATCAAGAAAGAAATAAAAAATATCCACACCTTTTTTATTAGGCCCTTTAGTACCGTTGATATCACACCAAGTATGTAATTGGCGCCAAGCAGACATAGAGCATAAAGTTCCATCAGCAAATCTTAGTTTAATTCTTCCATCCATATTGCTGTCAGGATGTGTATATTTAGCAGGGAATTCGGCTCCGTTTAAATATGGAATAAGAGCAGATTGCAGCCATTGAATTGTGCCGTTTTCAGAATCAGTAGGATTCATTGCTTCATACGATGGTTCCGTCCAGGTATCATGGGCTTTAGAAAGCAAAACCGCCTGATTCATAACTGTATAAAGTTTTTTCAATCTGGCTTCAATTTGCGATTTTTTGTAATTCGTTATTACCGTCGGAATAGTCATCGCGGCAACGACACCTATAATGCCGAGAGTAATCAAGACCTCTGCCAAAGTAAATGCTGTTTTGCGCTTTCTTCTACAGTTTGTGGTATGCATACATCCCTCCCTGATTAGGGAGGGGTTAGGGGTGGGTGTTAACTGAAATAATTTTAAATCGCTACCCATCCTCTTATCCTTCCCTGACAATGGAAGGAAGATATTAAAACAAAAATAATCTCTAAAACCCTTGAAAAATGTGGTTATACTTAACTTTTCGGGGGGGGGGCAATCCTGAAAGCATCTTCTCTATTCATTTTTAAACTCCTTTTCATCTTAACTAAATTCATTATTTACGATTTTTCATGATTTGTCAAGACTTCATCTACGTGACTTATATAACAGTTCGCACAAAAAATATCTAAAATCGTCACCTTGAACTCGTTTTGTAATTTTATTATTTATAAGACCCTGAAACAAGTTTAGGGTGACGTTATAAATTTTTATCGCATATATCCGGTCTTAACTTCTATATACGTCGATAAACTCAATTAACTTATAGAATTTCCACTTAAAAAAAACGCCGTTCCCTTGCGAAACCGGCGTTGGAATTCTTGAATAATTCCTCATAAAGTGTGAAGTGTAGTGTGCAATAAAACGTTTTTTTTGATTCCTCGTTTTATGCATTCCTCGTGTTCATGTATATAAAAAATTTTTTGTATATATAATTGCTATAATAATGATATTAATTTTATATTTGTTACATAACTTTACATATTGAAATTTTAAATTTTGCATTTTATTTTTATTACTTATAGTATGATGTTATAAGATGTAGTGCAGTAATTAAAAGGAGAAATATGAAAATATTAGTATCTAATGATGACGGGATAGCAGCTAACGGCATAAGATGTCTGACTGAAACTCTGTCGCAGCAGCATGATGTTTATGTTATAGCTCCAGATAGAGAAAGAAGTGCGGCAGGACACTCTTTGACCTTGCATACACCGTTAAGAGTTGAAGAGGTTGAGGCATATCATGGTGTTAAAAGAGCGTGGGTTACTACAGGTACTCCGGGTGATTGTGTAAAGATAGGGATAAATGCTATTTTATCACCGGAAGAACAGCCGGATATAGTAATTTCAGGTATAAATCACGGGCCGAATTTAGGTGCTGATATATTGTATTCAGGAACGGTCAGCTGTGCGATGGAAGGGGCAATGCTTGGAGTTCCGAGTATTGCAATGTCTCTTGCAAGTATGAACTATGAATATGAACATTTTAAATATGCTGCAAAATTTGTTAATTTATTATTACCCAAATTAAAAGAATTTACTTTCCCTAAAAAAAGTATTTTGAATATCAATGTTCCTGCTCTTGACGAGGATGACATTGCTGGGGTCGCTATAACTGAACTCGGGCGCAAAATGTTTACAGACAACTATGAGAAAAGAATTGACCCGAGAGGCAAGGTTTATTACTGGATGGCAGGTGAACTTATTACAGAAGCAGAGGATTCAAATACGGATATTGCTGCCGTTAAAAATAATAAGATTTCTATAACACCTGTCACTTACGAAATGACAAAAGAAGATGTTATGGCAAACCTGGACAATATTTTATGCAAAGGTGATTCCTGCAACTGGTTTGCTTAAAATATATCAAAATATAAAAATACATCATTGCGGATTAATATGCAATGATGTATTTTTATAAAATAATTCAATTCTTATTTAATTACAGTTTCTATTTTATCTCCCTTCATAATAAAATCATATTGCTGTTCTGTAAATCCGGCAATTTTATCTTTAATTACCATTTTACCCTGTGTTAATTTTCCGTTTTCATCATAATACATTTCCTGAGTATATCTGCCATTCTGGTAGACAATTTTTCTCTTGTCTTCTCCCATTTCTGCAGTACCTTTCCCGTCATAAACAGTTATTGTTCCTCCATCACTTGATGTGAATATCTTGGGAGCTCCGATATGCATTGCAGTAAGGGAAAATTGATACCCCATACTCTCTATATCTTCATCCGAAGGCTGATTCCCTAAGCCAACCGGACTGTTTGAAAGAAGCATATTTACTGATTTACGTGCAGAAGGCTGATTTAAGGCGTGTTCAATTACGGTATCAGTAACTCTTTTTGATGCATCATTACCAACTCCTCTATTTAGCGGAATGAAATTCTGTTTTGTCGCTTCAGTACGAGTTTGTACACTGTTTGCCGAAGCATTTAATTGTTCATTTGATAATTTCTGAGACCAGTTAATCCCATCCATAGCCATATTTGCCTGCCTTTCGTATTATTTTATTTTTCTATGATACTATCTTTTTTAGCTTTTCATAGCATTTAATACAATTATTATAGCATATATTACTAATAAATGCAATATTAAATAGCATTTAAGATAATTAAATTTTACAATAAACATGTTTACCATAATTTTATTATGAGGTAAATTGTGGCTGAATTAAAAGAAAAACTCGGCAGACGTATACAGCAAATCCGAAAGAGCAAAAATCTAACGCAGGAAAAATTAGCTGAAATGATTGGTATTGATACACCAAATTTAAGTAATATTGAACGCGGGAAGAGATTTGTTTCTTCCGAAACTCTTGAAAAAATTATAAAATCGTTAGATATTCCTGAAAAAGATTTGTTTGATTTTGAGCATATTAAAAGTAAAGATGAAATGATAAATTCTATCTGCACGATATTAAATGAATCCAATATAAAAGAAATTGAATATTATTACCGCATGATAAATTTATATCGAGAGTCCTTGCACTAAACTTATTTACTCTGTAATTATTCTTGCAGGATAATTGTTTCTCAAAAGATCATTTACTACAGACTGCGCTTTTTCTCTCGTTGAATATGAGCCTACCTGAATTGTATAAGCTCCGCCAATATTTCTAACAAACGGAGAAATATTTAAACCTGATTCAGCAATAATGCCTTTTGCAACTTCTGCCTGTTCTTTTGTTGCATAATATCCGACAACAACTTTAGACGTTACCTGTTGGGCTGCTGCCGGTTGAGGGGCTGCTGTTTCAGAAGGCTTAGGGTTTGCTTCTGTATCAGGCAGAGTTATGGGCTGTTCTTCATTGGTCGGTTCTGTTTTTTCTTTTGCTTCTTTGTTATGGTCAGGAAGAACAACTTTTTCGTCTAATTCAGACGCAAAAGAACTATCTTCAGATGTTTTGCTTTCATCTTCCATTTGCAATAATTTTAATCTGTCATCCACATAGGATTTTTGAATCTGCTCATCTGCAGAATCAGATACACTAGGTTCATCACCTATTGAAACATCAACTTCCGGTGAAATTTGTTTTGCTATTCCTAAAAACAACAGTAAAAGTATAAAAAATGCTGATACAAAAATAACTATTCCATCGTTAGGATTTTTTGTAACTTTTTTTTGATACTCTTTGTAGCTTATATGCGAAGTTTTTTTTGAATCTTCTTCCATTATACACCTCTAACTTTTGTTGATGCCATAATTATATCATCAATTTCTGATGAATATTTTTCAAGTATTTCGTTTGCAAATGCTTTTATATCATTAAGCCCCAGTTCACTCGAGAGTCCGCTGGCTTTAACTGGCGCACCTGCTGAATCAATATTTATACCGGTATGTATAAGAATGGAATTTACCGATTTGGTCGCAATTGACACAGTTAATTTTTTCCCGTCAAAGAACAGGTCGTCTCCGTTTCTTGTGATTGTAAATCCTCGTTTTTCAAGAGCTTCCTTAATTATGCAGATTAAAAGTCTTTGTCTGAAAACGCCTTCAACAAGTCCGATATTGAACTGTTCTGATATAAAACTCAGCATAGATTTACTGTAAATAGGTTCGTTGTTTATTACATCTTCAATATCGACCATTTCAGTTAATTTAACATCACATTCGCCAATAAAAGCAACAATTGCATCTCCCTGTATTTCAAAATTTTTATAAATCCAGTGAGGTGAAAGCTGCCAGCCTTCGTATTTTATTTCATTTTCCAGAAATTTTATTTTCAAAAAAGCTCCCTTATATAATGAGTGTCATGGTTGTTCAATAGCGCATTTTTTAATCTGACACAGGATTCACACCGTCCGCAATGTTTTTCTCCGCCGTTGTAGCAGCTTCTTACAAAATTTAGCGGAATATTATTATCCAATGCCAGTTTTACTATATCATTTTTATCAGAATTTATCAAGGGGGCAACTATTTGTGGATGTTTCAGTGTGGAATATTCAAACTCGCTATTAACTCTGTTTAAAAATTCTTGTGTATTGTCAGGAAATGTTTGTGCTTCTTCCTTATTCGCTCCGATTATTATATAATCATAGTCTTCTCCATCGGCGAATGCTCCGGCAATATTTAAAAACAACCCGTTCCTGTTTGGAACCCAGACTTTTTTTGCGGATTGTGAACCGTCACGAAGTGCGTCACCTTCGGGAACTTTATCGTTATTTACTAATGTTGTATGAGTGACTTCTTTAAGCCAATCAAGAGTAATTACTTTGTGAGTTATTTTATAGTAATCGCAAATATTTTTAGAGGCTTTTATCTCGTATTCAGCAGACTTTTGTCCGTAGTCAAATGTAATAGCAAGCGATACCCCGTGAGATTTTATACATAAACCGAGGCTGACAAGAGAATCAAGACCGCCGGATAAAAGTACAATACCTTTACTCATCGTTATTTTCATCCTCTTCATATTCTGAAATCATAGAAACCGCTTCCATTTTTAAGGCATCGGAAAAGTCTTTCCCGTTTGCAACTTCGTCCAATATTTCTCTGCCAATGAGATTGTAAAGTGCAATTAAAGCATTTTTCTTTACTTCTTCATTTTGATCTTCAACAAGACAGGTTCTTATTGTTTCTACGGATTTTGGATTATCGCTGTCCATAATTGCTTCGATTGCGTTTATTCTAATCTGCGGGGATTCATCAACAAGAGAATTTTTTAAAGCATTAAAAACTCTTTCATTATCATCAAGACGCAGTTTTCCCAGTGCTTCAATTACGCGTTCTTTCAAGAAAGTAAATTTATTCCAGATACCTTTTTGTGTCTCAAGTATTGTTACAAGCGGATCAACAGCGCGTATGTCTCCGAGCATTCCGAGTGCAGAGGCTGCTGTTTCTCTCACATAAACAGACTTTTCATTCTCATCTTTTACGACTTCTATTAACGGTGCAACTGCATATCTGTCGCCTATTCTTCCTAATGCGTCGGCGCAGGAAAGTCGGACTTTATAATTTTCGTCTTTATTATTTAAGCAATATAACAAAGGCGTAACAGCAGATGTATCTTTTAAATTTCCGATGGCTTTTGCACACATCGCTCTGACATTAATAAACTCATCTTTATCTTTATTAATATGTTTCATCAAAAGTAAATCCAATAAAGGAGTTAATGAGGAATTGTCACGCAGTCTGTCTAAACATTGGATTATATTAATTAAAATTTCAGAATTTTCAGAAACTGTCAGAAAGTAATTGTATATTTTTACAAGATTGTCTCGTTCATAAATTTCGTCAAGTGATTGAATTTTCTCGACAACTGAGCAGATATCGGACTCATCGGTCAGGTTACATTCTTTAGCTATTAAATCTAAATCCAAGTAATCTTTTTCCACCGTTTTACCCCATCTACACTACAAAATATACTATAAAATTCTTTTTTTTTCAAGTAAATACAAAAGGGACTTATATCTCAGTTTACACCAATTATGAATAAAAACGTCATGCTGAACTAGTTTCAGCATCTCATAGCAGTTAGACCCTGCCCGCATTGGGACATTTTGCACGAAATCAAAGATTTCGGCAAAAGCAGTCAAACGAGTTCAGAGCCTGCCCTGAATTTATTTCAGATATGGGGATTAAAATTTTAATAAACTGCAAAAACTGCCGTATATTTTACGGCAGTTTTTTGTGTAGATATTTAATTGTGTTTACGCTGCATTATTAACATTATTTTTTGATTTTTTATGCTCAAGATACTTATCACAGAGCCAGTTAGCAGGTTTCGTAACTACAACCGGAACAAAGAATCTGTAAACAAAACCGAATACCAGCATTGATCTTAGAAGTCCCATTCCAGCAATTCTGTCTCCGAGTTCTTTTGAAAGTTTAGGTATATGTTCATCTTTAACAAGTTTGCCAATATATTTGTTTAGTGAAAGTCCTGAAACAGATTTAACCTGACTGTCACTATTTTCGACAGCTTTTTTCAAAGCATGTTCAAAGTATTTTTTCCCTATATCTGACATATTTAAACCTTCTTTTGCATTTTCTCCCAGTTTAAATATATCTGCATTTGGATTTTTCTTTAAAGCTTTATTAACTTTATTGATGGCCGTTTTTATGTCTTTAAAGTTTTTGTTAAAATTTAGATCGTTAATCTGTAAACCGACGTATTTGGATGTTACGTTTTCCCACCAACTTTTTAGGTATTTATCAAGAGAATAAGCTCCTATTGTAGATAAAAGGAAAGTTAAGAACTGGTTTACGGCAAGAGTTTTCTTCCTGTCTTTATCCATTTTATCATTGGTTAATGTTCTTTGCATATAAAGTCCGCTGGTTATAAGAGAGCCGAGTGTTAAACAATGTTGAAACAAATTATTATTATTTTTCAGTTTATCTGCTGTATAGTTTAACACTTTGCTGTCTGCGACTTTTGATGTGATATATTTTGCGATATTTAACGAACATTTGTTATAAAAATCGGAAACGGGTTTAAAAAATGAAGAACCGCCCTTTCCTGTTTGTTCAATAAGTTTTTCTGCTGCATCTATTGTAACTGCCGATGCATTTGCTGTAAAACTTTGAGGTTTTGGCCTGCAGTTATTAAAGTTTTGATTATATTTATTGTAGGTGTTGTTATGTAATGTTATGTTCATTAGTTAACACCTCCTTTTCCTAATCCATTAATAACTTCCTGAAAAACAGGTTTATCTATAAAATCCATTTTTGTATTTTGGGGCTGCATATTATTATTTTCCTTTTGTTGTTCCGGAGCTTTTTTCTTTTCGACTCCAAATACGTATTTTAATATCGGAGGAATAAGAGCAATTGTCAAAATGGCTCTGGGTACTGATATGATAAAATCAGGTATCATCTTTAATAACGTATTCAGAGCATCTCTGTGTCTGTTCATTGCTTTGAATAGTTCTCTAGATTTTCGGTTAATGATTTTTCCTGCTTCATCTCTCAAGTTTGCTCTTTGCTCAAGTGATTTTTCAATCCTTCCTATTTTCGTAAGTTTTTTACTGAATACTTTTGGTTTTTCGGTATTGTCTTTAAGTTTTTCAGTAACTAGTTTTCCATCATCTTCATTGCTTGTTTTTAAATAACCGTTGTTATTAAATAGATTTTCAACGGCGTTGTCTAAAGGACTTGTTAAAATTACTGATGCAATAAATCCGAGAATTGCGGAAGCCATTGAGTGGCCTGATGCATAAATTTTATCTTCTTTGTCTTTTTCACCCGGAAGAGTCATAATCATTGCCGGTCTCAAAACGCCTGCAAGTACTAAAGCAACAAGGGCACTAGTTGATACATTATGTTTTTTAGAACAGGTTAAAAGTTTATTAAACCAGGTGCTTGTTAAAATTCCGCCTTTTTTCATAACAGTTGCGGCAGCTTCACTCTTTCCCGTAAAACTGCCGCAATAATCTGTACTATATCCTCTGTTATTTTCATACACTCCTGCATTATTCTTCTCTCTGTAATGTTGAGAGCCCGAACGGAGCCTGAATTTACCCTCTTTAAGGGTCATATCACGTTGTGTTGAGTTAATTTTCATTTTTTCACCAAATAATTAAATGTCTTCTACATTTATTTTAAAACAAAGGAAAATTTTTTTTGCCATGTATTTTACGAAAGTTTACAATTAAACTAAAAACTACATATCAAGTGCCAGATCAAGAGTTGGCGCTTTTGCGACAATTGCACTGGATGATATAATATCAACTCCTGTTGATGCAATTTCATTAACGGTATTAAGTGTAACATTTCCGCTGGCTTCAATAACGGCACGGCCGGCAATTATTTCAACAGCCTGTTTCATAGTACTTACCGGCATGTTATCAAGCATTATAATATCAGCATTAACACTAACAGCTTCTTTAACCTGTTCTAAATTATCACATTCAACTTCAATTTTATGCGCATGCGAAATATTGTTTCTTAATTTATTTACAGCATTTGTAATGGAACCGGCAAGTTTTATGTGATTATCTTTTATCATGGCGCAGTCGGAGAGATTAAAGCGGTGTAATGCTCCGCCGCCGATTTTAACCGAATATTTTTCAAAAGCCCTGAAATTTGGGGTTGTCTTACGTGTATCAACAATTTTTGCCATATAGGGAGATATAGCATCCTGATATTTTTTTGTTTCTGTTGCTATACCTGACATTCTTTGAATATAATTTAATGCAACACGTTCTCCCATAAGAAGGTATTTGGCCGGACCTTCAATATCTGCAATTTTGTCTCCTTTTTTTATTTTATCGCCGTCTTTAAAATAAAAATGAATATTTATTTTGTCTGATAAAGTTTCAAAAACGGTTTTAAAAACTTCACATCCGCATAAAATGCCTTCGCTGCGGGTATTTAATTCCCCTCTTAAGAAATCATCTTCACCTGCAAGATTTTCTGTTGTAATATCTCCGTAACCTATATCTTCCATTAATGCCATTTTTATATGGTCTTGTATATAAAATTTACTTAACAAAATCAAATACTCCATGTGTTTTATCGGTAATACTGTGAACGCAATTATCAAGTGTCTCCGGATAATCTGTTCTACAATGGGCACCGCGTGATTCTTTTCTCGTGAGTGCACTATTTGTAATCAACATACTTGTAATCAGCATGTTTCGAAATTCATATTCTTCTCTGTTTAAACATTTATATGTCCGCGGGAAATTATTTTTAAGTTTTTTCAGTTCTGTTATAGCAGTCATCAAAGAATGTTCATCTCTTAATATCCCGACATCATTCCACATTATATCCTGCAATTGTTTTTTTAATTCCGGAATGTTTAACTCATCAAGAATAAGGTCTTCATTTGAATATCTGTCTAAAATAGACATGATTTTTTCGTCAATTTGTTTCGGAGTTTTAAGTTCCAGAGATTTTAAATATTTTGCAACGGAATAAGCGCATACAACACATTCAAGCAAAGAGTTGCTGGCCAGACGATTACCGCCATGCAAACCTGTTGATGCTGTTTCTCCAATTGCGTATAATCCTTTAATTGATGTTTCTCCCTGCAGATTTGTTTTTACACCTCCCATATAATAATGTGCAGCCGGTGCAACAGGAATAAAATCATGAGAAATATCTATTCCGTTTTCAAGGCATTTGGCATATATATTCGGGAATCTCTTTTTAAGCATTGTTGAATTTATGCAAGAAGCATTAAGATAAACGTTATCACTGTTATGTTCTTTCATTTCATTAAAAATTGCCCGTGTAACAATATCTCGCGGTGCAAGTTCTTTTCTTTCATCATATTTAGACATAAACTCAACACCGTCAGCATCACATAGTTTTGCGCCTTCTCCTCTAACAGCTTCGGAAATTAAAAAGCGGTTTTCTCCGCAGTCAATCGCAAGAGCAGTCGGATGAAATTGAACAAATTCCATATCCTGCATAACAGCTCCGGCATTATAAGCAATCGCAATACCGTCTCCGGTGGCTCCGGCAGGGTTTGTTGTATATTTGTATAGCTGTCCGATACCGCCTGTTGCAAGAATAATCGCAGGAGAATATATGGTTTCATATTCCATTTTCTCATCATTATAAACCAGAACACCTTTACATTCATTAGAACTTACAATTAGTTCAACGGCATCTGTTTCTTCGTAAATATCAATATTTTCATTTTCTTTTACTTTTTTACAAAGCGCCTGTTCAATCATTTTACCGGTAGCATCACCGCCGGAATGTAAAATTCTTCTTACACTGTGGGCAGCTTCTCTGGTAAAGCATAAATTATTATTTTCGTCACGGTCGAATTCAACACCAAATTTAAGTAAATCTTTTATGACTTCATCAGAGTGTTCCGATATATATTTAACGGCATTAAAGTCGCTCAGACCGGCGCCTGCTTTTATTGTGTCCGAGATATGAGAAGCGGTGGAGTCAGCTCTGTTTTCTTTCATAACGCCGACTATACCTCCCTGAGCGTACCTTGAGTTGCTTTCTCCGAGTTTGGATTTTGTTATTAGAAGCAGACCGTCAGGAAGTTTAACCTGCTGTTCTATTTTCAAAGCCGCATACAATCCTGCAATGCCGCTTCCTATTATTACCGTAGAATATTTTGAATATCTCATCTCGATACACCCTATGTATATATACCATTAATATAATAATCCAAAAGAATTTATTTTGCTATAAAAAAATATTAAGATTTGATTAAGTTAACATAAGGTAGTAAGAATCATTGAAAATTGAATAGCCCTTTTAAAAGGGCTATTCAATGGTGGTTTATTTATTTTTTATCGGTTTTCGGAGTTTCTTTTACCGGTTTATCAAATTTTCGTTTGTCCGGAGCAATTTTATGGTGTTTGTGATGTTTGTAAGGCCTAAATTCCCCTCTGTGATGCATAGGAACCTCAAATCTTGGCGGCGGCGGAGGCAGCGGGCAAGGTTTCATTAAAGGTCTTACGGCAGCACTATACAAACATAGTGCAACAAGGCAACCCAGAAATGATGCTAAAATAGTCAGTAAAAAATTCCCAAATTCTGGACTGATTGACCATTTAGATCTTTGTACAATTTCATTTTTTGTTTCTTCTGTCATAATCTCTCCTTTTTAATTTTACTGCAGTGAACTCTAACATTTATATAACGAGACTTATAAAATTTTGTTCATTTTTATTATAAATATAATAATATAAATTTTATTTACAAATCAATAGCGGATAATATTACCGCAGTATTTGCATATAAAAGGGATTAATTAGAGTTTTAATAATTTTATAAGTAATATAGGGAGAAAATAATTATGACAATAAATATATTACTTGTAGAAGATCAAAAACTTATTCGTGTAGGATTAAAATCTTTATTCGAAGGCCAGAGCGACATTATAGTAGCAAACGAAGCTCAAAAAGGTAAAGAAGCTGTTGAAATTTTTAAAATATCTCATCCGGATGTTGTTTTAATGGATATTGGTTTGCCTGATATTTCAGGTATTGAGGCAACTAAAAGAATACTCGAGATTGATAACAGAGCAAAAGTTGTAATTTTAACTTCTCATTTGAGTGAACAGGAAATTATAGATTCGTTGCATGCAGGAGCCTGTGCTTATGTGATGAAAGATATAAATACGGAATCATTAAAAATGATTATAAAAACAGTTAAAGAAGGGGCAATGTGGCTGGATCCTCAAGTAGTTCCTATTTTACGCGAGAAAAATTGCGGAGTTATTCCCCCGAGGCAAATGTCAAGGGCAATGTTTAAAGAACAGCATGCAAATCTTACACAAAGAGAATATGAAGTGTTAAAGCTTGTTGTAGACGGACTTTCTAATAATGAAATTGCGCAGGAATTGACAATCTCTGAACATACTGCAAAAGCTCATGTATGTAATATTATTCAAAAACTTGTTGTTGATGATAGAACTCAGGCTGCCGTAAAAGCTCTGAAAGAAGGTCTGGTGTAAATCTTGTATCCGGGCTATTGTAAAAATTAAAATATTCTGGTATATAAATATTAGAGACATTATATGGGGATTTACATTATGAAAACAGGGATATTATCGAATTTTAAAGGAGATTTACTGGGTGGTATTACTGCTGGCGTTATTGCTTTGCCGCTTGCAATTGCTTTAGGTGTTTCCAGCGGTTTAGGAGCTACTGCCGGAATATACGGTTCTATAATTGTCGGTATGCTGGCATCAATATTCGGTGGAACTCCTACTCAAATTTCCGGACCTACAGGTCCGTTAACGGTTGTTATTGCATCTGTTGTTGCCCTACATTCCGATAATCCAAATTTAATTTTTGCAGCAATTTTGTTATCCGGAATTTTTCAAATAATTCTCGGTATCTTTAAGGTCGGAAAACTTGTAAATTTTATCCCTTATCCTGTAATTTCAGGTTTTATGAGCGGGATAGGTGCCATAATTATATTGTTACAGATTAATTCATTTTTAGGAATAGATTTTGCTGGGACTCCGGTTGAGGGGCTTATTAATGCATTAAAATTTTTACCTGCCTCTGATTTTCATAGTGTTTTGTTAGGGATAATTACTTTGGTTATAGTATTTTTTACGCCCAAAAAATTCGCCCAAATAGTTCCACCCCCTCTAACGGCTCTTATATTAGGCACTCTAATTGCTGTTGTATTTAATTTTGATGTTAAAACAATAGGTGAAATTCCAAGAACTTTCCCTCAATTTATTTTTCCGTTATTTAAACTGTCTGAGATTGAAACTGTAATTCCTATTGCATTGACTCTTGCGGTTGTAGGATCTATTGATTCATTATTAACAGCTCTTGTTGCGGATTCTTTAACTAAAACTAAGCATCAATCAAACAGGGAGTTAATAGGACAGGGAATTGGTAATATTGTGGCTTCTTTGTTTGGCGGTGTTGTTTCATGCGGAGCTATGATGAGAACTGCCGTGAATATTAAAAGCGGAGGTCGAACAAGGCTTTCAGGTATAATACATTCTGTATTTTTGATTTTTGTAATAGTCTTTTTTGCTCCAGTTGCCGCAAAAATTCCTCTGGCTGTGCTTGCAGGAATTTTGATAAAAGTCGGTGCAGGTATAATTGATTATAAATTTATCAGATTAATAAAAGCAGCTCCAAGAAATGATCTTCTTGTTATGCTTCTGGTCTTTTTAATTACTATATTTGATGATTTAATTTTAGCAGTCGGGGTTGGAATTGTCTTATCTTCAATTCTATTTGCTGCGAATGTCGCTAGACAAACTGATATTAAGGTAGTCGGTTTATCAGATTTGGCAAAAGAAAATTATATAGACGAAGATTTAAAAAATCATACAATGATTATGCATATTGACGGAACGCTTTTTTTCGGTTCAGCTTCGCAAATAGCCTCAAGAATTGATGATGTGTTGGATAACAAAACGGTAATAATTGACTGTTCAAACATTAAAAGTATGGATATTTCCGCAGTTTTTGCCCTTGAAGATCTTGTTCTTACGCTAAAAGGACAAAACGTAAAAGTTATTATTGTATTTAATAACAGAGATGTTGCTGCGTCTACTCTCAAACTTGGTTTGAGAAAATTGATAAGCTTCAGAGATATAGCTTTTTCTACACAAGAAGCTATAAGCAGTGTACAAAAATGATAAAAAATGTTATTATAAAAATATTAAATAAGGAGGATAGCAAATGAAAAAGATAATAGCTGTTTTATTCATGATTGCAGCATTTCAAACAGCCGTTTATGCGGATGCTGAAACCGATTTACATCAGGCTTATATCGCAAAAATTCAGGCTCAAGATATTAAATATAATACCTATAATTTCTTTAAAGCAATTAGCAACGGTAATGTTCAGCTTGTTGATTTATTCTTAAAATCAGGTATGAGTCCAGATTCTACTTTTATGAAAACACCCGCAATTTATATGGCTATAGCAAGTAATCAGAATGATATAGTAAAATTATTGCTTGATAATAAAGTTGACCCAAATAAAGAAATAGCAGGTTTATCTCCGTTGATTATGGCAATAAGAGAAAAAGATACCAAAATTGTTGAAACTTTAATTGCATACGGAGCAGATGTTAATAAAACTGTAGGATATACAAAACCTTTGACTTATGCGGTTCAAAAAAAAGAACCTAAAATAGTTGAACTGCTGATTAACGCAGGAGCAAAACCTGATGATGAGGTGCTTATAAAAGCTTTGAAATCTGATGACAGTTATATAAAAGACACTGTTTTAAAACGTTATAAAACAATGGAGTAAAAAGAGGCTCTATAGAGCCTCTTTTTTAAGCTTCATTTTTCTTATGTTTTTCTTTGATTTCGTCTGCTTTTTCTGCAACTTTTTCTTTGACGTCATGTGCTTTTTCTTTAATATTTTCTTTAATTTCATGAGCTTTTGCTTTTGTTTTTTCGGCTCCTTCTTTAATATCTTCTTTCATATTATGAGCCTTTTCTTTAACCTTATCTGCAGCATCATGAATTTTTTCTTTCATAGTTTCTTTATCTTTTTCGTGTGTCATAATTCTTTCCTTTCTTTAGTGTGACAAATATATTATTAACGATTTTCCGGAAAAAATTATGCGAAGAAAGTAGAATATATTTATTTAAAAACTTTACAAGAATTAATAAAAAATAAATAAAAGGCAATTTTTATAAGTATATATTTTTTATATATATGAGGTATATTATGGTATCAATTTCTGATATAAATGGAAATAACGATAGAAAAAAATCTCAGGCTGGTATTCAGAAGAAATTGCATTTACCAGTAAATAATAACAGTATTTATACTTGTAAAAATGAATCAACAAGAACTGATTTAGATATGAGTAATCCTCAAAAGATGGAAAAACTTTATAATTTACGTGTTAATAATAATACGCATACTGACATTTCCAGAATTTTGAAAGAAGGTCGCGTAGAGATAGGAGACATAGAACCTATTCCTAAATCTGTATTGTATGATCCCTTAAGCAAGGGTAAATATTTTATGTTAAAAGATCTTGATTTGAAATTTAAAGTAGAATTTAACAGAGGCATAAATCCATCTGATGCAACACAACCGGAAATTTGTCTTGCAAAATATGCGCAAAAAGTTGCTGATGAAATAAGCAATGTAGGAGCCTGTTATACAGGAGTAAAGAAAACTTTTTTGTCTGCAGGTGTAATAAGGGATTATGATGAAATGCCCCGTGGGGAAGCAAAAGATTCAATACAATATTTTGAAAAACATACTGATAAATTTAAAAAAATTAATGTTAAAAAAGAAGATCTGGAAAAATTACCTGCCGGTCGAATAGTTGTTTTTACAAATAAAGATGATGCAGGGCATATTGTAATTACAAATGGTAACGGACAGGGTATGAGCAGTGCAACCGATAACTTGGGCTGGCTTGATTTTAAAGGTAAAGATGCAAAATATGCAGTTTATGAGTTAACCGACGGCTGGAAATATAATAAAGTAACACGGAAATTGGAATTTAAGTAAAAAATTCGTTTAATTAATATTTACAAAATTAAAGTCCGATAACCAAACGGTTATCGGACTTTAATACGGAGCAGCAGGGATTTGAACCCTGGATGCAGGTTATACCCACATAACACCTTAGCAGGGTGCCGCCTTCAGCCACTCGGCCACTACTCCAATTCTATTTAATTGTTCGTGAAAATATTTTTCACGACATGTGCATATTTTTATAATATCATAAATATATTTTTTCGTAAATATTTTTTATTAGTATTTTACTTGACCATGTATTGATTGTAAGATAAAATGTAAATTAACGAAAGGTTTTTATAATGATTGAAATGAAAGTTATGGGTATTGCCCTTGATACAAGAACAGGTTCTCCTATTGTTGTTTTACATGATAAAGAAAACAGAAAAGCTCTGCCTATCTGGATTGGTTCAGCTGAAGCGAGCGCAATTATTAGAAAAATTGAAAACTTGAATGTTACAAGACCGATGACTCATGATTTAATTATTAATATTATTGAGAAAACAGGCTATCATCTTGATAAAATTGAAATTAATGACGTTGAAAAAGATACTTATTATGCTACCTTATTTTTAACAAATGAAAATGGTAATACTCTCGAAATTGATTCACGGCCTTCGGATGCTATTGCTGTTGCAATAAGAGTTGATGCACCGATTTTTGTTACGGCAAATGTCATTTCTAACGGTTCTGTATCTACCGATTCTGCAAAGGACGAAGAAGAAGCACAGGAATTTAAAAAGTTTGTACAGAGTATTAAACCTTCAGATTTCGCGAAACTTATGAAAGATAATGAACATCATGAAAGTGATCAGTAATTTGTTAAATTTGTAACATTTTTTTGTAAATCTGAAAATAAAAAATTTTTTTGTTTTTATAATAAATAAGGTTAAATATTATGAACAAAATTCAAGCAATACAAGCCAATAATCCTTTTAGAGTAAATGCGGTTAATCTTTTTGAAAACAACCGTCAAAATAATAATGTTAATCGTTTTAATACCGGTTTGTTTGCTCATCAGACCAATGAAAATTATAATTTGAATCATCCGCGGGTAATAGGAAGTGAGACTCAGGCAAAGCATCTGGATTTTCTCGCTTAATATTTTGTAATATTTAACAAAAATCAAGCAATTTTTATCCCTAAAGTTTTTTTATATATGTAAGGGAAAATTATGGGGATAAAATAATGTCAATACAAAAACTTTTAGGAATTAATGGTCTTAACGTAACACAAAATGTACGCGGTATATCTAATTCCGGTAATAATTTTGTAAAAAATGCGTTTAATTTCGGTAATGCTAATCCAAACAGACCTGATGGCATTGTTTATGAAAACGCACTTGGTGACCCTACTAAGGGGACAAGATTGTACTGTTTAGGATAACAAAAAGTTATTTTTAGTATTAGTATTGTAAATTAAATTTATTTGATTTACAGCAGGAGTAAAAGAATATACTTTTACTCTTTTTTTCTTAAAACTGCATAAGCCGATTACCTTTTCATCATCTTTAAATAAATTTTTTAAAAATTCCATACTTATACTTCCTTCTGTTTTTATTGTATAATATTTTTAATGACAGTTAAAATTAAGTCAATAAAAGGAGAAAGTATTATGGCAGGAAAAATTACAAAAGATATGAACATTATGGATATTGTTCAACAATGTCCTGAAAGTATTGAAGTATTTCAAAAATATGGTTTGGGTTGTATAGGCTGTGCTGCAGCTCATTTTGAAAATCTGGAAGCAGGCGCGAAAGTTCACGGTTTTGATCCTGATGCAATGGTTGCCGATATCAATGCTTTGATTAAAGATTAATTTGAATTGTTTAATTAATTATTAAGAATTTAGTAAACAAAAGCTGAAAAGTAAAATTTTCAGCTTTTGTTTATTTTTAAATTCTAATCGGATATTTATCGGTAATTTGCCAGCCGTCATGTTGGATTAGAGCTCCACAGGAAAGACCGTTACCACTACATTCTTTAATTATTTGTTCATGTGTAAGACTACTATAGAGCCACTTAAATTGTCCGGTAGTGGAATCTATATTCGCAACAAAGGTGTCACGTCCGAAAACATTCGGTTTTTTCTTTCCGTTCACGTCTATGTATAACAGAACGGATGTTAATTTCCCTGACATTGTACTGCTGTTCATATAAACAAAAATAGTTATTCCGTTTGCAAGTTCAATCACATACTGTTTTTTACTTTCGTCACCTAGATTTGAATAATTATATTGTCCGTCTGCTGTTTTATATGGTTCATAACCGGCTTCTTTCAAACTCATATAACCGCTATGTTTGGTATCATTCAAATAGGGCAGAAAATATTTTTCTGTAAGAGATTTAATCAAACTTTCAGTTTCACTTATCTCTGCGCCTAAAGCGTTATTAAAATCCCATGTATTTGGATCACCGTGGTCAACTATTGCCATAGTAAGCATTTGGGTAATGATACTCTGGGCTGATTTTAGTTTAGTTACTACTACAGCTTTATTATGATTAGAAATAATTGTTGGCATAGTCATTGCCGCAACCACACCTATTATACCAAGGGTGATTAACACTTCTGCCAGAGTAAAAGCTGCTCGACTAATATTGTGAGAGTGGGCAACGTGCGTAGCTCCTTCGGAGATAGTCAATGCAGCTTTACGTTTTCTGTTACAGGTGGCAGCATGCGTACTTCCCTCCCTAATCAGGGAGGGGATAGGGGTGGGTGTTAATTTGGATAATTTTAAATCGTCACCCATCCTCTTATCCTTCCCTGACAAGGGAAGGATGATATTAAAACAAAAATAATTTCTAAAATCTCTGAAAAATGTAATTACGTTTGACTTTTCGGGGGGGGGGCAATCCTGAAAGCATCTTCTCTATTCATTTTCAAACTCCTTTTCTTCTTAACTAAATTCATTATTTACTATTTTTTAGATTTTGTCAAGCTATTATAATAAAACACTTAAGCCGGAATGACTTAAGTGCTTAGTTAAGAAATTAAAAGAGTTGATTATGAAATTATTTATTTAAAAATCCTGCCATAGATGGTTTATTTGATAACATAACAGGTTTCATCTGCTGAGATTGTGGCTGAGGCTGTTGTGGAGCTTTTGCCGCTTTTTCAAGTTTTTCTTTTTCTACAGCTTTTTGAGTCATGTTTTCACAATATCTTGCAAGCCACATCATAAACGCAGGTACAAGAACAATGATTGACGCAAAGCTAAATGCACTGTTAAATGTTTTTGCTCTTCTGACAAAGATATTATCGGCTGAAGAGAATTTAGTAAGGATTTTTTCTAAATATGTAGAGCCTTTTGCTTCGTTAAATGCATCAATAATATCTTTTGTTGAAGTACTTGCATCTTCTAATGTTTTATTTTTGAATTGTTTCAATATTCTATCGGTATTTTTTCTTACAGTTTCGTCCATTTTTAGAACTTTTTTAACATTTCCGCCATTTTCTTCAAGGAATTTGAAGAAACCTTCAATACCGCCGTTATATTTGTCGATGTTACTGTATTTTGAAACAATCTGACCGCTGCTTAATACATTTATACCTTCTGCAGGTGTAAAGTAATTTTTCAGTTTATGTAAAAATCCATTATCATGATCTTTCGGTTTTACATTTAAAGCTAAACCGGAAATTTTAGCAAATACATCAGAGAAAGCTCTTGATAATGCTTTTGCTGCAAAAAGTATCGCACTAAAGCTTAAAATATCTCTTACTAAAATTTCTTTGCGTTCTTTATCGCTTTTTGCGTTTATATAACGAGGCGGCAGACAGAAACCGAATAAAAGAGTTAACATAGCAGGTACAGACATAGAGGCACCGTTAAATTCAAATTTTTTCATTATTTTACTAATGAAATTATCATTTTTTGCAGCTGTTTCACCTATGGCTGATACAAAATTACCTTTGAAAGCAATGTTTTTATCTTTTTTATCTTTTTCTTCTGTTGGCTTTGAATTTGTTGTATTATTGGTATTTTCAGCGGGTTCTTCGACAAGACCTTTCAGGCCTGGATCATGTTTAAGCCCGATATTGTATAATTTCGGAATAAGCGCGTAAAATCCTACAACAGCACCCCACATACCGAAATTGGAAATAACTCTTGTTCCGGCTCTATGTTTGTTGAAGTTTTCAATGAATTTTACAAATGTTTCGCTGTTATCTTCGCTTAATTTTAAAGAATTTTTCTTAGCATATTTTTCAAGTTTATCAAGAACATCTTTTGTATAATCTTTTAAGCTTTGAGTTAAACGTTTAATATCAGTACTTAACGGTTCTTGTTTTCCATTGACATCTAAAAGCATATCAAGTTCATTACATGAAGGATCTGCATGCAATTTTCGAATATCCATATACCCGTCAATAACTTCATTGTAAAGAGCTTTGGCGAGTTTTCTTTCTTGTTTTATTTTACTTTTTGATTTTGTTTCAGCGTCAACAAGGTTATTCGCAAATTTTATTGCGGTTTGTTTCAATTCAGTTCCACTAAAGCTGCTTTCTGTTGATTTTGCAAGAGCTTGTTCAAGAACCTGAGCATAGTAATGTTTTTTTAGTTCATCCGGCGTTGCAAGTAATTTGGTATTTTTACCTACAAAATCCGCAAAATTTTGTCCTAAAGCTTCAATATGGTCAACATGGACATTGTTTGCCGTACCTGAAAATCTTTTTATAAAAGCCATAATTCCTAAAGGAATTAAAAACGCGCTCGGACCGCTAAGGATTTCTCGTATACCTTCACGTCTGGCAAATTCCCAGTTTAGAGGTCCTGTTTTTTTACCGTTTTCGTCCTCTTTTCTGTTACGGTTAAGGCCTTCATAAATTCTGGGGGCAACCATACCTATACCGTCTTGAGCAATAAATGTTGCTGCAAAACCTCCCTTTTCGATGCCGTCCATAAGTAAAATAACCGGATTAAAAGAACCTGTAAAGGATTGTTGTTTTGGTTCCTGTTTGTTGTGATTTGTTTGTTTCTGTTGAGCAACGGAGGTTGCGGAATTAATAGCTTTTACTGACATATCCCTACTTTATTTTTCATTACTACACACATGTTTTAAAACATATCAATTACACTTATTGCTTTTTTCGGCCGAAATCTTAAGAAACGTTAAGAAAGGCATAAATGTATTTAGTGTAATTATTATACTTAATAAAATAAAATATGCAAGTTTTTTACTACAAATATAATAATTAATTTACAAAGTTGCAATAATTCATAATTAAAAATAAAAAATCAATAGTATTTTCTAAAATTGACATTAATTTTTGCTCAAGATAGAATTTTTTTATGGAAGTTAACGTTATAGGTGCCGGCTTAGCAGGCAGTGAAGCTGCTTTACAGTTATCAAAACGCGGGATAAAGGTTAATTTATTTGAAATGAGACCTGTTAAGATGACAGGGGCTCATAAAACTGATAAGTTTGCAGAATTTGTATGTTCAAACAGTTTAGGGGCTTCAGATTGTTCAAATGCTTCGGGGTTATTAAAAAAAGAGATGGAAATTTTAGGCGGAGAGCTTATAAAGATTGCCCGTGAGTGTGCTGTTCCGGCTGGTAATGCGTTGGCTGTTGACAGAGAATTATTTTCATCTACGGTTACGTCAAGAATTGAGGCAGATAAAAATATTAAAATCATAAAGGAGGAAATAACCGAAATTCCTGACGGTAATGTAATTATGGCGTCAGGACCCTTAACATCGGAAAGTCTTGCAAATTCAATTAGAGAGTTTACTCAAAGCGAGCATTTGCACTTTTTTGATGCTATAGCTCCGATTGTGGAAAAAGACAGTATTAATTTTGATAAAGCTTTCTGGGCAAGCAGGTATGATAAAGGAGAAGCTTCATACATTAATTGCCCGATGAACAAAGAAGAATATGATAAATTTTATAATATTTTGATAAATGCTCCGAAAATAGAACTGAAAGAATTTGAAAAAAATGCGAAATTTTTTGAAAGTTGCCTGCCGATAGAAGTTTTGGCTTCCCGCGGTGTGGATACTTTAAGGTTCGGTCCAATGAAACCTGTTGGTCTTGTGGATAAAAGAACGGGAATTGAAAACTATGCTGTTGTTCAATTAAGACAGGATAATTCAGCCAAAACACTTTACAATTTGGTAGGATTTCAAACAAATCTTAAATGGGGAAGCCAGAAGGAACTTCTTCAATCAATTCCAGGGCTTGAAAATGTAAATATTGTAAGATACGGAGTTATGCATCGTAATACATTTATCAATTCTCCGAAGATTCTTAATCCTTCGCTGCAAACAAGAAAACGACAAAATTTATTTTTTGCGGGGCAGCTTACAGGTACGGAAGGGTATACGGAATCCATCGCAATAGGCATGCTTGCAGGTATAAATATGGCTCGTTTGTTGAATAATGAAGCCTTAATGATATTACCGCAAATAACTATGCTCGGAGCTTTAACACATTATATAAGTGATGAAAAGCATGAAAAATTCCAGCCAATAAATTCAAATTGGGGGATTGTTTCTCAGATTGAGCTTCCTAAAAAAGAACGAAAGAATAAAAAGCTGAAATCAGAAATGATTTCAAGGCGGTCAATAGATTATCTAAAGACTTTAACGTTGTTATAAATCCGGATACTTTTAATGAGCATCCGGATTTATCTAATATCCCGTGGTTATTACATTTAAGCTTTAACATTAAAATTCGGGGTAGTATTTGAATTTTTATCAGCTTGTTTGTTGTCTGTCTTTTTATTTTTATCTTCTAAGCCTAACAATTTTAATGCAGGGTGGATAAAAGCATGGCTTACCTGAGGGGCAAGTATTGCAAGTCCAAGTACCGAACCTATAAGATTGCTTAATTCAACCGCACCTTTTACATTTGTAAATAAGTCTGGTTTTTCTTTTGTCAATTCATTAAGCAAAACTCCATCATATTGGTCTTTTACTTTAACATCTTTCCCCGGGATAATTTTAGCAAGGCTTGCCTGTCTGTTTTCAATGTTTGGGTTTTCTGCAAGTTTTCTGTAATGCGTATATTCTTTTACATTTTTAAAATGTTCAAAACCCTGTGTATTTTTAAATATAATATTTTTTGCTAATTTGAATCCGCCTTTTTTGAACACAGGAACTATCAAGGCCATATAAACAGCAAGACATGTAGCCTGATATAAAAACTCTTTTGCTGCGGCATATTGTTTTGTATCAGCGTCAATATCATTGTCAATAAGTATAAATCCGGGTCTGCCGATTGCTTTTAAAGTTGTTTCAACAGTAACGGATTGAGCCGTATTTTGTGCCACATTCGCAAGCTGAGAACTTGTTACGATATTTTTTATTGCTCCTATCATAGGCCGCCTACCTTTAGACCTGTCTGCGGTCTGGTTGTGAATGCTTTCATTGTCGGATAAGTATTAATGTGAGTTAGAGGTTGTGTTGAAATTTCTGGTGTTTTCATTTGAGACGGGATAGTGATATCCGTTTTTTTTACACTTTTTTTATTTTCCTCCGGATTTTTTAATCCTAATGCATCCATAATAGGTTTAATAACAATTGAACAAAGTCCCGGAATTACAAATAAGGCAGCAGCACAAACTCCCATAAACATAAGATTTGTAGCCGCACGTTTTTCAAGTCCAGTTCCTTTAAAAACTTTTTGAGCGATTTTACCTGACAATTCTCCGCATGTCCAATATGCAGGGATTGCTATGACTTCTGTCAGGCCTTCTCTTAATGCGGTATATTTTTTAGTTTCCGGGTTTTCGGTTTTGTCCATCATTGTGAATGTCGGACGACAAATGCCCTTGACTGCTGCAATTGACATTACGACATAGGTAGGTTTATTGTTCTCACCCAGAGATTTACATATTTTTTTTATAAATTGAAAATTATTTCCGGCCATAATAGTAATTCCGACTATATAACGTCTGAACAAAAAAATTTTTGCTAGTGTTTGTAACATTTGTTATAATATTATGAGAAAATTAAAATTGCAAATGAACTTTTTATTTTTTGTATCGTTATATAAGTATAGAGGTTAAATAAAAAATCCTAGCAGAGGACAAAAAATGAAAGAAAAATGTACTAAATACGAAGCTTTATTTACTTTCGGAAATGATGAAACTCTCAGAGAGCATGTTCAAAATTGCGAAGATTGTAAAAAAGAACAGGAAATTATGGACAAAGTATCTGATTTGTTGAAAGAAGTAAGACCGTATTACAGAGAAAAAAGAAAAAATGTTCTTAAGCTGAAAGCTGCCTGTGCCGTATCTGTTATATTGTTAAGCAGTGCAACTTTAGGTTTGATTAATTTTAATACGGATATTTCGGATACAATTAAATACGGAACTACTCTGAGTGCGGAAGATTACGGTTTTCCTGTGGATTCATACGGATTTTTGATGGTGGAATAGGTAATGGATTTTAAAGAGCTTATAAAAAGCAACCAAAATAATGTAAGAAGTATAATAAGACTTATTACAAAAGAAACAAATGAAGATCTTGAACAAGAAGTGTATGTAAAGGTTTGGAAAAACGCTGATAAATACAAAGAGCAAGGTTCGTTTAAGAGCTGGATAAATACTATTGCGAAAAATGTATCAAAAGATTACCTGAAATCTGCACAAAAAAAGGCTCAGGACTACTCGGTGTCAGATGACGAATTTTTAAACACATTAAAAGATTCCAAATTGACTCCGGAACTGAAAGTTATAAGTAATGACAGACAAAAAACTATAATCAAAGCAATAAATAATTTAAAACCAAAATTTAAGGAAGTAGTAATGTTATGTGAAATATACGGTTACTCGTATGAAGATGCCTCACATAAACTGAAATGTCCCATAGGTACAATAAAATCGCGATTATATAACGCCAAAAAAGAATTGGCAGCAGTATTGGAAGATTTATTATAAAAAAGAAAGGATTATGATTATGATGAAAAAAACTTTATTAATTGCAAGTTTAATGGTATTTGCATCAACTGCAGTATTTGCGGCTGATACAACAACTACAGCTGTTCCTGAACAGCAAAAAACAGTTCAGACCCAGCAGACAGATGTCAAGAAACCTCCTGTAAATCCTGAATTTAAAAAGCGTCAGGAAGCTTTTGAAAACCGTTTAAAATTAACTGATGAACAAAAAGCTCAGGCAAAAGAAATTCGTCAAAAAGGTATTGAACAGATGAAGCCTATTATGGAAAAAATTAAAGAAAAACATCAAGAGGCAGAAGCTGTAAAACGTTCAAGAATTGCAGTTGAAATGCAGCAGGAAAAATTAGCTCAAATTCATAAAGAGATCAGAGCTTTGAAACGTCAGGCACATGAACTTCGTATGCAAAATATGAAAGAATTTGAATCAATTCTGACTAAAAAACAACAAAAAGAATTGAAAAAAATGAAAGAAGAAGGCCGCAAGAATTTTGAAAAAAGACACAAAAAAGGCGGACACCACGATTTCGGACCGCGTCCAGGATTTGGTCCTGAAGGTCCGAGACCTATAGGTCCTTGTCCGGTAGCTCCTGCTCCTGCAACTGATAATACTGCCGAATAATTCATTTGCATAATCTCCATATATAATAAATTAAAAGGGTTGATTTTTAGTCAACCCTTTTATATATTTATAAAAAAAGGAAATGAAATGAAGATTGCTGAAAATATTCTGGATTTAATCGGAAATACTCCGCTTGTAAAAATAAATAAATTGAATAAAGAAGGTTTTTCAACTGTTGTTGCAAAAGTTGAAAGTTTTAACCCTGCAGGTTCCATTAAAGATCGTCCTGCTCTTAATATGATAGAAGAAGCCGAACGTCAGGGACTGTTGACTCCCGGAGCGGTAGTTATTGAACCAACCAGTGGAAATACAGGTATCGGGCTTGCTATGGTCTGTGCTGTGAAGGGTTATAAAATGATTTTGACAATGCCCGAGACAATGAGTATTGAAAGACGAAAATTGCTGCAGGCTTACGGCGCAGAAATTATCTTAACAGACGGTGATAAAGGAATGCAGGGGGCTGTTGATAAAGCTATGGAATTACGGGAAGAAATTCCAGACTCATTTGTTCCTATGCAGTTTAATAATCCTGCTAATCCGCAAATTCATGAAAAAACTACAGCGGAAGAAATTTGGCATGATACTGATGGAAAGGTTGATATAGTTATAGCAGGTGTTGGAACCGGAGGAACAATTTCTGGTATCGGAAAAAGGTTAAAAGAAAAGAAATCAGATATTCAGATTGTTGCTGTAGAGCCTTTCCGCTCTCAAGTTCTTATCGGAAAACCTGCTGGTTCTCATGCTATTCAGGGTATTGGAGCAAATTTTGTCCCGAGAAATTTTGATAGAAGTGTTGTTGATGTTATTTATCCAGTAGGTGATATTGATGCTGTTGAAACTGCCAGAAAATTAGCAACAGATGAAGGAATTTTATGTGGAATATCTTCCGGTGCTGCTATGTTTGCAGCTTTGGAATTTTCCAAAATGAGAGATAATGAAGGCAAATTAATTGTTGTGATTTTGCCTGATACGGGTGAGCGTTACTTATCAAGTGTTTTATTTGATTAATAATAAGATGTAACGCAATAAAAAACAGACCTGATATTATATCAGGTCTGTTTTTTATCTTAAATAAATTCCGGCTTACATCATACCGCCCATACCGCCAGGCATTTGCGGCATTTCAGGTTTTTCTTCAGGAATATCTACAACTGCAGCTTCTGTTGTCAACAGCATAGAACCTACTGATGCAGCGTTTTCAAGAGCTGAACGTGTAACTTTAGCAGGGTCTACAATACCTGATTTGAACATATCAACATATTCATCATTCAATGCATCGTAGCCGTATGCTGCTTCGTGTGTTGTTACAGTATCAACAACAACATCTGCTTTAGCACCTGCGTTGTGTGCGATTGCTCTTAAAGGTACATCTAATGCGGCTGTTAAGATTTTGAAGCCGATTTTTTCATCATCAGATGAGAAGTGTGTTGTGTCAATAAGTTTAGAAAGTTTTTGTTGAACTCTAACGAGTGCAACGCCGCCGCCAGGTACAATACCTTCTTCATTAGCAGCTCTTGTAGCGTTCAGGGCATCTTCAATTCTTAATTTTCTTTCTTTTAATTCAACTTCTGATGCTGCACCGACTTCAATTACGGCAACGCCGCCTGAAAGTTTTGCAACACGTTCTTGAAGTTTTTCTTTATCGTATTCACTATCAGAAGCTTCAATTTGTTTTCTGATTAAACGAACTCTGTCTTGAACAGCTTGTTTTGTTTCATCGCCAACAACAATTGTTGTTTCATCTTTAGTAACAGTAACACGTTTTGCTTTACCTAACATTTGAGTTGTAACGTTTTCAAGCTTGATGCCGAGTTCTTCTGTGAACATTTCGCCGCCTGTTAAAATAGCGATATCTTCAAGCATTGCTTTTCTTCTGTCGCCAAATCCAGGAGCTTTTACAGCAACTGCTCTCAAAACTTTTCTCATTGTGTTAACTACTAATGTTGCTAAAGCTTCGCCTTCAACATCTTCTGCAATTAACAATAATGATTTGCCGTCGCGTGCAACCTGTTCAAGCAGCGGAACCATATCAGAAATAAGGTTGATTTTCTTGTTGCAGCAGAATACGTAAGCGTCTTCTAATACAGCTTCCATTCTTTCTGCATCTGTTACAAAGTAAGGTGATAAGTAGCCTTTGTCAAACTGCATACCTTCAACAACCTTTAAGTTTGTTCCGAAAGATTTACTTTCTTCAACAGTGATAACACCGTCATGGCCTACTTTTTCCATAGCTTCTGCGATAAGTTCGCCGATTTCTTTGTTGTTGCCTGCTGAAATTGCTGCAACTTGAGCGATTTCTTCTTTTGTATTAACCGGTCTTGACATATCTTTAATTTCTTTAACTGAAATTTCAACAGCTTTGTCAATACCGCGTTTCATAGACATCGGGTTAGCACCTGCTGTTAAATTTTTCAAACCTTCTCTAACAATTGCCTGAGCCAGAACTGATGCTGTTGTTGTACCGTCGCCTGCTACATCGTTTGTTTTAGATGAAACTTCTTTTAGCAGCTGAGCGCCTGCATTTTCAAGTCCGTCTTTAAGTTCAATTTCTTTTGCGATAGTAACACCGTCGTTAACAATTTGAGGAGCACCGTATTTCTTTTCCAAGATAACGTTTCTGCCCTTTGGCCCGAGTGTTACTTTAACAGCGTCTGCTACTGCATCTATACCTTTTAGAAGCGATTTTCTTGCTTCTTCATTAAATACTATACGTTTTGCCATTTTATTTCTCCTTACTATATTGGTCATGCTGAACTTGTTTCAGCATCTGAAAAACTTTAGATCCTGAAATAAATTCAGGATGACAATTTGTTTATTCAATAATTGCCAATGCATCTTTTACAGAAAGAATTTTATATTCAACTCCGTCCATTTTAATGTCTGTACCTGCATATTTTGCATAAAGAATTGTATCGCCTGTTTTAACGTCCATAGGTTCTCTTTCGCCTTTGTCGTTAATTTTTCCTGCGCCAACTGCAACAACTTCGCCTTTTTGAGGTTTTTCTTTAGCACTGTCAGGAATAAAAATTCCGCCTGAAGTTTGTTCGGTATCTTCAATAACTTTGATTACAATTCTGTCGCCTAATGGTTTTAACATAATATTTTCTCCTTTTCTCCTTGTCTGTCATTCTGAACGACGGATTGACCTCCGTGTTTCAGAAGCTTTTGTAGATCCTGAAATAAATTCAGGATGACTTTCATATTATATTTATATAATGAATTTATAAAAAAATTAATTTTCTTAAGGAAAAATTAATTTTTGAAGCGTGCAGCTTCCCCAGACATTCAGATTTTGTTTTAATTTCACTTGAAATTTTAATGAAAATACTTTATACTTAGAATACCGGTTTAAAATATTATAAGGAGTGGAAGTATGAAAAGAGATATTATTAAAATTTCGGGGGGGGGGCGTTCTGCAGCTTCTTAAGAGGGTTTACGCTTGCGGAGGTCTTAATCACACTGGGAATTATTGGTGTGGTTGCTGCAATAACTTTACCTGTATTCATAAAAAATTATCAGGATAAACAGTTTGCTTCCATGTGGAAAAAGAAATACAGTGAAATTGCCGGTGTATACAATCTTGTAAAGAATGAAATGGGCGGTAATATATGCGTAAAGACTAAAGAAGGAGATTTTGATATTCCGACAAAATGTCCAAAACCTAAAGAATTTTTACAAAATAGTGAGTATGCAACTTTGTCGCCGGAATTTGTTTCAAAGTTTGTGGCACATTTCAAGGTTATAGAAAGCTGCGGTTTTCCGCAATACGGTGAAAGTGAATATTGTACAAGTTATTATCAGCCATGGAACGGCTTATGTGGCGGATCTACTCCTTATAGTATGTATGATTCTTTAAAAACTTCTTCTCCGGCAGGAACAAGAAAACAGACTTCTCCTGTCTCATGCCCTAATAGAGGGACTTTAGGAACAGGCTGGGATTTTATGCATAAGGCAATTTTATTACCTGATGGTACGACTATTTATTTCGGCGGCTGGGCTACAGGTATGATAGCTGTTGATGTTAATTCTTTTGCTAAAGGACCCAATGTACTCGGTAAAGATTTTTTTGCTGCTATGGTTACTGATGATTGGATTAAACCTATAGGGGCAGAAGGAACATTTAATAAAAATACTAATGGCGATAATTGTGAATGTTCTCCTGATTCGGGCATTGAGTCAGGACAAGGATTTTTGGGATCTTCTGATTTGCTTAACGGTTATCTTCTTTCCGGTTCCTGCTGCAGTTCTGTAAAATTATATTCATATTAATTTTTCCCTGCTCAGGCTATAAACAAATATTATATTTATGTTATTCTAAAACTATGAAACGGGTTATATATGTTATCTTGGTTTTGATTTTTACTGCGCTTGTTCTCAAGGCCTGCTTAAGGGCGGATATCCCTTTGCAAAAACAGAAGGTTCAAAATTCTGAAACATCATATATCCTTGATTATTACCCGTATAAAAAGAAAAATGTAACAATAAACGGCGTTGATTATCTTCAGTCGCAGGCGCCTGTTGGGAAGTTTGGCGGAACTTTTGTATCTTCTACAATCGGAGAAGGGCCTAAGACTTTTAATCCGTTTAATTCCAAAGACAATATCTCTTCTCAAATGTCTGAGATTATGTATGACGGTCTTGTTACGACTGACCCTGTTACGGGAGATACAATTCCTAAACTTGCTAAAGATTTTGCGGTGAACGGTTGTGAGTATTTAATTCATCTTAGAAAGGGTATTAAATGGTCTGACGGTAAACCGATAACCGCAGATGATGTTGTATTCACATGGCAGAATATAATATTTGACGGGTTTGGAAACACTTCAATCAGAGATTCTATTGTCATTGACGGAAAGCTTCCGACTGTTCAAAAGATTGATGATTACACGGTAAAATTTACGACCCCTCAGCCTTTTGCTCCGTTTATCAGAATGCTTTCATCGCCTATTGCGCCTAAACATATTTTTGAACCTGCGGTAAAACGCGGAAAAGCTTATTTTGACGGATTTTTATCAACTAATACGCCGCCGAAGGAATTTGTAACATCCGGTGCTTTCAGGCTAAAAGAATATGTTCCGGCTCAAAGGGTTGTATTTGAACGTAATCCTAATTATTACGTTATAAATAAAAATGATCAAAAGCTTCCATATCTTGATAAAATAATATACTTAATTGTTGGAGATATTAATAATCAGGTTTTGAAATTTGAAGGCGGCGAGTTAGATGAAATAAGCCTTCAGGGGGCAAATGTCGCTCGTTTTAAAGAAATGGAAAAACACGGAGATTTTACGGTCTATAATTTAGGCCCTAATACCGGAACAATGTATATTGCAATGAATATGAACAACCGAAAAGATGATAACGGAAAATATTACGTTCTGCCTAAAAAACAGGTCTGGTTTCAGGATAAAAACTTCCGTCAGGCAGTTGACTATGCAATAGACAGAGAAAACATGATATTTAATATAGCAAACGGACTAGCAGAGCCTTTATTTACTCCGGAAACTCTTAATTCAATTTTCCTCAACAAGGACATAAAAGGACACAAAAGAGATTTAAATAAGTCAAAGGAACTCTTGAAAAAATCAGGCTTTTCTTGGGATAAAGCAGGACATTTGATTGACAAATTCGGAAATCATGTTGAGTTTGACCTTTATACAAATGCAGGAAACACAGAGCGTGAAGCAATCGGTGTTATGGTTAAACAGGATTTGGAAGATTTAGGGATGAAGATTAATTTTAAGCCTATTGAATTTAATTCACTTGTAAATAAACTTATGTCAACACTTGACTGGGATATGGTCATAATGGGCTTTACAGGTTCTCCTCTTGAACCAAACGGAGGGAAAAATGTCTGGCTTTCTGACGGAACACTGCATATTTTTAACCAAAGGTTGGAAAAAGACTTAAATAGCAAACGTTATCCGTTTGAAAAACGTATTGATTATCTTTATACTCAAGGGGCGCTCCAGACAAAATTTGAGGACAGAAAAAAATATTATGATGAGTATCAAGAGATTGTATATGACGAAAAACCGTTAATATATATTTATTCTCCGATAATAATTTCGGCGCTCCGTGACAAGTTTAAAAACGTATACCCGACAAGTTTGGGCGGGGTTACACACAATATTGAGGAAATTTATGTAAGTGAAGAGTGATGAGTGAAAAAGTGAAATGATTATATCCCTTCACTCTTCACATTTCACTTAACAAAAGGACAACAATGCAAATACTAATCTACATACTAAAAAGAATACTTCAAACAATACCGTTACTTATCATAGTTTCGCTGATAAGCTTTTTTATAATACGCCTGTCGCCAGTGGATCCTCTTGCAGAACTTCGCTTAAACCCTTCTGTTTCAAAAGAAACTTTACAAAGGGAAACGGAAAGGCTCGGGCTTGATAAACCGATTATTGTTCAGTACGGCAAATGGGCAAAATCTTTTATTAAAGGTGATTTGGGTGTAACATCAAACGGAGAAAAAGTCAGTACAAAGTTGAAGGAACGTATTCCTAATACCTTGCTTTTAACAACAGTTGTAATATTTCTTGCTTGGATTGCGGGTATTCCTCTAGGGGTACTTGCTGCAATTAACTGGAAAACCCCTTTTGACAGAATTTTAACTGTTTTGACAAGTATCGGAATGGCAATTCCTTCGTTTTTCTTTGCTGTTTTGCTGTTGATTTTTGCGGTTAAAACGGGATGGTTCCCTGTTGGCGGGCTTACAAGTTCAAACTTTTTGGACATGAGTTTTGGACGGAAAGTTTTGGATATTACTCACCATTTGTTTTTGCCTGTAACTGTTTTATTTACTTTGTCGCTTGCAGGATTACAAAGACAGATGAGGGGCAATTTGTTAGATGTTCTTGATAGCGACTATGTAAAATTTGCGCGCGCAAAAGGTCTAAGTGAGGGTAAAGTCATATTTAAACATGCTCTGCGTAATGCGGTAAATCCTCTTATAACCCTTTTAGGCTTTGAATTTGCAGGACTGTTGAGCGGGGCTGCATTGACAGAATATGTTTTTCAGTATCCGGGGCTTGGCAGGCTGATACTGGAAGCTGTTTTGCGCTCGGATATAAACCTTGTTATGGCGTCTTTGATGATGGGGGCTGTTATGCTCATTTTAGGAAATTTGATTGCGGATATTCTTTTGATTATTACTGATCCTCGTATCAGAGAAGGGAGTCAGGCATGATTAAAGATTTATTCAAACAGCTCTGGAAAGATAAGTTTGCAAGAATTGCCCTTTTTCTGCTCGGAATAATTTATTTTGCGCTGTTTTTCGCGGATTTTCTGGCACCTTATACAAAAGATTTTTCAGACAGGTCAATGGCCTATGTCCCGCCATCCAAAATTTTTACCATTGACGAAAATGGAAAACTGTCTAAACCTTATACCTATAATTACAAGCGGGAATTTGACCCTGTTGAACTCAAAATTGTTTATACCCTCGACCGCAGTCAAAAACATTACATTAAATTTTTTGCAAAAGGCCAACCGTATAAATTTTTAGGTTTAATCCCTATGAAAAGACATCTTATAACTACAGACAGCGAGGGAAGGTTATTTCTTTTGGGAACTGATATTAACGGACGTGATGTGTTTTCTCGGATACTGTTTGGCGGGAGAATTTCAATGACAATAGGATTTCTTGCATTGTTTGTTCTTTTCCCGATAGGACTTTTATACGGCGGCATTGCAGGATATTTTGGCGGAAAAGTTGATATGATTATGATGAGATTTGCAGAAGCTGTTATGTCTATACCGAGTTTTTATCTTTTGATAATTCTGGCTTCAATTCTGCCGTCTGGCATGACGAGTGTGCAGAGATTTATGCTTATTGTGGTTATCTTAGCACTAATCGGCTGGGCAGGTTTTGCAAGAGTTGTGAGAGGCATGGTTTTATCAATAAAAAATCAGGAATACGTTCAGGCTGCAAAATCAATCGGCGCATCGCGCTTAAGAATTATTATAAAACATATACTCCCTCAGACAACAAGTTTTGTAATCGTTGCAATGACGTTATCTGTCCCTTCTTATATTTTGTCTGAATCCGGTTTAAGCTTTTTAGGTTTAGGTATTCAGCAGCCTGACGCCAGCTGGGGAAATATGCTAAAAGAAGCTCAGGAATATACAAATATAATCTATCGCCCTTGGCTTTTAACTCCCGGATTTTTAATTTTTATTGCGGTGTTGGCTTTTAATTTGATTGGTGATACAATAAGAGATATTCTTGATCCGAAAAGCAAAACAAGATAGTCAGTTAATATATTAAGCGGGCAAGCTTTTAAAGGAGAATAAATGGATTTATTAAATACAGGAATAGCTTTTGATTTAACAATAGTGATAAGAGTTTTGTCTGCTCTGCTTTTAGGTTTTGCAATCGGACTTGAAAGAGAGATTACAAATAAATATGCAGGTTTAAGAACAAATATTCTTGTATGTTTAGGAGCCTGTATATTTACTGTGATTTCTATATACGGTTTTCCAGAAGTTTCTGTTACAGGAGATGAACTCGGCACACGAGATACAGCACGTGTTGCTGCTCAAGTTGTTACAGGTATCGGTTTTATTGGTGCAGGTACAGTGTTCAGACACGGTGCAACCGTTTTTGGACTCACTACTGCTGCAACTTTATGGGTATCAGCAGCTGTTGGTATGGCATGTGGTGCTGGAATGTACACCCTTGCAATTTTATCAACGATTTTTTCAATAATAGTGCTTGTATCTGTAAGATTATTTGAAAAAAATATTCTTGTCTCAAGTTCAAAAAATACAAGACGTTTGAAAATGAGTATTTCGTGTATTAATGAGTATTCAAATGAAATTTATGACTATATAATTGAAAACAGTAAACATTTAAGAGAAATTTCAAAAAAATTAAATAAGCAAGATGATAATCTTACTAAAATTGTTGTAATTCTTGATTTTGTCGGTCGCCATCCTATACAGGATTTGTATAAAACTTATCAGAAATTGGAAGGTATTGAATCTATTTCAATACAAGAGTTTAATGAATAAAAATGTAACAAAATGTAAATATGAATTTTAAAATGGCTAAAACCCTTGCTATAATGCTCATAGGATAGGATAGGATAGGATGCGATGCTGAATTAGCAAAAATTTTTCTCTTTTATTTTTTATATCTATATAGGGTAAATATAGGGGAAATTTTATGAGTCAATTCTTAAATTCAATAAATGAAGTAAGAAAAAATTACGGGAAATATGATGATTGGGAACAAAAACAAGCCGATGAAAGAGCAAAAAAGGAATATCTTGTCGCTAATCTTGAAATTCCCGAAGATAAAGTTGAATTGACTCAAAAAAGGGCAGAAACAGTTATAAGAGCTACTGAAATTATGGATGCTCGTTCTGAAGATAACTGTCAGGATATGGAACAGCTTACAGGTATGATTTCTATGATACCTATTTTGGGATTAACCTTTGCCCAGATTCCATTGATTAGTTTTGCTGATAAAAAACTTACAGCCGGTATAAATAAAAAAATTAATAAGCTAAACGAAGAAATTAAAAATCTTGCAGATGAAAATGCAAAAAATTTGAAAATTACAGAACGTGATAAATTGGATGCAAGAGTTCTAAAAATAAGAAAAAATGTTCAAAAAAACGGTCCCTTTGCTATGCTTGGTTTAATGCTTTTTATGACATCTGCTTTGATTTTATGGGGCAATTCTAAACAGAAAGAGGCTTCAAGAATCGGCAGATATCAGGCTAAACAGGATGAATTGAAAAATCTGAAAAATTTTGTAATTTATACTCCTGAACAGCTTGAAAAAGCAAAAGAAATAGCAGAAAAAATTCCGGATGAAAAAGAACGTAACAGCATTTCAAAAATGCTTAAAGAGCTAAAGGACATTCAAACAGATAAAAAAGCGTATAAAAAATGGCTTTCTGAAAAAGATCCAAAAGAAATAGAAAAACTTAAATCGGTTAATCTTTCTCCGGAGCAGCTTAAAAAGGCCCAGGAAGATAAAGAATTAATTGTCGATGCGGTAAAAGAAATTAACATAAAAGCGGAAGAATACTCCGAGAATGTTGAAAATGCGTTTGATACATTAGGAGTTCTTTCCTGGTTAATTGCAGCTCCTCTTGGATTTGGTATTAATAAAATACTTAAATTTGCAAAAGCTGACAAAAAGTTGCGTACTATTGTATCAACTTCTATTCCGATTTTAACTCCGTTATTTATTCAAATGACCGGGACTTTTGAAGAAAAAAATGCATCAAGAGTCGGACGTTATAAGGCACGTCAAGATTTAATGAAAAATCCTGCAAGATTAATGTCATATTCAGATGAGAATATGAAACGTGCAGAAAATGTTAAAGCAGATAAACAAAAGCATAGCTTTTTTGAAAAACTTGGAGGAAGTTTCTCTTTTATTTCCTCGTATTTCAAAGATAAATCTGAATACGAAAAATACAAAAAAAAGACCTGGAAAGAAAATGAAAAAATCCAAAAGGCATTAAAAGAAATAGAAATTACGGATGCCCAAAAAGCTGATGCGAAAGCTTTACAGAAGAATGTATTTAGAGCATTTGATGAAATAGATGAAATGTCTCAAAGATATTCGGAAGATGTTGAGGCCGGTACTGAGATTGCAAAACAAGTCGGTTCTACTATTTGGTCATTAGGTTCTATGCTGGGGCTTGGCTTTTTAGCAGCTTCTGTATTTAAAGGGAAATTTCCTATAACCAAACTCGGAAACTGGCTTACAAATTTAACATTTGATGCCAAATCACCTATTAAAACTGCTGTAAATAAAATATACGATGTTGTCAGAAAATCAGATAAAGTAACTGTTCAAAAGTTCCAGAAATCAATTGTAACAGGTAACTTAAAAACATTTTTAGATAATCCGAGAAATAAAGAATTAAAAGAAGCCGTTGACCCCTTACTTGCAGAATTTGGGAAAATAGGCAGACAAGGTTTGACAAATGCAGTTGCCGCAGAGAAGAAAAAGGATATTTCATCAGTATTCTCTGAATTATTTGAATCACATTTTAAAAAGACAGCAATTGCAAAATGGACAAGAAATATGATTTCTCAATGTACAAAATTATGGGCAAAATCAAAAGCAAGTAAATTTGATGTGGAAATTCCAAAAGAAATTCAGGAAGAACTCGGGATGAACTTCAACTATAAGAATTATAGAACAGTAATTAATACAGGTCTTATCGCTGGGATACCAATTTTAGGTGTTATATTTGCTGTTCCTTATGCCTTTAATGCTTGGCTTACAAATATTCAGAAAAAAGCAGGTAAAATAGGTATTATGAAAGCTATGGATAAGATTGATGACCCGAGAGTTTTTGCTTCGGAAACAACATCTCTAGCTTCTAAAACTCAAGATACAACACTTAAATCACAGTCTGAGAAAACTAACCTTCTAAAAAATTTTAAACAATAGGCAGAATAATTTCAAATTCAGTTATTTCAGGTGTTGATTTATTTAATTTGAGTATTGCATTTTGAGCTTTTAGATTATCAGCACAGATATGAAGCCCCAACCCGCTGCCTGTCGGTTTTGTTGTATACCCCTTTTGAAATATGGCTGATTGTTTTTCTTTTGAAATCGGTTCTCCGTTATTTGCAATTTTGACATGAGCAATATCTTTGTCTACTTCTATGGAGATATGTATTTCACCCTTTTTATCTATTGCTTCTATCGCATTTTTTATAATATTAACAATACAGGCTAAAAATTTATTTTCGTCAATATAGATTGAAGCTGTTTGTCTCAAATCATATTCAATATTTATGTCTTTGTCATAAATATATACTTTTGCAAGTTTGATACCCTCAGATAATATATCTCTCAAATCACATATTTTAGGTGCATAATTGTTCAATGACTTTAAATCAAGAAGAGAATTATTCATTATTTTGAGTGATTTTGTAATGCAATTTAAAGCATTGTCAATTGATTGATTTTCAACTCCATCCTGCTCAAGATTTCTCCTAATAATTTGGGTATAAAGATCGCATATTGAGAGATGGTTTCTCAATTCATGTACAATGCATCGTGATTGTTCAAAGGCTAAATCTGTATTGCTCATATAATCTCCTCTTTAAAGCCAAAAGATTCAACCATTGAGGCTGAATCTTTTAGCATCGTAATTTTGTGCTTAAAGCGATTGTTAAACAGCCATTTTAACGTGTCTTCTGTTTGCAAATCCGTTGTTCAAAGCATATAAAACAGCTTGAGTTCTGTCATTTACCTGAAGTTTCTGGAAAATATTATTTACATGTGTTTTAACAGTAGTTTCCGATATAAATAATTTTCCTGCAATACCCTTGTAGTTATTACCCTGAGTAAGTAAATCAAGAACTTCTTCTTCACGGGCTGTTAAGTATGTAAGGAGATTTTCCTGATTGTTTGCGGTTGTTTCTTCTTTGAAGGAACGTTGAAAATATTCAAAAAATCTTGAAGTAAGAGCTGTTGGAAGGTAAATCTTTCCGGAAGCAACTTCGTCCATCGCATATATTAATTGAGCTGAAGCCATTGTTTTCAATACGTATCCTTTTGCACCTATTTTCATTGCACGGAAGATTAAGTCTGCATCATCATAGCCGCTCAATGCGATAATTTTTATTCCCATATCTAGTTTTTCAATATCTTGAATAGCCTGTAAACCATCTTTTTCAGGCATATTTATATCCATTAAAATAATATCAGGGCGATATTTTTTTGCAAGGTTAATTCCTATATTTGCACTTGTAGTTGTTGCAACAACTTCATAGCTGCTTTCAAGTGTAATAAGTTCTTTTACTCCTCTTAGATGATCTGCGTTGTCATCAATTAATAATACTCTTGATCTTCTTTTAAACTCTCTCATTTTTATCTCCCTGTTTTTTAGTTTCCCTCTACACTATAAATACTACAACTTTTATATGGTTGTTTTCATCCATGCCCCGATTGATATTGATGCTATTTAGGTTTGAGAATTTGTCCTACATCTTTGGATTGATAATATCCCTCAACCATGCTCTAAATCATGCTTTTCGTTTTTTGGCCGCATGGTTGATTTTAAATTTATCTAATATTTTTGAAGTAATCTGCTTGTGGTATAATTTACATAAGGAGAGGTTAAGGATATGGAAATATTAGTATTTTTAGTTGGTTTTTTATTTGGTGCTTTATGCGTATTTATTCCATTTAAGGTTATAAATAAGAATAATAAAACATCTCAGGATATGTTGTTAGAGCAGATGAAATTATATTTTGAAAATACTGCAAATAAGATATTTAAAGAGAGTTCGTCTGAATTGTCAAATCAAAATAGGGAAAAGCTAGATGAATTTTTCAAACGTTTTAAAGAGAGTATTGAAGATTTTGAAAAAAGAACAGAGGCAAATTTCAAGGCAGAAACAGAGCATTTTACAAAATTCGATATGAATATAAAAAGTTTTCTTGAAACAGGCAACAAAATCTCACATGATGCAAACTCTCTTGTAAATGTTATGAAATCAGACAACAGAGCATCAGGCAGATGGGGTGAAATTGTATTGGAACGTGTGCTTGAAGCTTCCGGATTGAGAAAAGATGAAGAGTATAAAATTCAAGCAGGAACAGCTGAAGGCAGACCGGATGCAACAGTATTTCTGCCTGAAGGTAGATGTATTTATATCGACAGTAAAACTTCGTTTGCTTCTTGGGATGGCTTTGTAAATGCGCAGGATGATGCAGAGAAGCAAATTCATTTGAAGCAGTTTATTGATTCGACAAAAGCTCATATTACAGGGCTTTCTAAAAGGGATTATTCGCAGGAAACAGCTTCTCCTGACTATGTTTTGATGTTTATTCCGATTGAGAGCTGTTATTCGATGATGTTTTGTGATGACTGTGCATTGTGGGATTTTGCCTGGAAAAACAAAGTTATGCCGGTGTCGCCCTCGACTCTGCTTGCTGCATTAAAAATTATTAATGCATTTCATGTTGTTGACAGGCAGAATAAGAATGTTCTTGAAATGGCACGTTTGTGTACAAGTGTTCATGATAAATTTGCAGCACTATTAAGTGACCTGTTAAAAATCAAAGACAATTTGAATACTTCATTAAAAAAATTGAACGGTACCGGAAATATAATAAACCAGATTTCAAAACTAGAGAAATTGGGATGCGTTTACACGAAAGAATTGCCGGAACTGCCTGATGAAATAGCTGTTGACAATTAAGTTAGTTTAGGCTAACTTAATAATATGAGAGTTCAGCCGCTTAGTTTAAATTCTTACAGTTATAAGCAAAATTCACGTCCGGTTAATTTTCAGGCAGGAATAAAACCGCCTTCAAAAGATGCAATAAGTGATTTAAAAGTTTTTATGCATCATATTTATGAATACAAAAAAGGATTAAGAAACCTGATTTTGACTACAGAGAAAGCGTCAAATAAAGACTATATAAAATACAGGCTTGAAAAAGAAAATATTCCATACTTAATTCAGGATGTTTCGGAAAGGTCTATAAATGTCTTTTTCGGAAATGAAAATTGTATAAAAGTCGTATCAACATTTGACAGGCACTTAAATAAACTTTCACCGGAACAGGATTTTATGCTAGGAATAATGCTTGGTTATGATAAAATTTTACAGTGTAAAAGATTTTTAAAAAGACTTGGCAAAAATACTAATTACGGGTAAAAACGTCATGCAGAACTAGTTTCAGCATCTTATAGCAGTTAGACCCTGCCCGCATTGGGACATTTTGCACGAAGTCAGAGATTTCGGCAAAAGCAGTCAAACGAGTTCAGAGCCTGCTCTGAATTTATTTCAGGGGTGACAATTTAGATATTGTTTGCTTGTAAACTGCGAAGTCTCTCCTGTCGAGGGTTGATTTTATTTTTTTGCAGTGATAATATTTTAGTAACTATGATAGATAAACCTTTGAAAGCTAAAGACAGAATTATTTTAGCATTAGATGTTGACAATCTCAAAGAGGCAGAGGATCTTGTAAGAGAATTAAAAGACTATGTCGGTTATTTTAAAATCGGTTTGCCTTTAATTGTTAATTACGGCTTTGAGGCATTCAGGCTGCTGGAAGAACATGGAGCAAAATGTTATTATGATTGTAAGTTTCATGATATTCCGCATACTGTTCAAAAAGCATGTATCAGTCTAGTAAAAAACAATGTTAATTTTTTCAATGTCCATATTCAAGGAGGATCCAAGATGACATCAGCTGTTGTCAGAGCATCAAGAGCAGCTGCAAAATCTATGGGTGTTGAACCTCCGACAATTCTGGGCGTAACTTTGCTTTCGAGTTTCGGACAAAAAACATTGACAACAGAATTGTGTGTTGATAGAAATATCGAAGATTTTGTTTTGCAGCTTGCAAAAGTTGCAAAGGAGTCCGGTTTGGATGGAGTTGTGGCAAGTGCCGAAGAGGCAAGAAGAATTAGAAAAGAAATAGGTGATGATTTTATAATTTTATGTCCCGCAACCCGTCCTACCTGGTCTTCCGTAAACGATCAGGTAAGAGTTGATACCCCGCGTGATGCAATTTTATCAGGTGTTGATTTTATGGTTGTAGGACGTCCTATTACTACAGCAGATGACAGAATTGGAGCAGCTAATTTAATTATTGATGAAATAGAAACAGCTCTTGAAGATAGAAAAACTTTTGTATAATTAATTAGCTTAATTAGCTGTGAATTCTTTTGACTTGATATATTTTTTTCTGTATGTATCAAATGTATACACTAAATAATTATTTCCGTCTGATGTGATTTTTATTGAATTATTTCTGTCGGTTCTGTAAATATCTGTTTTTCTTAGAATATCAAGAGTCCCTTTATTGGGATGTCCGAATGCATTTGGACCGGTTGAAATAATAGAAATTGTTGGTTTTAAATGGTTTAACATTTCATAGTTTACAACATTTGAACCGCCGTGGTGCCCTACTTTAAGTATTTCGATATTATGAGGAATATCTTTTTTCAGTTTATTAAAAGCATCTGTTCCTGCATCTCCTGTAAAAAGCATGTCAAAGTTTTTGTAGGTTAAGAGTGTCATTAGTGATTTTTCGTTATCCTCTTTAGAACTTGCTATATAGTTTTGTATATTAAGATTATTTTCAGAATAAATTGATTTATTGTTATGTGGGATTTGAACAGGGATTTCAAGCTCTTTCAATGTTTTATAAATATTAATTGATGTCATTGACTTATCATCAAAAGAATTTATATAAACCTTTTTAACCTTGAGATTTTTCATAATATCTACAGCTCCGCCAGAGTGATCATTATCAAAATGGGTTATTATAAGACTTTCGATATTTTTAATCCCTTTATCTTTGAGATATTTTATAATGATTGAGTTTGCCTGAGCTTTGCTCCCTTTGTATCCGGCTCTGCCGGTGTCAATAATAAAGTATTTATTTTCAGGAGTTTTTATAAGAAAACAATCAGCATTTTGGACATCAAAAACCGTAATTTCCAATTTGTTATTCGGAATATTTATTGTACTCAGCATTAACAATACTATTATTGCAATACATATAGAGATTATTTTTTTATTAAATCCTCTTTTAAAGGCTAAGGTAATTAATAAAATAATCCCGTAATACATAAAAATTTGTATAACATTAGGGTGTGTTGTTGTAATAATTGAATGCGGTAGTTTTCCGCAAATATTTGAGATAAAAACAATTATATTCAGCACATAATTAAGAATAAAATCTATTATAAAACAAATTTTATCTGTAAACGGCGTCAGCATTGCAATAATTGAACTTAAAAAACCGCCGAAACTTACAATACTTAAAAATGGCATACTTAAAATATTTGCGATAATTGAATACGTGCTTATCGTATTAAAATAAAACATTTGTACCGGAGCAACCCAGATTTGAGCAACTACAGGAATTAAAAGTGCACCTGTAAGCCAGTTTGGAATGCCGGAGTTTTGGTATTTATCAAAAATAATATTTGCGGTTGTTAATAAACCGAATGTCACAATGAACGAAAGCTGAAATCCTACGTCATTTATAAATGCAGGGTTATAAATCAACATAAGCATAGCAACAAAAGCCAGCAGGGCAACGCTGTTTGCATCTCTGTCAATAAGTTTGCCTATGAGTATAAATAAAAGCATAAGAGCAGCTCTGATAACAGATGCTCCAAGCCCTGTCATAAGTGTATAGATAATGACAACTCCCATTCCTGAAATTACAGTAAATTTAAACGGCAGCCTTAATCGGCGCATAAAAAATACCCAAAATCCGTATATAAAAGCAACATTCATTCCTGAAGCCGCAAGTATATGCAGTAATCCTGAATTTACAAATGATGCTTTTATATAATCAGGCGGTGCAATTGCATCGTCGCCGAATACTATACCGCCGAGTATTTCAAGATTAGGGGATTTCAGATAATTTGAATGAACATTGATGATTTTATTCCTTAAATTATTCAGCTTTTGTTGAAACAGCCATTTGGATTCCAATTTTTTATTAATTAATCTGGCATTATTTGCATAAAATACAGTGAAAGCGTCAAAATTTCGGAGATATTTCCCGTAATCAAACTGTGACGGATTACCGGCTTTGAAAGGTGTGCGAAGCCTGCCTGTCAGTTCGTAATAATTCCCGATTTTTATATTTTTTGCATTTTCTCCGGAAAAAGTTACAAATGTTTTTCCGTTCACTTCTGTATTGTTAATTTTGTATGTTTGAAAGAAAAATTTTGTTTTATGTTTATCTCCGTTTGGTATTGATATAATTTGACCTGTAATTTTTGTATTTTGAGGCGCAAAAGAAACAAGTCCGTCTGTATTTTTTATTCTGAGACTTGCATTGAAAAAACCGAGATAAAATATGATTATCCAGAAAAATATATATTTAAGAGGAAAATAGTTTTTGATAACTGCAATAATTGCAAGCACTGATATTACTCCGCCCCAGAAAATTGCATTGTCGTTAAAATATGAAAGTATTCCGGTCATAAATATTAATGCAGTAATAAACATTACTGCATTTTTATTTTGAAAAATTTCGTTTAAAGTTCCTCTAACCATCAATTTAATTATAGAATAAACTGAAAAATTAAAATGTAACAAAATGTAAATATGAATTTTAAAATGGCTAAAACCCTTGCTATAATGCTCATAGGATAGGATAGGATAGGATAGATGGGCGTATTGTCAAATTCTCGAGACTTTGTGTTTTTATAAATACAGGTAGTCAAGTCGAAAGGAAACAATATGAGTGTTGAAAGAATTAATTTTACAAGCAGTAGTTCTATTAATCCTGTGAATGTAAATAGTCCGACAAAAAGTTCTGTTAAATCACCAGATAATGGTGGAATTTTACCTGAACAGGACAAGCAAAAATCAAATGCAGCAAAGTGGATGATAGGAGCAACAGCTTTGGCAGGGATTGCAGCTTTGGCAATTGCTGGCAGAAACGGACACTTAGGTGAAAAAGTGCAAAAATTTTTGCACGGAAGTGTTGATAATGCAGCTTCGACAGCTAAAAATACCGCAAAAAAAACAGAAACTGCTGGTGGATTATATACAGATGTCCCGGAAGCGGATAAGGGTATATATGGTCAGGATATTTACGATGCTTTAGATCCAAGAAACGCTGATGATATTTTGTCTCCGTATTATAAACAGAAGGGTATGTTTGGTCAGGATATTTATGATCCGTTAGATCCGCTTAATAAAGATGACATATTATCACCTTATTATAATCCATCTGGAATGGGAATATAGTTCAGGATATCTTATGAGTCATTAAAAACTGATTAATTAAAGCTCTGTTTTATAAGACGGAGCTTTTTAATCTTTCCCGAAAATCCACCAGCCCTTTCTTTCTTGTGTTTGCAGCTGCGGCTGTGGCTGACCTATTCTGAAATTATTTTTGAAAGGAGATTGTGATGCAAAAACACTCCTTGATAATGTATTTATATATTTGTTATTTAAGTGTGCGTAATCAAAGAGAATAACTCCTTTGGCATTGACCTTACGGGCTTCATGAATCAGTCTTATTAAATCTTCATCTGTTCCGCCCATAAATGTAACAAACAGACCTGCATAAAAATCAGTGTTTCCGGATGCTGCATTTATAACATCCATCATCATTTTATTTGCAGTTTTGGCGTCACAAGTTAAAAACAGCGGTGTGAAACCTTTTATGTAGCCTCTGGTTGACCATGTTTTCCAATCCTGCTGTTTATGTTCAAGAGCGGCTTTTCTGTCAGGGAAAATAACTGCACTGATATATGTATTTTTACGTCTGCCGAGTTCTCCGACTGTTTTTACCATATTTGTAATTTGTTCGCGTCTGTAATTGTTCCATTCCAACCAAAGTGGATCGGTTTTTAAAATATTAACTGGATCAACTCCGTAAATCATTCTAAAATCTTCTCTGGCATAATCAGTGTATCCCCAGTTTGAATCTTCATTTAAGGAAACACAATTCGGATATCTTATATAGTCAAGATTAATGCCGTCAGGTTTATATCTTGTGATAATTTCGTCAATTAATTTGACAATAAAGTCCTGTACATAAGGATTTGCCGGATCTAAAAAATAACCGTTATGTTCAGATGTGGATTTAGAAGGATTAACAGAATCTGCATCCTTTCTGATTTTGTTTCCCCAGGACGGATTCATGCCGAGTATGCTGTTTGGGTTATCTTTCGGATTCAGCGGACCTACATAAAATGTTTCAAACCATATATGAACTTTTATATTTCGTTTATGCGCTTCTCTTATCCAAATTTCTAGCGGATCTATGCCTGCGAATTTTTCATATTGAGTTGTAAATCCGTAAGCTTCCATTGTTTTGCTAGGGAATATAGTTTTTCCGTGAAAATATGTTTCAAGAAATATGTTGTCAATTCCTGTATTTTTAAGTCTGTTAAGAGTTGCTTCAATTTGTTGTTCGGATGTTTCTGTAGGTCTGAGCCATATACCTTTAAGTTCTCCGTTTTTATATGGGACAACACTTTTTATTGCATCGTTTGAGGCTTCAATCGCAAGTTTCGAGTATTTTTGAACATCATCAGGATTTTTTCTTGCTTTTTTTAAGTAATTTTTGGCGTCATCTATATAACTGTTTGGGAATTTCCAATTGTAATCAGGGCTTAAGCTTCTATAGTATTCAAGCATTTGTTCGGCTTCATGTATTTTCTTTTCAGATTCAAAAATATAGCTTTCGGAAGTGGTATATGTATAAATAAGATTAGTTGCTTTATCTATATATATTTTAGTACCGACTTTAATGCTTGAATTTATCCAATTTTTTGCTCTGCCATGACCGCTTATTACAATTCCGTTTGGAGGAATAAGAGAATCGGCTCCGGAAAGCTCTGTTACAGTATTGCCTTCAACGATTGCTTCTGCTCCAAATTCATTTGTATTTGTTCTGGGGCCGTAGTCAGGAGTGTATATAACAAGTTGGTTAATGCCTCTTGCTCCTGGAAGGTAGCTGCCGCCCCTGTTGGTATATGCAGTCGGATCAATTGCGTTAATCAAATTTTTTGTGTAACTGAATACAACTTCATCTTTTGCCGGTTTATATTGTTGGAATACCGGTTGTGTATTTTCTTCAGGGATAATTATTTCATCTGATGAATTATCCAGATTTTCGTTATTTTGTATAGTTTCTGGCTGTATATTTTTTCTAGCCACCAATGTTGGTGTTATTTCCTCTGCATTAGAGGAAATTGATGTTAAAAAACACAGCATTAAAACTATAAAGATTTTTTTTATATTTATCATACTCTTACTCCACGATATTATGATAATATTCCGATTTATCATAATTTAGCTCATTTATTAACAGTATTTTTTCTTTCAAAAACTGTTCGGGTTTAATTGAATATGATATTTCGTAATATTTTTTAGCATTCGCTAGATCTGCAAATTTTTCATGAATTACAGCAAGTTTATAATTAAGGTCATAGTGTCTGTTTAAACCGTTAATATAAGCTCTGTTATAATATTTTACAGCTTTTATATATTCTTTGCGTTTGAAATAAAATTCTCCAAGATAAAAGTTTGCATACGGGTGAGATGCATTAATATTTAAAGCTTTATGAAAATATTCTACAGCAAGATCATAATTGTTTTTTTCATCATGTATTCTACCCAGCTGTACACAAGGCGGAATTTTTGAGTTATCAATTTTGGTTAAGACATAATACTTATTCATTGCACTATTTAAGTACTGTTCTTTTTTTATTGCATCAGGACTTTTTAAAAATGTTAAAAAATCATTGTCTGCATCTTTCAATAAAGCACTATAACTTATGCCGGAATAACCGGCATCATCAAAGTTTGAATATCCGTTTTCATCGGCTTGTGCACTATTTGTAAAAAATAATATCAGACTTAAAAGCAGAAGCGGAATTATTATATTTCTACAAATCTTCATAGTGCGGGGATGTATGAATATTATGATCATTCATAAATGAGTGATCATCGTATGCCGGGTCAAGATACATAAAGAATTTCCTTACGAATTTTACAAAAGGCTGGTTGTAATATTCTTTTTCTACAGGTTCTGTAAGTGCTTCGCCGTTGCTTTGGGCTATAGATTTTTGTGTAGCATTAATAATTGCATCGGAATATCCATGATTTTTCAGGTATTCCGGACTTACAGTATCCTTTACTGTTAATTCGGCATAGGCCGGTAGCATAAATAAACTTATAAGTCCTAAAATTACAAATTTCTTCTTCATTTCCACCTCTGTTAGTAATCTTTCTATATTATAATACTTATCACAGCAGTTACAAAAATATTATAATTTCTTAACAAAAATATCTCCATAACCTATTTAGATGATTTTATTATAATTTCTTCCAACTTTTCAAGAAGTTGATCTTCCGGAACTCTTGCAACAATTTCTCCTTTTTTGAATACATAACCTTCATTTATGCCGCCTGCGATACCGAAATCGGCGTGTTTAGCTTCTCCGGGGCCATTTACGGCGCAGCCCATGGTTGCAATAGTTATAGGTTTATCAAGATTTTTGAATTTATCTTCCACTTTTTTGGCAAGGCTGATTAAATCAATTTGTGTTCTCCCGCATGTGGGGCATGAAATAAAATTCACTCCTTTTTGACGTAAGCCTAAACTTTTTAAAATCTCAAAGCCTGTCGTAACTTCTTCTATGGGATTTTCTGTAAGTGACACCCTTATTGTATCTCCTATCCCTTCTGCAAGAAGTGTACCAAGACCTACTGCAGATTTTATTAATCCGCTTTTTAGCGTTCCTGCTTCAGTTACTCCAAGATGTAACGGGTACGGAATTTTTTCTGCGATTGAACGGTATGCTTCAATTGTTGTAAGAACATCAGATGATTTTAATGATACTTTAATCAAGTCAAAATTAAGATCTTCAAGAATTTTTATATGTCCGAGTGCACTGAGTACCATTTTTTCAGATAACGGGATATCTTTTTCTTGTAAATCTTTTTCCAGAGAGCCAGCATTTACACCTATTCTTATAGGAATATTTTGCTGTTTGGCAAGTTTAACAACTTTTTCAACATTTTCTCTTTTGCCGATATTACCAGGATTTAATCTAAGGGCATTAATACCGTTATTTATGCATTGAATTGCGAGTCTGTAGTCAAAATGTATATCGGCAATTAAAGGTACCGGAGATTTTTTTGTAATATCTTTTATTGCATCGGCCGCATCTTTATTTAAAACAGCAAGTCTTACAAGTTCACATCCGCATTCTGCCATTTCATTAATTTGTTTAAGCGTTGATTTGATATTTCTTGTGTCTGTATTGCACATTGATTGAACGCTTATCGGTGTATTATTACCTATTTTTACATTTCCTATTGAAATTTCTTTTGATTTTCTTCTGTTTATCATAATATAATAATATCACAAATATTTATGTAAGGAGAGTAAAAATGAGGGTTGCAGTACTATCAGATATTCACGGAAATTTTCAAGCTTTACAGAGTGTTATTGAAGATTTAAAAAATTTTGGCTGCGAAAAAGTATTTTGTCTCGGAGATCTTGCTATGGCCGGGCCTCAACCCAGAATGGTAATTGATTATATAAAAGAGCAATCTGATTGGATAGTCATTCAGGGGAATACTGATAAAATGATTGCGGAATTTTCACCCGAAATTATGAAAAATGTAAAAGAAAATGCCCCTGTTATGGCAGCGGCACTTGCTGATGATGTATTTTATATTGAAGATGAAAGAAAAGATTTTTTGAAAAATCTTCCTGCGCAGAAAGAACTTGAAATTGCGGGTGTAAAAATTCTACTTGTCCATGGGTCTCCCAGACGCAACAATGAAGATATATTTCCAGGTATGGCGTTGAACAAGATTGAAGAAATGCTTGAAGGTGTCGATGCAGATATAATATTTTGCGGGCATACTCATGTTCCAGCAGGTTACCAGACAAATAAAAAACAAACGGTTGTAAATGTTGGAAGCGTCGGGCGTCCTATGACAGAAGAACCAAAAGCATGTTATGTTGTTGCAGATTTTCAGGACGGAGGATTTTCAATTGAACACCGATTTGTTGATTATGATAGAGAAACTGCTGCTAATATTATGAAAGCAAGAGATTTTGATGGTGCGGATAAACTTGCTCAAATGATTTTAAAACCTTCGGCGAGGCATATATAATTGATAAAAAATATGTTTGTGTTAACATACTTTTATTGATAAAGGAAGTTTTTTATGTACATTAATAAAGAGCAGTTAGTTTCTTATATCAAAAAACTTAGTGAGCCGAAAGTTCTGGTAATAGGTGACCTGGCAATTGATGAAATGATTTACGGAAATGCCGAAAGAATTTCCAGAGAAGCTCCGGTATTAATTCTTTTGCATTCGGAAACAAAACTTATTTTAGGTGCTGCATCAAATGCTGCTCATAATGTTTCAACCTTAAATAACGGAAAAGTAAGCGTAATTGGTGTTTGCGGAGATGATTTTCAGGCAGGACAACTCAGGCAAACTTTTGAAAAAGCTAATGTCAACTGCGGACTTCTTGTTGTTGATCCGAAAAGAAAAACAACTACAAAAACACGAATTTCAGGTTCAATTACAACTTCAATAACGCAGCAAATTGTAAGGATTGATCGCCAGACAAATGAATTTTTGAGTCATGAGATAGAAGAAGAAGTTTTAAAACAGATAGAAAGAGCTGTTCCTGAATATGATGCAATAATACTTTCTAACTATCATATCGGGACTTTGACTCCAAGAATAATTCAGGAAACAATAAGACTCGCTAATCAACATAACAAAATTATAGTTGTTGATGCTCAAAAAGATCTTGAAATATACAAAAATGTTACGTCAATGACTCCTAATTTACCGGATACGCAAAAATCGGTCGGTTTTGTAATAGAAAATGAAGAGGATTTGAAACGTGCAGGTGACAAACTTCTTGAACAGACAAATGCAAAATCAATTTTAATTACCTGCGGTGCTGACGGTATGTTTGTTACAAGACCAAACGGAAATTACACAAAAATTCCTGTATTCAATAAATCGGAAGTTTTTGATGTAACAGGTGCAGGGGACACTGTTACGGCTGTTTATACTCTTGCGCTTGCTGCTGGTGCAGATCCTTCTTATGCCGCAATTATCGGTAATATTGCAGCAAGTATTGTTGTCAGACAATTTGGATGTGCTACTACAACTGTTGATGAAATTTTAAATGCTGTTGAAAATCTATAACAGCTTAATCAGATAATAATGGAGAAAATTCATGGAAAAACTTTTAAATATCGTAAAAAATATCAAACCTGTTGATATAATAATTATTACAGGTGTTATTATTGCGCTTGCTGTAGGTTTCTTAACTTATAAAAACGTGCGACAAACGGCCTCAAAACAAATAGAAGCTACGTCTAAAATTTCTTTTCAGGTATATATCAGAGGGGTAACGCTTACAGGAGGAGAAATCCCTTTAAAATCAAATGAAAAGACTTTCATCAGTATAAGAAATGTTCCTTATTCAAATCTGGATATATTAGATGTAAAAGCTGAAAGAAAGAAAACGGTTCTCCCGATATTAAACAGTAAAAAAGTTATGGTTGTAGAAGATGTTTCACAATCATATATGTATGATATTTTGGTAACGCTTACCGATACTGCAAAGATTACCAAAGACGGAGCCGTTGTCGGAGGGAATAAAATAAAAATGGGATTGCCTATAACTCTTGAAGGGCAAAATTATAAATTTAACGGTACTGTATCTGATTTAAAAGTTATGCCCCAAACTGACGATGATACTTTTCATAATTCTATAAATACAAACAATGATGTTTAATAATATATTACGATTCACTCAAAGCAAAACAGAATATTTATATAAGAACAGTCTTTTTTTACAAAATATTGATAAGTTCATATTTTTATCAGTAATTGCGGTATTTTTATCATCCACCGTAATGTCATCAGACTTTATAGGATTTATAGCTCTTATAACTATATTTTTAACCTTTATAAAAATATTAACAAAGCCTGATGAAAATCTGGATTGTAAGACTTTTGAATTATGGCTGCTGGCTTACTTTATGATTGTAATAATAAGCCTTGCCGGTTCTACATTATTTGCACTCAGTTTAAAAGGATTTTTTAAGACTGTTACCTATCTGGGATTTTATTTGTCGCTTGCGCAATATTTAAAAAATAATAAATCAAAAATTCCATATATATTAGGTGTAATAGGTATTTGCGCCGGTTTTGAAGCTTTAGCGGGCTTTATGCAGAATTTTTCGCATGTTGAGGAAATTTCTACCTGGCAGGATGTTTCGTCTTTAAATCCTGAAGATATAATGACTAGAGTTTACGGAACTTTAAAACCATATAATCCTAATCTTTTAGGCGGTTATTTTGTTGCAAGTATTCCAGCTTTATACGGACTTGCTGCATATTCTGCTGCAGGAAAAAGTTTTAGAACTGCGTTTATATGGTTAGTACTGGCTTTGTTTTCTACTATGACATTATTTTTAACAGGATGCCGCGGTTCTTATATGGGAATGATGTTTATTATACTCGGTATGTTTGCAGTTTCTTCAAAATATCTGTGGAAAAATTATAAACAAATATATTTATCTGTTGCAGGAGGTGTGATTGCTTTTGCAACTTTTGTATTGATTTTTGTTTCATCATTAAGAGCAAGGGTTTTATCAATTTTTGCAATGAGGCACGATTCCTCAAATTCTTTCAGATTTAATGTTTATCAATCTTCATGGCAAATGTTTAAAGATAACTGGCTTCTTGGTATAGGTGTCGGAAATAAAAATTTCCGTGAAATATATGGTCTTTATATGAAAACAGGTTTTGATGCATTAAGCGCATATAATATATTCTTAGAAACGGCAGTTGAAAGCGGGATTTTTGCTCTGATTGCTTTTGTCGGATTTTTGATTACGTTGATAAAAAACTCGGTTAAATTTATTTTAAAATCCGATGATGTAAAATCTGTGATTATAGTTGCAAGTGCAATAATTTCAATATGCGCAGTTTGTGTTCACGGTATGGTTGACACTGTATTTTTCAGACCGCAAATTCAATTTATATTCTGGACTATGGTTGCTGTTGCAAGAACATGTTTAATTACTTACGGCAGACATTCAAAATAAGTTTTAGTTGAATCATAAGGACATTGATTTCTTATACTATAGTATGCACATCCAATGCCGTTTCCTTTTTGGTTAGAGGTTAAGTTACACGGATTTCCGGCGCGTGCTTCTAGGAGTTCAGATTCATAATCTCCCTGTTCAATTTCTTCGTCTGAGAGATTTTGAGGTTTGTTAGTTCCAGCAGCCAGAATATCTTTATTTTTATCTACTTTAAAAATAAAGATATCATGTCCTAACTTATTGGGTTTTTTAGCACCATTTGTGTCTATACCTATATAAAGTGAGTATTCAACAATATCAAAATTAATGTAGCTTCCATCTGGCATTACGTATGTTTCAAATATAGTATAACCTATACCTCCAAGAGAATTTGGTGTGGATGTTTGTTTATTATTATAAGTTTTGATATTATCATTAACCCTGCGTACAAGCCGTCCGTTTTTGGTATAGGGAGTTTTTTGGCCATCAATATTAAATAAACTTTTAAATAAAATTTGATAACATTCTTCTGCATGATCATAGGGCATTCCAGAACTAGGATCGTGCGGGTAGTATGTGCAGTATTCACCAAATTTATCAATTCCAAAATCCGCTTTGGCTTTCATTATAACTTGTGAGACAATAGAAACGGATTTTTTGTATTGAGCTTCAAGCGCTTTTTTTTGATATTTATGAATAAGAGCTGGCATAGTCAAAGATGCAACAACGCCGATAATACCGAGAGTGATTAAAACTTCAGCTAATGTAAATGCGGATTTGCTTTTATTATAAGGGTTAATAAATTTATTATTCCTATTTGAGTGATATTTAGATTTGCTTAAAACACTTGTATAATCAGTGTTTTCGGGGGGGGGAGGTAATCCTGAAAGCATTTTCTCTATTCATTTTCAAACTCCTCTCATTCCTTGACTGTATTTATTATTTACGATTTTTTTGATTTTGTCAAGCCCGTTTTAATTCGTACACTCTAAATTCACTTGGATCAAGTTTGTCAAAATGCAGCGAAGATAGTGAAGAATCAAATGTGTCAGATATAAATTCGTCTCCATCAATATAAAATTCTTTTTGAATTACATAGTCTGAAGGAAGATTGATCGTTTTATCAAATACCGGCTTGCTGTGCATTATTTCCGAATAACTTTTATTATTTTCATCAAACATAGTTACACGTTCGGTAGTATATTTATAGTTTGAAACAACAAGAAATGCTGTTTTTTCAGGAATTTTTGATATAATCCAGGCACAAAAACCGTCATCATCCTGTATAATTATCTGGGCTTCTCCTTCTGTAATTATAGGATTATTTTTTACAAACATATCAATTGCGTTAAATTTTTTATAAAAATCAAAATGTTTTTCTCGCGGCATTGAAATTTCTTCTCCGATAACGCTTTCAATCCCTCTTTGTGTGAAACTTTCATCTCCGTCAACATACAGCATAGGTCTTTGTGCAAATTTGCCTCCGGGTAAAAATTTATATTTAAACCATTTATAAAGTGCTCCGTTTTTGCTGAGCTGCCCCGGATATTGATCAATACATCTGAATTCGCCGTCCTGATTGTTGTATGTTTTTAGTATTGATAACTTCTCTACCTTTTTGAAATTAGTATTATAATTTGCAAGATGCTGGTTATCTTCAGTAATTTTTTCAGGAGTTTTTTCGCATTGAGAAACAATGTCATTCCCCCATAATAGATCAAAGCTCATACCTTTATGATATTCTTTCAGGTAATCATCCCATAGCATATACTCTGCAAGTGTTCCGAAATACGGGATCTTATTCTTTAAAGTTTTGTTGAGTTTATTGAGTACTGCTCTTGGGGCTCTGTAACTTATCGGTCTGCCGTTTGTTTCCGATACTTTGTCTACTATATGATCAATATGATCGACTCTAAAACCGTCAAAGTTGTATTCTCGTTGCAGATTAACCATGTAATCAATAAAATAATTAATTACAGGAGTATTAAAACTTCCGTTTTCAAGGTAGCAGAAATAGTATGGTGTCTGACAATCGAGATTCGCAAAATTTGTAACATCTTCCCCTTTATAATCATAATGTTTGAATGTAGGATAGCCTCCGCATTCGCTCATCTTATCATAAACCGGTACTCCGGCTGAACACCATGCTCCTCCTGGCGCAGGCCACAATCCTTCTTTAATAAGTTCCTGTATTGCATCTATTTGTCGGGTTATATCATTTTCTGAGAGTTTTCTATTGTTTTTAAACCCGTGAACTTTTGCTATTATATCTCTTGCTCGTTTGTGTATTTTTTCTTGATTTTCTTTTTTCATCATAACATTTGACAGTTCTTTTTTTGCCTCTGTCATAAGACTGTCAAATGTATCATATATATTTTTAAAATGTGAGCTTAAATCTCCGGAAGAACCGCTTTGAGAATCTTTATAAATATTTTTTACAAGTTCAATATCTTCTTCTTCAAAAGATTGCGGCATGTTTTTTGCAATTCTGTCGATATTGTCGTTTAATTCTTTATTTAAAATATTGATATCAAACCATCTGGCGATTTCGGGATTTGCAAGAACAGCTTTTGAAAATCTGCCTGTTTGCGGCAGTATATCATATATTACGGGATGCCCTGCCAGTTGTGCCATCATAATAAATGTCTGAACCTGTTCTTTGGCATTTAATCCTGTTATTTTTTCGATATTTTCATCAAACAAATTTTCACTTATTTCGGAACTTTTTGGCAGATAAGCGCAGCCAAATTCTCTGGGGTGAAACGGTATAAGATATATTGTAGTATTAAATATATTATTTTTTAAATTTCCGGTGGGCAGTATCAGAAGTTGACGAAGCCAGTCAATAAATTTTCCGGTATCTTTTGTTTTATTCCCGTCACCAAGACCGGCAAGATTAATCAGTTTGATGTCATGCCCTTCTTTTTGTATCCAGGAAGAATTTTTTATATGGTTTCTTTCAAGAACACTAATCTGATTATTTTCAAAATTAAATTTACCTGCTTTAAAAATACCGTTATCTGACCATTTTATTTCAAGCCCGAAAAGTATTTCTTCAGTGGAAAGTTCTTCTAATGCTTTTATGTAAGGATAAGGAAGATAGCCGTATTTCTTTATCAAAGCTTTAAGTTCATCTTTTCTTTTCTGTGAAATATTATCAAAAGAATATTTAGCTTTTAAAGAGTTATAAACTTCGTTTAGTTTTTGGTCTTTTTTTTCTTGTGGTTTCTTTTTAAAAAGTAAATCAAGCATACTCATACTTCCTTATTGTTCTAATTAATAACAATATTATAACATGCTAAAAAAATAATACTCAAAATCAGAATTTTAAAATAAATTGTAATTTTTACAATAAATTGTCCAATCGGGTAATGGATTAATCCTTATTGATATAATTTAATTAACTTGATGTTACCAATAAAAGCAATTTATGGCTAGAAAGAAGGGTAAAGAACATGGCAGAAAATGCAGTAGAAACAAAAGCAAAAGTTATTAGTGTGATTATTATTGAAGACTTTAAGTTGACTCGTGTAGGTCTCAGATGCGCCTTAAACGCAAATGATGATATAAACGTTGTTGCCGAAGCTGAAGATGCTGTTGAGGGATTAAAACTTATTGAAAGGCATAAACCTGATGTTATTCTAATGGATTTAGGACTGCCTGGCATGAATGGCATTGAAGCAATGGTTAAGTGTAAAGAGATGAATTTTGATTCAAAAATAATCGCTTTAACATCTCATGACAGATGTGAAGAAGTTATAGCAGCTTTAACTTCCGGCGCGAGTGCTTATTGTCTTAAAGATATTGATCCGCAAAAACTTGCAGATGTCGTAAGAGATGTTTCAATAGGTGTTTGCTGGATAGATCCTATGGTTGCTCAAATGACATTAAATTCTCTGCCAAAGATTGACAATGTTGGATTTCTACCAAATAAATCCGGAATGGACGGGCGTGTACCCTTAACCGAAAGGGAGTATGAAGTGCTCAAACATCTTGTATCAGGGAAAAGTAATACAGAAATAGCAAAAGAACTTATAGTAAGTGTTCATACAGCAAAAGCTCATGTTTGTTCAATTTTGCAAAAAATGTGTGTTAATGACCGTGTTCAAGCTGCTGTAAAAGCTGTAAAAGAAGGAATGGTATAAATTTTATTATGAAAGACAAGGAGGCTCCCTTAATAGGGAGCTTTTTTTATATTGAAAATTTAATAAAGATTTGTTATAATAAAAAATATAATAAGAAAGGAGTTTGATTTATGGAAAGATTAAGATTAGAAGAGTTGCAAGTACAATCTTGTATAGAAGTCACAATGTCTGAAAGTCTCGGGGGGGGGGCAATTCAGGGCTAAATAGATGTCAGGAAGTCCGGAGGTCAAGAAGTCAAGCGATTAGTGTAATCCCGAACTTGTTTCGGGATCTCATAATTAGATGCGAAGATGCAAAGAGGCAGAGAAGCGAAGCCAGTTTAAGAAACGTCATGCTTAACTTGTTTCAGCATCTCGCTATAAGATGCAAAGTCCTTAACATAAAAAAATATTTCCCTACCCTGGAACAGGAATTTAATGAACGGGTAAAAAAAGCAGCTTTTACTTTAGCAGAAGTTCTTATCACACTTGGCATAATCGGTGTGGTTGCTGCTATGACAATGCCTGTTTTAATTCAAAAACATAAAAATACTGTTGTTGAAACTCGCCTTAAAAAGTTTTATTCCGCAATTAATCAGGCAATATTAATGTCTGAGGCTCAATATGGTCCTAGAGAATACTGGTATACAGATATTCCGAATACCGGAATGGATTCTTTTGGAACTCCTATAGCTGATGCTTCGGCAGCTCAGCCTTGGTTTGATAAATATATTGGGAAATTTATGAATGTTGTGAGGTATGATACATTATCAGGAAATACTTTTATCGTTTACTTTTCCGATGGTTCGGCTTTAGCTCAGATAAACCCTAATAATATAAGAGATTGGGTGTTTTTTCCGCAAAATCCTTTAAAATGTCTTGAGCGGTCAGACCTGTGGCATATAAGAGGTGTTTGCGGCTTTGCGTTTGAATTTGTGCCGGTTGTGGCTGATGATTATAAATATTTATGGAAATATCATATTAATAAAGGTTTTGAACCATGGCGTTATAACTGGCGAGGGACTGAGGAGGAATTATATCAAGGTTGTGCAGACACTGATAGCGGGGCATATTGTACTGCTATAATTCAGAATAACGGCTGGAAAATTCCTAAAGATTATCCGCGAAAAATAAGCTATTAAAAAAGCTCCCTATTAAGGGAGCTTTTTTGTTTAATTATTAATCTATACTAATTCAACAACTTTTAAAGCATTTCTTGAAGCTATTTCAACAAGGTTAGCTGCTGTAGCAGTCATAGAAAGTTCAGAATCAAGTTTGTTGATGCATGAACCGCAGCCGATTGCAGAAGCGCCTGCTGCAAATGCAAACGGTGCTGTTGTAGGATTGATTGCAGTTGCTGTCATAATCGGAAGATCAATGTTTCTTGAAAGTTCAATTGTATTAGAAATAGTCAATTCGGCTCTTTCCATCAAACCTCTTGCACCTTCTGAAATATGAGAAGATGAGAAGTGACCTTCTGTTTGAATTAAATCAATACCCATTGTTTCCAATTTTCTTGCTAATTCGATTTGGTCTGCTATAGCTAATTCTCCGGGAATTGTTACACAGAAAAATGTCTTTGTATCACCTAATAAAGTTAATGTTTCTTTAACAAGTGACAAAACCTGTTCTGCTGAGAATGAAATTCCTTTTTTATAAAGAACATCAAAATTACCGAGTTCAATAGCATCGGCTCCGAGTTCAACAGCTTTTACAAGTTCAGAAGGAACAATGGATGATACAAATATCGGCATATCTGTCATTTCTCTGATTTCTGAAATAATTTCAGGTTTTGCACAGATGTCTACTGCAGAAGCATTTGCTGTTTGGGCAGCTGTAACAACTTTTTTAATGTTTTCGATGTCAAAATTATCAATACCTGCAATAATTTTAACTGCTCTTTTTTCAATTAAGTGTTGTTTGAATAAATCAATTCTCATAGTCTAAAGTCCTTTCTTATTAGAATTAAATTTTTTTCTGAATTATACATTAAAATTGTAATAATTACAATAACTAACCTTAAAAAATTTTTTAAGTGTGATGAATAAAATCAGAAATAAATGATAATAGTAATAAAAAGGGGAGTAATATGTTAAAAAAAATAATATTATATATTTACTTTTGCTGCTTAACATTCATACCTGCTTGTGCGCAAAATTTTGCACCTGATGAACTGGTTAATATAAATGTTTATGAAAAGATTAATCCTGCTATAGTTGCAATTGATGCAAATTTGGATGACGGCTTTTCTGCCGGAACGGGCTGCGTTATAAGATCTGACGGAATAATTTTGACAGGTTCGCATGTAATAGAAGGAGCAAAAGAAATTGATGTAACTACATCTGACGGTAAAATTTATAAAGCTTCTGTACTTGCAAAAATGGGAAAAAATAAAGATCTGGCACTTTTAAAAATATCACCGAAAGGGCGTTTGAAAACAATTTCATTCGGGGATTCTTCAGATGTTAAAGTAGGGCAAAAAGTGCTTGCAATCGGTAATCCTTTCGGGTTTGCAGGGACTCTGACTTCAGGAATCGTATCAAGAATAGATTATTCAAAAGGCAGGATTCAAACAGATGCAGCAATAAATCCCGGATGCTCAGGCGGACCGCTTTTAAATTCACAGGGAGAAGTTATCGGTATTTCTCAATCTATCTACAATCCAGATAATAATATTTCTAATATAGGAATAGGTTTTGCAATCCCTGTGAACGACGCGAAAAAATTTATTGAAACGGCAAATTTGGATGATACATCTTTAACAAACAAAAAACGTTTTGCTGTAAATAAGTAAATTTTTATAAAATTTAATTCTGTTTATTTTCTTTCGTGGTATATTAGTTTGTATAAAACTAAGGAGGAATTATGACAGAGTTTTATTTTATGGATGGAGAATATGTTGAAGCTTCAAAAGCTATGATTCCTATCCGCACACATGCTTTTCTTTATGGAACAGCTGTATTTGAAGGTATTAGAGCATACTGGAATGAAGAAGAAAAACAGCTTTACGCTTTCAGAGTTCCAGAACATTATGAAAGACTTTTAAGAAGTGCAAAAATAATGTGCATGGAAAGTCCCTATACTGTTGAAGAGCATTGTGAAATTACTAAAAAACTTTTGGCTAAAAACAATTACAAAGAAGATTGCTATATGCGTCCGACTTTGTACAAATCAGCTCAAAAAGTAGGACCGGGCTTGTATGATAATAAAGATTCTTACGCATTGATTACTAATAAAATGGGTGATTACATTGATACATCAAAGGGGTTAAGGGTTTGTGTTTCAAGCTGGAGAAGAAACAGTGATAATGCTATCCCCCCGCGTGCAAAAGTCGCAGGCTCTTATGCTAATGCTGCTTTGATTAAAACAGATGCTCATAATATGGGATTTGATGACGCTGTTGTCCTTGATGAAGCCGGTCAGGTGACGGAAGGTTCAGCAATGAATATGTTTCTTGTTCAAAACGGTAAACTTGTAACTACTATGAAAACCGATAATATTTTAGTCGGTGTAACAAGAAATACTATTATGGAACTTGCAAGAGATGTACTCGGCATTGAAACTGAAGAACGTGCAATCGACAGAACAGAACTTTATATATCTGATGAAGCATTTTATTGTGGAACAGGTGCGCAGGTTAGTCCGATTGTTGAAATAGACAACAGAAAACTTGGAGATGGTAAGGTTGGATCTATAACTAAAGATCTTCAAAAACTCTACTTTGATGTTGTTAAAGGCAAGGTACCAAAATACAAAAAATGGTGTATGCCGGTTTATTAATATTTGCTGCCCTCACCTTTTTGAGGAGAGGGCAGTTTTTCAATTGACAAATTCGATTGAGGTTAGTTCTGTTGATAGAATTTTTTGGTTTATGCGTACAAAATTTAATACGGAGTATAAAATACTTGTTTCAGGTTAGATTATTGGCTGTGATCTCTCAAGCTGCCGCAATAAGCTACGACTCTCTTCCGATATCTTTAATTATTGCGTTTATTGCAGCTGCCGTAATTACTATTCAGGTGTCAAAGCAATTTTTGATGAGCGGAGCTGAGGCATATATCGGCGGAACTATTGCTGTTGTGATGATTAGAGAAATTGCTCCCGGGTTTGTTGCGCTTGCAATCGGGGCTAGAGCGGGCACTGCCATCTCTGCCGAAATTGCTAATATGCAGGTAACTTCTCAGGTTGATGCTATGAAAACCTTAAAGGTTGATCCGGTAGGCTACTATTTTACTCCGCGAATAATCGCAGGAATAGTCACTGTTCCTATGGTTGTATTAATTGCAGAATTTATAGGTATAGCTGGAGGTATGCTTGTATCAAATGCGGCAATTGACTTGCATCCGGCAAGATATATGACTTCTGCATGGTTATGGATTTCTACAAAAGATATTTATATAAGCCTTTTAAAAGCTGCGATATTTGGCGGATTAATAGCGTTGGTTTGTGCAACTCAAGGTTATAGTACAAAAGGCGGTGCAAAAGAGGTTGGAACATCTACAACTCAGGCTGCAATTTTGTCTACCGTTTATATGCTTGTTGCAGATTTTTTAGTTAATCTTGTATTTTATATAATATAATATAATGTTATATTAATTAATAAATTTAATAATAAAGGAGTGAGAGTATGAAAAAATTAAAAGATTTATTAAAAAAAACAGTTAATAATATAGAAACTACTATAAATATAGTACTCGGGGGGGGGGCACTGTAGGCTCCGCCGGAGGCACAGACGCAAAGAGGCAGAGAGGCAAAGTCAGTTTAAGAAACGTCATCCTGAACTTGTTTCAGTATCTCGTTATAAGATGCAAAGTCCTTAACGTAAAAAAATATTTCCCTCTCTTGGGAGAGGGATTAAGTGAGATGGTAATACGCAACATCTTCCTTCCCTTATTATGGAAGGACAAGAGGATAGGTATAAATCAATACCCACCCCAACCCTCTCCCATAGGAGAAGTAGTTAAATGTGTCGGGTGCACCCCTGATCCGGTACTTCGTACCACCTTCTCCCACACAGAGGATAAGGAAGAAATAGACGCTTCCCACTTTCACTCTTTACTTAAAACACGAGCCGCTTTTACTTTCGCAGAAGTTCTAATTACTCTTGGTGTAATCGGTGTAGTAGCAGTCTTAACGTTATCAATTGTCATCCAAAATATCCAGAACAAACAAAATATAGCGAAGTGGAAAAAAGAATATTCGGTAATCAACAATGTTTTTAATGAAGTAGCTGCAGACGGGATAACCATTTGTAACGACACTAAGTACGGCGATTGTAACGGGCAGAGTTATACAAATGAATTTATTTCATCATTCCAATCAAAGTTAAAGATAATAGATTGTTGCGGCATAAAAACTCCAGATGTTCCATCTGAAAAGATATGTGATTACTATAATAGTAGTTGGTATGAAAAAAATGCTAAATACAGGTGGAGCGGTGTAGCGAATATTTATTCCCGTTATAAGGCATTAGGAGTGCGAATAGAATCGAATCCCGTCAGTTATTCTCCTTATGGAATCAGTGCATATAACTTTAGCAGACTTGCCCTTCTACTAAATGATGGAGCAGTAATATATTTAGGTGGAAGTCATGGCGGTCCTTGGATAGTAGTAGATGTAAATAATTTTCAAAAAGGACCAAATGAGTTTGGCCGTGATGTGTTTGTCATTCATGTAACTTCGAATATTAAGACAGGAAAGCATTATTTGCAGCCAATGGGTGCAGAAGGAACTTACGATACAGCATCAAATGGAGACGTCTGCGAGTGCTCCCCTGACAAAGGTGCACAAAATGCTACATATATTGGCTCAGCTCCAGGTCAGACCGGAGAAGTTATCGCAGGAGCTTGCTGTTCTGCTAAATATCTGATGGAATAGCTATACAAGATATTTCTGAACTGTTTCTTTACAGAACACTTCAATGCTGTCTTTGGAATGTATAAATATCATACAGCTAATAAGTGATTTTAAGGTCTCAAAGTCAGAAAAAGATAATTTGTAGCGTAAATCTTCCATATTATTTGCAAGAAATTCCATAATAATTGTTTTATTCTCAAAAACAAGACTGGCAAAATAGTCAAAAGATTCTTTTGATTTTATCCCTTCAAGATAGATAATATCAGGAGATTGAAATTCAATAAACCTTTCCGCTTTGTCCATATTAAAGCCTACATTTTCATTTAATTCACACTGGTGGACATTTTTTAAATTGTATTTGGCAATACTTTCCAGTGTCATTATATTTTTATTTGATGATGCAGCTTCAAGTAAAAGAGAATATATTATATGTGTTTTCCCGCTTAGAGGAGATCCGCATACAATAATAATTCCCGGATTATTAAGAGCTGATTTTATTACATTTAAGCTGTTTTCAGATTTAATAATTTTATTTAAAGGTTTGGGCGGTTTATAAATTTTTAAGAAAATTCTTTCTCCCATAATCGTCGGGAAAGTTGATATGCTTGCAATTACATTCATATCATCAACTTTAAAATTTAATTTACCGAGCTGCGGTACTTCTGAAACTGATACATCAAGCTGTGACAGCGTTTTTAGTTTTGCAATAAATGAAGATGTTAACCCTGACGGAATATTGCCTTTATTCTGAATTTCTCCGTTCTTTTTAAAATTAACACCTAAACCGTTATCCTCATGCTGAAAAGTAATTTCATGAACTTCTTCAAGAATTGCCTGCTTTAATATTGCAGTAATTATTTTTTGAATGTGAGTATCAGATAAATCTTCACTGTGAAGTTCATCACGCCAGTCAAAATCAGTTCCTTCATCTATGGAAATTTCTCCTACAGATGAGTCCGGCTTATAGTATTCTTCAATTTTTTTTCTAATACTGTTTTCTGATGAAATTACCGGTTCAATCGAGCATTCCGCTGTTTCAATGATTTTATCTATTGCAAACAAATCAAGAGGATCTGCCATCGCAACAGTTAACGTCTCTTCAATTTTGAAAAGCGGGATTATGCGATATCTTTTGGCATCCGAAATTCCTATATATTTAAGGCACTTGGGATCAAGTGTATAATCATCAAGATTAACATAAGGAATATGTAATTTGGCTTCCAAAAATTTCAAAATAGCATCTTCCGTAATCACACCAGAATTTATCAGAGCCTGACCTATATTAATATTCTGGGCATTTGCTATTTCTTCTGCCTGTTCGATTGTTTCATAAGGCACGAGTCCTACTCTGACCATATCATATTTTAATTTCTCTAAAGTTTTATTTGTAACTGATGTTTCCATAATTATTTTAAATACTGTTCTACCTTTTTAACTACATCATCAAGTTCAAACGGTTTTGTAATATATTCATCCGCGCCTGTTTCTTCTCCTATAAGTTTATCTTCTTCCTGCGAGCGTGCAGTAACCATTAAAATAGGAATATTTTTATATTTTGCATCATATTTTAACAAGCGGCTGATTTTGTACCCGTTAATTTTCGGCATCATAACATCAAGTATAATTAAATCAGGCATTATTTCTTTGGCGAGCCTTAACCCATCCTCTCCGTTATATGCGCAATAACAGCTAAAATCTGCGGCTTCAAGAACAAACTTTAAACTTTCTACTATATCCTGTTCATCATCAACAATTAAAATCTTTTTCATACAGTTCCCCTAAGTTTATCTAAAAATATTATAACATATCAAAAATCTTCTTCTATATTGTTAAATTATGTAAAAGTTATTTAATATATTTAGCAATAATAATGTTTTAGATGATTTATGTTTATTGCGTGTAGGACAATTGAAAGGAATATATATATGTCATTATTTAATGCTATTACATCAAAGCTGAAGCCGACATTAAGATTTAATCAAGGTTTTGAGAGAATGGGCGCATATACAAAGCCGGCAGATACAAGAACAACCGAGCAATTATTAGAAAATATTGAATATTTTGCAAAACGTAACCCTGAAGTTGCGCAGTTTAAAAATGAATTAAAATCAATGAACCCAAAACATTTAGGTCTGGTTTCAGATATATGTGAATTGGCAAACAATGTAGAGATGATGCCTCAATCTATAAATATTCAAAAACTTCGTTTTAAAGATGGAAAAACATTATTTGGATATTTAATGGAGCAGCTGCCGAAAACTTCAAAAAATAATCCTAACGCTTTGGAATTTACTCAGGAAGTTATTAATCAAACAGATGCTACCGCTTCAAAATATTTTCTTGCGGATTTTGCAAAAATAATGGAAGCTCCTGAAGCTTCAAAACATTTAGCAGCAACAAAACCTCTCGTAAAAGATATTGCACAGCAGACACTAAAGGGCGGATATCTTATGGATTTTGTAAAAGAAAAAAATTTCATGAACTTTATTAAACTTTTGATAAATCCGAAGTCAAATCCCGAAAAAATTGCAATGATACCAAAACTTGCAAAAGCTGCAGATGAAATTCCTGGAGAAAATATCTTATATCTGGATGATTTTGTCAAAAGCAACACTCCTGTAAAACAGGTTGAAGAAAACATAAACGTACTTCCGAATGTTGCAAAAATGTTTGCAAAAGAAGGGAAAACGTTAGATATAGTTGATTTTGTAAATAACAATACAAATTTATACTAACTGTTCAATTTTAGCAGTTGGAATTGCAAAGTAGAACTCAGAACCTTTATTAAGCTCACTATCGCACCATATGGCGCCATGGTGAGCTTCTAATAATTGTTTGGCAATTGGTAGCCCCAGACCTGTTCCACCGGCTTTTCTTGATAGAGAATTTTCGATCTGGGCAAACTTGTCAAATGCGTGAACCAAATCCTTTTCTGCAATCCCAATTCCTTCATCTTTCACACATACAAGCACATAATCGCCGTCAACGAGTTTTACTGAATCTTTAAAATAGTCGTTTATATGAATATCTTTTGAATTAACCAGTTTTGACGAGATTGTGATAGTTTTATTTTCAGGTGTAAATTTAATAGCGTTTGAAACAAGGTTTGTTAGAACCTGTTCAAGTCTTTGAGAGTCTGCTTTTATATCCGGTATATTTTCTGCCTCTTCTGTGATAATTGTTAATCCCTTGGATTTCGCAACTTCTGATAGAGCAGATTTTACATAATCTATAACGGTATTTATATTTGTTGGCGCAAAATTGAAATCCATTTTGCCGGCTTCAATTTTTGATAAATCTAATAAGTCATTTATTATGCCAGATAATCTTTGAACGTTACGCATTGCCATAGAAAGAAATTTGTCTCCTGACTCTGTTATTTCTCCGCATCGTCCGCTCATTAAAATATCAAGAGAATTTTTTATTGAAGTAAGCGGAGTTCTTAGTTCGTGGGAAACAATCGAGATAAATTCTGATTTTAATCTCTCAAGTTTTGCAAGTTTTGCATTAGCTTCTATTATTTCCTGATAAAGGGTTGCGCTTTTTAGAGGAAGTGCTACCTGCTGGGCTATTGTTTGAAAACATGTTGCATCATCAGGAGAAAATGCTGTTTCTTTAAATATTTCCACACAGCCGAAAAAGTTGTCACCAAGACTTATCGGGGCAAACATATTATCATATTGAAACAGTGTAAATGTAAATCTGCTCGCAGGATATTTTATTTGTTTAATTACTTTTAAGTTTTCTGCATCAATATTTAAAGGAGCTTTTTTATCTTTAAAAAGAGAGTTATAATTTAATACAGTTCTCAATTTTATAGCAGTAACAAGCTCATCAGATAGTTCATAAAGTGAGTTTAAGATTAAAACTGGTTTTTCTTCCGTACAAAAAGATAGCGTACAGGTTAAAGAAAAACTTAAAGCTTTATCCATACCTTCAATCATATATTGAATAAGTTTTGCTTTATCGAGAGTCCCTGCAAACTGTGAACTTGTACTGTACAGTGCATTTAGTCTGTATAAACTGTCGGCAAGATCTTTATTGGAATTAGATAGCATGTCAAGAGAATTTTTCATTCTGAGTGTTATATTAATTGTAGAAATAATTAAATCTTCAGACATGTCATCAGTTATAAGTGCATTTGCGTATTTAATTATGTCTTTGTCCGCAGAATTTGAAGAAACTAAAAATATTATTATGGAATTTTCACAAGCTGATTTAATTTTTTTATTTAATTTTTTTATATCAGGAATAAGAGAGTCTACTATGATGATATCAGGTGTATCTCCGCTAATAACATCTAGTATCATAGAATCATCACTTAGTGTAAAAAATTCATAGGTATTTTTTTTATTAAAAAAGCTGTTGTACTTTTCTATAACATTTTTTCTGTTGGATATAAATAAAATCTTAATCATACTAAGATAATGGTAACAGATTATGCAAATATCGGCAAATTAATTAAATTTTGCAAAGAAAATCCTTTTTTATATAAGTTTAGGGCTAGGTTCCTTTTTTCTTCGGATTTTTGTTATGCCGCGGCTTACCGTTATTTCTTCTCGGCATATTCGGGGTAGAATATGATGTCTGAGTACGTTTTACGCTATAGACATCAGGTATTGCCTGTATACTTAAAATAACCTTTTTCAGAGTTTCAATGTTGTCAAGTTCAATTCCCAGTTCAACAATTCCGATTTTACCGCTTTTTGATTTTACATTCGCATAATTAATATTTGTTCCGTTATCAGAAACAGCTGCAATAATATCTTTTAAAAGCCCTTGTTTTTCTGCTGTTTCAACGCGGATTGTTGTATTATAGGTTTTGCTTGTATTATCACCTGCCCACTTTATTGACATTAATCTTTCGGGTTCAATATGTTCAAGCATAGGACAGTCCATTCTGTGCACAGTAACTCCTTTGGCGCGGGTTACAACTCCGACTATAGGTTCACCTGGAATTGGCGAGCAGCATTTCGCAATAGAATATAATAAACCTTCAAGTCCTATAATATCTTTTTCTGATTTTTTCTTATGCAAGCCTCCATGATAAGCTTGTTCCGGTTGTTTTTGAGGCTCAGGCTTTTTGAGTTTATTAATAATTTTGTTTAAAGTTGTTTCGCCGTAACCGAGTGCAGCAAATAAATCTTCTGCGGACAAATAATTCATTTGTTTTGCAACTTTATCAAATTCGCCGGATTTCATATATTCATCAAAAACAGATTTTGTAAGCTCGTGTTCAAGGTTTGATTTCCCTACTTCAATATGCTCTTCACGGTTATTTTTCTTAAACCATTGTTTAATTTTTGATGAAGCCTGTTTGGTTACAACAAAATTTAACCAGTCAAGGCGCGGGGCAGGAGTTTTTGAGGTTAGTATTTCTACAATGTCACCATTGTGTAATTTCGTATCTAATTGGGCAATTCTGCCATTTATCAGAGCACCGACTGTTTTGTTGCCTACTTCCGAATGGATTCTGTAAGCGAAATCTACCGGAGTTGCATTTATCGGCAGGTCAAAAACATCTCCGTTTGGAGTGAAGGCAAATACCTGATCGGAAAATAAATCAATTTTCACGGAATTTACATAATCTTCTGCCGATGTCATATCTTTATCATATTCAACAAGTTTTCTCATCCAGGAAAATTGCATATCTGTCGGATTGTTAGCTTTCTGAGATCCTTTTTCCTTGTATCTCCAGTGTGCAGCAATACCGTATTCGGCTACTTCATGCATTTCCCAGGTTCTGATTTGTACTTCCAGAGGTTTTGAACGAGGACCGATAACAGATGTATGCAAAGATTGATACATATTACCTTTGGGCATTGCTATATAATCCTTAAATCTTCCTGGTATCGGCTTAAATTGTGAATGAATAAGCCCTAAAACTTCATAACATTCTTTTTCCGTATCAACAATTACACGCACGGCAGTAATATCATATAAATCATGGAATGCTATGTTAAGACGTTTCATTTTGCTGTAGATACTGTAATAGTGTTTTGCTCTGCCTGTAATTTGTGCATTTATTCCTGCTTTTTTTACGTCAGCTGTAATTTTATCAATAAGAATTTTAACGGTAGCTTCTCTGTCGGCTTTTGTTTGTGATACTAATCTTGCAATTTCGAAGTATTTATCCGGTTCAAGATAGCGGAGCGACAAATCTTCTAATTCCGCTTTAATTTTATAAATCCCTAGACGGTTTGCCAGAGGTGCAAAAATGTCTAATGTTTCTCTTGCAATTTTTTGCTGTTTGCTCGGCGTCATAAAATTTAAGGTTCGCATATTATGCAGTCTGTCTGCGAGTTTTAAAAATACAATACGAATGTCATTTGCCATTGCAATAAAAAGACGTCTGAAATTTTCTGCCTGACGTTCTTCTTTTGATTTAAACTGTAATTTCCCGAGTTTAGTTACGCCTTGAACAAGAGTTAATACGTCTTTGCCGAAAAGTTTTTCAATTTCTTCCGGTTTTGTATCGGTATCTTCCAGAATATCGTGTAAAAAAGCTGCTTCTAGTGTGTGTGAATCAACTTTCAATCCTAAAAGTATTTTGGCAACTTCTACAGGATGTATAATATATGGTTCTTCTGAAATTCTATACTGACCTTCATGCAGACGTTTCGCAAACAAATAAGCCTTTTCAATTTCTTCAATTTCTGCAGGCTCCCGATTTTGAGCAATAAGCTCTTGTTTTATATCTTCAAAAAGTGGTTTTTCACTCATGATATAATCATAATACAGATTTTATTTCAATTTTTCAAGCAAAATATATTAATTTCATTCATAAGGATTATAAAAAATATGTTCAAAGTTACAAAAGACGGTGTAATTTTAAATCTGAAAATTTTACCTAATTCATCTAAAAACGAAATTTTGATTTATCCGGAAGGTTTAAAAATTAAAATTACGGCACAGCCGGTTGACGGGAAGGCTAATAAAGCATTAATAGAATTTTTGTCAAAACAATTTAAAGTTGCAAAATCGAATTTTGAAATAATAAAGGGTTTAACATCAAAAGAGAAAACAGTATTTATAAAAAATCTTACTTCTGAAAAGATAGACTGTATTAAAGAAATATTAAAAAAATAAAATAAGACTGTAAAAAATCGTTAAGAACAGGTAATATTTTCAGTTATTCTATTGAAAAATTATAATTATTTGTATATAATCATTTTAAACGGTAATAAAATGATATATAATTATACTTTAAAATTTCATCATACACATCATCATATAGTCTTTGAAGGACTATGAATTGATGTGTGTTAAAAAATAACTCTTCATAAATTCAATTCTGATAAAGTAGTCTTTCAAGCAGCAATATGCAAGAAAGACTTTTTTTTGCCCTTACACTAATTTTATAGAGAAAAGAAAATGACAATAGCAAATATAATTTCATCAATAGGAAATAATAACAGTGTTTACCCTTTAATAGTGCGTGACTGTGGTATTGAAGTCCCGACCAAAATAGCTCTGACTTACAATCAAAATAAAAAAGAGTCAAAAGGGATAGCTTATCTTGCTGCAAGAGAACGTTTTTTAGATGAGTATGCTACATCCGCTGTTTGGCTGGGAGGTATTCCTCTTGTTGGTAAGCTGTGTGATATTTTTATAAAATCAAAGGGGCTAAATCCTGATGTAAATTTAAAATTATTCAAAGAAGATGGCGGCATTCAAGGAATTGATTATAATATCAAAAAGTTTAAAGATATTGCTCCGGATGCAGTAAATGACTTGCTTAAGGCAAAGCAGAACAAAAAATTATATGAAAAACTTCTGGCTTATAAATTTGCAGCATCAACTACAATTCCTATTTTATTTATGGGATTTATACTTCCAAAACTTATTTTTGCATCTTCTGCGAGAAAGATTAAAAAATTACGAGAAAAAGAAGCGCAGCAAAAATTGTCATCAAATATATCTTTTTTGCGAAAAGAGAGATTTTATAAGTCTAAAGATGTTAGTTTCAGAGGAAATTGGATTGCAAAAGCTGCTAATTTTTCAGCGCAGGATAAAATGGCGGTAACAGACGGTGGGTACGCAGTAGGGCGTGTCGTAACAGCAAGGAATAAAAATGAACGTTATGATTTGAGTTTTAAAATGGCAGGCATGATGTTCCTGAACTTTGTAGCTCCAAAGTGGATTGAAAAAGTTTTAAATAAAATAACCGGAGTTGAGCTTGATCCGGTTATGCTAGCGGATAAAGAATTTATAAAACAGGTAAAAGACGGCAGTATTTTGAATAACCTGCCAAAATCGGATAAGGCAGAGGACTTATTAGAATTTGTAGATAATATCTCAAATAAAGATTCTCAATTTATAAAATTTGCTAAAAAATTCAAAAAAATTAAGATGTTAGATAACGGTATCAGGGATCCGAGGGCCTATGTTGATATAAAAAAACTTGCTAAATTCAGAAACGATATTAAAGTATTTGCCGTGAATGCAGAAGGTTTGAGCGATGATTTATTCAAATCATTTGTGAAAAGAACGAAAGCTGCAAAATCCGCAAATATTATTACAAATGTTGTATTAAGCAGTTTTCTTCTTGCTTATGTATTGCCTAAAGCTCAATTTGCATTTAGAAAACTTATTACTGGTTCTGAATTAGAGCCGGGGCTTGCGCCTGCTGAGAATATCGTTGATAAAAATGTTTAAATTTTACGGTAAACATTCAAAGTATCTTTTTGAACTGTCATACGGACATTCATTTCTTAAAGCATAATATGAGCACCCTATTCCGTTGCCCTTTTGGCTGGAAGTCAAATTGCAGGGATTTCCGGCACGTTCTTTTTGGAATCCATCTTCATAACCTTCCAGCTCTTCATCTGTTAGATTTTGTGGTTTTGTTTTATAAGATAGAGCATCTTTATTTTTATCCAAGTAAAAAATAAAGATGTCGTGTCCGAGTTTGTTCGGTTTTTTACTGCCGTTTGTGTCAACACCAATATGTAGATTATATTCAACTATGTTAAAGCTAATATAACTTCCGTCAGGCATCACATAAGTGCTAAATAGAGTAAACCCTATCCCTGCAAGGTCGCTTGCTGTAACAGTTTGTTTATTATTGTAAGTCCTTATTGTGTCATTGTGTCTATTAATAAATTTTTCATTTTGGGTATAAGGATTTTTTTGTCCCTGTACATTAAGCAAACTTTTAAAAAGAATTTGATAACATTCTTCTGCATGGTCATAAGGCTTGCCGCTGTCGGATGCGTACGGGTAATATGTACAATATTCCGCGAATTTATCCAATCCGTAATCTGCTTTAGCCTTAAGAATAGCCTGTGACACAATAGATACAGTCTTTTTATACTGGGTTTCAAGAGTTTTATTTTGAAATTTGTGAATAAGAGAAGACAACGTCATAGCTGCAACAACGCCGATAATACCGAGTGTAATTAAAACTTCTGCGAGTGTAAATCCTATTTTATATTTTTTTAAGTGATGTGCTATATCACAATTATGATACGATTTGTAAATTGTGTCAATCAAATAGCTTAAAAAGTTAGTCTTGCCTATCTTTTCGGGGGGGGGGCGATTCTCAGCTCTTCTCTATCCATAATTTTTGCCTCCTGAAATTTTAAAACTATATTTTTATTATTTACAATTTTTTTTTATTTGTCAATATGAATAATTAATTAAAAATTAATTTCAATGACTTTTTGAAAAATAACGTTAAAATGATAATATAAGATATTTTTTTTGAAGGAGTTAACGTGTATGCCAAATTTTGAAAAGTTTACTAACTATTCTCAGGAACTTTTGAATTCTGCTGGTGCTATTATGCAGGAACACAGAAATTCAGAAATGCAGCCTGAGCATATAATGCTTGCGATGATTAAAGATGACGGAGCAATAAAGGATTATTTAACGGAATTAAAGCTTTTAGAACAGGGATTTATAAATAAAATTGTTTCTGTCGTGAATTCTTTTCCGACAATATCCTCTCCGCCGTCAGGACAGGTATTTTTATCAACTCAGACCTACAGACTGTTAGATTTAGCTGGTCAGCAGGCAGAGGAATTTAAGGATGAATTTATAAGTGCAGAATCAATTTTGCTTGCGATGACAAGATTGGATAACAGCCCTATTCAACTTTTGTTGAAAAATTACAATGTTGATGCAAATAAAGTTTTAAATGTAATGAAAAAAATAAGAGGTAATAAAAAAGTGGATAATAAAAATGCTGAAGAAAATATG
>CALUVW010000003.1 GCA_944324315.1 Candidatus Gastranaerophilales bacterium | reverse complement strand
AAATCTTATAAGTATAGCGGCTATAATTATAGACAAAAATATTATAATATTTTTTTTCATTGTCTCTCCCTGTCTGAATTTAAGAGTAAATGGTCTTTTGTGTTGTATTTACAACACAATTTATTTTACTATTAAACATAAATTGATGTCAATAAAATTGTTGGAATATTATCCTGACGATTAACTAAACTATCTTACTGGCTTGTGGAAACACTTGAGGCAGAGGATGAAAAATAAAATTGAGATGCTGAAACGAGTTCAGCATGACAAGTTGCTTCCCCTCCCTAATCAGGGAGGAGAAAGGGGTGGGTAGCAAAGTTTAGTAATTGAAAAAAATTGTAAACCCATCCAAACCTTCCCTACAAAGGGAAGGCTTATTATTTTTACCCCTCCCTGATTAGGGAGGGGAAAGGGGTGGGTGGCAATCTGTAATTCATTGCATCCAACCAATAACAATCTAAATCTTTCCTAAATAGGGAAGACTTTATTATTAATTCCCTTCCCTCGGGGTAGGGGTTGGGGGAGAGGGTGCTTGGTTTATATTAATTTTCTATTTTTCTGAATTGCAGCAATAATATCTTTGATGATATACAGTTCGTGTTTAGATGAAGTTTGTATCAGATTATAAATATCATTACGCAAAGTATCATTTTTTTGAGGTGTTAAATTAAAAAATTCATTGATATCTATATCAAGAATTTCAGAAATCTTAATAAATGTTTCTATAGAAGGGAAAGAATTTCCGTTTTCAATCGTGCACATGTGGCGCGGTGAGATATCAATTTTTTCGGAAAGCTGTTCCTGCGAAAGTCCTTTTTCTACGCGTTTTTGGCGGATTTTTTTACCTATAATTTCTTTATCAAGTTTCATCATAAACCTCTAATAAAATATAAAAATAAGTTTACAATGATTTAATGATATTTATATCAATAATCTTGACAAATTGATATTTATATCGTATAATAATCATGTATACAACAAAAGAAAGGTGGAATGATTATGAAATTATCAAACATGAGTAAGATGAGTGGCTTTACTTTGGCGGAAGTCTTGATTACTTTGGGTATTATCGGGGTAGTTGCCGCAATGACCATGCCTACGTTGATTAACTCAACACAGGGCGCACAGTACAAAGCTGCCTACAAAAAAGCTTTGTCAGCAATCTCACAGGGCGTAACATTGAACGTAGCTTTGGACGGAAGTAGTTTTGCTGATGCTACGGATGTTGCTGGTATCAAAAATATATTAGCAGCTCATATGAACGTAGTAAGAGGTTCTGATGCACCAGATGATGTTCCTTATGAAACTGCACCTACAGATTTAACTCAAAAAGCCACTAACTATTCATTATATTTTAATGACGGGATTATTTTTAGCTTTCAAGGACCGTCAGCAGCAGGAAAAATTTGTTCTGACCCAACCAGAAATCCTATGGGGTTAGCAGATGCATCTAAACTTGAAAAATGTACTGGTTTCATTGATGTTAATGGATTAAAAGGACCAAACAAAATTGTTACTTGCAATGATGGTGAAGGGAATTCTGACAACTGTCAAGTTACAAATCCAACTGATATTTATCCAGTTGTATATTTCGACCAAACAGTTGAACCAAATTCAGAAGCTGCAAGAGCTGTATTGTATGGCAAATAAACAATTTTTATAAATCGAATCTTTTTGTTAGACCGGAAATCTTTTCACGCCGGTCTTTTTCTTGCAGCGTGCCGCTGTATACTCCCTCCCTGATTAGGGAGGGAAGGGGCTGGGGGAGAGGGTAAACTAATCGTTATTCAAATACTCCAGCACTTTCCTTAATGCTCTCCCGCGGTGCGAAATTTCATTCTTCTCATCTTCCGACATCTCTGCCATAGTTCTTTTACCCTCTGCAACCAGAAATACAGGGTCATAACCGAAACCGTGTGTACCCGATTGTTTATAAGCTATTTCTCCGTGGCATTCTCCGCGTGTTTGGAATAAAATATTTCCGTCTTTGTCAACAAGCGTCATTGCACATACAAATTTAGCTTTTCTGTTTTTTTCGTTTTGCAAAACTCCTAATAACTTATCAATCCGCGCCTGTGCTGTTTGGGCGTATCTCGCCGAATGAATTCCGGGGGCGCCGCCAAGAGCCTCTACACAAAGTCCTGAATCATCTGCAAGCGAAATCATGCCGCTAACCCGCGCAGCTTCACGGGCTTTAATCAAAGAATTTTCTTCAAAAGTTTCTCCGTTTTCAATAGGGTTGAACCCCTCAGGAGGCAAGATAAATTCAATATCTGTTCCTTGAGCGATTTCGTTTATTTCCTGTAATTTATGTGCGTTACCTGTGGCGAATACGATTGTTTGTTTCATATTAGTGTCCTGTTATTTTTTGAAGATAAGGGCTAGGCTCATTTATAGATTCTGAAACAAGTTCAGAATGACTAAATTATATTTTACTAAACAGGCATATCTTCTTACCCCTCTTATCTTCTATCTTATTTCCCAAACCTTCTTTGCCTGTTGTGAAATTCCTCTATTGCATCCGCAAGCGAATTTTTATCAAATTCCGGCCAGTATTGTTTTGTTACATAAATCTCCGAATAAGCAATCTGCCACAAAAGATAATTCGAAATCCTCTGTTCTCCGCCTGTTCTGATTAATAAATCAGGGTCAGGAATTCCTTTTGTATAAAGATTTTCAGAAATCAAATCTTCTGTCACATCCTCAGGTTTAACTCCTTTTGCAACAATAGATTTAACCGCATGAACTATTTCATCCCGCGCCCCGTAATTGAACGCGATTTGAAGATGTACACCTGTATTATTTTTTGTTGTTTCAACAGAATTTTGAAGGATTTTTTGCAGCTTATCGCTCAACTTTGTTGTGTCGCCGATAAATGAAATTACAACACCTTCTGCGTGCATTTCCGCAAGTTCATTTGTCAGCGTAATTGCAAGGAGTTCCATCAAAAAATCAACTTCTTCCTTCTTCCTGTTCCAGTTCTCAGTTGAAAATGCGTAAACTGTTAAATACTTAATTCCAAAATCATCACACGCTCTGAGGGTCGCTTTTAAAGCATCTACTCCTTTTTTATGCCCCATAGCCGACGGCAGATTTTTCTCTTTCGCCCATCTTCTGTTGCCGTCCATTATTACAGCTATGTGCTTAAGCCCTGTTTCCTTTACAATTTCAGAGGTTCGTGCATATTTATCCAACGTTTTCATATATATAATTATATTTCAAATATGTAAAATTACAAATAAATTTATTTTGTAAAAATATTTTTTTGTGTGATAATTTTAATAAAGCTAAAATATAATAGCGAAGTACACAATATAAAAAAGGAAAATGAGAAAATGGCTAGAAAAACTCCATTAGAAAAAATCAGAAACATTGGTATTGCCGCTCACATCGACGCAGGTAAAACCACTACTACTGAACGTATCCTGTTTTATACCGGAAAAACTCATAAAATCGGCGAAGTTCACGACGGTGCTGCCGTTACAGACTTTATGGAACAGGAACGTGAAAGAGGTATCACAATCCAATCAGCTGCAGTTACTGCTGAATGGAAAGGACATCAAATTAACATTATCGACACCCCGGGTCACGTTGACTTTACTATCGAAGTTGAAAGATCTTTGCGTGTATTAGACGGCGTTGTTGCAGTATTTTGTGCTGTTGGCGGTGTTCAATCACAATCAGAAACTGTTTGGCGTCAAGCTAACAGATACGAAGTTCCGAGAATGGTTTTCGTTAACAAAATGGACAGAACCGGTGCAGACTTCTACAGAGTTGTTGACCAGATTAAAAACAGATTAGGTGCTAACGCAGTTCCTATCCAATTGCCTATCGGCGCTGAAGATAAATTCACAGGCTTGATTGACCTTATGACAATGAAAGCTGAAATTTATACAAACGATTTGGGAACAGATATCAGAGAAGAAGATATTCCTGCTGATATGGCTGCTAAAGCTAAAGAATACAGAGATGCTATGGTTGAAGCTATTGCTTCTGAAGATGATGCATTGATGGAAAAATATTTTGAAGATCCTGATTCAATTACTGTTGAAGAATTGAAAAAAGGTTTGAGAAAAGCTGTTTGCGAAAACAAAATCGTTCCTGTATGCTGCGGCACAGCTTTCAAAAACAAAGGCGTTCAATTGTTATTGAACAACGTAGTTGATTATATGCCGTCACCGGTTGATGTTAAAGCTATTGAAGGTGAACTTGAAGACGGTACTAAAACTGAAAGACATTCATCTGATTCAGAACCTTTCTCAGCTCTTGCTTTCAAAGTTATGACAGACCCTTATGTCGGCCGTTTAACTTTCTTGAGAGTTTATTCAGGCGTAATCACTTCAGGTTCTTATGTTCTTAACGCTACAAACGGCAAAAAAGAACGTATTGCAAGATTGGTTCGTATGTATGCAGACCAGCGTCTTGAAGAACAAGAAGTATACGCAGGTGATATCTGTGCAGCAGTTGGTTTGAAAGATACTACTACAGGTGACACTCTTTGCGATGAAAAAGCTCCGATTATCCTGGAAAGAATGACTTTCCCTGAACCGGTTATTTCAGTTGCTATTGAACCGAAAACAAAAGCCGATCAGGATAAAATGGGTGTTGCTCTTCAAAAACTCGCTGAAGAAGATCCGTCATTCCGTGTAAAATCTGACACAGAAACAGGTCAGACAATCATCTCAGGTATGGGTGAACTTCACCTTGACATCATCGTTGACCGTATGCTTAGAGAATTCAAAGTTGAAGCTAACATCGGTAAACCTCAGGTTGCATACAGAGAAACTATCCGCGGAACTGCTGATCAAGATTCTAAATTCATCCGTCAGTCAGGTGGTAAAGGTCAATACGGACACGTTAAGGTCAAAATTTCTCCTGCGGAAGAAAATGCCGGATTTGTATTTGAAAACAAAATTGTCGGCGGTGCAATCCCCAGAGAATATATTGAACCTGCAAGAAAAGGTATGGAAGAAGCTCTTGAAGGAGGTATCTTAGCAGGATATCCGATGATTGACGTCAAAGTTGAACTTTACGATGGTTCTTACCACGAAGTTGACTCTTCTGAAATGGCGTTCAAAATCGCAGGTTCTATGGCTATCAAAGAAGGTTGCCGCAAAGCTCAGCCTTGCATTCTTGAACCGATGATGAAAGTTGAAATTGAAATTCCTGATGAATTCACAGGAACAATTATCGGCGATATTTCAAGAAGACGCGGACGTGTTGAAGGACAAGAACCTGTTGGCAACACAGGAAACGTTATTGTAAGAGCAATTGTTCCTCTTGCTAACATGTTCGGATACGCAACTGATTTGAGATCAAATACTCAGGGACGCGGTACATTCTCTATGGAATTCAACCACTATGAACAAGTTCCTGCTAATATCGAAAAAGAAATTATCGAAAAATCAGGCGCTTCTGCAAAATAAGCAGATAAATAAAGTAATGCGAAAACAGACCCTTGAAATTTTCAAAGGTCTGTTTTTTGTTATTTTGTTATATAAAATTTTGTCATCCTGAATTTATTTCAGGATCTCAAAAAGATTCTAAAACTAGTTCAGAATGATGTTAAGACAAAATTTTATATAAGCAAGGAGCCTTCTAATAATTTTAGAAGGCCCCTTTTTTAAAACTATTCGCTGAAATCCATCACCCCGAAAAGTTTTAAAATTATCCAAATGTTTTAAAAGAATTTTCAACGTTTTTGTCAACAACATTCTTTATTGAATCATATTCTGTTTGAAGTGCACTGTGTTCAGTGTCTAATTTTTTCAACTCGAGATCAAGTTTTTTATCTTTATTTTCAAGATCTGTCATATCTTGATTATACTTTGATTCTGCCTGAGCAATTGCTCTTTCATCCGCAACTTCCTGAATGCATGTATCTTCTGAAATAGTTGTTGATACAAACTCTTTATCTGTAGTTGAATAATATTCCAATCTTAATGTTCCTTCTCTCAATGCTTTTTCAAAAGCTGTATTATCTTTTAACGGAGATTTTTGAACATTTCCTGCAGTACCTGTTCCTATATAAGCATAAATATAATGTTCAGGATCTGCTGCAGCTTTTGCAGCCGTTGTTGTATAAGTAAAGTAGCCACATGACTGCATTTTGTTAAATATATTTTGATAATATTTAATCATACTTGCATTTTCAGAGTTTGATGCTGATTGAACTAACGACATATCATAAGTAACATTAAAATTCTTGTTAGCTCCTTCATTAACTCTCAAATAAGCTTCCGTCAATGACATTGCATAATCATAAAGTTCACGCTGTTCATCTGTTGTACCTTCATAGTTTATAGGATCATAAACTACTTTTGAGGTATCTATAGCCATTTGAGAATAAGCATCTTTTGAATATCCATCGTATGGTATTTCTTTGCCATCCGCAACGTACTTATATGTAAAATTCGGATTACCTGTTATATTTTCAGAATATGCATCATAAGCTATTTCAGTGTCTCCGTTGAAATATTTATATTTGTAATTTGAATTATTTTTTACATCTTCTGAATATGAGTCATACGGAACAACTTTACTGTCATCTATTGTTAAATATTTATAAGTATAAGAGCTGTCTTTTTGGAATTTTTCAAGTGTTTCTTTTTTATAACCATCTTTGGTGTCGTTATCAAAATCCACTAAAACACCATTTTGATAATAACGCTTAACATATTTTGTATCATCTGCATATTGCGATTCATCAGCGTATGCATCTTTAGGAACTTCTGTTCCTGATTCATAGTAATATACTTTTGTATAGCCATTTGCATTGTTTTCAATAGTTTCAGAATAAATATCTTTAGATATCAGGTCACCAAATTCATCGTAATAATTTTTTTGATTATTAGCATATTGTGTTTCATCTGTATAAATATCTTCTTTAACAACGTTTCCGGCCGAATCAACAAATTTGCCATCTTCATTTGTTAAATAAGCCAAATTACCATCTTTATCAACAGGGTTACCGTTTTCATCTGTTCTCATATATCCTGCATAACCTTGTCCGATAGCATAGTTGCCTTGAGCATCAACCGTTTCAGTCCAACTAAAACCAAAATCATGTTCATTATCGCCTAAGTTTATCCCTACAGTTGAAAAATATGCATCCCAAGCTTCATGAATCTGTTGTTCTGCTTGTTTTTTAGCTTCTTCATCATCGCTGTCCTTTTGAACAGTTATGTCTGCTTGAGAGTAACCAAGATTGGCTAAAAACTGGTTATAATTTCCTTTTGATTGTTCATATTTTTCCGCAAGAGTTTCTGTGACTAAAACTCTGCCTTTTGTATCTGTTACAACATATTGTTTAACATTTGATGCCATTTCAGGACCGGTCATCAAATTATATGAAATATCTGTATAACTTGCATCAGCTCCGTTAAATCCGGTTAATACAGTTAATTTTGTTGCAGATAAAGCTTCATTATATTCATTTGTAATTTGCTGGGTTTGATCTGCCAGCCTTTGTTTTGAATAGGAAATGCTCTGACCGCTGTTTTCGTTATTGGTCAGTCTGGCTGTTATGCTTAATAATCTAGCTTGTGATGCTGCCATTCCCATGATTTTTTACCCTTTCCGTAAGTTTTGGTTTGAGCTTTCTGTTGTGATTGGAAGCTGATTTCCTTTCAAAATAGTACTTGTAATCATGGTTACGGCAGTTTTGTATGAAATCTTTAAAAAATAAAAAATAAATGTTACAAAATATTTACAAAACAAAAACCTTCTCTAATTGAGAAGGTTTTTGTAATTAGTTAATTTATAACTATATGACAGCTTCTTCGCATTCACTGCAGATGCCGTCGGAATTAAGTTTTCTGTATTTCCAACAGCGTGCGCATTTTTCGCCTTCAGCTTTTGTTACCCAGACAGTGTAACCTTCTTCTGTATACTCATTTAATACATTTTCAGGTTTTTCATCTGTTACGTATGCCTGCGAAGTAATAAATATATTACATAATTCGTCTTTATTAGCTTTCAAAACAGCACTATCATCTGCTTTTACATAAACCGCAACTTCTAAAGAACTTCCGACTTTTTTGTCGGCACGCAACGGTTCAATTGCACGGGTTACGACTTCTCTTGTTTTTAATATTTCTGAAAAATCTTCTTCCAATTTTGTATTAGTCCATTTTGGGTTCGGTTTAACCCAGTCTGAAAGCAATATACTTTCAAGTCCGTCCCTCTGGCATTCAGGAACGCTCATCCATATATCTTCTGCCTGATGAGGCATTACAGGAACAAGCATTCTAACCAATGTCTGTAATGTTTCATAAAGAACAGTTTGGCAGGCGCGGCGTGAAAGCGATTTTTTGCCGGCTGTGTAGAGTCTGTCTTTTACAATATCAAGGTAGAATGAACTCAAATCTACTGCCGCAAAGTTTTGTAACTGTTGGAAGTATTTATAGAATTCATAATTATCAAATGCTTCTGTTACGCTTTCGATTAAGTGATTTAATTTATGAAGTGCAAATTTGTCGATTTCTTTCAAATCTTCATAATTTACATAATCTGTTTTCGGGTCAAAGTCAAAAAGGTTGCCGACCAAAAATCTTGATGTGTTTCTTGTTTTTTTGAAGATTTCAGCAAGCTGTTTAATTATATTATTTCCAATTTTTGTATCGTTTCTGTAATCAACTGATGCTGCCCAAAGTCTTAAAATATCTGCACCATAAGTGTTTATAATTTCATCAGGTCTGATATAATTTCCTAACGATTTCGACATTTTTCTGCCATCCTCGCCGAATACAAAACCGTGAGTTAAAACAGATTTGTAAGGCGCGATACCTTCTGTTGCAACCGATGTTAATAAAGATGACTGGAACCAGCCTCTGTGCTGATCAGAACCTTCAAGATACATTTCAACAGGAGTTGTGCCAAGAACTTCTGAACGTTTGTTTACAACTGCGCGCCATGTAATTCCTGAATCAAACCAGACATCCATAATGTCATTTTCTTTTTTGAAACAGTGAGTTTTGCCGCATTTCGGGCATTTAAACCCTTTCGGTAACAATTCATCAGCTGAATATTTTACCCATGCGTCCGAACTTTCTTTCTCAAAAATTTTAGCAACATTTTCAATTGTTTCATCAGTTACGATGACTTCACCGCAGTCTTCGCAGTAGAATACAGGGATAGGAACGCCCCACGCTCTTTGTCTTGAAATACACCAGTCAGTACGGCCTGCAACCATGTTCGAAATTCTTGCTTCGCCGCCTGATGGAATCCATTTTACTTTTTTAATTTCTTCTAACGCTTTATCTCTAAATCTGTCAACTTTTACAAACCATTGAGGTGTTGCGCGGTAAATAACCGGATTTTTACATCTCCAACAATGAGGGTAGCTGTGGTTTATGTCCTGAGCTTTTAACAATGCACCGCAATTTTTAAGTTTTTCTATAACAATTGCGTTTCCTTTATAATATGGAACCCCTTCAAGGTCTTTGTCTTTAACTGCATCAGTCCAAACGCCTTTGCTGTCTAAAGGTGAAAATACTTCAATACCGTACTTACAGCCAACCTCATAGTCTTCTAAACCGTGTCCCGGAGCAGTGTGAACAGAGCCGGTACCTGCATCAAGAGTAACGTGTTCCCCTAAAATTATCGGAGATTTTCTGTCAACAAGCGGATGCTGTGTGTTCAATAATTCCAAATTAGCTCCAGTGCATGAGCCGAGAACTTTAATATCTTTTTCATCCCATTCAACATCTGCAAGGAAGTTTGCAAGAAGCCCCTGAGCAACAACATAAACATCTCCCTTATATTCAAATAAAGTATATTCAAATTTCGGGTGCATGCTTATTGCCATGTTTGAAGGAATTGTCCACGGAGTTGTTGTCCAGATTACGGCGTAAACAGGTGAAGCGTGAAGGGTGAAGCGTGAAGCGAGTTTTTTTGTGCTTTCCTCATCAAACTTAAATCTTACATAAATTGAAGTTGATGTATGATCCGCATATTCAACTTCCGCTTCTGCAAGTGCAGTTTCACAAGATGCACACCAGTAAACAGGTTTCAAGCCCTTTTCTATGTAACCTTTTTTGTACATCTCACCGAAAACTCTAACCTGTTCAGCTTCAAAGTCAGGAGCAATAGTCAAATATGGATGTTCCCAGTCGCCGAGAACTCCGAGGCGCTTAAATTCACTTTCCTGTCCTTTCAAACTCGTATGAGCAAATTCACGGCATTTTTGTCTTAACTCATAAGGAGTTAGAGCACTTCTTCCGCCTTTAATATTTTTAACAACTTTGTTTTCAATCGGCAGTCCATGTCCGTCATATCCCGGAACATAAGGAGTATAATATCCTGCCTGAGCTTTATATTTCAATAAAATATCTTTTAGGATTTTATTAAGAGCAGTACCTACGTGAATTTTTTCGGAACTCAGATACGGAGGCCCGTCATGCAAAATAAATTTGTTTGCCTTATCACGCTGGCTTATAATTTTATTATAAATATCGTGTTCTTCCCAGAATTTTTGAATTTCAACTTCTCTTACCGTTGCATTTGCTCTCATTGCAAGAGTGGTTTGAGGAAGATTTAAAGTATCTTTGTACTCTACTTTTGTACTTGTTTCGTTACTCATAATAAATTACCCTTCTTTTATTTTTCCTAATTTTTGTTGTATATCGTTTCCAATACTTTCTTCTTTAGATTGTTTCACAAATTCAGCCATTTTATTATAATCAAATTCGTTTTCCCAACGGGCGATAACGACTGTTGCAACGCAGTTTCCAATAAGGTTTACTGTAGTTCTGCCCATATCAAGAATTTGGTCAATTCCAAGTAATATTGCAACACCAAGTATCGGAATATTAAAACTTGCTAAAGTTCCTGCAAGAACGATTAACGATACTCTGGGAACTCCTGCTACACCTTTACTTGTAAGCATTAATGCTAACATTATAATAATCTGCTGGTTTAAATCAAGGTTAATTCCAACAATTTGAGAGGAAAATATAACTGCCATTGCAAGATATAATGTACTTCCGTCAAGATTAAATGTATAGCCTGTAGGCATTACAAACCCTACAATATTTTTCGGAACTCCAAAACGTTCCATAATTTCCATAGCCATAGGGAAAGCTGCCTCTGAACTTGCGGTTGTAAAAGCTAACAAAGCTGGTTCCTGTAATGCTCTAAGCAAATCTCTGAAAGAAATCTTAACTATCTTGCATACAATAATTAATACGAGAAATACAAACACTGCTAATGCAATATATAATGCTCCGATTACCTTGAAATAACTCTTTAATACAGATAATCCGTTTGCACCTACAGTCGATGCAATAGCTCCGAATATCCCGAGAGGTGCAAAATACATGACATATTCAGTAAACTTAAACATTATCTGGGAAACAGAATTTAATAAATTTACAACAGGCTCTGCAGCTTTTCCGACCGCAACCATTGCAAGTGCAAAAAATATTGAAAATACTACAATCTGCAACAGATTTCCCTGAGCCATGGAATCTATAATACTCGTCGGGAAAATACTTATAACCATTTCACTGATTGAAGTATGCGCCTGAGTAGCTGCCATAAGTCCGGCTTCCTGCATATGTATTGCATGCACTGTATTGCCAGTTACAAATCCTACACCCGGTTTAAAAATATTTGCCATCGTTAAACCGATTATAAGAGCAAGCGTTGTCACTATTTCAAAATAAACTATTGTTTTAAGCCCGATTTTTCCAAGACTTTTAGCATCACCGTGTCCTGCAACACCTACAACCAGTGTTGCAAATAATAACGGCGCAATAATCATTTTTACCATTCGCAAAAATATAACTGCAAACGGGCGCATTTTAACCGCGAAATCGGGGGCAAAATGTCCTATTATAACACCTAAAATTAATGCTATAAATATCAGGGCTGTGAGTTTTGAATGTTTCAAATTTTATACCTCAAAAAAATTATATTACAAACATAGCTTAATTAAAAAATTCCTGTAACGTTTCGTAAATGTTTTTTAACACTACCACCCATGCCTTTTGTAAATTGATGTAATATTATTGAATAGACATGGAATTTGTACTATAATAATTTAACTAATCAAAAAATATAAAAGGGGAGGTTAATGTGACAGAAAGCACATGCATGGAAAAGTTGAATTTATCTGAAAACGCAATCAAAGTTCTTGAAAAAAGATACTTGAAGAGAGATAAAGAAGGCAACTGTGTTGAAACACCTGCTGACATGTTCAGACGTGTGGCAAGTACAATTGCATCAGGAGATTTGAAATTTGGAAAATCTCAATCAGACGTTGACAAATTAACGGAAAGATTTTACAAAGCTATTACAAACTGCTATTTTATGCCTAATTCACCTACATTAATGAACGCAGGCAGAGAATTGGGACAGTTAGCAGCTTGCTTTGTTCTTCCGGTAGAAGACTCGCTTGAAGGAATTTTCGAAACAGTTAAAAATACCGCACTTATTCACAAATCAGGCGGCGGTACAGGTTTTTCATTCTCAAGATTAAGACCCAAAAACAGCGTTGTAAGATCTACAATGGGTGTATCTTCCGGCCCTGTATCTTTTATGGAAGTATTTAACGCAGCAACCGAAGCTGTTAAACAGGGCGGTACAAGACGCGGTGCCAACATGGGTATATTAAGAGTTGACCACCCTGATATTTTGGACTTTATTGAATGTAAAAGCGACAACAATAAATTAAATAACTTTAATATCTCGGTTGCCATTACCGACAAATTTATGGAAGCGTTGAAAAACGGCACTGATTATGAACTTATCAATCCGCAAAATAATTCTGTTGCAGGTAAATTAAGCGCTAAAAAAGTGTTTGACATGATTGTTGACGGCGCGTGGAGAAACGGCGAACCGGGTATTATATTTATTGATAAAATGAACTCCGATAACCCGACTCCTTTAATCGGTGATATTGAATCAACAAATCCGTGCGGTGAAGTTCCGCTTCTTGCTTATGAAGCATGCAACTTAGGTTCAATTAATTTAGGCCGTATGGTTGAAAACGGTTCAATCAACTGGGATTTACTAGCAGAAACAACAAGAACTGCTATCAGATTTTTAGATAACGTAATTGCAGTAAACAATTATCCGTTGCCGCAGATTTCTGAAATGGTTCAAAACAACAGAAAAATCGGTTTAGGTGTAATGGGTTGGGCTGATATGCTTATGAAACTCGGTATTTCTTACGCATCTGCTGAAGGTACTGCTCTTGCCGGTCAGGTTATGGAATTTATTGATTACGAATCTAAATGCGAATCAATTGAACTTTCTAAAGAAAGAGGCAGATTTAATAACTTTAAAGGAAGTGTTTACGAAAAACCGAATTACCTTTATAACAAATATAAAGGCAAATCAGCAGGCAAAATTTCTGACGAGCAATGGAAAGAGCTTGATGCTGAAATTGCTAAATACGGTATCAGAAACGCTACAACAACATGTATTGCACCGACAGGTACAATTTCTATGATAGCAGGAGCATCAGGCGGTGTTGAACCTCTGTTCGGTCTTGTATTCTCAAGATTAATCATGGACGGCACAGAAATGCTTGAAGTTAACCCGATATTCAAAGATTACGCAATTGAACACGGCTTCTATTCCGAAAATCTTATGAAAGAAATCGCAAAAACAGGTTCTGTAGCTCATGTTTCAGGTGTTCCTGAAGATGCAAAACATATCTTTGTAACAGCACATGATGTATCACCTTACTGGCATGTAAAAATGCAGGCTGCATTCCAGCTTCATACAGATAACGCTGTTTCTAAAACAGTTAACTTTGAAGAACATGCAACACGCAAAGATATTGAAGAAGCTTACATTTTAGCTTATGAAAACAACCTCAAAGGTATAACTGTTTACAGAAACAACTCACGTCAGTTCCAGCCGATGAATTTGGATGACAAGAAAAAATCTGAAGAAGCAAAGGCTGATGAACCTGTAGTTGAAGAAGCTAAAGAAGAGTACAATCCGACAGGCGAAATCAAAACAGTTAAATGTCCTGAATGCGGGAATGAAATTCAAATGGCAGAAGGATGTTTCATCTGTCTGAAATGCGGATATTCAGGCTGCTCATAGGAGCGTAGCCGCTCCACCCACCACTTAGGTGTTGCAGAAACAGATATCAAAAAAGCTTATCCGCAAATAAGATTGAGAGCAAAAATACTACTCCTAATTATCGGAGTAGTATTTTTATTGTAAATATTTGTTAATATTTAAACAAAAATTGGCATTTTTTTTCTTGACATGTTTTCATGAATACAAATAATGTGTGTAAATTTTGAAAGGTAAAACAATTATGACAGACAACATGACAATCGGACCGGCACTCGCAATCGGCGGCAACAAAGTAGAAATGACGCAGCAGGGTAAAATTCTGGTTACTAATCCTCAAGGTAAAATTAAAACTTTATCTCAAGATGAATTCAAAAAACAATTGGTTAAAAATGCAGACAAAATTAATGCAGGAGAAGATTTTGAGTTTAAAAAAGACAATAAAGCAGGGAAAATTGCAGGTGCTGCAGTCGTAGTAGCAGCAATCACAACTGCGGCTATTTATCGTAAACAAATTGGGAATTATTTCAAAAACTTTTCTTGGGAAAAATTAGCACAGGATATTAAAAACTTATTTAAACGTAATAAAACTGCCTCCAATACACCAAATACAAAAGGTTTGAATGCATTTGAAGAAGTATTATCAAAAAATGAAGTTACACGTGAGCAATATCATGCAATGAAAAAAGTTACAAAAGGGGAACAACTAACAGATGCAGAAAAAAACTTATTGAAAGAAGCTCACCTTGATGATGAAAATACTGCACAAAGATATACTACAGCAATTGAACTTCAGACAAGAAAAACATTATTAAAAGAAGTTGCCGCAAAAAATGGGGTGACTACAGAACAAATGTCTGCAATGAAAAAGGCAAATAACGGCGGGCAGTTAACAGATGCAGAAAAAAACTTGTTGAAAGAAGCTCACCTCGATGATGAAAACACAATACAAAGATATACTACAGCGATTGATTTACAGACAGATAAAAAACTTAATGAATTAATAAAATAGTTTAAAACTTCACAAATTTACACATAAATTAAAAATCACCCTCTTAGTAGGGTGATTTTTTTGTTGTATGATAATTTTATGAAAATATCTGTTGTTACTGCAAGTTATAATTATCATGATTATATAAAAGAAACGATACAATCCGTTTTAGACCAGAGTTATCAGGACTGGGAGTTTATAATTGTTGATGATTGTTCAACAGACAATTCTATTGATGTTATAAAATCATTTAAAGATGAAAGAATAAAATTATTCATAAACGAAAAAAATCTCGGACTCAAAGAAACCGTTAAACGCGGAATTGAAAATGCCACAGGAGAATGGATAGTATTTTTGGAGAGCGATGACATTTTAGCTCCTGACAATATTGAAAAAAAAGTTCAAATTATAAAAAAATATTCTGACTTAAATTTAATTTTTAATGATTGTGAATTTTTTGGAGATGAAAATAAAATCAAAGATTTTTCAATTGCTTTGAAAAAAACTAGAACTTTATTAAAGAATAAAAATTATCCACAAAACATGTTTTATAATTTTTATTTAAGTAATAAAATTTTTACTTTTTCATCAGTTATGGCAAAACGAGAAGATTTATTAAAAATTAGTTATAATCCACCAATAGACAGTTTACTTGATTGGTGGCTATGGGTTCAACTTGCATATATTGGGAACTTTTACTATATTCCAGAAAAACTCACAAAATGGCGTTTACATAAAAACAGCTATATTGAATCTTCCAATAATATTTCTTTGAATAAAATACACAATGAAATGTATTACAAAATGTTCAAAAAATACAAAAAAATAAAAATACTTATATTTATTCCATTCGCCCAAATTATTTGGGGATTACAACAAGTAAAAAAATTTTTAACAAAATTAATCTTTAATAAAAGGAAATAGTTTATTTATCATAATTGCAAAAGGTTTTCTTATTACAAAAGGAAAGTTCGCTAGAATTGTAAATATAATTTTTTTTAATATAAAAGGAATTTTTCTGTTAATTTCACGAGGAACTATAATCAAAGTTTTTGGGTAATTTCCAAGTATGTTTTCATAATTTTCAATAGTAGTTGCATCTGTATTTTTTAAATCAAACAATGATTTTTTGATAAAAGGCATTTTGTGTTTTTCTATAATTTCACGCCATTTCAAAATTGCAATATTATTAATGTTTTCATAAGCATTTATCAAGGTCGAATATTTGTAACCTTTACCTAAAACCAACTCTGTCAAACCTATTTCGTAGTTCGAAATAATTAATTTTTTATTTTCTTGGTGGGTAATTGATTTCATAAATTCTGCAAAAAAATCTTTCTCAAAAATACATTTTTTTATTACAACAAAATAACTTTGAATATGAGGTCGTTTAATAAAAAAATGTCCAATACTTTTTTTATATCCGAAATTATTTTTTGTAATTCCCCAAAAATCACAATTTTCTTTTTCCATTTTTGAAAAAACTTTTTCTAACGGATAAAGAGGACCGTAGCAGCTGTCATTTGCAAAAATTAGCTCATCAAAATCATCAAGCCTGTCTTTTAGAGACAAAAAACCTCTTTTATATGAACCAAAATCATATTCATCATGTTTTTCTGTTATTACATGTGATACAATTCCCTTTAGCTTTGAAGTTTCTTCTTCGGGCAAATCACAACACGAAACAAAAACTACTGTATCTGCAATTGTTTTTAACTCTTTTAAATAATAGAGTACATAGTCATCAATTAGAGAATTTTTATCATAATGTGCAAATACTGCCGCTCTTTTCATATTTGAATTATAACATAAAATATTGTGATGAAAATCAGGTGGGAGACTTATTTATAGGATAGAAAGGTATGATAGGAGGCAATTTCCCAGTAAAGTTTATACAAGACTCAAATAACTGATGAAATGTAGGACAAGAGAGTGAGCAAGGGAGATGGTTTTGAATCTTTCAAAATCCCTATTTGTATTTCAACCTGTTTTGTAGTATTATTCGGGTATAAATATTAAAATGAGAGGGAATTAAAAAAAATGCAAGTATCATTAAATTGGTTAAACGAATTTGTTGATTTATCGGATATAGAAGTTGAACAAATTGCGCATGAACTTACTATGAGCGGTTTGGAAGTTGAAGCCGTGGAGGAATTAAAACCAAAGTTTACTAATATAAAAACAGTTAAGATTGAAAAAATTGATAATCACCCTAATTCCGATCACCTTCATCTTGTAACGGTAAATACAGGTGACGGACTAAAAACAGTTGTTTGCGGAGCGCAAAATATTAAAGAAGGTCAGATTGTTCCTTATGCTTCGGTAGGTTCTAAAGTTCTGAATAGGAAAACCGGTGAAATGTTTACTTTAACGCCTGCAGTTATCAGAGGAGTAGAATCTCAGGGGATGCTGTGTTCTGATGATGAACTCGGCGTTTCTGAACGCGGTTATCAGGAAGAAGACGGTATTTTGATTTTGAATAGAATTTTTCCTGATGTAAAAGTCGGAGAAGATGTAGAAAAAGTTCTTGGCTTCGATAAAGATTATATCCTTGATGTAGCTCCGACTGCAAACAGAGGAGACCAGATGTCTGTTATCGGGATTGCAAGAGAATTAAGTGCAATTTTCGATAAACCTTTAAAATTTTCACCTCTTGAATGCACAAGAGATTTATCTACCGATGAATTTAAAGTTGAAATTATTGATAACGATGTGTGCAAATACTATTCACTCGGCATTTTAAAGAATATAAAAATTAAGCCGTCTCCTGACTGGATGCAAAAAAGACTTATTGCATCAGGTGTTCGTGCAATAAACAATGCAGTTGATATTACAAATTACGTAATGCTTGAATACGGGACACCTTTCCACGCATTTGATATGGACAAGCTAAACGGTTATATTTGTATCAGACGTGCAAAAGAAGGCGAAAAAATTGTAACCCTTGACGGCACAGAAAGAGAATTAACGCCTGACAGCGTTTTAATCGCGGATAAAGAAAAAGGAGTTTGCCTTGCCGGTGTTTTCGGCGGTGAAAATTCCGAAATTGACGAAAATACAAAAAATGTTGCGCTAGAAGCTGCATTTTTCCCATCAGTAACTACAAGAAAATCTTCAAGAAGCGTAGGTTACCGCTCGGAAGCTTCGTCCAGATTTGAACGCGGAGTTGATATCGAAGCTGTTAAACCTGCTTTAATGCGTGCAATGCAGCTTTTCACAGAACTTGCTGATGCTCAAATAGAAGGAGTCGTAGAAGCCGGCAAAAACGAACTTGAACCAATCGAAATAACTCTCAGATATGCACAGATAAAAAGGATTTTGGGATGCGAAATTACACCAGATAAATGTATTTCAATTCTTGAAAAACTCGGATTTAAAAAACTCGGCGGAAATGATTTAGCTGCAAAATTTTTAGTACCGTCATTCCGCGCTGACGATGTTACAAGAGAAATTGATTTGATTGAAGAAATTGCAAGAATTAACGGTTATGATAAAATTACCACTACTTTGCCAAATAAAAACAGCACACCTGAAATTTCTCTCGAAGAAAAAGTTATAAAAAAAGTAAATGAACTAATGCTTTCAGCAGGATTAGACGAAATTATAACAACATCTTTAATCGGCAAACCACTGCTTGATAAATATATGCAAGTTTTTGATGACGAAAAAGCTGTTAAAGTATTAAATTCCGCAAGTGAAGAAAGCACAATGCTGAGACAAAGTATGGCAGCAAGCGTTCTTAATTGTATGAAATACAACTACGATAACGGTCAGAAAACTCTCTGGGCTTATGAAATCGGAAAAACATACAAGATCACGGCTCCTTCTGACGAAAAAAATACAGGAGTTAAAGAAACAAGAGTTCTTGCAGGTGTTTTGACAGGTGAAGTTGAAAACTCCAAATGGCAGGTTAAATCCCATACTGATTTCTTTACTCTTAAAGGTATTATTGAACAGTTGTTTGATGAACTGGGTGTTACAAAGAGAATTAAATTAACTCCTTGCGAAGATGTTGATTACTTGCACCCTTACAGAAGCGCAAAAGTTAATATATTAGGTAAAAATCTAACAAATATTGGTTACTTCGGACAAATCCACCCGATACTTAAAGATAAAATGAAAATAAAAGGTCAGGATGTGTTTATCTTTGAAATTAATCTGGATGAAATTATATCCATTATTAAAGAACACACCGTAAGATACAAAAAGTTACCACAGTTTCCTGAAGTACGCCGTGATATTGCCTTTATAATCAATGAGGAAGTAAGTTTTGAAGATATTCAGCGTGTTATAAAAGGCGCTGTCCAGCAGAATATCTTTAAAGGCAGTGAAGTGTTTGACGTTTATCAGGGCGATAACATTGAAAAAGGCTTCAAAAGTCTTGCCTTCCGTATAAAAATGCAGGATGAAAACGCGACATTAACCGACGAAGTAATCGAACATCAGATGAACAATGTCCGCGCAAAACTTCAAAAAACTTATGCGGGAATATCATTTAGAGGAGCGTAGCCGCTCTACCCACCACATAGGTGTTGTATAAACTTGCACAGTCTAAACTAAAGACAGAGCGTAGCCGCTCTACCTACATATTATTTTTTGTCCCCTCCCTTGAGAGGAGCGCAAACGAGCTGAGGGCGAAACGGCGACGCACAGGCGACGGCGTTATCCGCGAGTGAGTAAGACAGGGAAAGTAAAGGGGGGGGGTGAGAATAGGGATACTATAAGGTAAACAAACACTACCTCCCTTGTAAAGGGAAGTGGACCGCAAAGCGGTGGAGGGATTTTAACATGAAAAAGTTCTTTTTAACAATAGCAATAATGTTACTGATACCTTTACAGGTTTTCTGTACAGAAAATGTTGTTCCTCAATACGTTAGTATTGAACAGACAAACACATTAGGCCTTTATCAGGCGCCGAGTGAAATTGTGCTATATAAAGAGCCGTCAGAAACTGCTAATATTGTTCACAGCATAAGCTGGATAGGTGAAAAGATTTTCCCGGAAAGCGTAAAAGCACAAGATTTGTTTATTGTTTTTATCACATCAAAAAATCTGGGATTACTTGCTGTTACAGATGAAACAGAAGATTGGGTTCAGGTTATATATAACAATTCAACAGGAGCAAAAGGTTGGATTAAAAAAGATGATCCGTATAGATTTATGAGCTGGATAATGTTTTATAACATGTATGGCAAGAAATATGGTCTGAAATTGTTGAAAGAAGCTCCCGCTGAAGCTAAAGATCTTCATACATCAACAGAAGATAAATCGCAGATTGTTGCAACAATAAATATGCCTCAAAAAATTAATGTAACGGCAATCCGCGGGAATTGGGCGCTTGTCAGTGTTTTTGACATTGACAGAACGCCCAAAACCGGCTATGTAAGATGGCGAAGCGATGACGGAGTTAAATATTATTTTCCGGACATGAAATAAAGTAAGACTAGATGCAAAATCTATATCATTAACAGTAATAGTACTATATCAGCTTATTCACGTAAAAGACTTAGCCTCTTTGCTTCTTTGCATCCATGCCTCTAAATTCCTCTTTACAATCCGAAAAAAATACTCGACATTAAGTTTTGTTTATTATAGGATAGGCTTACTTGCGAGATATAAATAGAAAAGGAGATATAAAATGCAGGTTATATTAAAAAAAGATGTTCAAAACCTTGGAGAAGCAGGCGACATCGTTAATGTAAAAGACGGTTACGCAAGAAACTTTCTTCTCCCGCAGTCAATTGCTGAAATCGCTACGAAAGGCGCTTTAGAAAACAGAGAAAAGAATTTGGCTAGAATTAAAGCTAAACAAGAAAAATTACACGCTGAAGCTTTAGAAACAGCTAAGAAAATTGAAGAATTTGCTAAACTTGAACTTTCTGCAAAAGCAGGTGAATCTGGCAAATTATTCGGTACTATTACAACTAAAAAATTAACTGAAGAATTAAAAGACAAATCAGGTATAGAAGTTGACAGAAAAAATGTTTCTTTGAACGCTCCTATCAACAAAGTTGGCGAATACACAATGCTTATCAAATTGACTTCTAAAGTTAAATGTGAACTTGCAGTTGTTGTAACAGCTTCTGAAATTCTTAAAGAATCTGTTGAAGAAGAAGTTGTAGAAGAAACTGAAGAATAGGCGGCAAATGGCTGAAAATTCTAAATTGACCCTTGAATGCTTAGCAATTGGATCTTTGCCTCACATCAATTTAGAAAAAGCAATGGAACTTGTAAAAAAAGACTTCAACAAAATTCCGTTCTGGCCGCAATTAACAAAAATTAGCAAAAACGAAGACATGATTTTTCAATTTCTGGAAAATATGCCTTCGTTTTTTATTGATGAAAACACAGGGAAATCATATCTTGAAACTGAAAGCGATAAATTTTTTGCAGATATGGAACAGTTTTTTGAAGATTACGAAACTATATTATCAAACTGTCATAGCGTGCAAAACCATGCAATCAAACTTTTGAATAAATATGCTGTAAGCAATATAAATTCCTCTGCTTTCCCTGAATTTATAAAAATTGTTAAGGACACAAAACCCGCTTATGCTAAAGGTCAGATTGTCGGTCCGTTTACACTAGCAACTACTCTTGTTGACAAAACGGGAAAATGTGCTTTTTACGATGAAACATTAAGAGAAATTATTGTTAAAACTCTTACATTAAAAGCTCTATGGCAAATTCAGGAAATAAAATGTGCAAGTCCTGAAACTACTCCGATAATATTTATTGATGAGCCTTCAATCTCACAACTCGGAACCTCTGCTTATATCACAATTTCTAATGACGAAGTAAAAAACATGATAAAAGAAATATCTGATATAATAAAATCTAACGGTGCTATGAGTGCAATCCATTGTTGCGGAAAATGTGATTGGAAAGTACCGATTGATGCCGGAGTTGATATTATTAACCTTGATGCTTATGCATTTGCACAAAATCTAAGTCTATTTAGCAAAGATTTAAAAATTTATCTTGAACATGGAAGAAAAATTGCCTGGGGAATTGTTCCAACACTTCATCCCGAAATTTTAGAAAAAACTGATTTGTCCAACATGATTGCGGTTTTTGAAAAAGCTATTAAATATTTGACGAAAAAAGGTATTGATGAGAAAATTATTATAGATAATTCTCTGGTAACTCCCTCCTGCGGGGCAGGCTCACTAAGTGAAAACCTTGCTCATAAAGCAATGGATTTAACAAAACAATTATCTGATAGTTTGAAAGAAAGGTATAAAATTTGACATTTAAACTTGCATTAACAGGTAAAAGCGGAAGCGGTAAAACAACTATTACAAAAGCTTTTTTGAGAATTTTTCAGGAATATTTCCCTGAAAAATCAATTCTTCTTTTTGATAATGATTTGACAGGGGAACTCGGGCACAGTTTCGGGCTTGATATCAGAAATACAATCTATGGCATAAGAAGCGGGAAACATGAGTATAAAACAGGTATTCCTGAAGGGATGTCGAAGCAGGAGTTTGTCGAGTGGGCAATGGAAGATATTGTTGTTTCACTTGATGAAAATGTTGATATTATTGTATCATGGTTTGTTGGCTCAAAGGATTGCAGATGCCCGATTACCGGACAGATTAATGATGCGGTGTTAAAACTTATTGAAAGATATGATATCGTAATTTTTGACTGCGAATTTGATTTAAAATATCTAAATCAGCTTGTGGATACAGATATTGACACTACACTTATTATTGCAAACCCGACAGATGAGAGTGCGCATCTTGCAAAACGTATAGAAGAATTTAGTTCAAAATATGCTGCCGGAAATCAAATAGGAGTTGTAATTAACAAAGCAGATAACACTAATTTAACTTCAATTTACGAATTTTTAAAACGTTATGATTTGGATGTTCTTGGTATAATACCAATTGATGATGAATTAAAAACACATTCAATGGATAGGGAATCTTTAACCGTCCAGGATGCAGTAAAACAATTTTATTTCAGATTAAATCTTCCTCAAGTTAGAGAGTAGGTGCAATGACAGTAATTTTAGACGGTAAAAAATTAAGAGATAAAATTTTTTTGGATTTAAAGGCAAAATTGGATAATATGCCGCAAAAACCCACTCTTGCTGTTATTCTTGCAGGGAATGATCCGGCAAGTGCAATTTATGTTCGAAACAAGAAGAAAACAGCAGAAAATTTAGGAATTAATTCTCTTGTAATAGAGTATCCGTCAAATGTCACAGAAACAGAACTTCTTTCTAAAATTAAAGAATTAAACAACGACAAAAGTATTACGGCAATTCTGGTACAGCTTCCGCTTCCTGAACATATCAATAAATTCAGGATTATTGATACTATTTCTCCTCAAAAAGATGTTGATGGATTGACTCCGTATAACCTTGGTAAACTTTTTGCAGGAGAAGAACCTTATGTATACCCTTGTACTCCAAAAGGTATTTTATTGTTACTGGATGAATACAATATTGACGTTGATGGTAAACACGTTGTTGTAATAGGTCGTTCTAATTTGGTCGGGAAGCCGGTTGCACAAATGCTTTTAAAGAGAAATGCAACAGTTACAATGTGCCATAGTCATACAGAAAATCTCTCCGAAATAACAAAAACTGCTGACATAATCGTATCAGCAGTAGGGAAAAAAGTTATAGGGGAAAAAATGTTAAAATCTGATTGTGTTGTTGTTGATGTGGGAATTTATAAAGATGAGAACGGGAAAGTTCGCGGTGACGTTGATTTTGAAAATGTCTCAAAAATCACCGCTTATATTTCACCCGTACCGGGCGGTGTAGGCCCGATGACTATAGCATCTTTAATGCTTAATACCGTTGAGTTGTTTAATGGTTAACCTTAGAGGCTATCCTTGCGGATAAACTCCCTAGCTGCCTATAAGGTTCAATGTACAAGAAGTCTTAATGTTACTTGTTACAAGGTTTTTCAAACTTGAAATCTCATTTTCCATCAAACTTATTTGTGAGTCTAATGTATCTTGACGTGTCTCTAAATATGACTCTTCCTGTTGTAATTGAACATAGGTCGGATCATCTTCTAAATCCACATCATCGCCCAATTCATCAGCTCTATTACCCATTAACTTGGTAATATAGTTTGCTCTACTCATTACAAGTGTTTGTTCAAATTGCAGCTGGCTTTTCTGCAATGTAAATAAATTTTTCTGTGCATCAATCGCTAAAAAAGTCATCTCATCTCTCCTTATATTTATTCATTGTTTCTTACATCTATAAAGTATTTTGAAAATCTCAAATTTCACACGTGCAAATTATTGTTACATTTGTTAACATTCAAAAAAAATAATAAAGATAATTTTAGAATAAATAATTTATAAAATATCCAACGGATCAACGTCTACAATCATTTTTATATCTTTTGGCAAAGTAATTTTATTTAAAAAGCTAGAAATAAATTTATGCCCTTTTTCATCAAGTTTATTTTTTATTAAAATTTGAAACCGGTACTGGCTGTTAATTCTTTCAATAACACATGGAGTCGGGCCGAGAACTTCCAGACGCTCTGATATCCCAAATTTTTCAATCATCGTACAAAGCCGCAGAGCAATTTCCTGTGCGGATTTTTCTGCACGAAAGTTATTTATAGAGCTTAAAACAAGTCTTATAATCTGGCTGAATGGCGGGTAGTCAAATTCCTCCCGCGCCGTAATTTCTGTATCATAAAACTCTCTGTAATTTTGGGATTTTGCACTTTCCAGTGCATAAAAGTCAGGGTTATAAGTTTGAAACAAAACTTTTCCTGCAAACTCTCCCCTGCCTGCACGTCCGGCGACCTGTGTAAGAAGTTGAAAACCGCGTTCCGATGCCCTGAAATCCGGCAGATTGAAACTTGCATCAGCGGAAATTACACCGACAAGTGTAACATTCGGGTTATCCAAACCTTTCGCAATCATCTGTGTTCCGACTAATATATCAATATCTTTGCGCTGAAATTTTTCTAATAATCTGATATGTTCGCCTTTTCTTACAAGAATATCACTGTCTATGCGTTCGACTGTATTTTCAGGGAAAAGCTCTTTTATATACTGTTCGATTTTCTGTGTACCTGTTCCGCTGTTTCTAAATGCGTCAGATCCGCATTCCGGGCAGACATCAGGGAAATATTCCACGTGGTTGCAGTAGTGGCATTTTAGCATCTGGTCTTTTGAATGCCATATCATCGGAATTGCGCAATTCGGACATTGAATAACATGCCCGCATGCCTGACACTGGGTAAATGTTGAAAACCCGCGTCTGTTGATAAGCAAAATTACCTGCTGTCCTTTTGATAAAGTTTCTTTAATTTCTGTCTGAAGAGGAACTGAAATAATATTTCTATAAGCTGCACGGCCGTGCTCCTGCATATTTATAACGGTAACCGGCGGAACTTTTGCATCATTATAGCGTTTATTAAATAAAAAAAGACTATCTGAATTTAAAGCTCTGTAATATGTTGAAATATCAGGAGTTGCAGAGCCTAAAAGAAGCGGACAGTTATGGAATTGCGCAAGTTTTCTTGCAACAACACGCGCATCATAGCGCGGTGCAGGAGTTGTTTGTTTATATGCGCTTTCATGCTCCTCATCAATTATTATCAAACCGATATTTTTCAGAGGCGCAAAAACAGCGGAGCGCGCACCGGCAAGGATTTTTATCTCATCTTTATAAAGTTTTTGCCACACATCATACCTTTCACCGTCTGATATACTGCTGTGCCAGATTGCAACATCTTTTGTCCCGAATTTTTTTGCAAGCCGTTTGGTCAACTGTGACGCAAGTGCAATTTCAGGGGCAAGAAAAAGAACATTTTTACCGGCTTTTATCGTATCTTCAATAAGCTTGAAATAAACTTCTGTTTTTCCGGATGCGGTAACGCCATGAAGAAGGAGCTCAGAGGGGTATGGTGAGAGGTTTAATCCTATCTTATTTTTGATGCCTTCATAAACAACTTTTTGATCGCCTGACAATTCAAACAAGGGTTCGCGCTCCGTTATATTTAAAATATCAAGCGGATTTCGGTATAATTCTTCCTGAATAAGTTTTACACAACCCGCCTGCTCAAGTTTTTTAATTGTTGCACGGGTTGTTTTTGCATATTTTTCAAACAAAATAAGCGGCATTTTGCCTGATTTTTCAAGCAGTTCAAGCACCTGCATCTGCCGTTTTGTAGCCCCGTCAAATTTTACAAATTCAATCAGCTGTTCTGTTTTTGAAGCTTTTTCAATAAGTTTCATTGGGATTGCAGCATTCAAAACCGTTACCAAATCACAGCAATAGTAATTTGCAACCCATTCCAAAAGTTTTAAATAATCAATTGAAAAAAGCGGTGTTTCATCAAGGATTTTGCTGATTTTTTTTACCTTGAAATCCCCCGGCAGGTAATCGGAAAACCCGACACAAAAAGCATTAATCAGTCCCTGTCTGCCAAAAGGGACAAGCAGAGCCTGTCCGATTTGAATTTTATCTCTCATCTCATCAGGTATAAGGTAGCTGAATGTCTTAACCCCGAGAGCTTTAATATTAACAAGTGCGGATGCGTATTTGGGTGAAGAGTGAAGGGTGAAGAGTGAAGAGCGTTCATTATCCGTTAAATTTTTAACCATATTAAATTCCCTTAAAATCTATTTTCACTTCACCCTTACCATCTAAACTTCTTCTGCCATAAATTCTTTGCGTGCGTCCTGAATAGCTTCTTCCAACAAATCAAGCTGATCTGGAGTAAAAGTTACCCCCTTCTTTGTCGGAAGCCAGGTTGAACCGCCATCTGTTGTATAGAATATTCTCATATTAAGATAGCTCTTGCCTTTGTATTCGCTTATTGAAATCTGTAACTGTTCTGTTTCGCTTCTTTCAATAGCCGCTAAAAGTTTTGCATCTGACATAATTTCTCTCCTTATTATTATGTGAAAAGTGAAGCGTGAAGAGTGAAGAGTGAAAAGTATTACTTTTACGCTTCACTTTTTATTCTACCACAGAAAAATTTTGTTTATGATAAAGTTAAGAATATATTTATATATTTTGAAATTTCCTGTCTATAATTGTCATTCTGAACTTGTTTCAGAATCTGATTGAGATCCTGAAATAAATTCAGGATGACAGGGAACGCAGAATTAAAATAAGGAGAAAAATTTATGATAAAAGTTGCAGTATGCGGTGCTTTAGGGAAAATGGGAAAAGAAGTTGTTCAGACAGTTGAGAGTTGTCCTGACACAGAACTCGCTGCAAAAATTGATATAGCAGGTGCAGAATTTAGAACTATCGAAGAAGCACATAAATCCTGTCAAATTGATATATTAGTTGATTTTACCCAGCCAAAATCAATTTTTGAAAATGCAAAATACTGCCTTAATAACGGAATAAAAATCGTAATCGGCACAACAGGTTTGACTGATGCACAAATTATGGAATTGAACACTTTATCAAAAGAAAAAAATACAGGCTGTTTGATAGCGCCGAATTTTTCAACAGGAGCAGTTTTGATGATGATGTTTGCGCGTCAGGCTTCCAAATACTTTGATAATGCGGAAATTATTGAACTTCATCACAACCAGAAAAAAGATGCCCCCTCAGGAACTGCTATTAAAACAGCTGCTATGATGGCGGAGGTTAAAGAAGATTTTACAAATGGCAATTGCCCTGAAACAGAAACAATAAAAGGGGCAAGAGGCGGTAATTCATATTCAAACATTCATATCCATTCTGTCAGAATGCCAGGCTACATCGCATCTCAAGAAGTTATTTTTGGATCATCCGGCCAGATTATGACAATAAGACATGATTCTATGGACAGAAAATGCTATATGCAAGGCGTTATGTTAGCTATTAAACATATTTATGAAAATAATGATTTTATATACGGATTAGATAATATAATGTAAGAACTACAACCTACTTTTAAACGGATTTTGTCAATTCATTTATGTCAACATCCAGAGCTTTTGCTATATCAATAACTTTAAGTATAGTAGGATTTTGTCGTGCAGTCTCTATGAAACTTATAGTTATTCTGGAAGTATCAACACGCTCTGCAAGTTCTTCCTGAGACATCCCCTTTTTCATTCTCGCAAATTTGATATTTAAGCCCAAAGTTTTTAAACGTTCATTAATCATATTTATTATTCTAAAGAATTGACAATTATTAGACTATTAGATATAATATAATTATGATAAATATATTTATCAAAAATAAGATATCCTCAACAGAGAATGGTTTTACATTAGCAGAAATTTTAATAACACTCGCTATTATTGGAGTCATTGCTGCTGTAACTTTACCCTCAGTTATTAATAAAACTCAAGATAAACAATTTAAAGCAATGTTTAAAAAGCAGTATTCAGCTATTGCACAGGCAATTCAACTGGTATATGCAAAAAATGATTTGCTGATTACTCCATCCTTGTACGAATCAAAAGAAATGCCATATTTTGTTTGTGCAATAGGAAAAGAATTAAAATCAATCGACGCAGGGATAAAATGTGATGTAATATCAAATAATCAGGATTACAATATTGATAATATGCCCCAAAATTCAAATGTACACTGGCATAAAGACGAAGAATGGTTTGATAAAACAGGGAAACCGTTGAGATCAAATGGTGGTGGAACAAGAGGCTACGGAATTTTAACATTTTTATTGCCAGACGGTGCATTAATAAATTTTAATTGTACACATGAAGTTTTTATAGACGTGAACGGTTACAAAAAACCTAATACTGTCGGCAGAGATATTTTTTATTTCTTTATAAAAGATAACCAGTTTTCTCCAGTTTTCTGGACCAACGAAACAGGAAACTCAGTAAACGGATGTGCCTGCCCGCATTCATGCACCCAAATTACACGCGATAATTTTCAACAAGACTGTACCTCAGGTTCTGGCTGGGGTTGCTCTCCTTTATACATTATGGAATAAAAAACAGTTAAATTTCTTCACATAAACTTAACCTCTCATCTTATTTGTGTTTATAATTTAATACAAATCGGGAGGTACAATGAGAAAACCAAATATTGCAGTATTAGGCGCAACAGGTGTTGTAGGCAGAGAAATTACAAGAATTATTGATGAATTAAAAATTGATTTTGAAAAAATCAAATTTTTATCAAGTGCAAGATCTGCAGGTACAGAAATTCAGTTTCAGGGCGAAACTTACACCGTTGAAGAAGCAAAACCGGAAAGTTTTGACGGTGTAAATATTGTGCTTGCATCAGCAGGAGCGTCAACTTCTAAACTTTTTGCACCGGAAATCGTAAAAAGAGGCGGCGTTCTGATTGATAATTCATCAGCTTTCAGAATGGAGCCAGATGTTCCGCTTGTTATAGCTTACGTTAATGATGAAGATTTAAGACACCACAAGGGAATTGTTGCAAATCCCAACTGTTCAACATCTCAATTGATGCTAGTTTTAAAACCGCTAATTGACAAAAATCCGATGAAAAGATTAATAGTTTCAACTTATCAGGCTGTTTCGGGCGCAGGCTTAGCCGCAATTAACGAATTAACCGAAAATACAAAAGCCAAACTTGAAGGAAAAAGTTTTGAGAATAAATGCTTTAAAAAACCTATTGCTTTCAATGTAATTCCGCAGATTGATGTTTTCTGCGAAAACGGCTACACAAAAGAAGAAATGAAAGTCGTTAACGAAACTAAAAAAATTCTTCATCTTCCCGCTGATTTGCCGATATCCTGCACCGCAGCCCGTGTTCCCGTGTATAACGGACACTCTGAAGCTGTTGATATAGAATTTGAAAACGAAATCACTCCTGATGAGGTTCGTGAAATTTTAAGCAGTTCATTCGGAGTAAAAGTTATTGATAATCCTGATAACTTTGAATACCCGACAACTTATGACGCTTCAGGAGTTAATCCTGTATTTGTCGGAAGAATAAGAAAAAATCTTGCCTTTAAAAACGGAATTTCGCTTTGGTGCGTCGCTGATAACCTCAGAATCGGAGCAGCATTAAATACAGTAAGAATTTGTCAAAAAGTAATAGAAATGGAGCTATTTTAAGAATGGAAATTCAAAAATTAACAATTACCCCTTTAGAAAAAGGCTGGGCTAAAATTACATGTAACCAGCCTACACCGGAATCAGCATGTAAATTGATTAAAGAAAGGTTAATTTCAGGGAGATTCAACAGCGATGGAGACAGAACAGCCAGAATATTCCGCAAAATCCCCAAAAATCTCAAAGGCTTTGTAAATCCTAAATGTAAAATATCGACTGAAAGAAAATTTACAATCATTGTTTAATAATAAAAATAAATATTAACCGGTCAGGGTGTATTCAAATAATTTTTTTAATGTATAATATATATATAATAGATATCAGATTGGGAAGTAAAAAATTTACCCCCGCCAGCCTTTAGAAAGGGAAAACATTATGAATAAGAAGCAAACAAATGTCCTTGCCTCTGAAAAGGACATAAAAAATGAGTCCGCAAAATTAAACGGAGTTGAAGTAAATTCTCATGATTTTGAAATGCCCAGAAATACTTATGATATGCTGGAACAGACCTGTCAAATTGCATAGATATTTAGACAAATCGTATACAAAACTTTACAATCGGGCAATTTTCTCTATTTGATTGTTTTTATATAAATGGGGAAAAATATAAGGAGTACTTTTAATGAGCAAATTGACAGTTAAAAAAAAGGAGCAAATTAAGCAGGAAAAACATCAAACAACAAAACAAGAACAAAATAAAGAAGTCTCTATTCCACGTTTGACCTGTGAATATCTTGAACAAACATTACAAATTGCTTAGAAAAAGCCCGCATAAGCGGGCTTTTTTATTATATCCAAACTTAATATATTTTTACAAAAAAGCAATTTTATTTTTCTTTTTTCTTTATATTGTTAAAAAAGGAGTTAAGATATGCAGCCGATTATTAAGAAAACATCGTTTCAAGTCCCGCCTGGAATTCGTACTCTATACGACGATATACAAGAAGACATAAGATTGGAAAAAGCAAAGAAATATTTTGAACAAAATATTTCTTCTAAATTTAAACCAAAAACATATACTCTTGGCAGCGTGATAGGAGATAAGCTAAACAAAATTGTTTAAAAACAATTATTGTTATGGAATATTACTTTTTGTTAAACCAAAGCGAATTTCCTCCCTGTTTCTGGTATAATTCATTTAAGGAAAAGGGATATGTTAGTAAATAGAGAAGACATAAGAGCTTTAATAGATGTTATTCACCACAGCGGACAAACTGTAGTTTGTACTAACGGATGTTTTGACATTCTTCATACAGGTCATGTCAGATATCTTCAGAAAACGAAGTCTTTTGCAGATTTCTCAATAGTTTTATTAAATTCTGATAAATCAGTAAAAAAAATTAAAGGACCCGATCGTCCGATAAATAACGAAAATGACCGTGCAGAAATATTAAGTGCTTTGAGATATGTAGATTATGTGGTATTATTTGATGAAGAAAGTCCGCGTGATCTCTTGGATGAAATCAAACCTGATGTTTACACAAAAGGGGCGGATTATACCATGGAAACACTGCCTGAAGCTGATATTATGAAAAAAAACGGCACACGGGTTGAATTTATTGAATTTGTACAAGGGAAATCCACAACAAACACAATAAATAAGATGAAAAATACTAACTAATAAAGGCAAAAAATGAGCGAATATGTTTACATTCTTTTTGACAAACCAAATGGAGAAACTTCAATCGGAGTAACATCAAACCTTTTGCTTTTTATGTATGAATTAAAAAACAAAATAAGCAGCGCAGTAATTAAAGAAAAAAAGAATAACAAACTTGCTTATTACGAAAAATACGGGGATCTAAATGCCGCAATTGTAAGAAAAACAGAATTAGAAGAACTTTCAAAAGAAGATTTAACTAAATTAATAAAAGAAGATAATCCGAACTGGCAAGACTTATATTCAAAAATTATGGAAATATGGAACGATTCGGCTAAACTTCATGAAAAAAATCAAATAAATAAAAGGAGAAATATATGAAAACTTTTACATTAGAAGAGATTACGCATATCACAGGCGGAATGTTGACAAAAGTTGAAGATGTTAAAATTAATCAGATAGCTCCCCCCTTACTGTCTGATGAAAATACTCTTGCACTTGCTTTGGGAGAAGAAGAAATTGCAAATCTTGCAAAATCTAAAGCTAAAGCCGCACTTGTTCCTTTAGGAGTTCAAATTGACGGTCTCACGACCATTGAAGTTGAAAGACCGAGACTTGCAATGATGAAACTTTTAAATTTGTTTTACGTTGCCCCTGAAGTAAACAAAGGCATTCACCCCACAGCATTTATACATGAAACAGCAAAACTCGGTGAAAATGTTCAAATAGGTCCTAACGTTGTAGTGTGTCGTGATGCCGTAATCGGAGATAATACAAAAGTTTTGGCAAATACATATATAGGTTCCGGAGCTAAAATCGGTAAAAATTGTTTATTCCACCCTGGCGTAAATATCGGTGACAGAGTACAGGTCGGTAACGATGTTATTTTACACCACGGAGTATCACTAGGAGCAGACGGGTTTAGTTTTGTTACCGAAAATCCTGATAATATCGAACAGGCAAGAAAAGATGGAGAAATTAAAGAAACAGATACAAAACACGTAATCTTTAAAATTCCTTCAATCGGTTCTGTTGTTATCGGAAATAATGTAGAAATCGGCGCAAATACCGCAATCGACAGAGGAACTATCGAAAATACGACAATCGGTGATAACACAAAAATTGACGATCTAGTTATGATAGGTCATAACTGCAAAATAGGAGAAGGCTGTTTAATTGTTTCACAGGTCGGTATTGCCGGAAGCTGTGTAATAGGCGATAGAGTTGTTATTGCCGGTCAGGCAGGTTTGGCAGATCATATTGAAATCGGATCTGACACAATTATTACTGCAAAAGCCGGTGTTACGAAATCATTCCCTGAAAAATCAATTGTTGTAGGTATTCCTGCAATGCCGAGAAAAGATTTTATAAAACAATTAAAGACATTAAAAGACGCTCAGGAAATTTTTGCAAAATTCAGAAAATATGAACCGCTTTTGAAAGAATTTGAGGATAATTTTAACAATGACCACAATTCTTAAAGAAACATCAATATCCGGCAACGGACTAATGAAAAATAAACCGTGTACGGTGAACTTTTTCCCGTCCAAAACCGGCAAAATAAGATATTTTGTTAAAGGAGCAGAAGCATTTGACGCAACGGTTAAAAATGTTCTTGCGACTGATCATTGTGTTGTTTTGGGAAACAACAAATCAAAGGCAATGCTGACTGAACATTTAACAGCTGCTCTTGCGTTCTGCGGAATTGACAGTATTGATATATGTATGGATGAAACGGAAGTTCCTGCATTGGACGGAAGTTCGAAAAAATGGGTGGAGCTGTTTGAAACAGCCGGAATTGAAAAACATTTATTTGAAAAACCAAAACGCTATACAGTCTCAGAACCTGTCTACTATCTGAATGGAAAAACGAGTCTTGTAATTCTGCCGTCAGATGAACTTTATATTTCTTATGCGGTTAATTATGATCATCCTGATTTGACAAGACGCTGGGCTGCATACAATCCGAAAAACAAGCAGGAAATAATTGAGGCAAGAACTTTCGGTTTTTACAAGGATTTGAGAAAATTCCAGATGCTCGGATTTGCACAGGGAGTAAATATTGAAAATACTCTCGGGTTACAAGATAGCGGTTATACATCAGAATTACGTTCGGAAAATGAACCCATAAAACATAAAATTCTGGATTTAATCGGTGATTTATATTTGACAGGCGTTAATCCTTTAAATCTAAAATGCCAGATTTTAGCCAAAGAGGCAGGTCATGCTGTTCATATAAAAACCGCAAAAATGTTGAAAGATAAATTAATAGAATGTAAATAAGGAGAGAAAAAATGACAGAAGAAACAAAAACAGAAGCTTTAAGTTTTGACATCATGGATATCATGAAAATGATTCCGCACAGATACCCGTTTTTATTAGTAGACAGAATAACGGAATGTATTCCTGGTAAAAGCGCAAAAGGGTATAAAAATCTGACAATGAATGAAGAATTTTTCCAGGGGCACTTCCCGAACAATCCGATTATGCCCGGAGTATTGCAGCTTGAAGCGATGGCTCAATGTTCAGCTCCGATTTTAATGACAATGCCTGAATTTAAAGGGAAATTGACTTTATACGCAGGTGTTGACGGCGTAAGATTTAAAAATATTGTAAGACCGGGTGACAAGTTTGAAATGGAAGTGGAACTAGTAAAAGTTAAAGGTCCTGTTTGCAAAGCACACGGTATTGGAAGAGTTGACGGAAAGGTTTGTGTCGAAGCAGATATGACGTTTGCTCTTAAATAAAAATAATCAGATAATAAAAAGACTCTTTATTTAAGAGTCTTTTTATCTGAAATTAAGACTAAAATTTAAAGCAGCATCCTCATCAGTAAAAGTTTTAACTGGTGTTATTCCATCTTTACTATAATATGAAATTTCTGAGAATTTACCGTTTTTATATTTTCTTATAGCCTTTACAGTTCCATTTATTCTAAATTCGACATCTTGCACTCTTTGTCCGTTATCGTCAAACTCTGAATAAAAAATAACATTTTTTCTATTACGTCCTAAAAACTGCCTCTTTATTTTACCGTTTTCATATTGTGTGACAACATTTTTCTTTCGTTCACCTTCAAGTTTCGAAAAATCTCTAAATTGCTCGGGTAATTCAAAAGGTTTTTTCAATAAATTTTTATCCTTAGATTTATTAATCGGCTTTGAAGTCGATGGCACAGTTTTTTCAGGAAGTGAGGTGACGGGATTATCAACTTTTCTTTCAACAGGTTTTTCCAGAATTTCCGGCTTTATAGCAGGCTTTTCAGGTTGTAAAATGTTTGTAGAAACTTGTTTTTTGAGAGAATTAAGTTTTATTCGTTTAGCGACATATATACCGCCTATTACTAAAGCAGTTATGGCAGCTGCAGCAGACGCGTATGCAATAATTTTATCTTTTTGTTGAGTAGATGACACGCTTGCCGGCTCTTTATCTGTTTTTTCTCCATCAACAGGTGAAGAAACATTAGCTGATACAAATTTCACAGTTGGATTTAAGTTGGTTATTTTCATATAACTTAAAAAAATCCAAAAAAAAATATTTTGCTAGCAAAAAAATATTTTTTGAACTTTTAAAATTTCTGGAGTAAAAATACATGAAAATTAATAATATACAATTATATAACAGCCAAAATATACAAAGGAATAAAAATATCCCCTCTTCAACGCACTTATCCGAAATACATAATAACAAACCAATAGAGGTAAAACCTCTTTTGACAACTGCACAATATCTTGCCTTCACCGGCGGTTACAGTCTTGATCTTACACGAACGGTAAAACAGCTTGATAAACTTGCAGAAAAAAATTCTTCCATATACCCGCCTAATATAAGAGAATGGCTGGGAATGTTTCTGGAAGAAGGCAATAAAGCAAAAGAAACATTAATTTCAGTACACAAAAAATATTTTGCGGCATTAAAAGAATGCTTTACGCTGGACGAAATTAAAGCTAAATTTCCGGAATTTAAAGATGTTATATCTTCTGATGAAATAAAAATTTCACAGGGTTCTTTTGTAGATAAATTCAGAAAAGGAGAGCTTGAATTTTTTGATAATGATGAAGACTTATCTGTTCAGTTAATAAAATTATACTGGGGAGAGGGTTTTTCAACTAAGGATTTAGTGCGTTATGCAAACGGTCAGAATTTATACTACACAATGAAACGTCTAAATATTCCGACAACACACAGAGATTACGGACATGTACTAAAATTTTCAGATCCGCAGTATAATGAACGTTTAACCAGAGAAATGGCAGAAAAACGGGCTGCATCAATGGATAGAAAAGCACAGATGAATGATGGTGAACCTGTATTTATCCCAAGAAAACCAATATCTGCCGAACATAAACAACATATATCTGAAGCCCTAAAAAAATACTGGCAGGAAAACCCTGAACGTATACTTTATATGTCTGAACGCCAGAAAGAATTTTATCGCCAAAACCCTGAGAAATCCGAAGAATTGAAACGTGTGTTAAATAAAGCATGGAATATTTTTGGCGCAGACAGAATAAAGAAAGCAATGTCACAATTCATGAAATTAAAAGGCGTAAAACAATTTGATCCAGCTGGCAATCCTGTTGATTTTACCACGGAACAATCCAAAATTATGAAACAATTCTGGGGAGCAAACGAATGGGCCAGAAAATCTTTTTCAAAAAACATGGAGTATGCATGGAAAAAGGTAAAAGAAGAAAATAATATGTCATTTGTAATAGATGTTACACCAAATCGCTGGAAACAAAAATTTTATAAATGGGCACAGGGAAAAGGGATTGATACAACCGATTTAAAATTTGAAATGACATATTATCCGCATAAAAGTGAATTAAATGACGTAAACCGAACACAGTTAAGTGTACATACAAGAGATTTTATAGATGATATATATGAAACTCAAAATTGTGATGAAAGCTCGAAAATGGCAAATACCTATTTTATGGCCATGTTAAAAGCTGTGCTCGAAATGAAAAAAAATATTTCCCCTAAATCAGGAGACAATACAAGACATCTGTCTAAAATTTTACAGGTATATACATTGAAATCTCTTTTCAATGAAAATTTAGACTGCAAAGTGCTTGATGCTCAAGAAGCCCAAAGCATTTATGCAACCGCCTTAACTATATGCGCAGAATATCATAACCAGAAATTTATAGATTTATTTAATAAAGAATTAAATGAATCCTATGATCTGATTGATAAAATATGGGCAAAAGGTTCTAAACTTGTACTCCCGCCGGACACAATGAAATTGTTTGACTTATAAATTTTAAATTTATCTGCGTATTAAATTAATATTAAAATATGGCTACTTCCCTTTATTTGTAATATAATTTACCTATAGTTATATTGAAAGAGAGGGAATTTAATGATAGACAAAACTGCAATTATCCATCCGTCAGCTAAAATCTCGGATGATGCAATTATAGGGCCTTATGTAGTTATAGGTGAAAACGTTACAATCGGGCACAGAACAAGAGTAATTTCAAATGCTCATATTGAATTTGCAGAAATAGGCGATGATTGTACAATTTCTCCGTTTGCAACAATCGGTTCTGAGCCTCAGGATTTGGGTTACAAAGGCGAACCCACAAAAGTCATTATAGGCGACGGCACAATTATTAAAGAAAATGTAACTGTCCATAGAGGTGCTGCCTGCGGTGATTTCACAACAAGAATAGGGAAAAAATGCCTGCTTATGGTAGGCTCTCATGTTGCGCATAATTGTGTTTTGGAAGATCAGGTTATTTTAGCAAATCTTGTAACCTTAGGCGGTCATGTTCATGTTGGTTTTGGTGCATTTGTCGGCGGTATGAGCGTATTCCACCAGAATATAAGAATAGGCGATATGGCAATAATAAGCGGATTTTCAGCTTCACGTCAGGATATTCTGCCGTATTCAAAAGGCGAAGGCAGACCGCCTGTTCCGCGCGGCTTGAATGTTATTGCGATGAAGCGCAGAGGAGTTCCTCAGGATATAAGAACTCATGTTAATGAAGCTTTCAAACTGTTGATTTCAGATGAATATAACACATCTCAGGCAATCGAAAAGATTAAAGCTGAAATCCCGATGAATGAATATATTGAAAAAATGATTGAATTTATTCAGACATCAAAACGCGGAGTGCTTTTAAAAACCCACAAATCAGGCCACGAATCATTGGAAGATAATTAAATATAATTTCCCCTCGCCCGAACGAGCGAGTAGAGGACTAAGATTAGGCCATTTTATTTATTTAGAGCGAGTGGCTTGCGGGAGAGGGAAATTTTTCAATGCGAAGGATGAGCATTTGAAAAATGGGTGAGGGAAAAAAGAGGTATTATATGCAAAAAACTATCTGGGAAAAATATGCAGAAGTTCTTGTCGATTATTCGACAGATGTTCAAAAAGGCGATCTTGTTCAAATCAGGGCAACAAGCATCTATGCAAAGGATCTTGTAAAAGCCGTTTACAAAAGAGTTCTAGAAAAAGGAGCTCATCCGATTTTGAGAACATCTTTTGAAGATTTTTCTGATATTTTTATTAAATATGCATCAGATGAACAGCTTGATTATATCGATCCGATTATTAAGCTTGAATATGAAAAAATAGATAAATTTATTTCAATCGGCGCTCCGATGAATACAAAAAATATGGCGCGTGCAGATATGAAAAAACTTGCACGCAGTTCAAAAGCCTCTCAAGGATTGTCAAAACTTCTTATGGACAGATCAGCAAAAGGGGAAGCAAAATGGGTTATTGCAGATGTTCCAACCCATGCTCTTGCTCAGGAAGCAAAAATGTCTTTTGATGAATACTCGGAATTCCTGTTCAAATCCTGCTATCTTAATCTGGATGATCCGGTTGCAAAATTGAAAGAACTTGACGAAAAACAAACCAAATGGGCAAATTACTTAAACGGTGTTAAAAAGTTACACATTATAGGCGAAAAGACAGATATAACTTTCAACGTTGAAGGCAGAAAGTGGATTAGCTGCTCTGGATTAAACAATTATCCTGACGGTGAAGTTTTTACATCACCTGTTGAAGATGGAATTAACGGAGAAATCTACTTTGATTTTCCGCAAAATTACCGCGGAAATTCATCAACCGGCGTTCATCTCTGGATTGAAAACGGACAGATAGTAAAATTTGACGCTGATACAGGACGCGATTTTCTTGAAGCTATGCTCAACACTGATGAAGGTTCAAAAGGCATTGGAGAAATTGCTATCGGAACAAATGATGAAATTCAGGAAGTTACGGGAAATATTCTCTTTGATGAAAAAATCGGCGGAGCAATCCACATGGCAGTCGGCGCATCTTATCCTGAAACCGGCGGGAAAAATGTGTCAGGCGTTCACTGGGATATGATTAAAAATATGAAACCAGCTGAAGGAAATGCAGGCGGAAAAATTTATGCCGATGACAGACTTATTTATGAAAATGGAAAATTCCTTATATGATAGTTAGAAATTTTATGGATAAAGATATTGAGGAAGCTTCCAAAATCACCCGCCTTGTCTGGGGTGATTTGTATGCAAAAGAAAGCACAGAGCTTCAAACTTTTATCTATGATTTTACGCTCAAATACTATTATTTGAATAAAACCTTTTCTTTTGCGCTTGATGATAACGGGCTGAAAGGGCTTGTTTTTGCATCATCAAAAGCTGACAAAAATGACAGCGTTGAAAATTTTGCTGCTGGCATCCAAACTTTGACGCAGGATGATAAAATTACCGCATTTAATTTTCTTGATTACGTTGAAAATACAGGTAAAGAAGTTAAAACGATAATGAATGAAGATGATTTGATGATGGGGCTTTTTATCAGCACGCAAAAAGGCGGAGGCAGAATGCTTCTGTCAAAACTTGTGGAAACCGCAAAAGAAAATAATATAAAAAATATCTATCTCTGGACTGATACAGTCTGCGACTTTGATTACTATCAAAAAAATAAATTTACGCTTGTAAAAGAAATTAAAAACAATGTGAATAATAAAATCATTAACACATTGATTTTTAAAAAAGGAATTTCGAAAATCAAATAAAATCAAAAAGATTATCATAAGTTTCTGGAAAATTTTCCAAATATGTATAAATAATGTTGTCGTCAACAAAAATATATATTTGGAGGATCTATGAACGGATTTAAAAAACTTGGAGAAAAAATAAAATTCTACCGGGAAAAACGCGGATTATCGCAAAAAATGTTAGCAAAACGAACTTTTATGACTGAGGGCAGACTAAGAGAAATTGAAAATGGCGAAGTTGTATACCATTTTTGGACGCTTCAAAAAATCGCAAAGGCTTTAGATGTGGATTTACCGGAACTTTTAAATTTTGATTAAAAAACACTCCTGATATCAGGAGTGTTTTTTATATGTAATTTGCGTTTTATGCATTTACCAGTTCTTTTGCTCTTTCAAGCTGTAATGTACAGGTTGTAACATCACAAACACAAGACGGACCAAAATATTGAATAGCACCCGGGAATAAATATCTGTCATTCATTGCCCAGTCCTCTCTGTTTTGTTCAAGCTGCTTGAATACAGGGCCATTGAGTTTTACAAGTGCTTTTTGAATAACAGGCTTCATTTCGCCGTGGCGTTTTTCCATGTTCATCATCATAGTTAAAGGAACACCGCCTGCAATCCATTCAGAAGCCGGAGCTGTCAGGTTTCTAACAGATGATAAATAGCCTGTCAAGCCGAAATTGATTAGAGCAAATGCGTTAAATCCTAATGAATAGCAGTAATCAGCGTCAAAGTTTGACGGGAATGCGCATCTGCCTTCGTAACCGAAGAAGTGTGACTGCGGATTGAATTTGCCGATATAATCTCCCTGAGATTTTAATTCATCCAATCTTGTTGAAATCATTTCAATTAACAATTTTTCGGTTTCAATTTTTGATACCTGAACATTGCCGTGCGGATCGCGGTCTGCTAATAACTGACCTTTGATAAGCGCAGGCAGTGAATTGTAAACTTTAGCATTTGCAGGATCAAGTCTGTTTTCAACAATGTCGAATTTGTCACGGATTGTTGTAGCGTTTACAAAATCAGGATCGTTTTCCAGAGATGCCATAATATCATTAAGGTTTGAAATCATTGATTTCATCTCAGGAATAAATTCGATTAAACCTTCCGGAACTATTGCAATACCAAAGTTTTTACCCATATCAGCACGTTTAACAATAATATCGCACATATAGTTAATAATGCTTTCCAAAGACATTTTCTTTTCTTCAACTTCTTCAGAAATCAAAGTGATATTGGGCTGAGTCTGCAAAGCAGCTTCTAGTGCAACGTGAGATGCGCTTCTGCCCATAATTTTGATAAAGTGCCAGTATTTTTTAGCAGAATTTGCGTCGCGCTGAATATTTCCGATAAGTTCTGCATAAGTTTTTGTTGCAGTGTCAAATCCGAAAGAAATCTCAATCTGATCGTTTTTCAAGTCACCGTCAATAGTTTTCGGGCAGCCGATAACCTGAATGCCTGCATTATTTTTTACAAACCATTCTGCAAGAAGTGCTGCGTTGGTGTTTGAATCGTCGCCGCCGATAATTACAACAGCAGAAATATTTAATTTTTTACAAACTTCCCATGATTTTTGGAACTGTTCTTCTGTTTCAAGTTTTGTTCTGCCAGATCCTATGATATCAAATCCGCCTGTGTTTCTGTAAGCGTCGATGAATTTGTCGTCAAATTCAACGTATTTACCGTCGATGATACCTGAGGGGCCGCCTAAGAAACCGTATAATTTGTTAGCTGAATTTGCTTGTTTCAAAGCGTCATACAAACCGGCAATTACGTTGTGGCCGCCGGGAGCCTGACCGCCTGATAATATTACACCTACATTTCTTACTTCTGATGTTTTAGAAGATGAAGATGTTTTAAAAGTTACAACGGGTTTGCCGTATGTATTTTTGAATAAATTTTGAATTTGTTCCTGATCTCTAACAGATTGAGTTGCGGAACCTTCAGCCATTTCAAGATTATTAATTCCGTTTGCAAGACTTGACGGAAGTTTCGGCTGATACTTTAATCTTTCGATTTGTAACGGTGAAAGTTTTTCCATATTTCTCTTCCTTTTCTTGAGTAATACTATTTACAATTAATATTTTACAATAAAAAGATATTTTTTCATAATAAATAATAATGTGTTTTATAGTTTTCGAATTTTTCTTTCTGCTATAATAAATATTGAAAGAAAGGAAATGCCATGAAAGATAGAATTGTAACAGGGATGAGATCTACAGGGAAATTACACTTCGGTCATTATTTAGGTGTAATTCAAAACTTAGTTAAATTACAGCATGAATATGAATGCTTTTTCTTTGTTGCAGATTGGCATGCCCTTACGACTAAATACGATAAAACAGAAACTCTGAGACAGGATATAAAAGATGTTGTAATAGACTGGCTTGCATCAGGGATTGACCCAAATATTGCAACAATTTATGTTCAATCTCTGGTTCCGGAAATTGCGGAATTAAATGTATATTTAAGTATGGTTACACCGCAAAACTGGGTAGAACGTGATCCGTGTCTTAAGGATATGGCAAAAATTCTGCGCACAAAAGAAGGAGCAAATTCGCAAATCAGTTACGGTTTAATGGGTTATCCGGTTTTGATGAGCGCGGATATAATGATGTTTAATGCAGCAGCTGTACCTGTAGGGATTGATCAGGTAGCTCATATCGAAATTACACGTGATATTGCTAGACGTTTTAATAACATTTATAAAACAGATTTCTTTAATGAGCCGAAAGCTCTTTTGAACAATTGTTCTTTGATTTGCGGACTTGACGGTAACAAAATGGGAAAATCTTTCCAAAACGATATAAAAATTTCCGATACGGAAGAAGTGACCGCTAAAAAGATTATGACAGCTATTACAGACAGAAGCAGAATGAGAAAAGATGATCCCGGACATCCTAATGAATGCGAGGTTGCTTTCAAATACTGGGAAATTTTCGGAACTCAGGAGCAAGTTCAAACAGTCCGTTGTGAATGTGAAAAAGGCTTGCGCGGCTGTGCTGATTGCAAACGGGAATTAGGCAGAATAATAAATGAAAAATTTGCCCCAATAAGAGAAAAACGCCGTTACTATGAAGCACACCCTGAAGAAGTAGACAGAATAATAAGAGAAGGCTCACAAAAAGCAAGAGTTGAAGCACGCAAAATACTGGAAGAAGTACGAAATATAATCGGAATGTACTAAAAACAACAGGCAGACACAATGATAAACGGAGTATTGGTCTGCCTGTAATCCGCGGCTATGACTGGTTGACGCGGGTTAACAAATATTTTATTGTTCACTTCTCATAAAAATAGCCGTTATAAACGGCCAATCTCATATTTGGTAAAAGGTTAGTGTGTGTAGGAGAAAATAAAGAAAAAGAAAATGGTTTATATTTTATGTATACCACATGCCAAGATATCTATAACATATATTTAATATATACGTTACAAATATTAATAATATATAAAAGTCCCGCCATTTTAGGCGGGGCTTGTTATAGTAAAAACTATATTTGTTCTGTTCTATTAATAAGTCATTTTCCAGCCGTCAAGAATTATCTTTGCTAAACAGCCATCCACAGAGGCTTCATCTTTTTTGCTACAATAATCATTAAAAAGTGATTCTTCAATTTCCCCGTTGACATCTGCAACTTTTATCGTTTTATCATCATTTTTTTGTACGTATCTTATAGTAAAGAAGTCACGGCCGGCGATATTTGGCCCCTTCTTTCCGTTTACATCAATATAAATAATACCCAAGCCTCCAACAGGTTTTCCCATAGCAATAGCTGCACCATTAGCCAATATCACAGCATAATAGTTCGACGTATTAGATATGGTCACATTTTTATCCCCTGTCCATTTTTTATATGCAGTCTCAAAGCAACTGTTAGCACCGCCGATGCCGCAATCTTTTGTAACCTTAAAATAATTATTAAGAAATTCTCCTACACCATCCAGAGTAGTTAATTCTGTTTCAGTTAACCTTTCAACTCTTTGATCTGATAAGTATTTTTCAAAAGTTTGCGACAACATAGAATAATTTTTTTGCAGTGCTGCAACATATCCTTGTTTCTGGTAACTTGTAACAAGTGTAGGAATAGTCATTACCGCAACCACTCCGATTACACCCAATGTTACGAGAACTTCCGCTAAAGTAAAGCCGCTTCTATTTTTGATCATAAATAATCTCCATATTATTGTACTCATTTCCAACCTATTATAATTATTATAGCATTTATTCCTTATAAATTCAAGTATTATATACAGGGACTTATATCACAGTTTTTTACACTAAACAATATCTAAATTGTCACCCCTGAAATAAATTCAGGATGACAAAAATTTTGGTTCGCCTTGTCAAACTAGTTCAGCATGATGTTTTTACCTATAATTGGTGTAAGTTGGAAATTTTATTACCCTCTTCCCAACCACTCTCACAAGAAAGGGGAGTTTAACAAAATAATTGCAATATATATTTTTTTAGAATAAAATATATTTATATAGATAAGAAGGGGTATGGAATGAGGATTGAAGCCAAAAATCTTGTAAAAATATACGGTGACAGAAGTGTTGTAAATGACATATCTTTTGACATGAATAAAGGAGAAGTTGTCTGCCTTTTAGGACCCAACGGTGCAGGAAAAACAACAACATTTTATATGGTTGTAGGACTTGTAAAACCTAATAAAGGACACATATTTCTTGACGGAGAAGACATTACATGCTGGCCTATGAATGAACGTGCAAAAGCAGGCATAGGATATCTGCCTCAAGAAGCTTCAATCTTCAGAAAATTATCGGTTGAAGATAATATTAAACTTGTTCTTGAAATGAACGAGAAGCTTACGGTTAATGAAAAAAAACGTAAGCTTGAGGAACTTTTGACAGAATTTGGTATTTTAAAACTCCGCTCATACGCAGCCGTTTCATTATCCGGCGGTGAAAGAAGAAGGGTTGAAATTGCAAGAGCTCTGGCTGCAAGCCCTGATTTTATGCTCCTTGACGAACCATTTGCAGGGATTGACCCGATTGCAATTGGTGATATTAAAGACAACATAAGAAAAATTTCAAAAGAAAAAGGGTTAGGTGTTTTAATTACCGACCACAACCCGAAAGCTACTCTTTCTATTACCGACAGGGCGTACGTAATCTTTGACGGAAAAATTAAAATTCAGGGTAAAAGTGTTGATGTCGCAAATGATCCTGTTGCAAAAGAGTTTTATTTAGGAAAGGATTTTGCTCTCTAATGAAATTACTTCCGAAAATAACTATATATGACAGATATATTTTTACACAGGTAATGATGGCAACTTTTGTTGCGATATTGCTTTTTACGGTTGTATGGATTGCCCCTGAAATGCTTTTGAATACAATTAAAAAAACTCTTGCAGGTGCCTACGGAATCAAAACAGCGATACTTGTCATTTTTTATGAACTGCCGAAAATTCTCGGGAAAGCCTTCCCTGTAGGATTACTTCTGGGTACTCTTTTTACTTTTGATAAATTGAGCAAAGACTCTGAACTTACAATATTTAGAGCCGTTGGAATGTCTTTCCAGAGAATTATTGCACCTATTATTGTTCTCAGCCTTATTGTAACATGGCTGTGTTTTGTAACCTGTGACAAACTTATTCCGTATTCTGTTAATAAAGCCGGAGCATTGAGAGGCGGATATATTTCAACCCAGTATATATATACGCAAAAAGATAAAAACAATGTACCGACAATGGCTGTTATTGTTTCTAAATTTTCAAAAGATACAATGTATAATGTTATTGTGCTGGATTTTTCAAAAAAATTATATTCGGATGTACACCAGCTTCAAAATATTTTTTATGCAAAAACAGGGAAAAATTTGCCTGACAAATGGCAGCTTTATGACATTACGCAATACAAAATTTCAAATGACGGAATTTTTATAGACATAGATAAACTCCCGAGCATGGACATTTTAGAAGGCGAATCAGCCAAAAACGCTTTTACTCTCATGACCTATTCAGTAAAAAAAGAACGCGAAATTACAAACCATGACCTTCATAATTATATCAAACTGCTGAAAAAAGAAGGACTTGATGAAGAATACAGATATATGCTGAATAAATATCTGCAAAGATTTTTTCATCCGTTTGTTTGCGTTCTTCTTGCGATAATGGGAGCATTACTCGGTTTCAGCAAACCGAGAGAACAAAGATTAGTCGGGTTTACAATTGCAATAGGATGCATATTTTTATACTATATAACTCTGCCGTTTTTTGATCTTCTGGCAGAAAAAGGCGTATTGCATCCGTTTATAACGGCAGTATTTCCGCCATTCGCATTCTTTTGCGCAATCGTAGCATTTTACAAGTCAAAGGATTTATAAATATGAAAAAAATATTGTTTTTGGTTTTAGTGTTACTTATTTCATCAAACTTTGTAAAAGCGGGTGTTCCGCCTATTGATGTAACATACAACGACGGAATTTATCACATTGTACTTAAAGGCGACAAGATAAAAAAACATATAAAATTTATCAGTTCCGAAAGCCTAATAACGAATAAAGAAGCACATCAAAGAGCTAAATCAAAATTGACAGTAAATGCTGGATACTTTGATCCTGAAAATCAAAAATCAATGTCTTATATTGTAAGCGACAGAGTTACGATGGAAGACCCACAGGTTAATGAAACTTTATTATATAATCCTGTGTTACGAAGAAATATGGACAAAATTCTTAACCGAACAGAATTTAGAGTAGTTGAATGTGACAGAGGCGAATACCGTTATGAAATAGTTCCGCATAAAAGTTCGATTGATTTCGGCTGTGCATTAATAACATCCGCTCAAGGAGGACCGCTTGTTTACCCGCAATTAAGACTGGAAGAAGAAGCTTTTATAATTAAAAATAAAGAGGGCGAAGTTGTAAGAGAAAGCTGTTCTGTTCTTCATAAAACCGCAAGAACAATTATAGGTCTGAAGGGTGATGACGCGCATATTTTAATAATTACAGATAAACACCCTATGGACATGTATGAAGTCCATGAGTATGTAAAAAGCCTCGGCTGGGACAGAGCAATGGCATTTGACGGCGGGAGTTCAACATCAATGAATTATCTGAACAAATATAATGTAACCTCTGTAGGAGACGGTGCCGGAAGAAGTTTGAAATCGTTTTTAATAGTTAACTAAATTTAATGCCGTTTTTCAAACTTTATATCATAGCCCAAAATATCGGCAATCTCACGTACTTCACGAAAACGTATTGTTTCATTTTTGAGTTTTTGAGACAGGCTGCTCATTGCAGCACGTTTATTATCTGTATTATAGATTTTACTTGCAACCTCAGTCATTGTCATTGCCTCTCGTGCAAGTAATGATTTAATTTCATCTTTTATAGTCATATAATAATGATAATATAGTTGACAACATTTGTGTATTATTGTATAACATGATTATAAATTTATTATCAAGTTTATAAAAATATTATCAATAATAACGAAAGGTAAACTATGGACATCAAAGATGAAAAATTATTAGAAAAGCTCAAAAATATTTTTGAGCTTTCACTAATTTTACATGATTCAATAAATTTTAACTGGAACGAAGGAATGAGCGGATACTATCAACTTGCCCTTTCTGATATCGTTACTAAAAAATTTACCGAACTTTTTAAAGATATTGATAAAGAATATGTTGAAATTATCTTACAAAAAATGTAGCATTAACCGTTGCATAAATTTTTACAATACCTTTTTCTATTGATGTTGAAGCTGATTTTGCTTCTGCCATATCAGCGCCCCCAATGTTTGCAGCCAGCATACGGTATTGAGGAGTTATTGAATTATTTGCACTGCAGCTTACATTCAAAGAACGAACGCCCGTAACACTTGTTGATGCTGATTTTGCAAGCAAATCTGCTCTGCTTCTTGCTTTCTGGGTTGCTTTTACAAGCAGCTGATTGCATTCATCATCATATTTTGAAACTGAAAGCGCAAGATTATCGACATTTGTAGCTCCTAACGATATTGCTTTATCAATCATTGCTCCCACTTTATCTATTGATTTTGTATGAATAACTACAGTATTAGAAACTTGATATTTGTCAAAGTTTCTTTTGCTGCCTGAGTATGTATAAATCGGTGATGCATTGTAGTTTATGGTTTTTACATAATCACCGTTTGAAGTATTTATCATACCTTTCAAAGCTGTAATAACTTTTTCGGAAATCTCTTTATTTTCTGTTGTTGCTTTTTGGAGTGACTTGTTATCATAAGTCTGCACTGCAATTGAAATATCTGCAACATCAGGAGCAATTTCTGTGTTGGCAGATGTGCTAACTGATACAAAACCTCTTTCTACGGCTTCTGCAACAGCTTTTGTTGACATTGGAGCACAACCTATTAACAAGCCCAAAACAAGTGTAGTTAATAAAACTTTTTTCATACGTTCTCCTTTTCTTTTTCAGATGTTTCTTCAGACTTTTCAGTTTTATCAGCAGGTTTAACATCTCCTGATTTCAAAATCATAGAATTTATTGCCTGTGCTTGCGAATGAATTTTTACACGCTCAAGAATTGTCTTTACTTCATCTTCGCTAAGCTGTCCTGGAGCTTTTAATGCAACGAGAAATTTTTTCCTGTCATTTATGATAAATCCGGAAATTGCAGTTATTGCCCAAAGCATTAATCCCTGCCAGGCGTTTATCACCGGCAATCCGATAAATTGTCCAAAGTAATTCCATATATGCATAGCCACAAATGCAGGAAACGCAATAAAACCTGCCGCTAAACAGCAGACAACAAATCCTGCAAATAAAAGTCCGCGTAAACCGGATATTTGTATTATTCTGGTTTTTCTTCTCATAAATCCTACTTTCTAATCTATCATGCTCAGAAAATCATTTTCTGTCAATATTATAACACCTAATTTTTGAGCTTTGTCTAATTTTGATCCGGCATTTTCTCCGGCAATTACATAAGAAGTATTTTTAGATACTGATGATGAAGTTTTCCCGCCAAGCTGTTTAATCTTTTCTGACGCTTCATCTCTTGTCATACTTTGTAACGTTCCTGTAAGAACAAAAGTTTTACCTTTGAGTTTGTCAGAAATATTCTCAACAGGCGGTGCCGGCTCAACACCAAGAGATTTCAATTCTTCTAACATTTTTATATTTTCAGGATTTCTAAAGAAATCATAAATATCCTGAGCAATAATTCCTCCGATACCCTCAACTTTTGACAAATCATCTATGGAAGCAGAGCGGATATTTTCCAGCGTGCCAAACTCCTGCGCCAGAATACCTGCCGTTTCTTTCCCTACATTTCTTATAGTAAAAGCTGTTAAAAAGCGGGCAAGCGGGCGGTTTTTGCTTTCCTGAATTGCCGTATACATATTAAATGCCGATTTTTCTTTTACTAAATCAAGCTGCATAAAATCCTGCATGGAAAGTTTGTATAAATCAACAGGTGTTTTTGCAAATCCTTTATTATAGAGCTGTTCAATAATTGATGGGCCTATTTTGTCAATATCCATTGCGTCTTTTGAAACCCAGTATTCAATTTTAGCGCAGCGTTTTGCAGGACAGTCTGGGTTGTCACAGTAAAGATTTACTTCGCCCTCGTGTATATGAAGTTTGCTTTGGCAGGAGGGGCAGGTTTCAGGCGGGGTGTATTGGGGGAGTTTGTAATGTTCTTCATCCTCAATAACTTTAACTACTTTCGGGATAATTTCCGCGGCTTTTTTAATATAAACTCTATCACCTATTCTTATATCAAGTCTGCCTACTTCGTCAAAATTGTGAAGGCTTGCACGTGACACAGTACTTCCGCCGAGCTGTACGGGTTCAAGTATTGCAATAGGAGTTATGGCGCCTGTTTTCCCGACACTTTCTTCAACAGCAATAAGCTTTGTCGTAACTTCCTCGGGCGGAAATTTAAATGCGGTAGCCCATTTGGGCGCACGGGAAGTAAATCCCATTTCCTGCTGAACTTGAAGTGAGTTAACCTTAATTACAACACCATCTGTTGCATAATCAAGTGTAAAGCGTTTTTCATCCCACTCTTTGCAGTAATCTATTGCTTCTTTTGCATTTTTACAAAGTCTTATATTAGGGTTTACTTTAAAACCGAGTTTTTTCAAATACATTATACTTTCGTAATGGGTTTTGGGCGGATTTTCGATGTTTCCCGTAAAAATTGCGGTATAACAAAACATTGACAAATCACGTTTTGCGGTAATTTTACTATCAAGCTGCCTTATAGAGCCTGCAGCGGCATTTCGCGGGTTAGCAAAAAGTTTTTCGCCGTTTTTCAGGTTTTCCTGATTTAATTTTTCAAACGATTCTTTCGGCATATAAACTTCGCCCCTAACCTCAATATCAGCGGGTTCAAAAAGTTTCAACGGTATAGCCTTGACAGTTTTGAGGTTATTGGTAATGTCTTCGCCTGTTATTCCGTCCCCTCTGGTTACTCCGCGGACAAATATTCCGTTTTCGTAAGTCAAAGCCATTGCAAGACCGTCTATTTTGAGTTCGCACACAAGCTCTTGTTCACCGTATTCTTTTACAATTTTTTTATACCAGTCCTCTAAATCCTCGTATTCATAAGTATTATCAAGGCTGTAAAGGCGGTATTTATGTTTGTAAGGAAAGAATTTTTCGCTTACTGAACCTACACGCTGTGTGGGGCTGTCAGGAGAAATGAAAAGCGGATTTTCACTCTCAAGTTTTTTTAGTTCCGCAAACATTTTGTCGTATTCAAAGTCGCTGATAGACGGGTTGTCCTCAACATAGTATTTATAATTTGCCTTATTTATTTCATCTTTTAAAAAATTTATTCTGTCGATTACCATATCTGCACATCCGCCCTTACAGGCATAAATTACATAACCATTAACAATTCTCTAATAACTTTGCCTGCAACCGCTGTTGAAACGCCTGATGCATCATAATCCGGTGCAAGTTCTACAACATCGGCTCCGATTATATCAAAGTCTTTTAGATATTCAAACCATCCGACAAGTTCATTAAACTGCATTCCTCCGCTTTCCGGAGTTCCTGTGCCAGGCATTACGGAAGGATCCAAAACATCCAAATCAACTGTTACAAAGACCTTTTTATCTTTTAAAACATCAAGTTCAGAATATTTAGAAATAAGTGTATTATGCTCCTTCATAAATTCCCATTCTTCTTTCATTCCGGAGCGTATCCCAATTTGTTTAATATTTTCAGGCGGAACAATTTTGGAAATATGGCGGATAACCGCAGAATGCGACATTTCTTCGCCTAAATATTCTTCTCTTAAATCAGTATGCGCATCAAAATGCACTATTGCCAAATCTTTATAGAATTTTGACACAGCTTTGATTTCAGGCAGTGTCACAAGATGTTCGCCGCCTATACCGAAAACTCTTTTTCCGTCTTTGTAAATTTCTTCTACATTTTTTTCTATTAAATCAAGAGATTTGTAGGTATTTCCGAGCGGAAACTCCAAATCACCCGCATCATGAAAATTTACGTCCTGAAGATGTTTGTCAAACCGCGGAGAATAATCTTCCATCCCCCAGCTTGCAAGCCTGATCTGTTCAGGTGCAAAACGGGAGCCGGAACGATAAGAAACAGTTCCATCAAAAGGTAATCCTAACATTACAATATCGGCTGTATTGTAATCCTCGTTTTGTCCTATCCAGTTTCTGTCTAAAAACGGTCCTGTAAGCATTATTTCACTCCTTTTTCTGTTTACACAAAATTGTACAATAAAACATCAAATTTTTCAAAAAATTATGATATAATAAATTTGAAAAAGAAATAAACAGATGATTAAAGAGGGAACGGAACAAGAAGAAGAGAGCACCAATTATAAAGTTTGAACAACTTGCTTTTTTCAACTAAATCATTAAAATAAAAGTATGAAAAAACTTTGTTTAATTATATTAATACTATTAATAGGACTATCTGTTCATGCGGAAAAAACTGATTTTGAACAAATATATAGAGAGCTTGAAGTTCCTGATTTTTCGTATATCCATAATGTTGATCCCGGAGAAATGTATGATACACAAAATACTTCTTGGTCACCATATCCGTTATTCAGGCTGACATCTCCTTTGTTTTTTAAAAATATAACAATTGAACCCGGATATTATCTTCTAACTCCCAGAGAACATAAAGGGAATTGGTACATTTTATTTAAAGAAGCAGGTCAGGTAAAATACATAATCCCTGCCTATAACAGAGAGATTGTTCCCATGGGATTTTACGAGGCAAATCTTCCAAAACCTAAACTGACTCCATCTCAAAAATTCCATATTAAATTTTTTGATTTCGTGGGTAAATATGTAAAAAGTTCACAACGCAAACCTGCGCCAAACACCTATCTTGAAGCGACAGATCTCGAGAACCATTTTATATCAATTATAATTTACTGGGGAAATTACAGATATTACATGATATTACGAACCATAGCATTATAAAAAAAGCGGTAATCTATGATTACCGCAAAGAGTATATGATAATAAAATTTTAAATATTAATTTGTAAGTCCTTATACATATCATTAGTAATTATATCCGCGGCTCTTTTCCAACTGAATAATTTAGCTCTTTCAACACCTTTTTTAATACACTGCTCCTTAAAATCTATCTGATAATACATTTTTTCAAGTGCTGAAATTAATTCATTATCAGATGCCGGATTAATTTTTATACCGCATTCTCCTACAATTTCTGATAAAGATGAGGTATTGGAACAAATTACCGGCAGACCGCACTTCATCGCTTCCAAAACAGCCATCCCGAAACTTTCATAAAATGACGGATATAAAAACATCTCAGCTCCGCTGTATAAAGCTGACATATCTTCATCATCTATATAACCTGCACAAAATATCTTTGATTTTTCTGTCTCCGGCATTTCATAGTTTTCTCTAATAAATTTTTCGTAGTTTTCTAAAGAACATCCGCCAATAACGAAAATAAAATCCTCAAGATTATTTTTAGTCACAAAACGTAAAAAATTTCTTATTGAAAATATTAAATTCTTATGAGGTTCAAGATTACAAAGATTAAAAACATATTTTTTATCAGTGGGAATACCGTATTTACGTTTAATTTGATTGATATAATAATAATCTTTAATGCGAAAATATCCTCTGCCTGGAGCTAATGGCACTACAAGAATATTATCAGGGCTTATGTCCGGAAATTTTTTAATAAATTCCTGTTTTGTATAATCAGAATTTAACAAATATTTATTCACCTGATTTAATGCAGGAATTATGCCATACGGCATCAAATATTTTTTTATATAACCTCGTTTTTGAATAAAATCAGGTACAATATTTGCTATTGAGAAATAAATATCTATTTCTCTTAAATCTGCAAAATAATTTAAGTAAAATTTATTTAACTTTTCTATAAAATATGAAAAAAATAAAATAATAGCACTTAAAATATCATTGCATTTTTTATCTTCATTTTTTTGTTTTAAATTCCAAAAACAAACAGAAATGTTATCCAGCAACGAAAATTCATAAATTTTACAATTTTTAAATTCTGAAAAACTTTCAATCATATTTATTAAATTACAAGGGCTATCAGCATAAAGATAAACATCAAATTCTTTACGCTTTAAAAATTCAAGAAGAAGATTATATGCAGCAAAAAATATTCCGCCCCTGCAGACGTTTTTTTCAAAAATGCTGCAAATTGCTGTTGCATCATATAACAATTTTATCTTCTTCATAATGTCTCCGGTAAAAATATTACATTTAAAGCTATATTTTTAGCAATTTTATACCATTTAATATAAATAGTTTAACATTAAATAGTAAATAGTCAAACTTTTGTTGACATATAAAGGTGTTAAATTAATCAAATTAATAATCTATAATAACAAAACTATGGAGTCACTATGAATACATTGCGGCTTTTTGGAAAAAGACTTAAAGATTTGAGAAGATTAAATAAATATACACAAGAACAACTTGCAGAACTTGTAGACTTAGACCCCAAACAAATTTGTAGAATTGAAAACGGGGTTTGTTTTACAACGTTTGATACATTAGAAAAAATCGCAAAAGTGTTTGACACAGAAATTCACAACCTGTTTCTTTATGAGCACAAACAAAATAAAGAAAAGCTCATTACGGAAATAAATGAGCTCCTCAAAATTGCAAATGATGAAAAAATAGAATTAATCTATAAAATAGTAAAAGATATCATTTATTAATTCAATTCCTCATCCGTTAAATCATCTGTATTTTCCTCTTTTTTAATACTATCAACAACAAGTTTCGCCATTTCTTTAGCAATAATATGCTGGGTTGTTGCAGGACAATTCTGTAACATATTCATAGCGGTTCTCAACGTCGAATCAATATCATACCAGCGGCCTTTTCTGTTATCATCAAGTCCTGATCCGACAGCATTTATTATATCTTCTACAGCTTCGAATTTTTCATTTTCTATATTATGCTCAATTATGATTTTAATTAAATTTAAAGCTATTTTTATCTGGGTTTCGTCGTCAGAATGTTCCAGAGTATTCACAGCCTGAGATAATACAGGATCTTTATCATACCAGCGTCTCTGCTGATTAGTATATTCTTCCTTCATAATGCCTCTCCTTTTCTTTTACGAATAAAATTATTATGAATGTTTTTCAACAATATGTCAAGAGTTACCCCTGCTTAAACGTTACGCCTTTCGTACCTTTTGGATACTCCCAGCCGAGCGAACAACTCTCGCAAGCAATTCTGCAGGCTCCGCATTCCAGACAATTTTCAAAATTCACAATAAGTTTATGATTAATTTCATCCCATTCGTAAACTCCTGCAGGACAAATTATTGTACAAATTTTAGATTTACAAAGCCGACAGCATTCTTGTAGGGGCTGTAAATGTGAATTTGAATCAGGTGTGTATTTTACGGTATATAATTTATCTTCCAAATCGCTCATTTTAATATACTCCATAGTAATTTAAGCACAGTCCACAAATCCTTAAACGGTTCTATAATACTGCGATCTTTAAAAAAGCTTTTTATAAAAGTCCAGTATTTGTCATGCTTTGGAACACTATCAGTTGTTGTAAACATATTGAAGAATGAATTAATTTTTTTAGGATAATATCCGAGAAATTCACTGGCTCTTTCCTCCATACCATCCATCAAATCCTTATATGTACGCAAATCCTTTAAAATAAAGGAATCTTCAAGCTCATCCTGATAACGAGCAAGTGCTTGTTCGGAAAAATCCTGTTTTCCCAAAGCAATTACAGCCGTTTCACCTGCTATTTTACCTGAAATCATAGCAAGATTAGTTCCTTCCCAGTGAAGATTATTAACAAAACTGGCAGCATCCCCGCAAACCATAACACCAGAGCCAAAAAGTAAAGGCACTTTTTTATAACCGCCTTCGGGAATTAAGTGTGCAGAGTATTCAAGCAACTCTCCATCTTTAATTAAAGGGGCAATTTCCGGATGCTTTTTTAATTCTTCAAGAAGCTCATAAGGTTTTATTCTTTTTTCTGACAATTCACTAAGAGTAACTCCAAGCCCTATGCTCACAGAACTTTTATTTGTATACATAAAACCAAGCCCGAGCATTCCAAGCATAGGGCCTCCAAAAATTTGATATATACAGCCCTCATCATTATTTACATGAAAACGCTCGTTTATAATTTCCTGAGGTAGTTTAATAACTTCTTTGACACTAAGTGCTACATCTTTGGGTGATAATTTGCCCCTGAGACCTATCTGTCTTGCAAGAAGAGAATTTACACCGTCTGCTAATACCACAATATTTGCGTAATAATCCTCTAATTCAGTTCTCACCCCCTTTACACATCCATTTTCAACAATTAGCTCTCTTACTACGGTTTCTTCAACTAATATAACTCCCTCTTTTTCTGCCTCTTGAGCCATCCATCTGTCAAATTTACCTCTTATAACAGAGTAGCTAACATTCTCTTCCGATTTATTTTTATATGAAATAACCGTTGCATCTTTTTCTCCGAGGATTGCATATTTGTGCTCTACGGTTTTTCTTTCAATCGGAGCAGATTTTTCAAAATCCGGAAAAATCTGGCGCGTTGGCTGAGCATAAATCGCACCGCCAAAAACATTTTTGCTGCCTGAGAATTTCCCTCTTTCAATTAGAACAACCTGCTTTCCTGCTTTTGCAATCGTAATTGCACATGATATACCGGCAGGACCGCCGCCAACAACTATAACATCCGTTTTATTTTCTTCTTGCTCCATCATCACAGAATCCGCCTTACAATAATTACAATATTAATATACATCAAATTTTATTCATTGTAAAATAGTTAATATGATTATAACCGCAGGTAAATTCAAAGGACAAAAAATTACAGCACCAGATGAAAATATAACAAGACCAACTCTTTCAAAGGTCAGAATGGGTATTTTTAATACTTTGCAATCGTTAATTGATTTTGAAGGTGCTTCCTTTCTCGATATGTACGCAGGTTCAGGAATTATGGGGCTTGAGGCACTATCGAGAGGATTTAGTTATGCCGTTTCAATTGAAAAACATCCAAGGGCAATACAAATAATTAAAACAAATTTTAAAAAATTTAATCCGTCACCTGCACTTTTGAGCGGTGACAGCCTGAAAATAGCACCTGAACTGGGAAAAACTTTTGATGTGATTTATATTGATCCTCCATACTTTTCGGGAATTTATGAAAAAAGTCTGCAAGCCGTAAAAGACATTGCAGACAATATAGTTATTCTGGAACATGTTAATGAGATTGATTTTCAAGGATTTATCCCCTTAAAACAGAAAAAATACGGTGATAAATTGATTACTTTTCTGCAAATTAATTAGATTTAAGGCAGACATTCAAAATAACTTTTTGAAGAATCATAAGGGCATTGATTTCTCAATGCATAATACGTACACCCGACGCCGTTTGCTTTACGTGTTGATTCCAAATTACATGGATTTCCTGCACGTTCTGCTTGCCATCCTTGAGGATAAGAACCGTTAGCAATATCTTCTTCAACTTTTTCATCAGTTACACTATTATCAGGTTTTCCAAAATAAGTTAAAAAGTCCTTATTACTGAGTGTAAATAAAAAAACATCATGACCAAGCTTATTCGGTCCTTTTTCCCCGTTAACATCGACACCAACAATAAAGTTTCTTTCTCTAATTTGAATATCAACAAAACTGCCATCGGGCATTAAATTAGTTGAAAATATCGGATAACCCGATGCTGCAAGAGCATCTGACGTAACGGTTTGTTTGCCGTTATATGTTCTTATAGATCCTTCCTCTCTTTTTATATTACTTTTTGAAATTGCATCTTGCGGATTTACAGGAGTTGCCGCATAAGGTGACTCTATAACCAACAAATTTTTATACATATATTTATAACATTCAGCATCATTATAATAATGATCATCTGCTGAACTATAGGCTGTGCAATACGAATAAAGATTATCAAGCCCCATATCTGTTTTAGTTTTCAAAATAACCTGCGATACAACAGATACAGATTTTTTAAACTGACTTTCCAATGCTTTATGCTGAAATTTAGCGATAAGTGAAGGCATTGTCAAAGCAGCAACTACGCCAATGATGCCAAGCGTAATTAAGACCTCGGCAAGAGTGAAAGCGGCTTTACGTTTCTTGTTACTGGTATCAACATGTGCTGCGTTCTCTGAACGTGTAAATCCGAATATTTTTTTCATAAACTCTCCATTATAATTGTGATGATATATATCACTATTATGACAGATTTTTTGACCTTTGCAACCCCTTAGAATAGTTTTTGCTATATGTTTGAGTGAAGGGAGAGTATCTGATTTCCCCTCCATGATTTGGGAGAAGACAGGGGGGAACGTAGCCGTTCCATACAAAATACTTAAATTGTTTATCTTTTCTACGTTAAAGACTTCGCTTCTATGCTTCTTGGCGTCTATGCGTCCGAAATTGTTACCCATCCTCTTATCCTTCCCTAATAAGGGAAGGAAGAACAGATCCTGAAATAAATTAAGGATGACATTTTGTAAACTTGCTTGACTTCTTGACCTCCGGGCTTCTTGGCCTCTAATTAGCTCAAAATCGCCCCCCCCCCGAGGTTTACAGTTCTTAATAATTCTCTCATATTCTTACTCCTCTATCTTAATATTACAATTTTAATTATAACAAATTTAATCATATTTTACAAGAGATATACACAAAAAATATGCAGATGTTGTGCGACATCTGCATATTTTTTACTTTATATTTCAAAGATTTGTTTGAAAAAATAACTATTTAACAAGTTCTTTGAATTTTTTACCTGCTGAAAATGCAGGAACAGTTTTAGCAGCTATTTTCAAAGGAGCACCTGTTTGAGGATTTCTTCCTGTTCTAGCAGCTCTTTTACGCGGTTCAAATGTACCAAAACCAACCAATGTTACTTTTTTACCTTTTGATACAGTTTTTTCAATAGTTTCTAAAGTAGCTGCAATAATGTCAGCAGTAGCTTTTTGAGAAACTTTTGCTTTCTTTGATACTTCTTTTACTAATTCTTCTTTGTTCATTATGAACCTCCTTTTACCTTGTGCATACAGTAATTGAAACCATTCTCTCTCCGCATGCTTGTGTCTCGACAAAAATTATTATAGCATTTTATTGAAATTTGGCAAGTGTTTTTCAAAAAAAATTTTTATTATTATTATCATACATTGAATTTCAGCATTTTAAACCGTTAAAAATCCGCAGTTCAAAAGGAATTTGGTTAATTATACGATTGCGGATTAACTTTTGCAAATTTCACATCTTTATAAAAATATTGCAAAATTTGATATGCATTATATCCTTGTTTTGCTAAATTATTTGCACCATGCTGTGACATTCCGACACCATGCCCGTTTTTTTTGATATTTTCATCAAAAGAAGGAACAGAACGCAGATAAGGTAAATCTGCCCCCCAGCCGCCTGCAGTAGTTTGACCGCCTGCAGATGCTGAATAATAGGCATTTATCACTTTCATATTATATGTAAGTACAATTCCTTTTGTTTCATCCACCGCATAATTTGTATCGGCGGTTTCTTTGGAAGCTCCGCCATAGGCCTGATCTTCCGGAGTATCTTTAAGATCATAACCAAATTTAGCACGTTTACCTAGATTGGCAAGAGCATAACTTCTTGCTGCAATTGCCTGAGCTTTATGAGCTTCAGTTTCCCAACCAGATGGCATTTCGGAAGGTACAACCCCTCTTATATAATCTTCTAACGGGACATTATTTATTACTGTCAATTTCCCGTTTTTATTCTGGATCATAATAATTCCGCGGTACCATTTGCCTTTGGCACTTACAAAACCTGCTCCTACAGGCTTTATAACAATATTATCAGAATTAATTTTATAATAAGTTCCGTTATATAAAATAGCCATAAGATTATGATAAGGTTTTATCTCATAGCCTTTCATAGCATCAAGATCACAAATAGTATGATTTGTGTTAGCATCAATAATCGTACCTTTAACCGATGTTCCTATAGCAGAAGAATCTACAGCGGTTTGCAGTCCAATTTTTATGGCAAAACATGGACTTGCCATAAATATATTAACTAAAATTATAGAAAGTATAAGTAAAATCTTTTTCACATACTTATTATAACACACATATCAGTAAATGTTATTAAGCCATGTGATTGATTTTCTCATGTTCTTTCAAGTTAAGATTGGCTTTTACCCTGTCGGCAATATCATCTCCCAATGCCTGCCCTATAGCATAAGAACCCATTGAGCCGCCGACAAATACAAGACCTTTTATTATTGTACCTAATTTTCCTTTAAGATTATGTTTTTCCAGATATTTAAAAACAGGTTCAAGATTTTTTGTTTTGGAAGCTTTTTCTAATAAATCTTTAAATTGTTTTGATTCAATAAGCTTGTCATAATTTAATTTAACAAGACCTTCTCCCGCAAACATGGTTGCAAGAGCAGCAGTTTCAGTTATACCTGTTCCGACTTTATCATCAGACATCGCAGTTTTTAACACACCTGATGCACAAATAAGCGGATTGACATTATCTGCAGCAAATTTAATTGCTTTGCCTGCGTAATCAACAGCTTTATATTCTTTTGCAAGGTTTGAAAGTCCACTTAGCGTACCTCTTACTGTGCCAGAGAAAACACTCTCGCATTTTGCAGCTTCCTGCACCAATCCTGCAGTCTGCCCTACAGTAACAGCACCTCTGCCGATATCGCCATTTTTAGCTTTATCCGCATTTCTGACTGCAAATATTCCTGATGCTACAGCACTGAACACAATAACCTGCCTTTTTTGCTACACTACATTTATATAAAGTATTTTTTTGCACAGAAATTGCTTTAAAAAATATAAAATTTACATTTGTTACAAAATTAATGAACAAAAAAAATATTAATTCGTTCTATTGATAACAGAGAAAAAACTGTTATAATATAAATTATGAAAAAATTAATAATAGTAATATTCTTTTTATTGATATCAATATTAAATGTTCAAGCAACAACCTTGCCGGATATTCAGCTTGATATACGGGATTATGCCGGAGTTCAGGTTCCTGCAGGAACATTTATTCCAGTTATGAACATTCAGGAAATTTCAACGCAATACTGTCCAGAGGGTTATAAAGTTAAATTTATATCAACAAATGATCTATTTTTGCATGAAACCAATATTATACCGAGAGGAACTGAATTTTACGGATATATAGAAAAAATAAACGCACCGGTTGTCGGTACAAATGCCGCTATGAAAATTAAAATAACGAAAATGATTTATCAAGACGGTTATGAAGTTCCTATGAGAGGATATTTATATACATCAAACAATAACATCTTCGGCGGCGGAATGTCAGAACCGGTTAAATACATAAAAATGGCACAAAGACAGGTAAGTGTAAAGAAAACTACCCTTCAACTAAGACCCGGCAAAGAAAGAAAAATGGGAACACATACTGTAATTCCTTCAGGCTCAAATGAGATTATTATGCTTACAGATCCTGTAGAAATAACACATACCTTAATAAATTGACTAAAATAAAATAATCAAATAAAATATTTATAAAAAAGGAAGGTTAATTATGAACAAAAAACTCGGATTAGCATTAACAGCATTAATACTGACTTCGGGTGTTGCATTTGCAGGACCGAATTTCGATTATAACCAAAATAATCCTGTACCTTTGTATCAACAAAATTATTACCCGACTCAAACAGTCAGCGGTAACCAAACCTTAAAAGGCAGTGTTGTTACGGTACCTGCAGGACAAAGTGTTTCAGCAGTAGTTACAACTCCTTTAAGTTCCGCAAACTTAACTCTGGGACAAACAGTAACTTTGGCCTTAGGTTCAGATTTTTATTATAATAATAATTTAATAGCACCGGCAGGCAGCTCTGTCACAGGCACTGTATTAGAAGTGTCAAAAGCTAAACATGGAAGCTTAAACGGTAAATTATTATTGAGATTTACACAGATAGTTACACCTTATGGAGTTCAAATACCTATTTCGGCAGTTGTAAAAACAACTGATAATACAGGTGTGTTAGTCGGCGGTACAAAAATGGATGTCGCAAAAGATTACGGTAAAGATCTTGCCGTTGGAGCTGGTGCGGGTGCACTTGCAGGCGTTATCATATCGCCTCTTGCCGGAGGTAATATCGGTAAAGGTACTGCCCTTGCGACAGCAGTCGGAGCTGGAGGCGGGCTTGTGAAATCAATTTGGGATAAAGGTAACGATGTTGAAATACCGGCCAATTCAGCTATTCAACTGATACTTACCCAGCCTATTACCGTAAACCCCGCAATATTTAATAACAATTATTAGATAACCGGGCAATAATTTTATTTTTGTTTTAAAATAAAATTATATAGCAAACAGATAAAGATAGGGGAGCAATACAGCTAAAATACTGTATAAGTTAGAAAATGTCACTACTTGGAAAATATATTGATAATTTTATAGAAGAAGAAAAATTTGACAATAACACAGGCTACCGTACACCTGCTGTTTTAAAAGACGATGAAGAATTGAGCTTAAAAAAATCTATTATAATTTCAGCCATACTTCACCCGACAGCAGCCGGTGTAGCATGGCTTATTGTCTTTCTTCTTGCATTAATGGGAATTACATTCACTATCTTTGACAAACCAAAACCTAAAGTTAATGATATTGAATTTGTTCTTGTTGATAAAGAAGAAACACCAATCAACAAAAAAACACCTTATCGTGCGGATATAAATTCACGTGCGGGCGGTCACCATGATCCGACCAGAAAAGTTTCAATGCCGTCACCTGCTCCGGGCGCACCTAAACAGGCATCAAAACCGGCGAAACAATCAGCTGCTAAACCTGCTCCTGCACAAAATCCGTTACAAAAAATAGTTAAACAGGTTACGCAGCAGGTGCAACAGACACCCGCACCGAAGCAAGCTGCAAAACAACCGGCCGCAGGTCCTAAAAAACCTGAAACGGCAAAACCTGCTCCGCCAACAGCCAGACCATCATTAAAACCGCCAACGACACCTAAACCTGTTGCAAAACCATCTTCATCCTTCACTGTTCCGGTACCTAAAGGAGGAACAGGCTCAGGGAGATACACAACAGGTCCTATAAGCGGCTCAGGCACTTCTGCTAAAGGAGGCGGTGGAGGCGGAAGTACTTCCGGTCAGGGGAAATATGCTCCTGCCCCATCTCTTGCACCTACAGGAGGTTCAGGCAATAAATTAGCCAAAGGTGGCGGTGGCGGAACCGGAGGTTACGGTAATCCGGGCCCTGGAAATCCCAATGGACGCCCGGGAATTGATGCAATCAGAGAACCTGATTTCGGTCCCTATATGAGAGAACTCCAAAGACGCATAAAGATGAATTGGGATCCTCCTAAAGGTAACGAAAGTAAACGTGTAGTTCTGCTTTTCAAAATAGCAAAAGACGGAAGATTACTTTCATGCAGCGTTTTCAAATCATCAGGGCTGCCGAGTGCTGATAAGGCTGCAATTAATGCGGTACAGGCAACAGCACCTTTCAGACCGCTGCCTGCCGAATTTAGAGGCTCAAGCATTGACATTCAATTTACGTTTGATTACAACGTGTTTGGGGCGTCTGGATACAATTAGAAAAAGTGACTCCTACGCAATCATAAGCTATGTTATAAAAAAAAGAGAGGATAAATATGGAACTATTATTACATTCAATTGCAATTGACTGGCCGGTATTATTACCGATATTGATATGCTCAATACTCGTAGTTGCCGTTGTCATCAACAGATTCAGTTTTTACAAGAAAAACAAAAGAGATGTTGTTTTGCTTATTCCGCGTTTGCAAAAAGAACTGGTAAAAAACAATCTTGACGGAGCACAAAATTTAGCCGTACAATGCGGAGGTGTTATCGGAGAAGTAACAGAAGAAGCTGTAAGAATTTTTTCCGAACAGAAAAACGGATTTTCACGTTCTTTTGATATTGCAGCATCGCTGGCATCAAGAAAACTTGAAAGTCATTTAACAATCCTTGGTACAATTGGCGGTGTTGCACCGTTTTTAGGTTTGTTTGGTACTGTTGTCAGAATACTTTTCACATTTCAAGATCTGGCATCTCAAGGGAATCAATCAGCAGCTGTAGCTTCAGGTATAGCATCAGCATTGATTGCTACAGCATTTGGTCTTGGAGTTGCAATTGTTGCGGTTATTTTCTATAACTCATTCCAGTCAATTGTTAAACGCTACGAAGATGACTTCCAGCTAATCAAATTATTGTTCTTAAGTTTTGTAGATTCTAATGACGAGTCAACAACACCGAGTAATGCAAACATCTCGCTGTCATAAAGTCACAAACACAAAAAAGAAAGGGAATTACGAAGCTTTCTAAAAAACAGGTGCGAGGGATAAGAGATTCCGAAACCACTGCGCAATAACAAAAATACCAGAGCGCATTGACTAATACAAGTTAATGCAAAATTATAAAAAAGCGCCTCTTAGAATGTCGTAAGCTATGGTAAAAAAATGGCAATGAAAACTAATAAGGGTAAAGAAGCCCTGTTCACTGAAATAAATATTACACCTTTGACAGATATCTTTCTTGTGCTGTTAATTATTATGATGGTTGTTGCTCCGACTTTTCAGTCAAACGACACCTCAATTACAATACCTGAAATTAACAGCGGTATCTCTATTGAACAGCGAAATGCAACTGTTTCAGTCACAAAAGAAGGTAAAATGTACCTGAACGGAAACCCCGTAACAGAAGACAATCTCACAAATGAACTTATAGCTTTAAAATCACAGCTTGAAAAACCGGAACTTGTTGTAAAGGCTGATGAAAAAGTTAAAAGTGCCAAAATAATGGAAATTATGAATGCTGCACAGGATGCTGAGTACAAAAAACTTATAGTGGCAGGAGAACCTTTGAGCAAAAAGGAACAGAAAGAACTAAAAAACAAAGAGATAGACGGCTAAGAAGTTAATATAGGTAAAAAAATGAGCAGAAATCGAGATACATTTAACGAAATAAATATTACACCTTTAACAGATATCTTTCTGGTACTGTTAATCATTATGATGGTTATAGCTCCCATGCTTGATCAACAGGGACTAAATTTGACTGTGCCTGAAAATGTTGCCGAAGAACAAGTACAAAATAAAGAAACCAAGATTATGACAATAATGGTTGACTCAGGTGATAATTTTTATTTAGACGGAGAGCAGATTTCCGGAAACAATCTTGAAAAAGCTATTAAATCTCAGGCCGCAAATTACCCTGACGGACTTTTAATTAAAACAGATGCCGATTCATCTCATGGGGCTATGGTAAAAGTTATGGACAGTGCCAGAAATTCCGGAATTACAAGTATTTCAGTGGATCAGCTTTAAATCTTAAATGACATATCACCGTCAGCAACTGAAAAAAATATTTTCATACGATCTGAAACAGTATGACTCTGCTTAGCTTTAAAAATAGTATGAATTTTTGCCGGATCAGACTTTGCCATTGAATCTAATTTGTTTATCTTCTCTTTTATTGATTCAAATTTATCTATCTTCATTTTTTATTCTCTCTCTCTAAATAATAAAAAACAGCGCTTAACGACAAATTTCATAATATAAAAAAACAGTTACAAATCTTTACTTTTTTAATTTTTCAATATTAAATCAGGTATGTTTTAATTTTTCTGTTTTTGCGTTATAATAAGTAACAAAAGGGAATTTTTGTTTTTTCATATAAACAAAAATAAAAAAGAAGAGAATAATGAGGTATTTTAATGAATAAAAGTCAATCTGCAGGAATGTATATCGTACTGGCAATAGTTGTACTATTGTTTGTTTCATCAGTCTTTTTGTCAGGTCCTACAACTAAAGTGTCAGAAATTTCTTACTCAAACTTTTTAGAGAGACTTGATAAAGGTGAATTTAAAAAAATTGAAAAATCAGATGACTTTTTGCTGGCTATTCCAAAAGTTCAACCAGAGGCAGAACCAGCTAAAAATATTGCACCAACGATGGATAATCCGTTTGGAATAGCGGAAACAAAAACTCCTACATTAAAATATAAAGTATTAACTCCTGCGTTTGATCCTGACTTGATGAGAAAACTTGATGCATCAGATGCAGAAATCCAAATAACAAGAGCATCAGAATCATCAAAAACCTGGGGCAACATTTTGAGCTATCTGTTGCTTCCTGTACTGTTTCTTGTATTTCTCGCCGTTATGGCAAAAAGTATTCAGGCAGGCGGTTCTCAGGCAATGTCTTTTGGTAAAAGTAAAGCTAAAATGCTTCTTGACAGCAAAGTAAAAACTACATTCAAAGACGTAGCAGGCATTGATGAGGAGAAAAAAGAACTTGAAGAAATAGTTGACTTTTTGAAAAACGGTGATAAATATATAAAACTCGGAGCCAGAATACCAAAAGGTGTTTTACTTGTCGGACCTCCGGGGACAGGTAAAACTTTAATGGCAAAAGCAGTTGCTGGAGAAGCAGGTGTGCCATTCTTTTCAATAAGCGGCTCTGATTTCGTGGAAATGTTCGTAGGTGTAGGTGCAAGCCGAGTACGTGATTTGTTTGAACAGGCCAAAAAGCACCAGCCGTGTATTATATTTATAGACGAAATTGATGCTGTTGGCAGACAAAGAGGCGCCGGTATGGGAGGCGGACACGATGAACGTGAACAGACATTAAACCAGCTGCTGGTTGAGATGGATGGTTTCGATGAAAATACAAATATTATCGTAATTGCAGCAACAAACAGACCTGACATTTTGGATAATGCCTTATTAAGACCGGGCAGATTTGACAGACAAATTTATATTAATGCACCGGACGTCAGAGGCAGAGAACAAATTTTGAAAGTACATGCAAAAAATAAACAGCTTGAACCTGAAGTTGATTTAAAGACACTTGCAAAACGAACACCCGGTTTTACAGGGGCTGATTTACAAAATCTTTTGAATGAGGCTGCACTTCTTGCTGCACGCCACAATAAAGATAAAATTTCAATGGAGGACATTGACAATTCTATTGACAGAGTAATTGCAGGGATTGAAAAGAAAAGTAAAGTTATGACTGACGAAGATAAAGAATTAACATCATATCACGAAGTAGGTCATGCACTTCTTGCAAAACTCTTGAACGATGCTGATGAACTTCATAAAGTTTCAATTATTCCCCGCGGATATGCACTTGGTGTAACATGGACCAAACCAAAAGACGAAAAAGTACATACAAACAAAGCAAAACTGCTTGCACAAATTACTGTATCATTAGGCGGCAGAGCTGCGGAAGAAATCGTTTATGGCAAAGACAGAGTAAGTACGGGCGCATCTCAAGACCTCGTAAACGTTACAAATATTGCAAGGAAAATGGTTACTGCATGGGGCATGTCAGACAGATTAGGCAATATGGCATACGGCAAAAATCAAGAAAATGTCTTTATGGGCAGAGATTTTGGACATCAAAGAGACTATTCGGAACAGGTAGCGTTTGAAATTGATGAAGAAATGAAGCGCATTGTTGACACTAAATATGAAGAAGCAAAAAAATTGCTTAATGAAAACAGAGATATGCTTGAGGCTATTTCAAAAGAACTTCTTGATAAAGAAACAATTGATGCCGATGAATTCCAGGAGATTATGAATAGAGTTGAAAGTGAAAGACAAAGTTAAATATATTCTGGAGATGCCATTTGAAAAGGCAGAAGAAAATTTAGATAAAGACTGTGACATTTTAGGTCTAAAATTTACAGGAGATATAAAAGAGATAGAAGCTTTTAAAAAGCTTCTTCCTCGTATTAAAAAGCCGTTAATGCTTGTAGGATGCGGAGATAATACAACCGATTCGGAATTTCTGCCTGAAATAACAAAAATGCTTGACAGGGAATGTATAATCGGAATTGCAAATGAAAATAATTATAAAAGCATTGTACCTGCAGTGATTGAAGGGGGACACAAACTTATAATCCGCACACCGATTGATATTAACCTCGCAAAGGAAATGAATATTTTAACTTCTGATATGGGGTTAGATTTAGATAAAATATTGATAGATACTGATATAGGCGGTCTAGGCTACGGCTTTGAATACGGTTATAGTATTATGGAAAAAATTAAACTCGAAGGTTCAGACTCTGTTAACAAAAAAGGAGATAAATACCTGAATATGCCTATAATATCATTTGCAACTGAAGAAACCGCAAAAACAAAAGAAGCAAAAGACGAAAATTTAGCGTTATATCTTGAAGTTTCTACTGCTTCCGGTGTTTTAGCAGCCGGAGCAGATTACATAATTCTCACTAAAGCGGAAGCTGTAAAAGTAATGAAAGGACTTGCATGACAGAACTTTCGGGATTACAGATATTTAGATACCTTCCTGCGGCAAAAAAAGCCGAACATACAAACTGTAAAGAATGCGGCTGTCCTACCTGTATGGCATTTGCACTTAAACTTGCCAAACATAATATTGATATAAACAAATGTAAGTATATACCTGATGATTTAAAAATACTTTATGAACAAAATTCAAAAGAACCACAAAAAACAGTCGAAATAAACGGTATTAAAATAGGCGGTGAAAATGTTTTATACAGACACGAAAAAACATTTGTAAACAAAACTGCAATTGCAATTTTAATTGACTTATCAAAACCCGGCTGGAAAGAAAAATATGAACGGGTTAAAAATTTTGAAATTACACGGGTTAATGAACATTTAAAAATTGATTTGATAATTACAAAAAACGGCAACTTACCGGAATGTATAACTTATGAGGATTTCAAAAAACTTCCTCTGAAAGAAATCGTTGACGAAGATTTTGCAAAAACCGCAAACGAACTTATTGAAATACGAAAAAAAGCCGTTATTGAAAAGGATGAAAAATTTTCGTATCCTGTTTATGTCTATTTTAACCACACTGATGATATAAATACACTTTGTGCCAGAGCATCTTTCTATATTTGTAAATATGCTAATATGCTTGTATTTGAGGATTTTGATGAAAACTTGGTAACAGCTTTAATGACATTGAGGCAGAATATTTTTACAGATCCGCAAAAGCCTTTGCAGGTAGAATCAAAAATTTACGAATTTAATAATCCTGATGAAAATTCACTCATATTTATGACCACAAATTTTGCACTTACATTTTTTGCAGTTGCAAATGAACTGGAAAGTTTACCGGTACCGTCATATTTAATTGTGACTCCTGCTGAAGGGATGAGTGTTCTGACTGCTTGGTCAGCGGAAAAATTTACTGCGAAAATGGTTGCAAATACATTAAAGAAATTTGATTTAGCCGGTAAAGTAAAAAATAGAAAAATAATAATCCCCGGTCTTTTAGCCCACATGAAAGATGAACTACAGGAAGAAATTAAAGATTTTGAAATAGTTATAGGTACTGTTGATGCTTTTGCAATCGGAGATTTTGTAAAAAATTTGAATAAATAACAAAAAATTTTTTGTCAGTGTTTTAAACAAATTATGAAAATAGAAAACATTCAAAACAAACAAAATTTTAACGGATTATATTTTAAAAGAGTGTCGCCAGAAGTAACAGATGCATTAAAACAATCACCTGTAATTCAGAACCTTGGGAAAAGATATGACGTTTATATTAAACAATACAAAAGAAAAGTTAAAGAAGATTTCGGCGATGTACTTGAATATGGTCTGAATTTTAAAATAGCTGAAATTGTTCCTAATCTTTTTAACAATAAATTCCGTATTCTGGCAGAAACAACCTCTGAATTTGCTCTTGATTTAGGTCTACATAAACATCCAGAAGAAATAAATAAAATTATTACAGAAGACCTTGTAAATGAAGCAGAATATATTGATACAAACTATTTTAAAAAAGCTTTTAACAAAATTATATAATATGTGAAAATGAAATAAAATAGTCTGATATTACATTTACAAGCATTGGTAAAATCCAAACCATAATTGCAGCTCCTAATACAGGCTTAAACAAAAAACTGAGCTGAAAAACATTGACCTGTGGAGCAGTTTTTGAAATTACACCCAGTATAATATCCTGTGCAAGAGTTGCAAGAAGTATCGGAGATGCTATCTGTAGTCCCATAAATAAAACATTTGACGACAGCTCAACCATATAATCCATATTTACAAGCTGTTGCAAAGGAATTAATGTTGCATCAAGAGGAAATATCTCAAAACTCCTTGTTAATGCAGTTAAAAGCCAGTATATACCTCCAAGTTGAATAAAAATTATAAGCCCGAGCAACTGAAAACATTTGCCGACAATAGACACCTGTGAAGAAGTTGTAGGGTCCAATACCATAGCAGAGGACAAACCCATTTGCATGTTAACCATATCACCCCCTGCGTCAACTGCAAGTAAAATCAATTGCGCTATATAACCAATCATAGCCCCGACAACAATATTCAAAAGAATTGAAAGAACAAAAGATTCTTTAATAATATGCACATCAGGTTTGGCAATTGATGTAAGTATTATCGTCAAAAGCAATATCAAACTCAATTTTACCATACCGGGAATTTCTTTTCTGTTAAAAACCGGAGCAAGTCTGAAAAAACCGAGTAATCTTGAAAAGATAAAAATACCTGCAGCAAGATAAGCATTCAGCATAGGAAACATTTTCATTAATTCTGAAATAATCTGTTCCACTTATTCAGCTCCTTTTTTTTGAGACTTATCTGCATCATCCATAGAAGAATTTTCTCTGATATCAGGCGGAGGTAATACTTCTATGGCTTCATCGGGAATATCCATAGGGAAAAACGCAAAATCATTATCTGCTTTAAAAATTGTCTGTTCCTGTGTTATTTCAACAATCACAGTGACATCTTTATCAACAAGATTAACAGTAATTTCTGCTTTTCCTTTTTTTTGAGGAGTAATAATAATAGTTTGTTTATTATTATCAATTGTAAAAACAGGTCTTATCTTCACAACGGATTCATCACTTGATTTAACGGATTTTACAGGCTTGTCAGATGTCATTATATAATCATCATAAGCCTGTGCTTGAAGTGAAAATATTATAAAAGCTGTTAAAATCAAGAATTTTTTCATTAACTATCTTCCCATAATTGTATTGGTTTCTACAAAATTAGGTTTAGGCATAGGTGTCTGCGGACTTGAGAAATATTTTGTTTTTTGCTGTTGATCTATAAAAGGCACCTTCCCCGGATTTTTCATAATTTCTTCCATAGAAGGTTGATTTTTGAATTTATCATTCATTTCATGCTCAAAAGGTGTTGTATATTTAAAATAATCAGCAGGTAAAACATAAGCATCATTTTTTGAAACAAGATTAAACGCCATTGCCATACCATCTGTAACAAAATTTTTTAACATATTTATATAACCTATACCGCCGATTACAATAACGAGAAAGACTCCAAGAATTTTCGGAGCAGCAGCAATTGTTTGTTCCTGAACCTGGGTAACAGCTTGCAAAATACCGACAACAAGCCCGATACCGGCTGCCACAAGTACACATGGCATAGAAATCGCCAGCATTATTAAAAATCCTTTTGCTAAGTATTCAACTAAAACTTCCATTTTTTATACCTTTCTGTAATAATGCCTTTTAATTGTAACTTGTAACCAGTCCCTGAACAATCAAAGCCCATCCGTCCACAGCAATAAATATCAATAATTTAAACGGTAAGGATATAATCGTAGGTGATAACATAAACATACCTAAAGCCAGTAAAATATTTGCTACTACAAGGTCAAGAACAATAAACGGAACAAAAATTATAAATCCGATTTCAAAAGATGTTTTCAATTCACTTATAATAAAAGCCGGTGCAACCTGCCATACGGTAATTTCGTCAGGACTTTTCGGCGGCTGTCCCTTTGATGCCTCTATAAAAAATGCCAGATCACTTTCTCTTGTCTGCTTCATCATAAATTCCTTTAAAGGTTTTGAACCTTCATTAACAGCTTCTATAATATTTTGGTTTTTATGATAAGGAACAGAACCCATCTCATACATCTTCTGGAAAGTTCCGCCCATTGTATAAAACGTTAAAATCATTGCAAGACCGATAATAACAATAGAAGGCGGAACCTGCTGAGTACCCATAGCTGTTTTAAGCATTGAAAAAACAATGACAAACCTTAAAAAACTTGTCATACAGCAAAATACAAGAGGCAGAAGCGAGAACAAAGTCATCAATATCAGCATCTGTAATACGGGATTCATATCTTTTAATATCGTATCCATTATTTTATGTCCTTTATATATTATTTATTATGTTTTTAAAAACTTTTTTGTTGTTATGTCCCTGAGAAGAACTGCGCGGGAAATCTACAATGCTTGGTAGTTCATCTACACTGCATTTTTTTTCTTCTTTTATAAAAGAATTTTGTACATTTTCATCAAGTTTTGAGATTAAAGAGGTTTTATCAATGTCTGAAGCTATCAAAAAACGCTCTTTGCCTGCTCTTACAACATAAAGATTTTTGCGCGGAGCAAGGCTTATGCAATCCTCAACATTTAAAAATTTTGATTTTGACTCGACGGTACAAGAAAATTTCTTATAAACAAATACGGCAAGAAAAATAATCCCTACCATTGCAGTTGTATAAACAATAAAGTTAATCAGGTATCCGCCCATTTTATTCCTTTCTTCCGGCAAAACCGAACTGTTAAAGCTGTTGCTTTTTATATATCTTCATCCTCTAACTCAAAGTCACTGTAATCAAATTCATCTTCCTCATTGTTATTTTGAACGTCACCGGCTTGCGGTTCTTCAATAGAAGAATTATTATCCAAATTCATTTCATCATCATTAAGTTCTGATTCTAAGCCATTATTTTCAACAACAGAAGGTTCTTGAATTTCAGACTTTGAAGTTACTGCCATAACCTCATCAATTTTTACTCCATATCTGTCATTAACAATAACAAGCTCTCCTCGGGCAATAGGTTTATCCTCAACACTTAAAGTAACTTTATTTTCGTAAATTGAAGTCAAATCAACAACTAAACCTTCCTCAATATTTTTTAATTCACCGAGAGTAATTTTGACAGTATCAAATTTAGCCTCCATTTCAACTTCTATGCTGTCCCACAGATTAGTATTCTCATCTGCCATATTATCTTCTCCTCCATCATTATCCACAGGCATAACAAGACCTAAATTCGGATTAATTTTAATATCTTTCTCATAATCCTTAAATTGTAATACCATATGATTTATATCACTGTTATCAAAAACTACAATGTCATCAGTTTCAATATGTTTTACATCATAAAGTTTAAACTTTGTTGAACCTATTTTTACTCCGACATCTATAATACTTGATGAAAAATCTCCATAATCAAACTTATTGCCGGCAGAATGAACAGCTTCAGGGTTAAGCAGAACTTCCGGCAGCGTAATAACAAATTTTGCAGTTAAATCGTTAGTAAGATCTTTTATCAAAAAGGTTAAATGAACCACATCAAAATTTGTACGTTTTAAAGTCGGGGGCGGCGGTACAAGAAATTTTGACGTAGCATTATATATATAATCATTAAAGGCAGTTATAATTTTAGCTTCCAAATCAGTCAGTTTATTTAAGTTAAATTTTGAATTAGATTTCCCCAGAACTCTATCAAGAATCAAACCTACAGCTTTTTCTGAAGTTCTAAAAAAAACATCATGCTGTTTATCTACACGGATTTTTGTAACAAAATAGGCATCTTTATCCATTAATGTATTAATGTTTTTACTAATACCAAGCAGAATAAATTTGAAATCAGGTGAGAAAAATTCATCACTTGCTTCCTGTACTGCAGACGGATAGGACGAAGAAAACCAGCTATACTGCGAGTACAGTTCTTTATAATCTATTGAATTGCTGTGTACGTTTACCATACGCTGACTGCCTATCCCTTAAGTCTGTAATAATGAGTTTTCCCCATAAATACAATAGAATATTCCGACAAACTTCACATCAATCATTTAATGGATATTTTTATAAAATCAAGTTTGATATAAAATATTTTTATGCCGAACAATGTTTATATACATATTCCGTTTTGTAAATCAAAATGCAGGTATTGTTCCTTCATTTCATACACTGATATTGATTTAAAAGAAAAGTATATTGAAGCACTGATAAAAGAAATTAAATATTTTTATAATAATGAACACATTAAAACACTATATTTTGGCGGCGGAACGCCATCAATTTTAACATCAAGAGAGTTTAAACAAATTATTGAACTTTTTAATATTGGCAAAAACACCGAAATAACAGCAGAAATAAATCCTGATGGGATAACAGAAGCTTATCTTGCCGGAATAAAAACAACAGGAGTTAACAGACTTAGTTTTGGCTGCCAAACTTTTAACGACAAAATTTTAAAACTTATAGGCAGAAGGCACAATTCAACAGATGTAATAAATGCCTTAAATTATTCAAAAGAAACCGGTTTTAATAATATAAGCCTTGATTTTATCTATGGTCTGCCGGAACAAACAACAGATGATTTTAAAGATGATTTGATTAAAGCCGCAGGACTTAACATTCAACACATTTCTCTTTATGGTCTCAAAATAGAAAAAGGTTGCTACTTTGAGAGACATTTGCCTGGGAATCTTCCTGATGAAGATATACAGGCTGAAATGTACTTGAAAGCAGTTGAAATTCTTACACAAAAAGGCTTTAAGCACTATGAAATCAGTAATTTTTGTAAAGACGGTTTTTCCTCAAAACATAATCTGAATTACTGGGATAATAATACATACTATGGTTTTGGAGTTGCGGCACACGGTTATGAAGTTTGCACACGTTATTCTAATACATCAAACCTGAAAGAATATATAAATAATCCGACAATTCATAAAAATTCCCGCAAATTGACTTCTCAAGAACAATTGGAGGAAGAAATATTCTTAGGATTTCGTAAAATGGAAGGAATTAATATAGAAACAATAAATCAAAAATTTAATATTAATTTCCTGAAAAAGTACAGAAATATTATAGATAAGTATATTTCCTATAAGTTTCTTGAAGAAACTAATACAGGTTTTAGGCTTACTAACGACGGTATTCTGGTCAGCAATACAATATTAGCTGAATTTTTAGAATAAAAAAGCCCGTTTGTACGGGCTTTATATTTATATATATTTTTAATTTTATTTGTTTTCACCTTCCGCAGGTTTATTTTCACCTTCTGGAGCTTTGTTTTCTTCCGGAGCTTTAGTTTCCGCAGGTTTGTTTTCACCTTCTGGAACTTTGTTTTCTTCCGGAGCTTTAGTTTCCACAGGTTTACTTTCGCCTTCTGGAACTTTATTACCTTCTGGAGATACGTTATCAGACTGCTTTTTATTTTCAATATCTTCAACCTTTTTGCCTCTGATTTTATTCCAGAGATTTCTACCGCTGTCACCAATTGCATAGAAGAAGTTTTGTAATTTTTCTTTAAATTTCAGTGGCTGACCTTTTATTTCAGGCACTTTTACCAATTTTTCTTTACCAACAGCGACGCCCAATCCTATATATGCTAATGCCAACAAACCTACAACTGTTCCGATAATAGCAGCTGCATGACTTTTTGATTTTTGTTCACCATCTACAGGCGCACCTTCTTTTTCAAAAGAATCAGCTGGCGCTTCTGCCTTTGCTGCGTCTGCAGCAGGTGCCGTAGTTGTAAATTTTCCCGGCTGATTTATTAAATCCTGAGGGTTTACAGGTACAGACTCACCGCGGAAATTAATATTGGAAACAGAACTTATCATGAAAACCTCCTTTTAATTACACACAAATTCTTTTTCTAGCAATATAAAACGACTGATAAACTAATTTTGACCAAAATACGTAAAATTTTCAACATTTGTTACAAAAATTTACAGAAAAATTGGAATATTTTTTTTTTGAGTGTCATCTTATTGAATAGAATAGGAGAAAATAGCATGGGAACACAACAAGATACTTTAATTTATATTGATGAAAAAGATAAACATGATGCGAGTGCGGCAGCTAATGCATTTGCACACAAAGATGTCAAAAACAGAGCTTACATAAATACTCTAGGCGCAGATCTTGCAATGAAATATCTTGCCTCTGAAAATATAGATATTTCTAATGTCTACAATATTCATTCAATCAAAAAAATTCTTGAAGAATTAGATATATCAGATATTATGCTGCCGAATATTCATATAGATGTAAGAGTTATTTTTGATGAAAATATTATATTTATTCCCAAATCTCATTTTGAGTTTAATCTTGTTCCTGATATTTATCTTGTCTTTAATCTTGCAAAAGATTTTTCCCATGTAAAATTTATGGGCTTTTTTGAGCCAAAACTGATTAACAAAAGTAATGCAAATAAAGATTACTATTTTATTGAAAAAGAAAAACTAAGTCCTGCTACTGAATTGAAACATTTTATTGAAAATTTTCATGGCAATACTCGTGAACAACTATCTCAAGACGATTTGTCAAATTCCGAACGTATTATTATTGCTATGGCAGATAATGATATATCTGATAATGACAAAAAATACCTGATTAAACAGCTTACAAAAAGTGCAGAGCTGAGAGATAAATTTATTGAATACGAAAATTTTGAAACTCTGTCTTATAAAGCAGCTGTTGATCCTCAAATTCACAGAGAAAAACCCGTAGAACCAACAGAAGAAACTATTATAGACAATGCGGAAGAAGAAACACCTGCACCTCTGGTAAATCTTGAAACACTTGAAGAAACAAATACAAATATTGATGAATTAAATATTAATTCGCGAAATGAAAACACAGAACCATTAACAGATTTAGACACTCTTAATACTCTATCAGATACTGGAGAAGAAGTTGAACAGGAAACACCGGTTGTAACTGAAAATACAATTGATGAAATCCCGACAGATAATATTGATACCTCACTGGATATTGTTGATTCTGAAATTAAATTTGATGACAATCTTATAAATACTGATTATTCGGATACTCCTGATATTATTTCACTTGATGATGTTGATACCACAAATATAGATAAACTAGAAAAAACAATAGACGTACCTGAAACAGAAGAAACAATATCGCTTGACAACATTGAATTACCGGAAATTAACGAAAATACAGATTATATAGATCGGATAGATAACACAATATCGTTTGATAATGTAACCGTTGAGCCGCTTAATGAAGAACCTTCTCCGGATTTGAATGAAAAACCTGTATCACTTGATGATTTAAGTATTAATGAAAATCTGGAATCGGATAATACTGACAAAAATTTTGATAGCGACATTGTTTCACTTGATGATATTAATAATAATGTTGCGGAGACGCCTCTTTCAGGCAAAGTTTCGGTTGATGATTTTGCTGAAACACCTCTACAAACTGACTCAGCCAATATTGATGACTTTATGGACAATGAAATGTCTCTGGATAACAGTATTGAAGAAATGCTTGATGATGCACAGACTATAGATTCAGCTGATAACACAGAGGCAGTTAATTCTGGTAATATTCCTGATGATGACAGTATATTTGATAATATTGCAATACCTCAAGAGACTTCGCAAACTCAAGATGAACAGCCGGAAACACCAATTCCGCCGGATACTGTTGATACCACACTTGAAGAAGAAAAAAATGAAGGTTTCGGGAAAAATCTTCTTGAAAATTTAAACTCCGAAAATCTTGATGATATAACTATCGAAAATATTCCTGCTGATGAAAACAGCCTTACAGATCAAGCACAGGATATTTCCTCAAATGACCTGCTTTCACAAATTGACGATATATTAAATGCATCTACAGAAACACAACCAGATGAAAATACACCAACTATCAATGAAGATAATACTCAAACTGTTGAACAAAATACCGTTGAAGAAAATACTCTTCCAAAAATTCCTGAAGATTTAGATTCAATTCCAGAAATAGATGAATTAGGCTTGGACAATTCTTCTCCGATAGAAAACCAGCAAGCCGAAAATGAAACCGGCTTGTATGAAGATATACCGGATTCATCAATTGATGACCTTCTAAATTTAGCTAATAACAATAGTGAAAATAATGATGAAAACGAAAATGACAAAATAGGAATGCTTTTCAATGATACAGACCCTGTATCAGATACAGAACTTGATGATTTACCGGAAGAATCTTTTGAACCGGAATATGAAGAACCGAGACAAACAGCAATTCCCGGAGCAGCTTTATATAATAAAAAATCTTCTTCCAACAAGAAACTTATTATTGCGGCTGCAGCTGTTGTAACAGTTCTTGCAGCTGCATCAGCTGTTGTTTTATTAAAACCTAAAGATGATAACATTTCCGATTTAGAACCTATTACAACAGCACAACCGGAAAACATTCCGGCAGCCAATGACAGCAAAAAACCGGAATCACAGGAAAATATCCTTGCAAATAATGCTCCCAGCATTAATAACACAAATACTACCGAGAAAAAAACTGTTAAAGAATTAAAGAGCACTCCGGCTAAAACAAAACCGGCAGCATCTGACTCAACTTTATCTGTAAACAGACTTGTTTGGGATGTACCAGATACTTTGTCGTACAGTCCTAGAATGCAAAGCTATTTAAGATCTGCAGGTAAAAGTATAAAATTAACGCTGTCTGCTGATTTACTGCTTGCAACTGAATATGCGTACACAAATCAGGTAAAAGTAAACGTTAAATTATCGAATACAGGCTCCGTTCAAGAAGCAACTATAGCATCAAGCAGCGGTTCTACCCAGATTGATGAAATTGTGTTACAATCTGTTAAAGATACATTAAACGTCGTAAAACCGCCTGCAGACGAGATTAAGACCCCTGATTTCAATTTGAGTCTTATCATATATTTTTAATTATGCTATAATGTGGTAAGAACAAGGAAACTCAAAAAGTGGAATTAGCTCAAGATAAAATAGATTTAATAGAAAAAATTATAAAAAGTGATAGAAAATTTGCTAATAATGAAGATTTATATGATGACTTCTTCAATGAAACTTGCAAACGCTCTTGTCTTATTGTAAAAACAGTAAGCTCTGATGCTACGCTGGAAGCTTACTTACGCAAAATCGCCACAACATCAATTTTGAATGTTCTAAAAAATGAAGGCAGATTAAGAAGAACCAGAAGCGGATATATGTCAACACATGAAGTTCCGATAGAATCTGCTGTTCAAACCGACTTGCCTGACTATTCGAATATTACTGTCAAATATGAACCTGTTGACATAAAGGAAACTCCGGAAGATCTTGCTATAAAAAAAGAAGTTTTGCAAAAAATTGTTGATGCAGTTTATGAAATTGATAAAAATGATTCAGACAAAAAATATTTGGCAATTTACGATCTCAGATTTGAAAAAGGTATGACTCAGAAAGAAATAGCTGAAGAATTAAATTTGTCTCAATCCGAAGTTTCTAAAAGACTTTTTAAATTGATGGAAAAAGTTAAACAGGCGTTTAACTAGGTTTTTTATAATGAAATGTCCGATATGTAAAAAAACAATTCCTGACAATGCATTAAAATGTCCTTATTGTAAGGCAAGAACAGGTTTAATATGTAAAAATTGCAATACGGTTAATTCCATATTTGATTTTACCTGTAAAAAATGCGGCCAAGAAATATTAAAACTTTGTCCTAACTGCAACGGTGTAAACCTTCCTAATGTTGATAAATGCAGAAAATGCGGTTATTCTTTTAAAAAGATTGCCGAACAACAGCAAGAAGAAAAAATAACAAAAATTGAATATCCCGCAAATCTGGTATCACAGTTGAGTGCAAAAAATATACTTTCTAAGGGGATATTATCAAATGATAAAAAAATATTCTCACTGAGCGGAGAAAAAGGTATCGGGAAAAGTGTAGTCCTTAAAGCAATTATGCATGATTTGAAAAAGTATAATTTTTCATGGATATACGGGAAATGCACTCCAATTACTCAAATTACCCCTGGCGGCCTGATTCAGGATATTCTTTTAAATATTTTTAACCTGCCGAATTTCTGTCTTAACAATTTGCAATTTAAAAAAGATGCATCAAAATTTTTCAAAAATGAATTTCCGGAACTTGGAAATAATGAAATTTTTGATCTTATCAATTTTCTATATCCGCATAAAGAAGGCATGTTTGAAGAAATTGTTTCAAACAAAAAAAACACATTTGACATTCTTAATAAAATCTTTGATAAATTCGTTTCAACGGATAAATTTATCATAGTTATTGATAATTTTGATTTTATAGACGGTTTCTCTTATGAATTTTTAAGCAGATTTATACAAAAAGAAAATGTTTGGAACAATTTAAAATTTATGCTTATTTACAATGAATTTAAACCGTCAAAAGGTTATTTTTATTTCCCGGCACAACAAGATGAAAGAATTTATCTTGATGTTGGAATTGCTCCGCTTGAATTTAAACAAATCTACACGCTCGTTGAACAAAAGACAAAAAAAATTGAAGGATTTCCGCAATTCTCAAAACCGGAATTACAGGAAATATATAAAATTAGTAACGGAAATCCCTCTTACATAAACCAAGCACTTGATTTATGTTTTGACTGTCAGTTATGTAATCAGGAGTTTGAACTTTCAACATCTTTTAAAGGTCTGCTTGAATTTAGACTTGCACTTCTGGAACATTTAAACCCGATAGCTTACGATCTGCTTGTGGGTTCGGCAATCATAGGAGATAAAATCAATTTAAACCTTGTAAAAGAAATATTTGGAATTGATGACAAAACTTTCAGAGATATAATGATATATCTGAAAAAAATGGATTATATTTCTCCTGTTAATGAAATATATTTTGAGTTCAGCTCGCTTCTGCTCTGGGAGACAATACTCAAAACCGCCAAAAACGGACAAAATTATAATTCAATAAATAAAAAAATATTTGAATATCTTAAAGATTTTACGCTAAATTCTCATGCAATCTTAGGAATTATCGCACAAAACCTTAAAGAGCCTGAACTTGCACTTGAAATTTGGAGTAAAAATACAAGACTTGCTTCTTATACCGGTGATCTTAATCTTTATGCGATATCGCAGAAACAGTCTCTTGCATTGATAAATGAATTTGATGAAAAAGATACTTTAAAAATTCGTTATAATATTTCTGAACGACTCGGCAAACTCCTTGCAAATTCAAATCCTGCGGATGCAATAGAATACTTGCCCGATGCTATATCGAATGCTCAGGCTGTCGGAAACAGCCCTAAAGAAATTGAACTTCTTGCTTATCTTGCATCTTGCTGCCGTAAGACTGGAAATTATTTCGGAGAAGTTGAATGTGTAGATTCGGTTTTGAAAAAAGTAAAACCTGAGAATATTATTGATGTGGCACTTTTAAAAACAACAAAATTAAATTCTCTGCTGAATATTGGGAATTGCGGACAAATCATCAATATGATTGACAATGAAATCATGCCTGTCCTTGATTCTTACTTTGCTAATCATCGCAACATAAATGCTCCTGACTTCGCATTTATGTATGAAACCTGGTTAAAAACTTATCTTATACTTGCAAATGCACTTGTTATGCAAGGAAATGACAGGTCTTTCGAAATTCTTACAATCCTTTTTGACATTATTGATAGAAACCAGATTCAGGATGAATTATTTATCTGTAAATGTAAACTTTCTCTGGCATTTGCAAATACTGTTAAAGGCAACTTTAAATCTTCCGAACAAATGCTTGAAGAAGTTCTAAAATCATACCACACAAACATAATGGATAATGAAACGATTATCAGATGGAATTTTATCAATATAATCAATAATTTCTTCCGCAAGCAATACGACGGCATGCAGGAAGATCTGTTCCAAATAGTAACTTTTGCAAATAATAATGGTGATAATTTTACCAAAAACATATTAAAAACGCTTCTGGGCAAAATGTTCAAAGATAATGACAACACAAAACAGGCAATGGAAATATATAATGATCAAATAGCCTATTTTGCAAAAGAAAAAATGGCACTCGGAGCGTTACTAACCTGGTACTTAATAGCAGACGCAACGCTTATTACCGAAGGTCCGCAAAACGCTCTTGACATAGCCGAACAAGCACTTGAAGTAGCTCAAAACCCTAAAATTGACAATTATTTCTTCTCTATTTTGCTGAAAATTGTTATAATTAAGTGCTGCATTACATTATCAGATTTTGAAACAGCAAAAATGCATCTTGATAACGCGGTGTTCTTAGCTAAAAAATTCAATTTGCAGGATATACTCTCAAGGCTTTATATCCTCTATGGAAAATATTTCCAGGAGCTTGGACTTACAAAAACACCGCAGCAAATTGAATATTTACACTCAGCGGACAAAATGTATAAAATGGCAGAACATCTTATCAAAACAACCGAAAATAAATCCGTTAACAGTGACCTTCAAAAAGCCAAAGGAGTTCTTAAATCTTTCTGCCGCATTAATTGTATAAACTTATAAATCTAAAATATGCAACACTAATTTATTTCATTTTTCTCCTTTCCACGAAACAATTGTTGACAGTTCTTTACATCAATTGTTGCAGAAAGTGAAAAAGGACAAGGGATCGGGGTTAGAGTTATAAAAAATTCCCGCTCTATTCAAGCGGGAATTTTTATTTTTGTATGTATAATTTACTATTTGCGAAGCGCACCGTCTACTGCTACTGCAACAGCTACTGTTGCACCTACCATCGGATTGTTGCCCATACCGATGATGCCCATCATTTCTACGTGCGCAGGAACTGATGAAGAACCTGCAAATTGAGCATCTCCGTGCATTCTTCCCATAGTATCTGTCATACCGTAAGAAGCAGGGCCTGCTGCAACGTTATCAGGGTGCAATGTTCTTCCTGTACCGCCGCCTGACGCTACTGAGAAGTATTTTCTTCCATTTTCCCAGCACCATTTTTTGTAAGTACCTGCTACAGGGTGTTGGAATCTTGTCGGGTTAGTTGAGTTACCTGTAATAGAAACGTCAACACCTTCTTTAATCATAATTGCAACGCCTTCTGATACATCATCAGCACCGTAGCATCTGATTTCACCTCTTTCACCTTCTGAAAATCTCTGTTCTTTAACTACTTTTAATTCACCTGTTTTGTAATCATATTTTGTTTCAACAGATGTAAAGCCGTTAATTCTAGAGATTAAGTAAGCAGCGTCTTTGCCTAAACCGTTCAAGATAACTCTCAAAGGATTTTTTCTTACTTTATTAGCGTTTCTTGCAATACCTATAGCACCTTCAGCAGCTGCGAAAGATTCGTGGCCTGCTAAGAAGCAGAAACATTGAGTTTCTTCTCTCAAAAGCATTGCAGCCAAATTACCGTGGCCGATACCAACTTTTCTTGTATCGCCTACAGAACCAGGTACACAAAAAGCTTGCAAACCTTCACCAATCAAACTTGCAGCTTCTGCTGCGTCTTTAGCCTGTTTTTTAAGTGCAATAGCAGCACCTAAAGTATAAGCCCAAACAGCATTTTCAAACGCGATAGGCTGAATTCCTTTAACAATAGCTTCAACGTCAATACCGTTTGATTTGCAGAGTTCCTGAGCTTCTTCTAAAGATTTGAAGCCGTATTCAGGTAACAATTTATTCAATTTAGCCTGACGTCTGTCTTGTCCTTCAAATTTTACTGTCATTTTATTTTCCTCTTAATTTTTATATTTTATTACTGAGATCCTGAAACACGGAGGTCAATCCGACATTCAGGATGACATGTCATTCCGAATTTATTTCGGAATCTCCTTTACTATTCCACTCTCGGGTCAATTTTTTTCACAGCTTCAGCAAATCTGCCGTAAGTGCTTGTGAATTTTTCAAGAGCTTCTTTCGGATCCATTCCTTTTTTTACGGCGTCCATAAATTTGCCCATATGAACAAATTTGTATCCGATAATTTCGTTATTTTTGTCAAGACCTAGCTCAAGAACGTATCCTTCTGCAAGTTCAAGATATCTTGGGCCTTTTTGTTTAGTTGAATAAATAGTACCAACCTGTGAACGTAAACCCTTTCCTAAATCTTCAAGACCTGCACCTACAGGCAATCCGTTATCAGAAAAAGCTGTTTGAGTTCTACCATAAACAATTTGTAAGAACAATTCTCTCATAGCAACGTTAATAGCGTCGCAAACAAGGTCTGTATTCAAGGCTTCAAGGATTGTTTTACCCGGAAGGATTTCACCTGCCATAGCAGCAGAATGTGTCATTCCTGAACAGCCCAGAGTTTCTACAAGTGCTTCTTGAATGATACCGTCTTTAACATTAAGAGTTAATTTGCAGGTACCTTGCTGCGGAGCACAGCATCCGCAACCATGAGTCAAGCCTGAAATTTCTTTAATTTCTTTAACTTTTGTCCAATCACCTTCTTGAGGGATTGGAGCAGGCTCGCCTTTAACGCCGCGTTTTACGCAGCACATTTCTTCTACTTCTTTTGTAATTTGTATACGATCCAACATTTTCTATACTCCCTTCGGTTATATACAATACTATTGTATCTGCTGAAAGGAGCCAGTCAAGATTTAGATAACAAAAAAGCGGAGAAGTAAACTTTTCCGCTTTTTATAATCTTAAAAAAACATTTACCAGTCTGATGAAACCATATCGTCTTCTTCATCTTGCAGGGCAGATAAATCTTTATGTCCTGTGCCGTCAAAATCTTCCGGCAGCATATCATCATCAGGCCATACAGTATCGTCGTCAAACCTGCTTGAATTCAAATTCTGGCTTGCGGACAAATCAGAATTTGATAAGTCCGTTTCAGATAAAATACATCCTGCCATATCAGAATCGGAAAAATTGCAGTAAGTCATTGAAGCATAACTACAATCTGCACCTGTTAACAGGGCATCCGTAAAATCACATTCCAAAACTCTTGCACGTGTAAAATCTACTGATGTCAAATCTGCATTTGTAAAATTTACAAAAGACAAACTGCAATCTGCAAAAGAGCTTGAATTTAAGTCAACATCAGAAAAATCTATTTCAGCAAGATTTATGCCTGAAAAATCTACTTCCGACAAATCCACTTCTTCCTGTTCAACTTTCCATTCATTAAATCTATCAGGATTTTTCCTTAACAGTTCTACTAATTCCTCTTTTGTATAATCTATCATTTAATATATCTCCTTTAAATGTTATTTCAATAAATCTGATTGTATTGCCAGTAATACTGCCTGGGTTCTGTTTTCTACATGTAATTTTTTAAAAATACTGTTTAAATGACTTTTTACGGTGACTTCTTTAACAAACAATTTTTCGGATATCTGTTTATTACTTGCCCCTTTTGCTGCCATTTGTAACACTTCTTTTTCTTTTGCTGTTAATTCAGACGTAATCTGCTTATTTGTCTGTATATTATTATTCTCTCTGCTCCAGCCGGAACGTCTCAATACTGCTTCCATTCTGGCAAGAAGATTCGGAAGAATAAAAGGTTTGACGATATAATCATCTGCGCCGATCTTTAGCCCTGAAACCATCTTTTGATCTTCATTAACGGCTGTTAACATTATCACGGGCAAATGTTTTGTATCTTCATTTCTGCGAATGGCTTTTAAAGTTTCCCATCCGTTCATATTAGGCATCATAACATCAAGAAGCACAATGTCAAATTTATTATTTTTTGAAGCAAGTTCTTTTAGTGCTTCAACCCCGTCACGGGCAACACAAACTTCATACCCGTAAAACGGAAGGGCATCTTTTAAATATTTGGAATTGTCATCAACTAACAGAACATTTGTCAATTTTGACATTAATCATATTCCTTTTAAACTTAAACTATCTTATTTTTGAGAGCTTTTAAAGCTGCCTGTAATCTGTCATCAACTTCTAACTTTTGCAAAATATTAGCAACATGAGCTTTTGTAGTATTTATACTGATAAATAAAATCTGCGCAATTTCCATATTGCTGTAACCTTCTGTCATAAGTTTCAAAATTTGAGCTTCACGCGAGGTTAAATCATAATCTTTTCTGTTATTTTCATTATCCAAATCGGGGGAATTTGCACTTGCTTTTAAGACAATATGCGCAATACTCGGATCAAACCATGCTGCACCGTCTGCAACCGAGCGTACAACTTCAATCAGCCGTTGAGGATTTATCTCTTTTGAACAATAAGCATTTGCACCTGCTTTAAGACTGTTAAGAACTTCTTTTTCGTCATTATGAGATGTCAAAATAATTATTTTTACATCCTTATTTGATGAACGAATCTGCTTGGTTGCCTCAATACCGTTCATATTAGGAAGTCCTAAGTCCATAATAATTATATCAATCTTATTGTTATTAAAAATTTGAATAGCATTTTCAGCAGAATCAGCCTCATATATACTTTCAATATAATCAACACCCTCAAAGGTTGTTCTTAAACCAAATCTTGTTAATTCATGATCTTCTACAATAAGAATGTTATATTTCATAGACTTAACTCCTGTTTAGCCGGTTGATAATTCGGATTTAAAAGCAGTGACTTTTTAAAATATGACGCGGCATCTTGTTTCATGCCCTGATTTTTTGCAATCAATCCTTGATAATAATAATATCTAAAATCATTTTCGTCAATATAATTTGCAACAGCTAAATATTTTTTTGCATCAAAGAAATTTTGGCGCTGAATTTCATAACGTCCTAAATCAATCCAAGCATCTTTATAATTCAAATTTATAGCAACTGCCTTTTTCAAATATGCAAGTTCTTTAGATTTATCTTTCAGTGCAATTTTATAATATGCTATGTATGAATCTGCATACGTTTTCAATATTTTTTCATAAATTTCAACAGCTTTTTTTTCTTTATCAAGCTGTTCGTAAGTTTGTGCCACTTTAACGGAACAAAGCCATGAATTTTTATCATGGGATTCTGCATCACGATAATATTTTAAAGCTGCTTTATAGTCTGCCGTTCTATAACTCAAATCACCGAGCACCATCAAAGCAATTGAATTATTACCATCAAGTTTATGAGCTTTCAATGCATTATCCTGAGCTTTTTCATAATCCTGCATATCAAAATAAACTCTCGACATTAAAGCGTAAACATCTTTATTATGTTTTTTCTTTGTAGTTAAGGCACTTTGCAAAGTTCTGATTGATTTTACAAGCTCATTTTCATAATAATAGTAATATCCCAGATGATACATTTTTTCATAATAATTTTTCTTTGACTTATACAAAACATATTGCTCCAATGAGCTGACTTTTCTTGTAAAATCATAAGAATAAAGCTTCTGAGATTTTATATAATCAACCATCTTTATTGCATCTTTAGGTTTTTTACCCTGAGATAATATTTCTGCTTTTAATTTTTTATAATTTATATTTTGCGGATTTTTCTTTATTGCATTATCTATATAAATTCCGGCATTTTTTATATCATTTGATTTTAAATATCCAAGTGCGGCTATATAATTTGCATAATCCGATTCTGCAAGCAAAGTTGTATTTTTTACAAGTTCCGAGGTTGCTTCCCTGCTCTGATCGTTATAAATTATATTAGAAAATACTTCTCCAAGATAAATTTCATCATCTGTCTTTAACTTTTTTGACGGGGAATAGTAGATTTTTATATCCTCTGTTAAAAAGTCAGACAGTGAATTATCATCAATTTTTGACACCGCAAACTCTGAAAGATTGAAAAAACCAATTTCAGCCATATTTTCAGCCATTTTCAAATACGCATAATCATTCGGTGTCATTGTTTCTATAAGAAGTTTAAAATCAGCATAGGCAGACTTTACATTACTCTGAACAAATCTGTCAAATGCAATTACATACTGATTATGAACACTATTATGAGTCAAAGTTGCTTTTTTTACCGGTAATGCAATAGTATTTTGATAAGAAGGTTTTGGTGCAAAAGGATTCGCCGGCTGAATATTGTCAAACCCATCGGCGAATACAGGCGTAAATGTAAATATTGTAATAAAAAATGTTGATAAAAACTTATGCATCAATAAATTTCTAACCCTCACTATTTTCTTTATTCCCAGAATAATAGAAATTAAACAAATTCGCAATATGCTTTTGCTCATCTGTTGCATTTTCATTAACCATATATTCATAGATATTCAAAAGATTATAATGGCTTAATGTTTCACAATCTTCCTGTTTAAACTGATGATGATTTTCAGTCAAAAATACTTTTATTATTTTATCAACCGAAATTCTTAAAAACGCATCAACAAGATTACCGTCAAAATGCTTATTTTTACCTTCAAGTAAAATATTAATGACATTCTGAATAGGCATCTTGTCACGATAGTGACGTTTTGAAGTAATTGCATCAAACACATCCGCAACAGCAAGGATTCTGCCGCCGTATGGGATCTCTTCACCTTGCAAATGTCTGTAATAGCCGGTACCGTCATACTTTTCATGATGCGAGCAAGCTATTTCAGTTATTATCTTAAAATCTTCAGACATATAAATTTTTTCAAGGATATTATGAGTAATTCTTACATGCTCTTGAATATGCTTATATTCTTCAGGAGTAAGTTTCCCTTCTTTTTGCAAAACAGTATCTCTGATACCAATTTTGCCGATATCATGAAGAATTGCTGCTTTTTCAACAAGTTCTTTAAACTTACTGTCACAGCCAAGTTCATCCACAAGAAGCATTGAATAAAGTTTCACTCTGCTTGAATGACCGGCGGTGATTTTATCACGGGCATCAATTGATGTTGCAAGTGTATCTATAAAACTTTCAAATAGTGCTTTCTGCTCTTTATAAAGTTCTTTCTGTTGTTCAAAAAGCTGGGCATTTTCTAACGCAATAGAAGCACTTCCTCCGATTGCAACAAGTAAATCTTCATCACTTTTTGTAAACACTCCGCCTTTTTTATTTAATACCTGAAAAGCACCTATAATTTCTTTATTATTGTTTTTGATAGGCAAACAAAGAATCGTTTTTGTTTTATATCCGGTTTCTTTGTCAACATCAGGATTAAATCTGGAATCTTTATAAGCATCAGGGATATTCAAAGGTTCGCCGGTTTTAACAACATATCCCGCAAGCCCTTTATCTGCCGGAAATCTTATTTCTTGACTGTCCATTCCTAAAGCAACTTTACTCCAGAGTTCGTCTTTTTCTTTATCAAGGAGAAATACAGTACACCTGTCTGCCTGAATAGCAATACGCGTTTCTTCTGCGATAACTTTTAATAAAACATCAATATCTGTTACAGCACTGATTGAACGTCCTATTTTTACAAGAGAAACAAGAGGATCACTTGAAACAGGAGTTGTAAAATCAAGTCCGCTTCTCAGCTGTTTTATTCTTGTCAAAACATATCCCATAAGCGATAGCTCATCACCGCTTTCTATAGAAATATTTTTTGCATTGTTATAATGCAGCATTGCAAGGTCATTTAAACCTTCTCCAAAATAAACTGTCCCGCAGGCAAATTCATTAACAAATTTTGCAGTTGCATTTTTGCTGTATTGAGCCATATAAGCAGCATCATTTAAAATTTTCAAAGCATCTTTATAATTTGACTTATCTAAAAGATATTTAGTCATACCACAAAAACTTAATGCAATTGAAAGATTTTCATCAGATTTTTGCTCACTATATAATTTTTCAGCATCTGTAAAGATATTCAATGCCTCTTCATAATTTTTGTCCTCTAAAAGAGATAAACCTTTTTTAATAATTTCTTTATTACACTCACTCATTTTTCTTAATCCATTAACTACCATATAATTTACAACTCTATGTTTTTATTGTACAATATTTTTAAGAATATTACAAATGTTTTTTAGAGAAGGTTAATGATGAACAAAGTCACAATACTTATTCCGGTTTATAATGAGGCTGCAACACTTGATAAAATCTTACAAAAAGTGAAAGAAGCTAATTTTTGCGGTCTTGAAAAGGAAATTATTTTGATAGACGACTATTCAACAGACGGCACAAGAGATTTATATTCAAAATATCCTTATAAAGTTTTGTATCATGAATATAATCAGGGCAAAGGTGCAGCACTGAGAACAGGTTTTAAGGAAGCAACAGGCGATATCATAGTTATTCAAGATGCGGATTTAGAATACGATCCTGTTGATTATGAACCTTTGATAAAGCTAATTATTGACGGGAAAGCAGATGTATGCTACGGTTCAAGACTTTCAGGAGGCAAACCGTCAAGATCTTTTATGTTCCATCATCTTCTGGGGAACAAATTTTTGTCGCTTCTTACAAACGTTCTTTACGGTTCGACTTTAACCGACATGGAAACCTGTTATAAAGCTTTCAGGGCTGAATTTATTAAAGGAATTGAAATTAAGTCAAACCGATTTGATTTTGAGCCTGAAATTACGGCAAAAGTATTGAAACGAGGTGCAAGATTGTATGAACTTCCGGTTTCTTACTATGGCAGAGAATTTGCAGAAGGCAAAAAAATTACCTGGAAAGACGGGATTCATGCAATTATTGCACTGGTCAAATACAGGTTTGTAGATTAAAAAATATAGGGAGAAAAAAAATGAAAAAGATTATTTTATCATTATTTCTGGCAGCATCACTTGCAGTCCCGACATTTGCTGCAACTTGGAGTGCCGTTGACAGAGTACCTGCTGTAGGGAAACAGGTTATAAGCAAAAACGGACTTCCATCAGCAACAAAATTCGTTGTTACTGAAACAGAAGTAGGAAACAGTACCTCTAATGCAAACAATGAATTTTATATCAGCAAAGATAGCCTGAGCTATACCGGAAATGACAATGAAGTTGCAGCAGTAATATCTCAAGAAATAGGTGCTTTAATAAATGCAAATGCATCAAAAAAGAAACTCGTATCAAATATTACATCAGCCATAGCCGGCAGTTTTATTGATACTTCACTTGAAACAACAGCACTTGCTGCAAATGAAATTACTTTGAATAACATGTCCGAAAAAGATCAGATGAATGCTGATATTACAGGTGTTGATTTAATGATTCAGGCAGGTTACAATCCGCTTGCCATGATTGTTGTTCTCGGTAAAATGCCTGGTTCAACTATGGATTTATTAAAAAGCCAGCCAAATAACTTTAAACGTACTATGTATATCTATGATTATCTTGCCTATAACTATCCGTCAAAAGTTAAAGCAGGATACAATTGTCAGGAATACAAAAACTTTATTGCATTTATTCAGCCTGATATAGATGAGAGAAATGCCGATGCAAAAAAATTAGCAAAATGGGAAAAAGAACAGGCAAAATTGAAGAAAGAAAGAGCAAAACAAATAGCCAAATATAAAGCAACCGGAGGCTTAAACGGCTGGGATGCATCATATACAATTCTCAAAAATCTTTCAGAAAATGCAGAAACAAAATAAGTTATTAAAAAACCTCCTTTATAAGGAGGTTTTTTAAATTGTAAAATATGTTATACTGCATATAAAAACGGAGACAAAATAATGACAGATACACAAAATGAAATAATCTGCCCTGCCTGCGGAGCAGCAATGACTAAAATATTTATTCCTGAAAAGGGTATTAATATAGATATCTGCTCGCAAAGCTGCGGAGGAATATATTTTGATAATACGGAAATTCAAGAATTTAGCGGCACAAATGATGATATATCGGAAATAAAAAAAATTCTTGAAGGGAAAAATTTTATGCCTGTCGATACTTCAAAAACAAGAATTTGTCCGTCCTGCGGAACTCCTATGGCAAAGACCAAAGCACTGGGTATAGAAATTGATACATGCTACAAGTGCGGTGGAATTTTTCTTGATAACGGAGAATTTGAACTTGTCAGGTCAAAATTCAAAAAACGTCAAAAAGTTAAACCTTTAGATATAAAAAACAGCAATATTAATCTCGAAGAGTTTTATAGAGAAGCTCAGGCTGATGAAAGAAGAATGGATGATTATGAATATATAGCAGATAAATTATACAGGTATAGATACAGACGACACAGAAGTCCGCTTCGTCTATTATTTGATTTGTTTTTTTAATTCTTCCAGTTTTGCAAAGCTGTCACTTTCAAAATAAATTCGTAATAACGGCTCTGTTCCGCTCGGACGCACAAGCATCCAGCTTGAATTGTCATCAAAATAGAGTTTTACTCCGTCTTTTGTATCTATATTTTTAACCTTAAAACCGCCGATATAAGTTTTGTTTTTATATTCTTCAAGAAGCGGTTTTATCTCGTCAAAATTTTCAAGACGTCTGTCAATTCTATCATTGTAGAATTTACATCCGACAAAATCGTACAAATCTTTTTGAAGTTCAACAAGTGATTTATTTTCATAAGCCATAGCTTCAAGTATCAATAAGTTTGCAAGAATTCCGTCTTTTTCAGGAATATGTCCCTGTATACTCAAACCGCCAGACTCTTCTCCTCCGATAACCGGATTATATTTGCGCATAGCTTCACCTACATGCTTAAACCCAACGGCCGTTTCTATTACTTCAACCCCGAGTTTTTCAGCAGTTTTATTCAATAATAGACTTGCTCCGACTGTTTTTACAAGAGCACCTTTAAGCCCTTTATTTTTTGTTAAATGAATTAAAAGTATAGCTATAATTTCATTCGGGGAAACATATTCGCCATGTTCATTTATGACTCCAAATCTGTCAGAATCTCCGTCATTTGCCAAACCGACAGAATTTGGAGTAGTTTTAACTTTTTCTATTAATTCTTTCAGATATTTAGGTTTTGGTTCAGGCATTCCGCCGCCAAAATTTATATCATGGAACATGTGCAGACTATCATATTTTATGCCGTATGTATCAAGAATTTTATCAAAATAACCGATACTTGCAGCATAAAGCCCGTCAAAAATTATATTTTTATCCAGAGTCTTTATTCTTTCAAAATCAATAAGTTTTTCTATATGATTGAAATAGTCCGGTCTAAAATTATATCTCTCAACACTGCCTCTGCCTGTTTCACGGAAAGGAATATGCAGATTAATCATCAATTCATCGGTAATTTCTGATGTTGCAGGTCCGGCATAATCAGGAATAAATTTAATACCGAGATATTCAGGCGGATTGTGTGATGCCGTAAACATAACCGCACACGCATTTAAGTATTTTGCGCTGTATGCAAGTACAGGAGTCGGAATAACCTTATCACTCAATAAAACATTAAAACCATATCCTGCAAGCTGATTAGCAGTTTGCAGGGCAAATTCTTCCGCCATATTTCTCGGATCAAATCCGACGATTATTTTTTTATGCGTCCCAAAGTTGTCAAAAACATATTTCCCGATTGCTTTTGTAACTGTTTGAACATTCTCTTTATTAAAGTCTTTTCCTACAACAGCTCTCCAGCCGTCTGTTCCGAATTTTATATTTTCCATTATCTTGCCTCAAAGTTTCCTCTCTGCTATAATAATATTAAAAATAAGGAGTTATCGCAAATGTTAAATTTAGAAACGGTTAAAACAATAGCTTATCTTGGTCCTCAGGCTTCATTTACAGAAATGGCAAAAGATGAATTTTGTAAACGATTTAATATAAGTGCTTACCCGACTCCTTTGCAGACAATCAGGCAGGTTGTTGAATACGTGGATGACACACCGGATTCACTTGGGGTTCTGGCTGTTGAAAATTCAATAGAAGGAGCTGTCAGGGAATCAATGGACAACCTTATGGTTACAAAAAATCCAAACATAAAAATATTATCGGAATGTTATCTTCCGATTAACCACTGTCTTTTGGCTCGAACAACGGAATTTTCATCAATAACGGGGGTAATTTCACATCCACAGGCACTCGCACAATGCCAGAACTTTATTCACAACGAATTACCCTTTAATGTTAATATTATAGAAGCGCCGAGTACTGCAGAAGCTGCAAGAAGTCTACAAAATTATAATCTTACGTATGCCGCAATAGGAAGTAAAAAAACAGCGGAAACATACAATTTGAATATTCTGCGTGAAAATATTAACGATGACAAAACAAACCAGACAAGATTTGTACTTATAGGAGATTTTGAGACGGAAGAAACAGGAAATGACAAAACTTCCATGGCTTTCTCCACAGAAAACAGACCAGGTGCACTTTTAAACGTTTTAGAAATATTTATGGAAAATCACATAAATCTTTCATATATCGCATCACGACCGTCAAAACATAAATTCGGCGACTATATTTTTATAGTCAACTTTGACGGACACATTCATGACCAGAAAATTATGCATACAATACAACAAATTAAAGAAAAGACTACATATATAAGATTTTTAGGCTCTTATAAAAAGAGTAAAGCTATTGTTCTTCAGCAATAACAAACGCTATTGCCTTTGTTCTGTCATGAGAAAGAGTTAATTGAAAAATAATATTTTTTTCAACAGGTTTCAAAATTCGTATTTGAGGGCATTTTTTTTCGTTATGAAAAACTTCAATGTCATTATATGATACTCCGTCAATATCTAAAGCCGTTAAAGCTTTAATCACAGCTTCTTTTGCACAAAAACGGGCAGCCAGATGACTTTCCGGTTTTGAAAACTTTAAAGAGTATTCTAATTCCGCATCAGTAAAAACTCTATGAAGAAAATCATCTGATTTCCCTTTAAATCTTTCTATATCTTCAATATCAACACCGATAGCCATAGAAAAATTTTATCACAACATTGACGGATTTTGCAAACACGTGGTATAATTGATTATTCAAACGCCTTTTTAAATATACAAATTCATTAAATTAGTCAGAAAGGGAATTTATGACTAATTCAATGATACCGTATTCATTTATACCGGGCACAAAGGCGAAAGCTTCCGAAGTGAATGCAAACTTTGTGTCTTTAGCAAATTATATAGAACAAAACAAATCTTCTGCAGCAGCCGACATAGAAGATGTAAATGAAACTATTGATGAAATCTCCTCAACAAAAGCAGATAAAACAGAACTGATAAATGAATTTACCGTAGATGAATCAGACACTGATTTAGATAATTACAAGACAAAAGGAACATACATATTTTCATCGGTTTATACTCCAACCAATATCCCAAAAGGCAATGCCGGCATACTTATTGTAACCGGATTGGAATCATCGGTAATTAAGCAGACATGGTACACTGATGAAGAAAATCCTGAAATTTTTACAAGAAATTTTGAGTCAAATGAATGGGAAGAATGGTCATCAACAACAGGTAAAATAGATATGGAAAACCCCGGATATTTAAAACTTCCGAACGGTTTATTACTCCAATGGGGAGGACAGACAGGTTCTGTTGCGACTTATCCTATAGCCTATACTACATTAGCCTGTCCTGTCATAACAAAACAGGGTTATAACGCCAGTGCGACAAGAAGTGATACAGGTTTTACAACACAAAGCCTTACAGGATTTTCAATAGGCTCTTCAGGCTCATTCACACACATGAATTGGATAGTATTCGGATACTAAGGAGGAAATAAAAATGAAATATTACGGTACAAAAAATAATAAAGATTACGGTTTTTACGAACAAAATTTTGAGAATGCAATTGAAATTACGGATGAATACTGGATGGAATTGTTAAAGCAGCAAAGTAACGGTAAAATTATCATCCCTTTCAACGGAAATGTTATAGCCGTTAATGAAACAGAATATTCAAACGAAAACGGGACATGGAAAAAACTTAGTGAGAAAGAGGTAAATATTAAACAACTAAATATTCAATCCGCGCTGCGAAAAAAAGAAATTCAAAATGAATTAGAAGATTTAGATAAAAAACGGATCAGAGCACTTGCCGAGCCTGCTTTAAAAGATGAGGACACAACCTGGCTTGAATATTACAATACGCAGATTATATCACTTAGAAATGAATTAAGTGAGCTTGACACATAGAAAAAACGGCTTTTAAAGCCGTTTTTTTATATCTATTTTATCCCGAAATAATTATTCATAATACTCTGAATAAAATTATTTATGTCCTCTGCCCCGAGTTTTACTAAATCACGATTAAAACAAGCATACAAAGGACATCTTTCCTTTATGTCCTCGGGAATTTTCATATCTCGAATTATTACATCACCGGCGATATTATCAATATAATCATTATCGACTATCATATCCTTATGATTCATCGCACATATTTTTTTTGTTAACTTGGCGATATAAGAAAACATAGGTAAATAACTGTCATTTTCATGAATATAACAATTATTTACAAAAAGCATCTTACCTCTTCGATCCTCATAGCCGGTAACGTTTAAAATATCACCTGAAACTGAATTATTAAAATTTATACGTTTCTTATTTATTTTTTTCACCGCTTCACGAAATTCCGTTAAATCATTTCCTTTCAAATCATCACTTAACACCATTGTTAAACTTTTATTCAAAGATGGTCCGTCTGAGTTTCGAGCAACAAACGGGAAAAAACTTATGTTTCTAATACCTGTAAAACTTATATTATTAATTTTGTTATCCATATACTGATTAAAACCCGTAAAAAATTTTTTTGCGTATGATATAATAATTTTACAGAAATTAATAATTATTGGAGAAAATTTATGGATATAAGAGAAGAATTTATACAACAAGCAAAACATTTGACGCGTAACGCAGAAGTATTGCCCGGTGGCATTGAAGAATTAGCAGCAAAATTACAGTATTCACATGATACAAATACTCCGTTAAGAATAAAACTTGGAATGGACCCGACACGTCCTGACCTGCATCTAGGGCATACCGTTGTTATGAGAAAATTAAAAGAATTTCAAAACCTCGGACATAAAATTGTCTTAATCGTTGGCGGTGCAACAGCAATGGTCGGCGATCCCTCCGGCAAATCAGAAACCCGTCCCGCATTAACCAAAGAACAGGTTGAAGCAAATGCTAAAACTTATTTTGAACAGATGTCAAAAGTTCTTGATGTTTCGCAAGCCGAAGTTGTTAACAATGCTGACTGGCTTCACAAAATGAACTTTACTGACCTTCTAAAACTTGCTTCTCAGGTTACAGTTGCACAGATGATGACACGCGACGATTTTGCAAAACGTTACGCAGAAGGAAAACCAATCGCAATCCACGAATTTTTCTATCCTTTAATGCAGGCATATGATTCTGTTGAAATTGATTCTGATATAGAACTTGGCGGAACTGATCAAAGATTTAACACGCTTTTAGGCCGTGATATTCAAGCAGCTTACGGCAAAAAATATCCGCAGCTTGTAATGCTTCTGCCGCTTCTTGAAGGCACAGACGGCGTTGTCAAAATGTCAAAAACTTATCCTGAACACTGTATTTCTCTTACAGACAGCGAAGTTGATATGTTCGGAAAATTAATGAGTATTCCTGATAATATGATTTCAAGATACTTCAGCCTGCTCACTGATGCAACCAAAGACGAACTTGAAACAATTGATAAACAAATAGCAGAAGGCTCTGTCAACCCGCGCGATATCAAAATGAAACTTGCATACACAATTACAGCGGAATATCATGGAGAAGACGGCGCAAAACGCGGACAGGATGCATTTATAAATGTAGTTTCAAATAAAGGAATTCCTGACGATATTGAAGAAGTTTCAGGGATGAACGGCAAAGGAATACTTGATGCACTTGTAGAACTTAAATTCACCACAAGCAAAGGGGAAGCAAAACGCTTAATCCAAGGCGGGGGCGTAAAAATTGACGGAGAAAAAATTACCGACACGGCTTATGTACTAAACTTTTCAGGGAGTGTAGTATTGCAGGCAGGAAAACGTAAGTTTGCAAAATTGATCTGAGTGAAGAGTGAAGGGGAAATTCAATGGATCATAAAAACTTAGAAGCTTGGAAAGAAGCAACAAAATTTATTACAGAAATATACAGAATAACTCAAAACTTTCCTCAACATAATAAAATCACTTCACACTTCACGCTTCACTCTTCACTAAATCTTAATCAAAAGGCCAAAAAATTATGTTTAAAATCTTAAAACGCGGAATAACAAAAGTAAAAGAAGATATTCAGGTAATCTACGACAAAGACCCGGCAGCAGAAAATCTGCTTGAGGTAATACTTTGTTACCCGGGACTTCATGCGCTGATTGCATACCGCTTTGCACACAGGCTCTATAAATGGCATATTCCCTTAATTCCGCGTGTAATATCTTATATAACAAGAATTATTACAGGGATTGAAATTCATCCTGCTGCTAAAATCGGCAGAAGATTTTTTATCGACCACGGCGAAGGTGTTGTAATCGGTGCGACAACAGAAATTGGCGACGATGTTCTGATTTATCAGCAGGTAACACTCGGCGGAACAGGTAAAGAACACGGCAAACGCCACCCGACACTAGGCCACGGAGTAATTGTCGGCGCCGGAGCAAAAGTTCTCGGAAATATCACTCTCGGAGATTACGTCAGAGTCGGCGCAGGCTCCGTTGTAGTGGAAGATGTTCCTGAATATTCAACAGTAGTCGGGATTCCCGGAAGAATTGTCAGAAGAAAAATCAAAGATAAAAACGGCGTTCTTATGCACAACAGAATTCCCGACCCTGTTAAATGCGAATTGAACAGACTTAAATATGAAGTTATGGAGTTAAAAGAAAAAATAGAAAAAGTGAAGCATGAAGAGTGAAACGTGAATGGTTGTTCCATCATTGTTAATTCTTCTCTTTACTGGAAAGGGTAAAAATATGTATCACGTTTACACATTAAAAAATCATTCTGAATTTTCAAAGACATTAGTATGTGAAACAAAAGATTATGATGAAGCACTGCAAAAAGCAGAAAAAGCAGTTGAAGGCAAAGAAGGTTATTCTTACGTAGTAGAAGAAACTGACGGTTCAATGAACAGCTACGGAGAATTAATAGCAACTATTGTTGCAGAAGGAGCGTAACAGCTCAACCAGATACCGTTTACGATTCTATATCTAATTAGTTGGGCTAAAACCGACCTATTGATATATAATATAGTCAAGATGCTTAAATTATTACGGCACTATCTCACCTTTTAAATACCAGGTTTTTGCATCTGTTATTTTTACATTAATAAATTTTCCGGTCAAATCTTTATCATAAGGAATATGAACTGTTTTGAAATTCCTTGTTTTACCTGAATTTATCATCTGTCCTTTGTGTTCATAAAAACTTTCAACAAGAACTTCCATTTCCCGCCCGACATATTTCAAATTCGACTTAAGACAATTCTCCTGAATTTTTTTGTTTAAACGCTGGAATCTTTCATCTTTTATGTTTTCCGGAATAAATTTATCAACCCACTTTGCAGCAACTGTTTTTTCACGCGGAGAATAAGAGGCAAGATTTGAATAATCAAGCGCAAATTCGTCAATTGCAGAAAGAGTTTCTTCAAATTGTTCCTCTGTTTCCCCAGGGAAACCTGCTATAAAATCACTTGTTATTGTAACATCAGGAACCATATCACGCACTTTTTTAACAATTTTTGCATAAGTTTCTCTATCATAACGCCTGTTCATTGCTTTTAAAACTTGGGAACTTCCTGACTGCATAGGAATATGAAAGTATTCACAAACCTTATCAAGTTCAACAACAGTTTTTATAAGCTCATCAGTTATGTCCGTAGGATATGATGTTACAAAACGGATTCTGAATTTTCCTTCAATTGCATTAAGTTCTCTTAAAAGATCTGCAAGTCTGTAATTTCTATCCTTAAAATCTTTCCCGTAGCTGTCGACGTTTTGACCCAACAGCGTAATTTCTTTAAAACCTGCATTGAGTGCATCTTTAGCCTCTTTAATAATAATTTCGGGGAGCCTTGAACGTTCACGTCCGCGTGTATACGGAACAATACAATATGTACAAAAATTGTTACATCCTTCGGTTATCGGAATCCAGGCGTTAACTCCTTTTACCCTTTGAATTTCATACTTATCAGACACATCATCTTCTGTCTTATTTGTTTCAGTACATTCACAAACTCTTTCACCCCTATTTATTCGTTCTATTATCTCAGGTAAAGCGTAAATCTTATGTGTTCCAAGCACAAAATCAACGTAAGGTGCACGTTTAAAAATTTGTTCAGCTTTTTGCTGTGCAACACACCCGCAAAAACCAATTTTTATATTTTTATTTTCCTCTTTTTTCCACTTCCCCCATGTTCCGACTGCACTAAATGCTTTATCTTCTGATAATTGTCTGATTGAACAAGTATTAACCATTAATAAATCAGCTTTTTCAGGCTCATGAGTTTCCTCGTATCCGAAATGGGAGAGCATTCCGAGCATTCTTTCAGTGTCGGATTTATTCATCTGGCAGCCCATTGTGTCAATATATACATATTTCATATTAAAATTCCTGCTATTTATACTACTCACACAATTATAATACAAACAAATTTATATTATTTGACTACAAAAAAAGTAGCTGGTAATATAAGAAAAAATAATTGAAAAACCAGCGGAGATATCATGAAACAAAAAATATTATTAATTTCACTATTACTGCTATTTGCAGCTACGATTCCTGTTTTGTCTGATGAGGAACAAACAGAGACACTCCCTGTTCCGCTTGAACAAAATCAAACAAGGGAAATGAATGTAAATGAAGAAAAACCATTAATAATCCCTCCTAAATGGACAGATTTTTGTGAAACAGGCTACGAAAATGCTGTTTATAAAGACAGTCGCGACATTTTTAATATTTTTAGTTTCGTAAAATCTGAAAGAGTTAAAAAAAACTACTGGGCTGAAAGACGTGTGAGTTTTGAAAGTTATCTGAAAAGCTGCAATGCACTTGACAATTCTGCAAAAGCAGCTTGTTATGAAGAACTGAAAAACATTGAAAATCAAAAAAATGAGTTATACAGACTTAAACGTAAACAGCTTTTATATGAAAATAATATAGATATTCACAGAAGATAAGGATATACAAGCTTACACCAGACCAACTAAAGATTGTCTGTTGAACTTATTTCAGCATCTATAAACTAGCTCCTACAACAAATTTGACAAATTAATTCAAATAATAGTAAAATTAGAAAAAAGGAGGTAATATAATTTATGTTAAATAAAGCTATTAAGTGCCCCCCCCCGAAAAATCAAGTATAGCAAGGGTTTAAATGGTTTTACTCTTGCAGAAGTGCTTATCACATTAGGAATTATAGGTGTAGTTGCTGCTTTAACTTTACCGGTCTTAATTAACAAAACTCAAAATGAACAATTAAAAACAGCTCTTAAAAAAGGCTATTCTGTGTTGCAACAAGCTGTGCTGCAAATGAATTACGATAATGGTGGCCCAGTGACAGAAAATTATATAGCAACAAGGACATTTAAGTATGAATTCACAAAATATTTTAAAATAATAAGAGATTGTGCTGATGGTTCCAGCTATGATATTGATGCCTGTGTTCCAAATAATTCCAGCGGTTCATCCGTATATAAAAATTATACAAATAATAGTAATATCAGGTTGACACTATTGGATGACGGACAATTTATTATTGCAGATGGTATGAACATGTTTTTAGAAAATAATGATACCAATTATATTCTTATAAGCATAGATGTAAACGGTTATAAAAAGAAACCAAATAAATGGGGGCATGATCTTTTTACATTTCAGCTAATGTATGACGGAAAGCTTTTGCCAATGGGTGCTGACGGAACTCTTTTTGACAAAGAAACATACTGTTCAAAAACTGGAAAGTCGGATCTTAATGGTATAGCCTGTACAAGCACAGCTCTGTCTGATAAAAATTATTGGTCATCACTTTAAAAAAGACGGGAATTTCCCCGTCTTTTGTGCTATTCCAAGACATCTTCCCCGGGTTCAACTCCGGGCAGACATACCCCAAATTGACAATTTGAATCATAATTATTTTCAGGAGGCAAAGCGGATTCTTCTTCGGTGTTTATCAGCATGTCGTAATATGGCTTTCTATAAGAAGGTTGGAATGCATCTGTCCTTTTAAGATCTTGCAAATTATCAGGTATAAGTCTTTGTTCTAGAGGTTTTGATTCCCAGTTTGATGTCGCCGTACATGCCCCGCCTGTTATACTGCAAACAGCAAAAACAGGCGAAGTTACAGAAAACATCATTAGTATTAATATATATTTTTTCATCTTTTTCAGCCTTTCAAATTATTCCACATTATCAGCTTAAACGACAATGCAGAATTTTTCATTACCGAAAAGTTTAATTCTTAAACTTATGTCTATTTAAAATTTTTTTTGCTTTCTTTTGCAAGTACCTCTGAAAACGAAATAATAGGCTCCATTTTGTAGCCGCAATCATCAGACAATGCACCGCCCATAGAGAAAAGCTCTTCCTGCGGATAACGCCTGCAAATCCCCGGACGGGTTTTGTGAATTTTGCATTTATGCGTTACAGGGTCTAAGTTCCGGCATTCAAAAATCAAACCAATGTCATCTTTACCTATAACTTTTAAATATGTATAAAATCTATGAAGATATTGCAGTTTTTCAAATTCTTTTTCATCCTGTACAACATGTTTGTAATGTTTAACATAAATCTGAGTACAGCATTTACCGCAAGCTTTGCATTTCCCTGTCCGGTAATACTTACGCCGCAATATCTTTGACAGAAAAAATTTTTTCAATTTTTCAAACATACTAATATAATAACATAAAGTTTTGTAAAGTTTTAAAATACATATAGCAAAACTTGAGCTTGAGAGGAATTATAAAATGTACAAAACAAATATAATCATATTTACTATAACATAACCAAAATAACCAACCTTGACCTTGATAAATACAAGGTCTTTTTTTTGAAAAGCATGCCGCTCCTCTTGACGTGTCTTATGACGATATCTAAGTCACTTTGGTCAAAATAAACAATATTCACAATAACGCTGGCTAATACTCCCGAGTATTACTGTCATTCCAAACTAGTTTAGAAATATCCCCCCTTGCATCATATAAAATACATAATTATAAAATGAGAATAATTCCTACTTTACAAATAAAACTTTATGTTGTATGATAAGTCATGTAAAAAAGAGGCTAATTTTTGTATTAAGAAAGGTGGTAAAAAATGGCAAAATTTGTATGTACTGTATGCGGCTGGTCAACAGAGGCTGATAAAGCTCCTGAAAGATGTCCTCTTTGCGGCGCAACTACATTTAAAGAAATAAATACAGCAGAAGGCAAAGTTTATGCCTGTGAACACAAAGTAGGCGACGGTAAAGTTGAAGACAAAGAAGTTATGGATGGCTTGAGAGCACATTTTACAGGAGAATGTACAGAAGTAGGGATGTATCTTGCAATGTCAAGAGTTGCTGAAAGAGAAGGCTATCCTGAAGTTGCAGAAGCATATAAAAGATATGCTTTTGAAGAAGCTGAACACGCAGCAAAATTTGCTGAATTGTTAGGCGAAGTTGTAACAGATTCAACTAAGAAAAACCTTGAAATGAGAGCAGAAGCTGAACAGGGAGCATGTGAGGGCAAACTTGCAATTGCTGCACGTGCAAAACAATTAGGCTATGACGCTATTCATGACACAGTTCATGAAATGGCTAAAGACGAAGCTCGCCACGGTAGAGGTTTTGACGGACTTTTGAAAAGATATTTTTCATAATTGATGTCATAATCAAACACAAAAACAGACGGTTTATCCACCGTCTGTTTTTTTATAAAATTTTTCCATAAGCCGAAAAACTAAAAACTCTAACATGTCACCGTGAACTAATTTCAGAGCAACTAGTTCAGCATGACGATGCTAGTCTAAGCGGTATAAAATTGTATATAAAATCAAAAAGTTACATTTCATTGGTTGGAATTGCAAAATTATTGTCCTCTCTTTGCTGGAGTACCAAAATCTTTGATTTCGAAGAGGGGCCTACAATTAAAATTTTCCTCGCGCTAAACGGCACCGTTCGCAATTAAAGCGAAAAGCACTGTTTCCGCTTATAGTTGCTCAACTTTCGAAATACTACGTATTTCTCCTTGCCTCTTGCTCGGCGTCTTGCTCGCTCGCGTTTAACGGGTCTACGGTTGGCGCCTACTATGGCTTTAGCCATATTCGTCGCCAAGCCTGCGCCCTCAGCTCGCTTAATACTGGATTGTTCCTCGTTGAATCCAACGCTCACACTTTTGTTTGGAATTTTAGAATTGGATTATTCGGGATGGCAGAGGAGTAACGTCCGACTGCCATCTTACGGGCTGGGTTCGCTTGCTTCGCTCGCATTAAACAGATATGCTGGGCTTTCATTTTTTGCTCGCTCAGGCTCACACGGCGCCCTACCAAAAATCCAATTATTAATTTTTTGTTTATTTTTTTAAGATTTGAAAAAAAAGGTGTTATAACATAAATATAATTAATGGAAGGTAATAATTTATAGTAAAGGAGATAATTAATTATGGCTAAAACAATTGGTATTGACTTAGGTACAACAAACTCTGTTGTAGCAGTCATGGAAGGCGGTAAGCCGACGGTTATTGCCAATGCCGAAGGTTCCAGAACAACCCCTTCAATTGTAGGTTTTTCTAAAACAGGTGAAAAACTTGTCGGTCAACTGGCAAAACGTCAGGCTATTTTAAACCCTGATAAAACGATAGCTTCTATCAAAAGACACATGGGCGAAGATTACAAAGTAAATATTGACGGAAAAGATTACACCCCGCAGGAAATTTCTGCAATGATTTTGAGAAAACTTGCAGATGATGCTTCTAACTATTTGGGTGAAAAAGTTACATCGGCAGTAATCACAGTTCCTGCTTATTTTAACGATGCTCAAAGACAGGCTACTAAAGATGCAGGAAAAATTGCAGGTTTGGATGTTTTACGTATCGTAAACGAACCGACTGCTGCTGCTTTGGCTTACGGGCTTGAAAAAGAAAAATCAGAAAAAGTTCTTGTATTTGACTTAGGCGGTGGTACTTTTGATGTATCAATCCTTGAAATCGGCGACGGTGTTCATGAAGTTCTTTCAACATCAGGCGATACTCACTTAGGCGGTGACGATTTTGACCAGAAAGTTATGGATTGGATTTGCGATGAGTTCAAAAAACAGGAAGGTATTGACCTCCGTGGCGACAAGCAGGCTATGCAGCGTGTTAAAGAAGCTGCTGAAAAAGCTAAATGCGAATTGTCATCTGTTATGGAAACAAATATCAATCTTCCATTCATCACAGCTGATGCAAACGGTCCAAAACACTTAGATTTGAACTTAACAAGAGCTAAGTTTGAAGATTTGTGCCGCGATCTTTTGAACAGATGTAAAACTCCTGTTGAAAACGCATTAAAAGATGCAGGAATTACAAAGAACGATATCAATGAAGTTGTATTAGTTGGTGGTTCTACTCGTATCCCTGCTGTTCAACAGTTAGTAAAAGAATATACAGGAAAAGATCCTAACCAGTCTGTAAACCCTGATGAAGTAGTTGCAGTTGGTGCTGCTATTCAAGCAGGTGTCCTTGCAGGTGAAGTTAAAGATATCGTTCTTCTTGATGTAACTCCGTTAACCTTAGGTATTGAAACATTGGGCGGCGTTATGACTCCTCTTGTTCCGAGAAACACTACAATCCCTGTTTCTAAATCACAGGTATTCTCAACAGCTGAAAACAACCAGACAGCCGTTGATATTCACGTTCTTCAAGGTGAAAGACCGATGGCTAAAGATAACAAATCTTTAGGTATGTTCAGACTTGACGGTATTCCGCCGGCAATGAGAGGTTTGCCGCAAATCGAAGTTACATTTGATATTGATGCTAACGGTATTGTAAACGTTTCAGCTAAAGATAAAGCTACTAACAAAGAACAAAAAATCACTATCACAAATTCTTCTAACCTTTCAGAAGCTGATATCGACAAAATGGTTAAAGAAGCAGAAGCTAACGCTGCTGAAGATAAGAAGAAAAAAGAAGAAGCTGAAATTAAAAACAATGCAACAAGTTTAATCGGTTCAGCAGACAGAATTGAAAAAGACTTTGAAGGCAAAATCGATTCAGCTGACAAATCTAAACTTGATGAACAAAAAGCAGCGCTTCAAAAGGCTCTTGATGAAAACAAACCTGTTGAAGAATTGAAAAAATTATCTGATGAATTACAGCAGACAATGTTCAGTATTTCACAAAAAGCTTACGAAGCTGTTCAAAAAGAAGAACAGTCAACAGCTTCAAGTGAAAATGCTTCTTCAACAGAAAATAAAAAAGACGGCGGAGATGATGACGTAATTGATGCCGAATATACTAAAGAATAAGTATAATTCTTATAATCTAAACACCTTAAAAAGACGGACTAAACTTAGTCCGTCTTTTTTATTAAAGAACAAGCGCGAACACGTTGTTTATCCCACACTACATTTAATTTAATAAACTATTTTAAATCACAATATAATTTTTTAAAATCTCATCCTGAAAAGATTTTGGGAGGTTGGCAAATTCGTGGATATCGACAATAAACGGGATATTGCTTTCAGACAGTAAATTTTTGAGTTCATAAAGGCTTGCATTTTCGCGATGGAAATCTTTAACAACTAAGTCTAAATCGCTTCCTTCATGGGCATCACCTGTCAGTCTGCTCCCGTATGCCCAAATTTCAGCATCAGGGCAGTAAGAGCCAAAAATATCTTTTAACATTTTAAGATGTTCAGGTTTTATGAAGAGTTCACTCATTTTCAATAACTTCTTTCAAATGCTTAACATCTTTCAAAAAATCGTCAATCAAAAACAAAGTTTCTTCTGCAAAAGCCCTGCCGTAATCATGTGCCGTATTATTTCTGTTATCTCTGTATTTGAACCAACGATTTACTTCATCTTCATTCAGTAATGAATGTTTCAAAGCTTCTCTGAATAAATCTTTGAAAGTTAACAAATCTACAGCTTTTTTACTTGCAAAATAGGGAGTCAGTTTTTTTCTTAAAAGTTTTCCGCTTTGTTCAAGCGTCATTTCAAAACTTTTTACAAGAGAATTCCTGTACATTTCATAGTCAATGGAACCTTCTTCTGCCGATTTTATACAAGTATAAGATTTCTCAAGTATTGCAATATCTTTTTCAAGATATTCGGTGTTAAGCATATATCCCTCCACCGTTTTGTTCTTCCTTTCCCTGTGCAAGAGAGGCAGGTTTGCTATATTTTTGCCAACTTTAGATAATAATCGTTAGCTCTTTCAAATTTGTGAGCCGCATTAAATAGTCTGCTTTCCTGCAGTTGCGGAGCAAGGATTTGCAAGCCTATCGGCATACCATCGCGGTCAAAGCCAGCAGGAACACTCAACCCCGGAATGCCTGCGAGGTTAGCGGAAATCGTTGCAATATCTGTCAAATACATTGCAAGAGGATCAGAAGCTTTTGCTCCGAGTTCAAATGCAGTATTCGGACAAGTTGGAGAGATTAAAATATCAGCTTTTTTGAAAGCTTCAATGAAGTCTTGGGTTACTAAGGCTCTCATCTGCTGTGCTTTTTTGTAGTATGCATCATAATAGCCGGATGATAAAGCATAAGTCCCGAGCATTATACGGCGTTTAACTTCAGGGCCGAAACCTTCTGCACGGGTTTTTGTATACATTTCAAGAAGATTTTTGGCATCAGGTGTTCGATAACCGTATTTTACTCCGTCAAAACGTGCTAAGTTTGAAGAACATTCAGCAGTTGCCAGAATATAATAAATTCCGATTGAGTGTTTCAAGTTAGGTAATGAAATCTCAACAATTTCACATCCTAATTTTTTATAGTCTTCAATTGCTTTTTGAACGGCTTTTTGAACATCTTCCGACAAAGCATCAGTCATAAGTTCTTTTATAACGCCGACTTTCATACCTTTTATATCATCATTAAGATGTGCTGCGTAATGTTCTACAGGCAGATTTAAAGATGTACTGTCTTTTGGGTCATGTCCTGAAATAACTTCAAGAAGGTTTGCCGCATCTTCAACAGTTCTTGCAAAAGGCCCAATTTGATCTAGTGATGATGCAAATGCAATTAGACCGTATCTGGATACACGTCCGTAAGTTGGTTTCATCCCGACAATTCCGCAGAAAGATGCAGGAAGCCTGATTGAACCGCCGGTATCAGAACCGAGTGCAAGAGTAGCTTCGCATGCTGCAACGGAAGCTGCAGAACCGCCTGACGAACCGCCGGGAACTTTGTTCAAATCCCACGGGTTATGAACTTTTTTGAAAGCTGAGTTTTCATTTGACGAACCCATTGCAAATTCATCCAAATTAGCTTTTCCGACAATAGGAACAAGGTTGTTTAACAATTTGTCGCTTATTGTTGCGTTGAAAGGAGAAACAAAGTTTTCAAGAATTTTTGAAGAAGCAGTTGTTTTAGAGCCTTTCAAATTCATGTTATCTTTCAGTGCCAGCGGAACACCTGCAAGAAGCGGTAATTCTTCTCCTCTAGCTATTTTTTCATCAACTTTTTTAGCTGTTTCAAGTGCAATATCTTTTGTTAAAGAATTAAATGCGCCTAATTTACCGTCAACTTCTTCAATTCTTTCAAATGCCGCATTTGTTAGTTCCACGGCTGAAATTTCTTTATTTTTTAAAGCTTTGCTCTGTTCGGCTGCTGATTTTTTTAAAAGCTCGTTCATATTATCTCCTTAAAGCTATTCATTTTTATTATAGGAAAATTTTATGACAAAAATAAGAGTTTAGCAAGCGGTGTTTTGGGGACTTATATCGCAGTTTACACTAAATATATTCAAAACACGTGCATACTGTCATTCCGAACTTGTTTGACAAAGCGAACCAAAATTTTTGTCATCCAGAACTTATTTCAGGATGACAAAAATTTTGAGTGAACCTGTCCTTACGAAGTGCGGAATCTCATATTATTTAGACCCTGAAACAAGTTCAGGGTGACGCTTTTTTCCCATATTTAGTATAAACTGCGATATAAATACCGTGTTTTGACACTTGACAAATTGTAAAAAATCGTAAATAATATATCTGTAGGGTGAGCCCTTAACAATTTAAGCGTGGTGTTAAGAGCTTCTACGCACCCTATGATTTGAACAATTTTAGTGCTACTAAGAGTATATCAAATGCAATTAGTAGCATTATTATTTTGTCAATCATAGCAAATACCTCCTTCCTATCCAATTTCTACGTAAATTGTGTGTGACAGGGGTAAGTATGTGCACCCTACAAAATAAATTATATAATAAATTCTAAAATAACGCAATATTATTAAAATTTACAGTTTCTGCATCTTCTTATTAATCTGGGAATGAATTCTGTTTGCTCGGTAAAGATAGTTAGTGAGTTTTTCATAATTTGCTTTGTTTTCGCCGTATGGAGCTTTTATTGTCATAAGTTCATCAATATTCTCATTTATACTCAAAAGAGTTTCAAGAGATTCTCCCAAATCTATAATGGATTTTACCTTTTTAGACAGTTTAGGATAAATCTTTCTGGATACAAATCTTGCTAATCTATCAATTGGCGATAGTTTAATTTTTGGTTTCTTTATATAAACAGCATCAGTTATCTTTTCTACAACATTTCGTTTTGAATATTGCTCTTTCAAGTCAACAAGTTCATTTTCAAGTTGTTTTGCCTGAATTTTTAACTCCATAACATCAAGAAGTTTGCCGAGTAACTCTGCTCCTTTAATTTTAGTATTTAATGCATCAAGAGCTTCTTCTTTTTCTGCTATCAGGCATTCAAGTTTCAAGGTTTTGTCATCAAGATCTTTAAAAGAATTATCATTTAAAATATTCAAATCATAATCGTTTAACCTTTTATTAAAATTTGTTTGAAATAAATTATTGTTCATTTTGTTCTACCTGAAAATGTGTAAATAAATTTTTTCGTCAGCTTAGAAATACTTGAGCGACTGCGCTACTATTTTAGTTTATACTATAAATTTATGTAAGGCAAGAGAGATGCGAGGGATAAGTTTTGAGATCCTGAAACAAGTTCAGGATGACGTACCCGAGTGCATTTATCAAATAAAGC
>CALUVW010000002.1 GCA_944324315.1 Candidatus Gastranaerophilales bacterium | reverse complement strand
CGTCTTAATCCGAAAGGCAGGGCAAAATCAGCATGCTCTTTATTATCATTACTCTTTGTAAGATTTTGAAATAAATTGGTTATAAACGAATTTTCACCAAAATGTTCTTCCAAAAATTCCTTATTATCAGCTAAAATAAAAATACTAGCCAGCGCCACAAGAAATACTATAATCATACCGAGAAAAATCTTAGCGAACGAAGAACTTTCTTCTCTTAGCTGCTGACGGCGCCTTGCCTCTAAATTTATTTTTTTGTTATGAATATCTTCTTCATATTTTTCTATTTTTTGAACCATAATTTTTACCTTTTTACATAACCTTAATTAAAAATGTAGACACAAGCGTAAAGTAGATTGCCAGACCTAAAACATCAATAGTTGTTGCAATAACAGGTCCTGATGCAACAGCAGGATCTACTTTCATAGCTTTTAGTGCAAACGGAGTAAATGTCCCGATAACAGTTGCCATTGTCATATTAATAGCCATAGCAAAACCGACAACGGCACCGAGTTCTTTGCTGTGCTGCCAGCTCCAGCATACAAGAGTAACCAGCAGCCCGAAAATTGTTCCAATTATTAATCCTATACAGGCTTCCCGTAAAATATGATGAACAGCAGAACTTAAAGTTACCTGCCCTGTTGAAAGCCCGCGTACCATCAGAGTAATGCTCTGTGTACCGATATTTCCGCCTAACCCTGCTAATAAAGGCATAAATATCGCAATTATCGGCAGTGCCTGTAATGTGTGATCAAAATGATTTCCGACATTAACGGCTATAAATTCTCCAATCAGAGTTATAAAAAGCCACGGGGTCCTTGCACGGATTGCATTTAAAATGTTACCCGAAAGGATTTCGTCTTCATCAACTATTTCAGTTGAAATACCTGATGACTGATAGATTTCTTCGGTTGTTTCTTCTTCAAACAAATCATGAACGTCATCCCATGTAATCATTCCTTTTAGCCTGTTATAAAGGTCAACCACAGGAAGTGCGTTATACTGGTATTTCATAAATTCATCAATAATAAAATCACTGTAATCGTCAACATGCAATTTTACTATATCTGAAATCATTATATCTTCCACTTTTTGATTTGTTGGAGAAGTTAGGAGTTTTCTTAGCGAAACGACGCCTAGCAGGTGATTTTGTTTATCAACAACATAAACATAGTAAAGTTCCATGTTATCTTGTTCTGCCTTAATTCTTATATGATTTAAAACATCTTGAACACTCATATCAGAGTTAACAGTAAGTACTGAAGGATTCATGATACCGCCTGCAGTATCTTCGTTATAAGTTAAAAGTTCTCTAACTTCTTCTGAAAACTTATGCGGCAGTTTATCAAGATATGTTTCACTTTCGTCTTCTTCCATATCTCCCAGAACGTCTGCTGCTGCGTCATGTGGTAATTGTGTTAAAATTTGAGATGCCAGATTTTCGTCAATATCGCCTAACAGTTCAACCTGCATTTGCGGGGGCAGATATTCCATTAAATCTGCGGCTTTTTCAATTTCAAGCAGTTTAAAACATTGAAGTCGTTCTTCAGGTTTCAGTTCCTGAAAAATATCGGCTAAATCCGCAACATGATAACTGTTCAATTCTTCTTTTAACTGAACAAGTGTTTCATCATTTATTATTTCTCTGATTCGGTTAACAATGTTTTGAACATTCATCATAAAAACATTATATTACAAACAAGAAATTCATTCTCATTAAATCTATATTGAAATATTTCAAAATATGTGTTATAATAAAAGATATAATTTGAAAAAGGAGTTAAATTTATGAAAAAATTTAAGAGATTATCGGGGGGGGGGCGCATCTAGGCTCAAACTCCTTATTTAGCAGATTCGTATTAGCTACGTACGTAGCCATCTGTAATAATAAAACACGTGTCGCATTTACTTTGGCTGAGGTTCTCATCACACTTGGAGTCATTGGTGTAGTTGCTGCTATGACAATCCCAACTCTTATAAATAAGTATCAGATGAAGGTATTTGAAACGGCATTTAAAAAGCAGTATTCCGTATTCCAAAATGCAATCAATTACACCGTATTAGAAAACGGGATATCCGAATGTTACGTATATTATCCGAGAGGAATGACATCATATCAATTAAAATTCGATGATTGTTCTGCTTTGCAGGAATCTTTGGTTTCTACATTAAATCTTACCCCAATAAATCATAGCTCAGAATATAAGTACACCCAAAAAAATGATGTTATAGCAAATGGCGGTAAATTTATTAATATAAGCTGTAATGCTAGTATTGATGATTATAGTTCATCATTAAACCCTTTTATAGATGTTTACTCAACTAAAGATGGTGCTATTGTAAAAATGAGTTTGAAGTCAGGCGGTTATGGAACGGCCATTCTTTTTGACGTTAACGGATTGAAAGGACCTAATAAGTGGGGATATGACGTATTTTATATGATGCTTTCAAAACGCGATAGAAACGGTTCGCTTGATCAGAAACTTTTTCTTACGGATGAATATTGTTCCCTGGTAGAAAAGGGCGGACGTTTGCCAAGAACTATTTTACAGAATAAAGAAAAAACTGAGGATAGTGATTTTGGATTGTTTTGGAAATAAAAAAGACCGTTTTTGTACGGTCTTTTTTTGTGTAAAATTAATATCTTTCCAAATATCTGTCGATTTCCCATTGAGAAACGTAAGTCCTGAATGAATCCCATTCTTTTTTCTTTGCAGATAGAAATTCATTGAAGATATGCTCGCCTAGTGCTGCTCTTGAAACAAGTGATTTGTCAAAATAATCAAGAGCTTCTGCAAGGCTGCCCGGTAATGCGTCAATTCTTTGTTTTTTACGTTCTTTGGTCGTAAGTTTATAGATATTGCTTTCAACAGGAGCAGGCGGATCAATTCTGTTTCTTACTCCATCAAGACATGCTTCTAGAATAGCCGCGAATGCAAGATACGGGTTGCATGCAGGATCCGGAGAACGTAATTCCACGCGTGTTGAACTGCCGCGTTTTGCGGGAACCCTTAAAAGTGCGCTTCTGTTTGCCAGCGACCATGCAAGATATACAGGGGCTTCATACCCTGGAACAAGTCTTTTAAAACTGTTTACTGTCGGATTTAAAATCGCCGTAATACTTTTTACGTGTTTAAGCATACCTCCTATAGAATATTTTGCGATATCTGAGAGTTGGTATTCTGATTTTTCATCAAAGAAGGCATTTTTGCCGTCTTTAAATAAAGAAACATTACAGTGCATGCCGGAACCGTTGATGCCGTAAATCGGCTTAGGCATAAATGTCGCGTGTAAATTGTGTTTTGCGGCGATTGCCTTTACGGCAACTTTAAATGTTGCAACATTATCTGCTGCTGTTAAAATATCTGCATATCTAAAATCAATTTCATGCTGACCGTCAGCTACTTCATGGTGTGATGCTTCAATATCAAAACCCATTTCCTGTAAAGTCAACACTATATCAGACCTTACATCTTCTCCCAGATCATCCGGACCTACATCATAATAACCGGCTCTATCAGAAGTTTTTGTAGTGATATTTCCATCTTTGTCTTTGGAGAATAAGAAAAATTCAGCTTCCGGACCTACATTCATTGAAAATCCCATTCTTTCTGCTTCTTTCATTATTCTTTTAAGATTACATCTCGGACAGCCTTCAAAAGGTGTTCCGTCAGCATTATAGATATCACATATTAAACGTGCGGAATTTGCGCCATCCTGTCCTCTCCAAGGTAGAATCTGGAAAGAATTTTTATCGGGATGAAAAAACATATCAGATGTTTCAATACTTCTAAAGCCCTTGATAGATGAACCGTCAAGCATTATCTCATCATTTAAAGCTTTTTCAATATGTTGAGAAGGAATAGTCATATTTTTAACCTGACCGTTAATATCAACAAACTGCAGTTTAATGAATTTGATATTATAGTCTTTAATAAACCCCTTAATATCTTCTTCTGTAAATTGTTTGTTGTCTAATCTGGTATGCATAAACTCTTTCATGTAAACCTCTTTCCTTCTAACTAAATATTACTTTTTTATTAGAATACGTTTTTTAAAAAAGGTCAATAGTTTGCAAATTAAGATTAAGTAAAGACGCAGAAAAGCGTTGTATTTAAAATTTAAAATGTTTTTCTAAAAATAGTGTTAATTTTAATAAAAACTGGGAATATATAAATTACAAAGGGGGTATGAAAAAGTTTTTTCTATGAAAAGCTGAATTTTAGCTGAAATTTTTTATAAATAAAATTCTCAAGTGCTTTAATTATATGCTTTACAGAACTTTGTAAAGAAATGTAAATAAATAAATAAGATATAGCAATTATATACTTTAAAAATACTTTATTAATATGTAAGCAATAAATACAAAATTAAAAGAATTAAATAAACACGAGATATACATACTATTTACACTACCTACTACACACTAACCTTCTACACACACGAGGAATTGAAAAAGAATTCCGAACTCTATCGAAAGATAGGGTTTTTTTTTGTGCGAGCGTGCCGCTCGACCCGCGACTTAGATGTTGTTAAAAACTTGTACAATCTAAACTAAAAAAGAAGCGTGCTGCTAGATCCGCTATAATTCACCTCTCTTGAAATATGGATTAAGGGAGAGGGTTAAATAATTGGCGGAAACACCATATCAATATATTTTTGGTAATCTTCCGGTGCAAAAAATCCGACGGAAAATTCCGCGCAATTGTAACCAAGCTGCTGTGCTTCCGGAACTTCTATCGGCGGGCCTGCAGGTGTTGAACGCGACGGATTTTTAGGGTTGGAAATTACGCCTGTACTTCTCAAAAGCGTTATAAGAAGCGATTTTTCTTTTACCTCATATTCTGTCAAACCTTTTGTGATAACGCCGAACCCCTGTGCTCCGACATATCTTTGCATCGGAGCGAAGTTTGTTTTAACTTCAATGCCCCTTGTTTTGGGCAGGTGCTTTCGCATATCATATTCAGAATCAAATTCTCTGCGGATAATTGTGTTTAAATCTTCCGAAAAAGTTTCCGTAACAGGTGATTTCAGGTTAAATTTTACCTGCCAGAGTTTGTTTTTAAGCTTGTTGTCCCATTCTATTTTAAAGTTTACAAGTTTGCCTTGAACTTCCACCTGCACATCAAAAAAGTTTGTTTTTATTATGTTGTTTTTGAAAGAATAAATTTCTGCTTTTTCCCCTTTGTCATTTTCAACAGCGCCGAAATTGTAAGTGTCGCCGTCATCTTGAAAACGGACAAATTCCATTTCAACCTGACCTATACGGATTTTCCCGTTTTTTACTTCAAAATTAATTTCAGGTTTTAAGGCAGGCGCATATTTTAGGGTATAAATATCTGTAAAATCTTCTGTTACTGGAATTTTTTGAGTGTCATAAAGCAGTGAATTTTCTACCCCGAAATGTTTTGAAACAACTTTGTATTCAGGAATAAGCTCTTTGCTGTCCATAACAGGTGTTTTGAAGTTATATTTTAGCCTTAATTCTTCGATAATGGTATTTGCAATTTGTATAATTTTTTCATAGCGTGTAATATTTTCTCTATGAACTAAATCAGTTGAACACCCGTAAATCCCGTCATGTGCCTGATTTTTCAAAAGAAGTTTATACGCATATTCAATAATTGCGTTGTATTGTGAACCGTATTTTTTCTGCAATTTATCAGCCTGTTCAAGAAGATAAGTGCATTTTACGTTGTATTGTTTAAGCTTCATTCTTGCGGAAAACGAACCTTGAAGAATAAATGTAAGACTGTTGTCCCTGAGTTCGTCATTCCATTCAAAATTTTTAAAATTATCTTTTACAAGTTCAAAGTATTCAAAGGGGTTCGAAAGAGTTATTTCGTAATCTTCAAGCAGGCTGTTGACTTTATTTATTTGTTCTGTGATTTCTGGTTCAACGCCTAAGTGATCCGCGCCAATAGGTAATAAAAGGTAATCCTTTGACTTTGCTGCAATTTTATCAAGATTTCCTTTTAACCATTCTGCTTTTTGTTCAATTGTCATAGGAGTAGAAAAAATATCCATAAAATATCCGCGGATAAGATTTACGGTATTAATGCCATTGAATGTAAATTCTGACGGTATATCTCCGCATCCTCTCCAAACGACGCATTTATCAATCCCGAAATTTTTTAGAATTTGCGGAATATTTTTGCTGTGTCCGAAAGTATCTGCAAAATAGCCGATAAAATCAGTACAGCCAAAGTCTTTGGAAATTTTTAGCCCGATTTCAAGATTTTTTTCAAAAACAGTTCTGTCTGTTAAAAATTCATCAATAAGAGTATAAAAAGGGCCTATAAAAAGCTTCTTTTCTTCAACAAATTTCCTTATCTGCTGTTCTTTTTCAGGTCTTATTTCTAAATAGTCAAGAAGTGCGCCCACCTGTCCGTCAAAATAAAATGACGGAATTTTATTATTTTCAAGCAGATCTAGAACATTATCAAAGACTCTCAAAAGTCTTAATCTAAAAACCTCAAACTCCCTGTACCATTCTCTGTCCCAGTGGGTATGTAAATATGCGATAACTGTCTTTTTCATAGTAAATTTCTAACATATTTCTTTATATAGTGCAAAAATTTAACAAATATGTTAAAATAATTATGTTAAATATCAAATATAAGGAGTTGAGAATGAAAAAAAATTATTGAATTATTACAGAACTTCGGGGGGGGGGCACTCTAGGCTCCGCCGGAGGCAAAGCCGCCAAGAGGCATAGATGCGAAGCTAGTATTGTAAAAATTTCCCCTCTCTCGGGAGCGGGAGAGAAATGTGTTGGGTGCACCCCTCATCCGGTACTTTGTACCACCTTCTCCCACACAGTGGAGAAGGAAGAAATAGACGCTTCACCCTTCACTCTTCACCTTTCACTTAAAAAACGAGCCGCCTTTACTCTTGCTGAGGTATTAATCACACTTGGCATCATTGGAGTAGTAGCTGCTATGACAATGCCTTCTTTAATAAACAAGTATCAAATGAAATCTTATGAAGTAGCTTTTAAAAAGCAATATTCTGTATTTTCAAATGCGTTAAACTGGCAATTTATGGAGAATAGTTTATCAAATTGTTATTATTACTATGAGCCTGACGGCCGCTATTATGTAAATATTGCAGATTGTGGTCAGTTATTTAATAATATTGTATCGTATATGCAGCTAACAGAAATTGATGATTCTGTTAAATCATTATATGCGACATCTGCTGATGTCACGACTTCCGGTGGAAAACTGCTTAACACAACTTTTGCATATAATAATCCGGTTGACGGAGCAAAAGTTTATTTTTCTAAAGATGGCGCAATATATATGTTTACACAAGAATTTCCTGTTGTGATAATTGATGTTAATGGTGAAAAAGGCCCTAATAAGTGGGGATATGATGCATTTTACCTGATTCTATCTTCTCATAATGAAAAATTAGACCGTCCTTTATTAACAGATGAATTTGCCACTATGGTTGAAAAAGGCGGAATGCTCCCAAGAAATATTTTGATGAATAAAAAAACAACAGAAGATTCTGATTTTACATGGTTTTGGTCAGGAGAAGGTGTTTCAACGGATCCCGACTCTGACTAAAAAATAATTATAAAAAATTTACATTATGCCATTCTTTAATAAAGGATGGTATAATTATTTTATTGTAGTTTTTATTGTGAGGGAAATGTATGGAAAATAATAATAAACCTGTAGTAAATTTGATATCAAAACCGGATAATATGTTAAAAACTGTTTATACCGCTTGCAGAACCTGTTATAGCGCGGATTATCCTATTAATATATATAACAGTACTGATGATGAAGAAAAAATGCTTAAACTAATTGAAAGGGTTATTTCATCCGGGCACTATTCAACAATAGAACATATTCAGGTGAGTTTTGCTATTTCCAATGTTTCCCGCGCTTGTACTCATCAGCTTGTAAGACACAGGCACATGTCTTTTTCTCAAAAATCTCAAAGATATGTTAAGGAAAAAGGTCAGTTTGATTACATAATTCCTCCTACAATTGAGAAAGATGACGCTTTAAAAGAAAAATTTGTCGACTTTATGGGTAAAATTTCACAGCAGTATCAGGAATTTGTGGAAGCAGGAGTCCCTGCCGAGGACGCGAGATTTGTTCTCCCGAATGCTGCTGCAAGTTCGATGGTTGCAAGTTTAAACTTAAGAGAAATGATTCATCTTGCCAATTTAAGACTCTGTACAAGAGCACAGTATGAAATCAGAACTATGGTTAAGATGATGTGTGATGAACTTGTAAAAGAAGAACCATGGCTGAAACCTTATCTTGTGCCAAAATGTGAACGATTAGGCTTTTGTGATGAGGACAAATCCTGCGGAAGAAAACCGAAATTTGAAGAATTATAATATTTTTCTCTCGCCCCTATGGGGAGAGAGTTAGAGTGAGGGGCAATGGAAGTACTGATAAACCCTATAATTATATCTGTCATTTTACTTTGCATATTGTGTTTATGCAGGATAAATGTATTGCTTGCATTGATTGTCTGTGCTGTTGTTGCGGGTAAAGTTGCAGGGATGCATGCCGGACAAATTATGGATGTTTTTATTAGCGGGATGGGGCAGAACAGTGAAACTGCTCTGAGTTATATATTGCTTGGAACTTTTGCTGCTGCTATGGCGCATACAGGGCTTGCTGATGTTCTTGCAAAAAGAATTTCACTGTTAATAAAAAATAATAAATTTATTCTGCTTTTGATTTTAACGCTTTTGGCATGCGCTTCGCAAAACCTTATACCTGTTCATATAGCGTTTATTCCTGTAATAATTCCGCCTTTGATATCTGTTATGAACAAACTTAAGCTTGACCGTCGTGCTGTTGCATGTGCTCTCGCATTTGGTCTTGTAACCCCTTATATTGTCTTTCCTGCCGGGTTTGGATTGATATTTCAACGTTTGCTTGCAGACAATATGAGCGCCAATGGTATGAAAGTTACAGTAACTGATGTGTGGCAGTCTGTTTGGATTTTGGGATTAGGGCTTTTGTGCGGGCTTTTGTGGGCTGTGTTTATTTCATATAGAAAACCGAGAGAATACGAAAATATTCCGTTCAGGGAAGAAAGGCGCCGTTCTTTAAGATTTACAGGAAGCCACTACATAACGTTGTTTGCGGCTTTTGCAACTTTGGCTGTCCAATTGTGGACAAAATCTCTGCCTCTGGGCGCTTTAATCGGTTTAACAATAATATTTGGTACACGAGCAATTAATCCTGAAAAAATGGATACACTTATAAATGAAGGTATAGGGTTAATGGGTTATGTTGCATTTGTAATGCTAGTGGCTGCAGGGTTTGCAGGTGTTCTTAAATCAACAGGCAGTATAGATACATTAGTAAATGCTTTTGTCCCTTTTATGATGGGATCTAAGCTAGTTGCCTCGTTTTTAATGCTGATTATAGGTTTGTTTATAACCATAGGTATTGGAACATCTTTTGGAACAATCCCGATTTTAGCGGTTTTATTTGTGCCGATATTTGTGCATTTAGGTTTTACTCCTTTTGAAGCTATTGTTGTATTTGCATCTGCCGCAGCGCTTGGTGATGCGGGTTCTCCGGCATCAGGAACAACTCTTGGACCAACTGCCGGTTTAAATGTTGACGGACAGCATGAACATATTAAGGATACCTGTATTCCGACATTTTTGCATTACAATATTCCGTTAATTTTGTTTGCTCTGCTTGCAGTTTTAATTTTTTAGATGCAGTGTAGTTATTAATAAAAAATATGGCGGCCCCGGCGCGATTCGAACGCGCGATCTTCGGTTTAGGAAACCGCTGCTCTATCCTGCTGAGCTACGAAGCCTCATACTTTTTCGATTTTTATAAAACCGGCTGTCAACCGTATTTATTATAATACAAAAATCTATACTGGTGTATAAACTTTTGTTCTCCATTTAATAAATCTTATTTTGTGCCTGATGCGATTCGAACGCACGACCTTTTCCTTCGGAGGGAAACGCTCTATCCAACTGAGCTACAGGCACAAAAGATTAATTCCCTGATAATATTATTGTAAAGTCTGTCTCCCCGCATTGATAATTTACCGGATCATATACAAATTGAAAACCTCCGAATACTTCGTTTTTCTTTTTTAACCAGTTATAATAGTCATTCGTAACTTTAGATGAATGTGCAACAAATTGAGAATGTGCTCTTGTTGTTATACCGGTACATTTAACATCAATATTTGCAGCTTTCAGTGCGGATGTGATTTGTTCTGCCTGCGCATTACTAGATGCCATGACACCTGCTGTCATTTGTATGGTTTCATCAAAATTTTCTTTATCACGATATATAACTCTGTTTATTACTTCTTGCGTTTTTTCAGGATCTAAAATCCAATAGCTTATGTATCCCTTTTGATTTGGTGCGCCGGGAAGCATCGCAATTTCTATTTTATCCATATCAATATGTTTGGCTAATGCTGCGTACTGGGACATTTCATAGAATGACATATCTGTTTTTACATATTTTTTTGCAACAGAGATTATGTCAGGTATCTTGGTAATTGTAGAGGGCTGCTTAAGTTGTGTCAACAAACTTCTTAAAAGCCACTGTTGTCTTTGAGTTCTTCCTATATCACCTAAAGCATCATGTCTGAATCTTAAATATTCAACAGCTTGTTGTCCGTTAAGATGATGTTGCCCTTTTGTAAAGTTTATGTGTAAATTACCTGAATAATCGTTATAATGCATTGGTTTTTCAATATAAATGTCCAAACCGTCCATTGCATCAACTATTTCTTTTACGGCTGCATCATGAACCATTATATATCTGTCAATATGAACTCCAAGAGTGTCCTCTATCGTCTTTTTTGTCATTTCTATTCCGCCTATGGCGTGTGCCGCATTGATTTTATTTACACCGTTATCGCCTGGCAGATAAACTTTACTGTCGCGGGGAATTGAAATTGCATTAACAGATTTTGTCCTCGGATCTATATTTATAAGGATTATTGTATCAGTTCTTGTTCCTGTCCATAAGTCGTTAGGATTATTACTAGCATCTACTCCTAAAAATAATATGTTTTGCCGTCTCAATCCAAACGGTAATGTAAAGTCTGCATGTTCCTTATTCTCATTACTCATGGTGAGTTTTTGGAATATTTTTGTAATTATTGAATTTTCTCCGAAGTGATTTTCGAGAAAGTTTTCGTTGTCTGCTAGAACAAAAATACTTAATATAACTCCGATAAATACAATAATCATTCCGATTAATACTTTAGCAAATGACGAGCGTTCTTCTCTTGCTTCTTTTGCATGTTTTACAAATGAATGTGTTCTTTCTATATCTTTTCTGTTTCTTTGCATTTGTTCTGTCATATTCTTACCTTTTTTACATAACCTTAATTAAGAAAGTTGACACAAGGGTAAAATAAATTGCTAACCCTAAAACGTCAATAGTTGTTGCAATAACCGGACCTGATGCAACTGCAGGATCTACTTTCATTGCCTTTAGGGCAAACGGTGTAAATGTACCAATAATAGTTGCCATTGTCATATTAATTGTCATTGCAAATCCGACAACGGCCCCCAATTCTTTGCTGTGCTGCCATCCCCAGCATACAAGAGTAACCAGTATACCAAAAAGTGTTCCGATTATAAAACCAATACATGCCTCGCGCAGTATATGATGAATAGCTGAACTCAATGTAACTTGACCTGTAGACAGACCACGTACCATAAGTGTAATACTTTGAGTTCCGATGTTACCGCCAAGACCTGCAAGAAGCGGCATAAATATTGCAATTATCGGAAGAGCCTGCAGTGTGTGGTCAAAGTGATTGCCGACATTTACTGCAATAAATTCACCTATCAAAGTTATAAAAAGCCACGGTGTTCTTGCTCTGATTGCATTTAAAATGTTTCCGGAAAGAATTTCATCTTCATCGACTATTTCTGTTGAAATACCTGATGATTGGTAAATTTCTTCGGTCGTTTCTTCTTCAAACAAATCATGTACATCGTCCCAGGTAATCATTCCTTTCAGCCTATTATACAAATCAACTACAGGAAGTGCGTTGTATTGATATTTCATAAATTCATCAATAATAAAATCACTGTAATCGTCAACATGCAATTTTACTATATCTGAAATCATTATATCTTCCACTTTTTGATTTGTTGGAGAAGTTAGGAGTTTTCTTAGCGAAACGACGCCTAGCAGGTGATTTTGTTTATCAACAACATAAACATAGTAAAGTTCCATGTTATCTTGTTCTGCCTTAATTCTTATATGATTTAAAACATCTTGAACACTCATATCAGAGTTAACAGTAAGTACTGAAGGATTCATGATACCGCCTGCAGTATCTTCGTTATAAGTTAAAAGTTCTCTAACTTCTTCTGAAAACTTATGCGGCAGTTTATCAAGATATGTTTCACTTTCGTCTTCTTCCATATCTCCCAGAACGTCTGCTGCTGCGTCATGTGGTAATTGTGTTAAAATTTGAGATGCCAGATTTTCGTCAATATCGCCTAACAGTTCAACCTGCATTTGCGGGGGCAGATATTCCATTAAATCTGCGGCTTTTTCAATTTCAAGCAGTTTAAAACATTGAAGTCGTTCTTCAGGTTTCAGTTCCTGAAAAATATCGGCTAAATCCGCAACATGATAACTGTTCAATTCTTCTTTTAACTGAACAAGTGTTTCATCATTTATTATTTCTCTGATTCGGTTAACAATGTTTTGAACATTCATCATAAAAACATTATATTACAAACAAGAAATTCATTCTCATTAAATCTATATTGAAATATTTCAAAATATGTGTTATAATAAAAGATATAATTTGAAAAAGGAGTTAAATTTATGAAAAAATTTAAGAGATTATCGGGGGGGGGGCGCATCTAGGCTCAAACTCCTTATTTAGCAGATTCGTATTAGCTACGTACGTAGCCATCTGTAATAATAAAACACGTGTCGCATTTACTTTGGCTGAGGTTCTCATCACACTTGGAGTCATTGGTGTAGTTGCTGCTATGACAATCCCAACTCTTATAAATAAGTATCAGATGAAGGTATTTGAAACGGCATTTAAAAAGCAGTATTCCGTATTCCAAAATGCAATCAATTACACCGTATTAGAAAACGGGATATCCGAATGTTACGTATATTATCCGAGAGGAATGACATCATATCAATTAAAATTCGATGATTGTTCTGCTTTGCAGGAATCTTTGGTTTCTACATTAAATCTTACCCCAATAAATCATAGCTCAGAATATAAGTACACCCAAAAAAATGATGTTATAGCAAATGGCGGTAAATTTATTAATATAAGCTGTAATGCTAGTATTGATGATTATAGTTCATCATTAAACCCTTTTATAGATGTTTACTCAACTAAAGATGGTGCTATTGTAAAAATGAGTTTGAAGTCAGGCGGTTATGGAACGGCCATTCTTTTTGACGTTAACGGATTGAAAGGACCTAATAAGTGGGGATATGACGTATTTTATATGATGCTTTCAAAACGCGATAGAAACGGTTCGCTTGATCAGAAACTTTTTCTTACGGATGAATATTGTTCCCTGGTAGAAAAGGGCGGACGTTTGCCAAGAACTATTTTACAGAATAAAGAAAAAACTGAGGATAGTGATTTTGGATTGTTTTGGAAATAAAAAAGACCGTTTTTGTACGGTCTTTTTTTGTGTAAAATTAATATCTTTCCAAATATCTGTCGATTTCCCATTGAGAAACGTAAGTCCTGAATGAATCCCATTCTTTTTTCTTTGCAGATAGAAATTCATTGAAGATATGCTCGCCTAGTGCTGCTCTTGAAACAAGTGATTTGTCAAAATAATCAAGAGCTTCTGCAAGGCTGCCCGGTAATGCGTCAATTCTTTGTTTTTTACGTTCTTTGGTCGTAAGTTTATAGATATTGCTTTCAACAGGAGCAGGCGGATCAATTCTGTTTCTTACTCCATCAAGACATGCTTCTAGAATAGCCGCGAATGCAAGATACGGGTTGCATGCAGGATCCGGAGAACGTAATTCCACGCGTGTTGAACTGCCGCGTTTTGCGGGAACCCTTAAAAGTGCGCTTCTGTTTGCCAGCGACCATGCAAGATATACAGGGGCTTCATACCCTGGAACAAGTCTTTTAAAACTGTTTACTGTCGGATTTAAAATCGCCGTAATACTTTTTACGTGTTTAAGCATACCTCCTATAGAATATTTTGCGATATCTGAGAGTTGGTATTCTGATTTTTCATCAAAGAAGGCATTTTTGCCGTCTTTAAATAAAGAAACATTACAGTGCATGCCGGAACCGTTGATGCCGTAAATCGGCTTAGGCATAAATGTCGCGTGTAAATTGTGTTTTGCGGCGATTGCCTTTACGGCAACTTTAAATGTTGCAACATTATCTGCTGCTGTTAAAATATCTGCATATCTAAAATCAATTTCATGCTGACCGTCAGCTACTTCATGGTGTGATGCTTCAATATCAAAACCCATTTCCTGTAAAGTCAACACTATATCAGACCTTACATCTTCTCCCAGATCATCCGGACCTACATCATAATAACCGGCTCTATCAGAAGTTTTTGTAGTGATATTTCCATCTTTGTCTTTGGAGAATAAGAAAAATTCAGCTTCCGGACCTACATTCATTGAAAATCCCATTCTTTCTGCTTCTTTCATTATTCTTTTAAGATTACATCTCGGACAGCCTTCAAAAGGTGTTCCGTCAGCATTATAGATATCACATATTAAACGTGCGGAATTTGCGCCATCCTGTCCTCTCCAAGGTAGAATCTGGAAAGAATTTTTATCGGGATGAAAAAACATATCAGATGTTTCAATACTTCTAAAGCCCTTGATAGATGAACCGTCAAGCATTATCTCATCATTTAAAGCTTTTTCAATATGTTGAGAAGGAATAGTCATATTTTTAACCTGACCGTTAATATCAACAAACTGCAGTTTAATGAATTTGATATTATAGTCTTTAATAAACCCCTTAATATCTTCTTCTGTAAATTGTTTGTTGTCTAATCTGGTATGCATAAACTCTTTCATGTAAACCTCTTTCCTTCTAACTAAATATTACTTTTTTATTAGAATACGTTTTTTAAAAAAGGTCAATAGTTTGCAAATTAAGATTAAGTAAAGACGCAGAAAAGCGTTGTATTTAAAATTTAAAATGTTTTTCTAAAAATAGTGTTAATTTTAATAAAAACTGGGAATATATAAATTACAAAGGGGGTATGAAAAAGTTTTTTCTATGAAAAGCTGAATTTTAGCTGAAATTTTTTATAAATAAAATTCTCAAGTGCTTTAATTATATGCTTTACAGAACTTTGTAAAGAAATGTAAATAAATAAATAAGATATAGCAATTATATACTTTAAAAATACTTTATTAATATGTAAGCAATAAATACAAAATTAAAAGAATTAAATAAACACGAGATATACATACTATTTACACTACCTACTACACACTAACCTTCTACACACACGAGGAATTGAAAAAGAATTCCGAACTCTATCGAAAGATAGGGTTTTTTTTTGTGCGAGCGTGCCGCTCGACCCGCGACTTAGATGTTGTTAAAAACTTGTACAATCTAAACTAAAAAAGAAGCGTGCTGCTAGATCCGCTATAATTCACCTCTCTTGAAATATGGATTAAGGGAGAGGGTTAAATAATTGGCGGAAACACCATATCAATATATTTTTGGTAATCTTCCGGTGCAAAAAATCCGACGGAAAATTCCGCGCAATTGTAACCAAGCTGCTGTGCTTCCGGAACTTCTATCGGCGGGCCTGCAGGTGTTGAACGCGACGGATTTTTAGGGTTGGAAATTACGCCTGTACTTCTCAAAAGCGTTATAAGAAGCGATTTTTCTTTTACCTCATATTCTGTCAAACCTTTTGTGATAACGCCGAACCCCTGTGCTCCGACATATCTTTGCATCGGAGCGAAGTTTGTTTTAACTTCAATGCCCCTTGTTTTGGGCAGGTGCTTTCGCATATCATATTCAGAATCAAATTCTCTGCGGATAATTGTGTTTAAATCTTCCGAAAAAGTTTCCGTAACAGGTGATTTCAGGTTAAATTTTACCTGCCAGAGTTTGTTTTTAAGCTTGTTGTCCCATTCTATTTTAAAGTTTACAAGTTTGCCTTGAACTTCCACCTGCACATCAAAAAAGTTTGTTTTTATTATGTTGTTTTTGAAAGAATAAATTTCTGCTTTTTCCCCTTTGTCATTTTCAACAGCGCCGAAATTGTAAGTGTCGCCGTCATCTTGAAAACGGACAAATTCCATTTCAACCTGACCTATACGGATTTTCCCGTTTTTTACTTCAAAATTAATTTCAGGTTTTAAGGCAGGCGCATATTTTAGGGTATAAATATCTGTAAAATCTTCTGTTACTGGAATTTTTTGAGTGTCATAAAGCAGTGAATTTTCTACCCCGAAATGTTTTGAAACAACTTTGTATTCAGGAATAAGCTCTTTGCTGTCCATAACAGGTGTTTTGAAGTTATATTTTAGCCTTAATTCTTCGATAATGGTATTTGCAATTTGTATAATTTTTTCATAGCGTGTAATATTTTCTCTATGAACTAAATCAGTTGAACACCCGTAAATCCCGTCATGTGCCTGATTTTTCAAAAGAAGTTTATACGCATATTCAATAATTGCGTTGTATTGTGAACCGTATTTTTTCTGCAATTTATCAGCCTGTTCAAGAAGATAAGTGCATTTTACGTTGTATTGTTTAAGCTTCATTCTTGCGGAAAACGAACCTTGAAGAATAAATGTAAGACTGTTGTCCCTGAGTTCGTCATTCCATTCAAAATTTTTAAAATTATCTTTTACAAGTTCAAAGTATTCAAAGGGGTTCGAAAGAGTTATTTCGTAATCTTCAAGCAGGCTGTTGACTTTATTTATTTGTTCTGTGATTTCTGGTTCAACGCCTAAGTGATCCGCGCCAATAGGTAATAAAAGGTAATCCTTTGACTTTGCTGCAATTTTATCAAGATTTCCTTTTAACCATTCTGCTTTTTGTTCAATTGTCATAGGAGTAGAAAAAATATCCATAAAATATCCGCGGATAAGATTTACGGTATTAATGCCATTGAATGTAAATTCTGACGGTATATCTCCGCATCCTCTCCAAACGACGCATTTATCAATCCCGAAATTTTTTAGAATTTGCGGAATATTTTTGCTGTGTCCGAAAGTATCTGCAAAATAGCCGATAAAATCAGTACAGCCAAAGTCTTTGGAAATTTTTAGCCCGATTTCAAGATTTTTTTCAAAAACAGTTCTGTCTGTTAAAAATTCATCAATAAGAGTATAAAAAGGGCCTATAAAAAGCTTCTTTTCTTCAACAAATTTCCTTATCTGCTGTTCTTTTTCAGGTCTTATTTCTAAATAGTCAAGAAGTGCGCCCACCTGTCCGTCAAAATAAAATGACGGAATTTTATTATTTTCAAGCAGATCTAGAACATTATCAAAGACTCTCAAAAGTCTTAATCTAAAAACCTCAAACTCCCTGTACCATTCTCTGTCCCAGTGGGTATGTAAATATGCGATAACTGTCTTTTTCATAGTAAATTTCTAACATATTTCTTTATATAGTGCAAAAATTTAACAAATATGTTAAAATAATTATGTTAAATATCAAATATAAGGAGTTGAGAATGAAAAAAAATTATTGAATTATTACAGAACTTCGGGGGGGGGGCACTCTAGGCTCCGCCGGAGGCAAAGCCGCCAAGAGGCATAGATGCGAAGCTAGTATTGTAAAAATTTCCCCTCTCTCGGGAGCGGGAGAGAAATGTGTTGGGTGCACCCCTCATCCGGTACTTTGTACCACCTTCTCCCACACAGTGGAGAAGGAAGAAATAGACGCTTCACCCTTCACTCATCACCTTTCACTTAAAAAGCGAGCCGCCTTTACTCTTGCAGATGTATTAATCACACTTGGCATCATTGGAGTAGTAGCTGCTTTGACAATGCCTTCTTTGATAAACAAGTATCAAATGAAATCTTATGAAGTAGCTTTTAAAAAACAGTATTCTGTTTTGCAAAATGCAATTAATTATTCTGTTTTTGAAAGTGGAATTTCTGAATGTTATTTATATTTTCCAGTTGGTGCATCGTCATATAAAGCTAAAAAACAGGACTGTGATGCACTGAGAGAGTCTTTGGTATCTTTGATAAAATTAACTCCGGTACAGCTTGATTATGTTTCATACAATTATGCTAGAGTAGCTGATGTTCGTGCCAGTGGTGGTAAGACAATTAATGACGCATGTACTTATGATGATTTTTCAGGGCAGAATAATGTAATTTATACATATATGACAAATGATGGAGCAATTGTAAGGTTGGCATTAAGTGAAAATTATAATTATTTCCCGATAATTATTCTTGATGTAAACGGTCTAAAAGGCCCTAATAAGTGGGGGTATGATGTGTTTTTTATGACTCTGACAAAACGTAATCGAAATGGCTCTATTGACCAGAAAATATTTCTTACTGATGAATATTGTTCACTTGTTGAAAAAGGCGGACGTTTGCCAAGAAATATTTTATCAGGCAAAGAAAAAAACGAGGATAGTGATTTTACGCTCCTATGGAATTAGCCTTTGAAAATTACCTTAAAAGTTAATGAAATATTTTTTTAACCTGTTTATCCTAATTTAAAAGAGATGAGGTAAACATGAAGAAAAAAATATTTGTTACTTTAGGTGTCTTGATTTTTATTTCTCAGTCCGCGCATGCGGGAATTTTGTCAAATATATTCGGTTTCGGAAATTTTAATAACGGTTATTATTATTCGCCGAATTACCGATATACAAACAGCAGTTATTACAGACCTCCAAGGTATTATAATTATAATAACAGGTATTACAACAATCGTTATCCGTATGGATATAGTAGATATTATAATAATTATCCCGGTAATTATTACAATTACAGGCAGCCGATTATTTACAAAACAAAAGTCAAACGAAGCATGGCAGCTGATAACGAGAAGGTTGTAGCAAATGAAATTTCGGGTATTGATAAACTTGAAAAGAAAATTTTGCTTCAAACTTACGAATATGATTCGCCTAAAAATCGTATTGAAAGGCTCGAACAGAGAATTTTTGGAGCTTCACAAGCAGGAAATCTTCAGGAAAGATTTCAAACCTTAAAAAGTGCAGCTAAAAATTATAGATCCCCGAATCAGTATAATGATTTTGACGGCGGTTATTCTGCAGAAAATTCTTACCGTCCGCCGATATTTACAGGTTCATCAGGTGCAGGCTGGCAAAATACTCTGTGGGGAAATTTTAAAAATCAGTTTGTAGGTATGCCTACAGGATATACTCCTGCCATGGATCCTGCTTATATGGATTATTTCGAAGCGGAGCGTGCAATGATGGGTAACGGACAATCGGTTGACGTCAGGACAAATAGGGGATATTACAGATCAAACACAAATCGGGGTGTAAAGACAGGAGTTACAATATTAGATTGACTTTTTTTATAACGTCATTAATATCATACATATAGATGTTTATACTGCTTTAAAAATAAGTAATAATAAACTTAAACAGAGTGGTATAAAATGCCTTTCAGATACAGGTTACAAAAAGTTCTGGATTTTAGAATCCGCAAAAAAGATGAGCAGTTGACAATTGTTCAAAAAGCACAGCAAGCTGTTTTTGAGGCGGAAGAAAATATCAGAAAAAATAATGAAGAAATTCTAACAACAAAGCAGAATATGCGTAAGGCCGATCCTATGATGTATGAAGCTTATGATAAATATCTGGCTCATCTCTGGGATAAAGCCGATAAGCTCGAAGAAATAAGAGCAGAAGCCCAGAGAAAACTTGATGAAGAAAAGGCAATTCTAGTAAAACTCGAACAAGGTGTTAAGGTTCTTGAAAAACACAAAGAACGAAGTAAAGAAGCTTACATCGCAGAAGAAAAAGCAGCAGAACTTAAACAGTATTCTGAAATCGGTATAACAAGATTCTTCAGGCAAAGTCAGGAAAGAAATGAAGAAGACGAAAAGATTCTAAAAAAGTTAGAAGAAATAGACGGAGGTAGTTAAGTAAAATGAATGTCAGTGCATCTACAGCAACAACAGCAGCGAGCACATCAGATGTCAGTTCAACTCAAGTGCAGGCTAAAACTGCTAAAACATCAGAAACTGCTGATAAGTCCTTTGAGGATGAATTAAAAACTGCTTCTGATACCGAAAATTCTGAAAAAGCGTCAGATTCCGAAAATCAAAATAAAGTTTCAGAAGAAAAACAAAATGATAAAGAGTCATTGAAAACGTCTGAAGAGCTTTCAAATGATTTACAAAATGATGATATTATATCTTCTGAACTGTATACAGGTGCTGTTAATTTTACTGATTATAAGTATCAAAATCAAAGCCAGTCTATTTTAACTCAAAATATTCAAAACCTTTTAAATACTAAAGATTTAATGTCTGCTTCCGGTTTCGATTATGATGTCGTAAATATGTCTGACAGCGATGCAGATTTTTTTATAAATCTTGTTCAGAATACTGATTTGTCAATGAAAAGTATTGCAAATCAAATCAGTGATACAATGACAAACGGAACGGAAAATGTTCAAAAAAATGTTCAAGTATCATCAGTATTAATGGATAAATTATCTGAGTCAATGAAAACAAATCAGCCTTTTAGAATTGATTTTGATAAAGATGTTTCAGTAATATTAAAAGTTAATAAGGACGGCAGTCTTGCCGCAAACTTTATTCCTGGAGATAAGGCGGTTGAACAATATTTAAGGAACAATATTTTGTCTTTGAGGCAGCGTTTTGATGAACAAAATCTTCCTTATTCCGAATTAAGTTACAGCAATTCCCGCCAGCAGCAGCAACAAAGACAAAAAAATAATAAGGAGAACAACAATGAATGATTCTTATATTACCGCTTTAAATACACAAAAAACTACTTCTAACTGGATGGATGTTATTGCTGACAATATGACGAATGTTTATACGCCGGGATTCAGAGAAAAACAGGTTAATTTTAAAACCTTCCTCGGCGGTGCAATCGCTGAAGATTATGCAAAAAAAATAGATCAGGGAAAATCTACTCCTGGTACTTCCAAAGAAAATTTATTTTTGGAAGGTAAAGGTTTTTTCCTTGTAAAAAATGCTGAAGGTAAAAGCATTTATACAAGACTTGGCGAATTTACGTTTGATAAAGAAGGAGTATACCGTGATAAAAGCGGGAATACTGTTCAAGGATACATTCTGAACGATAAAGGTGAAATAATGCAGGGTACCAAGTCAATTACTTCTGATTTATATCAGGAAACGGCTTTAAAAGGAGGTGCTCTGGATGTTCCTACAACGAATATAAAGATGTGGATTGATCCTAATAACGGAAAATTTCTAGGCAAATATGACGATTATGAAATAAAAGAGGACGGCACTATATACGGCAAAGCTGACGGCGGAAAACGTTCGGTTCCTCTGTATCGAATTACAACTAGAAATTTTCATAATGCTTCTGCTTTGTATGAATTTAAGGCCGGACAGTTTATTGAAACAGAAGAATCAGGCAAACCTGTTTTAGGAATGGGACAAATTCGTTCAGGACTTTTAGAAATGTCTAATGCGGATTTTAACGCTAATATTTCATACTATCAAATGGCAAAATTGCAAATGGAAGTTTCAAATAAACTTATTTCTTCTAACAAAGAACTACTTGAAGAAGCTTTGAGATTAGTTGGCAACTAATAACTTTAAGACTTGATTTATACATTTAAACTCCATATTATAAAGGGACTTTTGTCCCTTTAATTTCTTTAAAAATTTCAATTATTTCTTCTGACAAGTCACTAATGTCCGAAATATTTTCTTTGACCATTAATGCAAATTCGGATTTTTTAAATTCATGCAGTCCTCTGTGTTTGAAAAACTCTTCAAGAAATTCAACTTTAGAATTGTATTGAGCAATATTATATTCACTCCCAAGAGAAATATTTTTCGTTGCGTACTTAAGAGTTTTTATAATAAGAGTATCTGGCAGAAGATCTTCAAATTCCCCGCTTTTAACTAAATGGATTTTATCAAATTCTCTAAGTCTTGGCAGAATTTCTTTAAGATTTTCTTCTGCGTCTTTATCAAGTAGAATAAATACAGGGATTTTGATAGTATCAGCAAAGTTGTAAAAGTATTTTACAACTTGATTTTTGCCGCCGGCGGAAATAATGTGTATCCCGTTTTGTTCAAAATCATAATTGCAAATTTTTGCGAATTCCGGCAGCAGTATTTCTTCGGTTATTCCTTCACATAGTAACAGTTGTTGTACTGGATAGCCGAAGAAGTTGTCATTGACGTTATCTGCCAAAAGTGATTTTAGCCATTTAAGATTGTTTGGAATGTTATCAGGCAAAATTTTTATTATTTCTTTATAATTTATTTTATTTTTAAGAAGTGTTTGTGTATTTTCGTTGATTTTATATACAGAATTTTCGTAATCCAGTAAACGTTGATTTATAAGAAAATTCTCTTTTTTATTTTGCGGTAGTGATGAATTTATAATGTTTTCCGCTATATTTTTTAATGATTCGTAACTGAGTAAATCCAGTTCTTTTTTCTTTAATTTTGGTTCAAGAAGATTTGTTGAAATTATTTCTTTGAATACGCGCAGATACTTTGTTTCAGGATCTTTAAATCTGGTGAGCCTGTCAACTGATATTATAAGTTGTTCTTTTGATAAAGGTTTGATTTTCAATTTTTAAATCCTTTATTGTAACATTTGTTAAGTAATTTATTGCTAAATTAGCAAATTTTCATACTTTTATTTTTTTATTATAATTAGTAGTAGCGGAGTGGAATTGTGTATTCTTTAAACATTAATACCCAACAATATAATAATTATAACACAGTTAAGCCTCTCAAGGCTACAAGTGTTGTTTCAAAAGATATAAACAATATAAAGGCTCCTTCTTTTACCTCAAATCCAGTTATGTCACAAGTCCCTTTTAATGCCGCTTTGTCTGCATCAAATTTGAGGACGGAGTTGTCTTCCAAGGATGAAAAAAATAAGTATAATCAATTATTAAAACTTTGTGATAAAAATACAAAAAAGCAGCTTAATACTCTTTTAAAAACCGGTGTTTTGCTAAATTCAGCATCAAATGACAATTCTTCAACTCTAGATAATCTTTATAAAATAGCAACAACCCCGAGAGCACAGGGACTTAATAATATTGTTATATTAAAAGATACAATTGCTACGCTGTGTGATCCTCATATTATAACACAGCAATTTGGCAATATTCCTGATAATTTAAGACCTCAGGTAGAGGCACTTGAAAAACAAAATATAAATCATTCGCAAGTATCAGGTGCATCAGAAATTGATGTTGAGCATTCGGGAACATGTGTTGCATCAAGTATTGAATTTAATCTCGCAAATAAACATCCGGCTGAATTTGCAAGGTTTGCGGAAGGATTAAGCTCCCCTCAGATGAATGTTAAAAAGACAATAAAAATGAACAATCTTGCAGATAATACTCTTGATGCAATATGGCTTTTGAATGCTTTTGAAATTCCTTACGAAGCGCATGATTTTGATAGAGCAACCTTAACTTTTGCGCCGGACAAAAATGCTATTGTCAGAGCGCATATTCAAACTGTTGATAAAGATGCTCTTGAACGTTCTCCCTTAGATGTTTTAATGCAGTCAACTTTTATGCAGGTTGGCTCACAGCAGGCTTATGATTCTATTACTGATAAGCGCGGCGGAAAATTTAACCAGAATGATAAAGGTCTAATAGAATTTGAAAAAACTTTTACGGAATCTGTTGTGGAAGATAAAAATAAAATTTCTGTGACATACCAGACGGTTGATGAGAATGCCAGACTAATCGGATATGAAACGGATTTTAATACTATGAAAAAACAAATTACTGACGCTCTTAATTTGGGAGAAAATGTAATTATAGGCTACACACAGGTGGATGGCAATAACACTATTGTCAACGGTCATGAAATAACGATTACCGGTACGAAAACGGACAAAGACGGTAAAATGATATTTATTTGTAATGACACAGATGATAATATCTCAAAACCTGTTGAGTATTCGGAAGATTATCTGCTTCCGAAAATTCACCATGCAGCTCTACCGCAGGCTGTTGTTGCAAATGACGTAAATCTTGTTGAAAACTGGGTAGAAGGTTTGAAAACATATAAAGAACTTAAAAAGCAAGCCCAAGTTGGACAACAAAACCAAATTCAGGCAGCGGCTTAATGTTAGTTTACATTAAGTCTTTTTTTAGCAAAAAAAATATTGACGATGTTTATTTAATTTAATAAAAGGTGAAAAAATATGAATTTAATTATAAATGGTTTACCAAAAATTTCATTTAAAGCTGCGGCTGCAAATACTCAATCCATACAGCCTTCAGTAAATATTATACACTCCAAACAGGACAGCTTTGAAAAGTCCGATAAATCAAAAACGAAAGCTCCGGAATTTTCTAATCCGTCAACAACTCCTATTACAAAATATTCATCTCCTGATTATACGACAACTAGTATTTTTTATATAGCAGATTTACACGGCAAAATGACTAATATGGAAAGAATTTGTGAAATGTCCAGATTGTTCGATGCAAAAACAACCGCAACAGCAAAATTAAAGCTTGCATCCGGTGACATTATGCTGGGTTCAAATCCTATGACCAATAAAGTTGCAAGCCATTTTTTGAATTGGGTAGGCGTTACTGATAACGCACTCGGAAATCATGAACTTGATGCTACACCTGCAGCTCTTTCTGAATCATTAAAAGATGCAAAGTTTAATTTGCTGGCCGCTAATGTTTCTGTTAAACCCGGAAGTCCTTTGGAAGGAAAAATTAAAAAATCTGTTATAGAAGAATATAACGGTAAAAAATTTGGAATAATTGGAACAGCTCCTTCTGATGCACTGGAAAGAGTAGGTACAAGAGAGTCTCTGGATGATATTAAAATTGATGATTTGGATACAACAATTAAAAAAGTTCAGGAAGAAGTAAACAAGCTAAAAGACCAGAACGTCAATATAATAATTATAACTTCGCATTTGGGAAAAGATGCAGACAAGCGCCTTGCTCAAGAGACAGATGGTATTGATATTATTTTAGGTGCGCATACTCATGATCTGTATAAAGGAGTGAAAGAAGGCGAAAACCTGCTTTATTCAAAATCTGGAGAACCTGTTGTATTGACGCAAATCGGGAAAGACGGTGAATATGTTGGAGTTTTAAATGCTGTCTTTAATAAAGATGGTGTTTTAACTAAAGTGCAGAATAACGTAATGAGAACAGGTACATTTACAAGAAAACTTCCGTATAAGACAGCTGTTGAATCAATAATCGGAAAGCCTGAAGTGCTTGGAACGATAAAATCCGCTCCTCCTTCACCAAAAGACAGGTTAGTTTCCAATAATCCACATGGAAACTTAATTGTTGATGCTATGAAAAATGAACTTGGAACTGATATTGCTATTTTAAATGCAGGTAATCTGCGCGGATATTTCCCTGAAGGTGAGGTTGATTCAAGACGTATTAACGATGTAACCCCATTTGAGGATAAAATGATGATTTGTTCTCTTTCTGAAAAACAAATTGTTGATGCAATAAAAAATGGTGCAAAATCCTTCCTTAATCCTGATCACAAACCCGGCATTCTTCTTGTATCTGGTTTGCAATATACCGTAACAGATAAAGGTGAATTACAGGATTTATCATTCATTGATAAACAAGGGAATAAAGTTTCGATTGATATAAATAATCCGAGTATAACAAAGAAGTATACTGTAGCTTGTGATGATTTCTTTGCATACGGCGGAGATAATTATCTGCCTGTAAATTCTAATCCTGAGTATGTTGTGAAGAAGTTTGACGTGGACAAAAATGTTTATACAGCAAATTACATTAAAAATCACAAAGAACCTATAGAAATAAAAGAAGACGACAGAATTAAAATAGTTAAATCCTAATATCCATATTGTTCTTTTGAATTAAGGTATTCTTTTACTTCATTTAACGATGATTGAACAATTCTAGTAACACGTGACGGTGAAAGTCCTACTTGTTTTGCAATATCTTTTACCTGCATGTTCCTGTAAAATCTGTATTCAACAACTGTTCTTTCTTTAGGCGGAAGTTTTGCAATTGCTTCTCTAATCATCCTGCCCATTTCTGTGATTTCTGCATTTTCATCAGGCATAGCATGCGGATCTTTCAAAAAATCAAATGGCGAATCATTATCGCTTGCGGCAGCTGCTAAACCATCTATTGAAAGAATTGTTTCATAAACAGCTTCGCGAACTTTAGCTTTTTGCATATCCATGCCTTCAACTGCTTCTTCTTCATCATATTCATCATCAGGTTTATGTTTTAGAGAATACCATTTATATCTAATTCTTAATTCATTTCTGATAGCCCATCTGACAGCAGTTGCAATATAGGCTGCATTATATTTTTCAAGTTGTTCCGGTGTTTTGTTTTTTATCAAAACCTGAACTGCCAATATTCCGATTGAAACAAGTTCTTCATAGTCGACCATATGTGATGGAACTCTTCTATGTTCAACTTTGGCAACCTTTTGGACAATGTCTATATATTCTTGTAGTTTATTTTTGTTTTGCATAATCATGATTATAAAATTATTTTATCAAAGAACTTACTTTATTCTACCTTTATTTGTAGTATTTTTCAAGTTGTATACAAAAAGTAAGATTTCAGCAATCGCTTTATAAAGTTCCGGCGGTATCTGCTGGTTAAGATCAACCATTTTGTAAAGTGCACGTGCAACAGGAGCGTTTTCAATTACGGGCACTCCGTGTTCGCGTGCAATATTGATGATTTTTTTAGCAATAAGCTCTGTACCTTTGGCTATAAGCATAGGAGATGCCATTTCTTCGGCTTTATATTTGAGGGCGCAGGCAATGTGTGTTGGATTTGTTACAACAAAGTCAGCATCCGGTACAGCGTCCATCATGCCTCTTTGTAACATTTGCATACGCCTTTGTCTTAGTGCTGCTTTGACATTTGGATCGCCTTCTGTGTTTTTATACTCATCTTTAATTTCTTTAAAAGACATTTTTTGATCTTTTAAAAACTTCCATTTAGTAACTCCGTAGTCTGCTGCAGATATTACAAGGAAGGCTATGCAGGCTTTAAAGATAAAATCAGTAATAAGTTTTCCAAATTCAATCATTACGGAAAAATGGTTATCAATTGCAGCAAGCATCAAAATACTTTCAATGTGTTCCATATAAACACTCCAGCCTATGTAGCCGAGCAAAACTACTTTTAAAATGTTTTTAAATAATTCAAATAATGTCTTTATTGACATTATGTTTTTAAAGTATTTTGTAGGGTTAAGCTTATCCAGTTTCGGCATTAAAGGTGCGGTGGCAACCAGAGGTCCGACTTGAATAAAATCTGCCATTATCGCAATGAACCATGCTACAAATAAAATAGGACCTATAATTAATACAGTACATTTTATTGTAATTGTAACAATATATGACATTCCGATATCAGACAGATGTCCGTTTGGTATTTGTTCATAAAGAAGTGTGTAGAGCTGGACAATTTGATCCCAAACAAAAGGCGCAAGTCCAAATATTACCATAAATAGGATAAGCAGAGAAATTGCTGTTGAAAAATCTTTTGATTTAACAACCTGACCTTCTTTTCTTGCCTGCTCAAGTTTCCTCGGTGTGGCATCAAATTGCTTGTCTTCATCACCCATACAATATTTCCTTTAATGAATATTATAGCATGGTCAAGATTATGATGATATTATTTTTACGCCTGAACTTGTGCCTAATCTTTCGGCTCCCACGTCAAGCATTTTCAAGGCTGTTTCTTTATCTCTGATCCCGCCTGATGCTTTTACTTTCAGACCGTATGGGGATACTATTTCATACATAAGTTTTACATCTTCAGCTTTTGCACCTACACCATTTTTTACAAAACCTGTTGAAGTTTTGACAAAATCAGCTTTTGCTTCTATGCATAATTCGCAGGCTTTTTTTATTTCATCTTTTGTCAAAAGATCTGTTTCAAGAATAACTTTCAATGGTTTATCTTTGCAGGCTGATTTAACTGTTTTGATATCATTAATTACAAAATTATAATCTTTGTCTTTTAATTTTGAAACATTGATTACCATATCAATTTCATCAGCACCGTCATCAATAGCTTTCGCTGTTTCAAATGATTTAACTTCCGTTTTGTTCGCTCCGAGCGGAAAACCGACAACAGTAACAACTTTTACATCAGAGTTTTTAAGGTTTTCTTTTGCAAGTTTTACGTATAAAGGGTTTACGCATACACCCAGAAATTTATATTGTTTTGCTTCCTCAAAAAGTTTTAAGAATTCTTCGTGTTTTGCATCCTGTTTTAATAGTGTATGTTCTATGTGTTTGTTAATGTCTTCCATATTTACTCCTTAATGTTATTTAAAATCTTATCGGTTGAATAGGATTTATTCAGCGTATAAAAGTGAAGCCCTTGTACATTCTCTTTAATAAGTCCTATACATTGTTCTGTGGCAAATTCTATGCCGAAATCAAGCAGAGCATTATCCTGATATTTTTTTAGAGCTTCTTTTAATTTTTTCGGAACTGATATATTTGCCATTGAAATCATTTTGTTTACCTGTTTCTCGCTTATTACAGGCATGATTCCGGCAATAACAGGAATAGTTATTCCTGCATCTCTGACGCGGTTTACATAATCAAAAAAGAATGCATTTTCAAAGAACAATTGGGTAAAAATAGCATCAGCGCCGGCATCAACTTTTCTTTTTAAATTCTCAATATCCGTTTTTAAATCAGGGCTTTCTATATGACCTTCGGGATAACCTGCAACCCCGATAGACAAATTCGTATTTCCCTTTATGAATTTTACAAGATCGTTTGCATGGCAAAAATCATGGCAAATAAAAGTTTTATCCTCCGGTATATCGCCTCTGAGCGCAAGAATATTTTTTATACCAAGTAATTCAAATTCTTTTATATCTTGTGATATTTTTTCTTTTGTACTAGTTATACAGGTAAAATGCGGCATGACATTAATACCTGAATCTTTAATATTTTTTAGAAGTTTAAAAGATTTGTTTTCATTTCCGCCTGCGCCATAGGTTAAAGAGAGGAATGCAGGTTTATGTTTTGCGAGTAGTTTTATTTCTTTTAACAAATTTTCAGGCTCTGACTTTGGCGGGAAAACTTCAAAAGAAACTACGGTTTTGTCTGTCGAATAAATTTCGTTCAGCTTCATAGGTTGATTATAGCATAAAGATTAATTATAATTATTGCATGGATTTAAAAAATAAATTGCAAGTTTTAGCAGGGGATATATTAGGCGGGCTAAATGCCGCTATTATTACTTTGCCGCAAGCTCTGGCATTCGGTGTAGCAACAGGTTTTGGAGCAAGTGCAGGGATATGGGGTGCGATAATACTATCTGTCGTCGCAGGGCTTCTGGGTACAAAAATTCCAATGATATCAGGAGTTACGGGGCCTGTGGCAATTGTTGTTGCATCAATTATGCATGCTTTGAATAAAGATTTAAGCTCTGTGATTTTTATTGTATTTCTTGCAGGAATTTTGCAGATTATTCTGTCATTGACGAAACTTCCTGAAGTTGTAAAATACGTCCCCTATCCTGTGATTTCGGGGTTTATGAATGGTGTCGGCGTAATCATTATAATTATGCAGCTAAATCCGCTTTTAGGACTTGAGCCTTGTTCAAATACGATAGAGAGCCTTGAAACTATTTTCAAATCAATTTCTTCTTTGAATGTAGAAGCTTTTGTAATAGGTGTTTTAACTCTTCTTATTGTGTTCGGTTTCCCTAAAAGATGGAATAAATATATTCCTTCACAGATTCTTGCATTAATTATATGTACAATAATTTCAATAAAGATGGGCTTAAATGTCTCAAAAATTTCGCAAATTTCTGTATCAATGCCGGCAATAAATATGCCTCATACAACTTTGCATGATTTGATTACTTATTTGCATTATGCTGTAATGCTTGCGGTAATTCTTTCTGCGGAAAGTCTTTTGACGGGGCTTGTGTGTACATCTATTACAAAAGTTCAGCTTCCGCCTAAAAGACTACTTTCTGCTCAAGGAATCGGAAATATTTGCTGCGCGCTTACGGGAACTTTGCCGGGTTCTGCTGCAACTATGAGAACTGTTGCGGCTATAAAAACCGGGGCTGCTACAAGATTTGCTGCAGTTGTTACATCAGCAACCCTTGTGATTTTGATTTACAAGTTTTCAGGATTTGTAGCAGAAATTCCGCTTGCTGTTCTTGCGGGTATTTTGATAAAAATAGGCTATGATATCATTGATACAAAATTTTTAAAGGTAATAAATCTTGCACCGAAAGACGATTTGTATGTTCTTGTTCTGGTATTTCTGCTTACAGTATTTTATAATCTGATTGTTGCTGTCGGCGCAGGAATTACACTTGCTGCACTTCTTTATGCTAAACGTGCTGCAGATAAAGCAAAGCTTGTTAATAAAGAAGTTTATGATAAAGAAATTATGAAGCTTGAAAAAGTTCTTGAAAAAGATTACAGACACAAAATAAGGGTAGTTCACATAAGCGGCGCATTTTTCTTCGGCTCTGCCACGCAGTTGATTTCACAGTTTGATGAATTTCTTGGTACCAGATATTTAATTCTTGTTTATGACAGTGACGACTTACTGGATATTTCAGCAATATTTGCACTTGAAGATATTATTTTGCGCTTGAAATCACAGCATATAAAAATATTAATGGTAATAAATAATGAAAATGTTTTAGAGCAGTTGCAACAGTATAAAATAACAGAACAGATAGAAGAAAAAGGCATTTATTTTTCAGAAATTGACGCTATAGAATTTGCAAAATCTTCTTTTAAAAAACGAGTTAAGAAAAAATATTTTAAAAACAGTTGAGGTTTTCATAAAAATATGTTAAAATTAGAAATGTAATTAAGAAAGGAGTTAAATTTATGAGAAAATTTAAGAGATTATCTGGGGGGGGGCAAATCTAAGCTCAAACTCCTTATTCCTGGGATTTACATTAGCAGAAGTATTGATTACTTTGAGTATAATCGGAGTAGTTGCTGCTATGACGATGCCTGTTTTAATTCAAAACTTTCAAAAGCAGGTCTTAACAAGCAGAGCTAAAAAAGCTTATTCAACTCTCTCAAATGCTTTTTATAAAACATTGGTAGATTTAGAATTTTCAAATAATTGCTTCTATAAGGGGAATTCAGGAATGCAATATACAAATCCTGATTGTAAAATATTTATAGATACATTAGTGACTAATTTAAAAATTATAAAAGATTGTAACAAAAATGCATTATCAAGAGGCTGCATTACTGATAAATATAAAGATAGGGGTGAAGTCTTAAAGGAAAATAATCCTGATATGTCAGATGATGATATTCAAGGTAATCTTCGCTACGGTTGTTATTTTTCTAAAAATGATATGAATAACAAATATCGTGTACTTGTTTTAAATGACGGACTTACGATTTTTCTAACCACTGGTGGCGCAGGAGGTGTAAGTTATTTTGGTGTTGATACAAACGGTTTTCAAGGCCCTAACAGATGGGGATATGATTTGTTTATCCTCTCTACGTCATATCAAGATCTAAAAAAACTTAATATCTACGAAGATTTAGGTTGTGTTACAATTGAAAAAGGCGGAAAAAAGTTTTTTGATTGGTTAACGGAAAAAGATTGATTGTATTTAATTTTTCTTCTGTATGTTTATGTTATTATTAAATTCACAGGAGAGAATTATGATAAAAAATTATTTTATAAATGAGATAGAAAACGCTGTTGAAAAAGCAGTAAAAGATAATAAGTTAGGTGCAATGACCGAATATGAAAGGGGAACTTTAAAGCCTGAGCGCCCTAAAAATGTTGATTTTGGCGACTATGCGGTTAATGTTTCGCAGCTTGCAAGATTTGCCAAAATTGCTCCCCCTCAGATTGCAAACACTATCTTAGAATATATTGAAAAAGATGACAACGAATATACTGTTATCGGCGGATTTATAAATTTTAAAGCAGGTAAAAAAATTCTCTCTAACCTTGTTGAAGAAATTTTTGAAGCTAAGCAAAACTTTGGTAAACCTGAAAATGTTGAAACAGAAAAAATAATATTAGAATATGTATCAGCAAACCCGACAGGTCCTTTCCATATCGGACATGGTCGTTGGGCTGCTATGGGATCTGTTCTTGCAAATCTTTTAAAATTCTACGGACATGAGGTGTATCAGGAATTTTATATAAACGATGCAGGCTCACAAATTCAAAAACTCGGAAATTCTCTTGCAATTAGAATTCGTCAGGAGCTTGGTGAAGATATTGATTTTCCGACTGATGAAGTTGAAAGAAAAAACTATTATCCGGGGGATTACTTAATTCCTGTTGCCAAAGAATATTTGAAAAATCATAAAGGTTTGCCTGATGATATTCAAGAACTCTGTGACTTTGCAAAAGAATATGAAGAAAAAGTGCAGCGTGATTTGTTGGATAAATTTAAAGTTCATTTTGATAATTTTTATTCTGAATTATCTCTGCATAAATCCGGAAAAGTTGAAGAATGTGTTAATAAATTAAAAGCAAGCGGTAAAATTTATAAAAAAGACGGCGCTGACTGGTTTAAATCATCTGACTACGGTGATGATCAAGACCGTGTAATTAAAAAAGCAGACGGTTCAAATACTTACCTTACAGCTGATATCGCTTATCATATAGACAAATTGGAACGCGGCTTTGACAGAATGATTAACATCTGGGGCGCTGACCACCACGGTTATGTTGCACGTGTAAAAGCATCTATTGAGGCTTTAGGATATGATCCGAATAAATTGGAAGTGCTTCTTGGTCAGCTTGTTAATCTCGTTATTGACGGTAACGAAGTCAGAATGGGCAAACGTAAAAATATGGTTACCCTTGAAGATTTGATTGATGAAGTCGGCGTTGATGCAACTCGTTTCTGGATGTCAATGAGGAATATTGACACAACTCTTGATTTTGATATTGAACTTGCAAAGAAAAATACTGACGAAAACCCTGTTTTCTATGTTCAATATGCGCATGCAAGAGCCTGTTCGATTTTGAGAAATGTTATTGCTGAAAAATTGGATACACAAACCGGCGAAAAATCAGCGGCTCCGATGAGTGAAGCTGAATTAAACGAACTCATAAGCAGTTTTAAAGCAGATATGGTTTTACCGACAATTGACAGTGCAAGACATCTTATATTGAAGCTTGAAGAATATAAATCTGTTATTAAAAATTCTGCTGAAACCCGTCAGGTTTATACAATTTGCAGATATGTTCAGGAATTAGCAAGTGAATTTCATTCATTCTACAACGCAAACCGCGTAATATCTGATGATAAAGAAATGATGAAAGCAAGAATTGCACTTGTATGTGCTGTAAAAACTGTTCTTCATAACGCATTGGAAGATATACTTGGAGTTACTGCTCCTGAGAGGATGTGAGCGTGCCGCATATTCTGATATTAGCTTTATTACTTCTTTTTATTCTGCCGGCGGTTGGTGCTGAAACTTTTCATCTGGATGAATATAATTCAAATGTTGAGCAGATGTTGCAAAGTTCAACAACTAAAGGTAACGATGTTGATTTTGGACCATGGATGAGAGAATTTATGAGGCGGTGCAAGATGAATTGGGAGCCGCCTAAAGGATGTGAATATCTGCCTGTGACAGTTAGTGTAAAGGTTGACAAAAATGGTAAATTACTTGATTGCAAAATATATAAAACTTCAAGGGAACCGCGTGCTGATAAAGCTGCAATGAAAGCTGTTGAAGTAGCTGCTCCTTTTAGGCCTTTACCTGATGAATATAAGGGTGAAAGTGTAGAGATTCAAATGACATTTGGGTATTAATGTGAATAGCTGATTGCAGTAGTTAGAAGTTTTATAATTTTGTTGTAATCTTCTTCTAGCACAAGCTTTGAACGCAGCACTTTTGCATTTTCAAACCCCGATAAATAGTAAGGATAAAATTTGCGCATGAATTTTATTGCAACATTTTCCCCGCGCAGCTTTATTTCTTCATCAAGATGCCATTTTAGCATTTTAATACGTTCATCTAGCGGCGGAATTGGAAGTTTTTCACCTGTGTGCAGGTAATGTTCTATTCTTCCGATAAGCGTCGGATCGCCGAGTGCTCCGCGCCCGATTGCAACCCCGTCAGCGCCAGAAAGTTCAAGACATTCAACAGCATTTTCAATTGATGTTATATCTCCGTTTGCAAACACAGGAACATCAACGTTTTCTTTTAACTTTCTGATTTTTGCCCAGTCGGCTTTACCTGAATACATTTGTGAGCGCGTACGCCCGTGAATTGTTATAAATTCTGCGCCTGCCTCCTGCATTTTTTGTCCAAATTCAACGTAATTCATCTCATCTGCCGTGTAGCCAAGTCTGAATTTGACGCTTACAGGTTTGTCGGTTCCGTCTTTTACTGCTTTAACAAGATCTGATGCAAGTTCAGGATTTCTCATTAAGGCACAGCCGTCCTGCCCGCCTACTACTTTTTTTACCGGACAGCCCATATTTATGTCAATCATATCCGCATAATTGTTTAGAAATTCCGCTGCCTGACGCATTAAATGGGGTTTGTGACCGCTTATCTGATAAGATATCGGGGAATGGTTTTCATCTCTTTTTAAGATTTCAGTTCCGCTTCTTCCGTTAAGAGTTTGGGCTAAGTATTCAGAACTTATCATTTCCGTTGTCAAAAGACTGTTTTTTGAATATTTGCGGACAAGACTTCTTAAAACATAATCGGTTATCCCTGCCATAGGCGCAAGCGATACTCGGCTTTGTATAAGCGTAAGTACTTTGTTATTTGTCATATTGCTTTAATTCACCCAGCCTTGTCTGTGCATATTTCATGTAATCGTCATTTTCTGCGTATGTATTTGTAAATGCTTTGTAGTGTGATACTGCATTTTTATACTGTTCAAGCATATCGTAATCAACACCTATAAGATAATTAACAATGGTTAAATCGGGATTGATACTTATTGCTTTTTTATAATCAATTATGGCCTGATTATATTTTTTTTGTGTGTCATAAATCATGCCACGGTAATAAAGCGCATAAGCATCATTTGGTTCTTCTGTTAAAATCTTATTTAACAAAACCAGACTTTCGTTATATTTTTCGGCATCAAAGAGTGAAATTGCCTGTTCAAGTTCCTGTGATGCAATTTGTGCATTTAAACTTTCAAGTAATTCTTGAGCCTGAGTATTATTTTTATTTAACGAGAGTGCTTTTTCTGCAAATGATTTTGCATTTGCAATATCTTCTTTATCAGCATATAGAGCCGCAATATAATAAGCTATGTCTGAATTTGCAGGAGAAAGATTTAGGGCTTTTTTATAATATTCAATAGCTTTATCATTATCTCCCATATTTTGATAGCATGATGCTGCTCCGAGCATTGTATCTGATGTTGCAGGTGTTATTTTTAAATACTCATTTGCTGCATTTTGATAATCTTTGTTGTTATAGTAATTTGCAGCAATTTCAAGCTTTTCGTCAGTGGATTGCGCTCGGATAGATTTTATGGCATCAGATACCTGTGTATTGTTCGGAAATTTTGTATTTGCAATATTTAATGTCGCAATAGCCCCATCGTAATTTTTATTCTGCCCCTGAGCAATCGCAAGATTTACGTAAACTTCAGGATTTGCCGGTGTCAATTTTAAAACTTCATTATAAATTGCAATAGAGTCATTGAGCTTATTTTGTTTATGCAAATCAAGCGCATAGGTATATAAAATATCTGCAGCGTTATTCGGATTATTCTTTTTTATATAATCTATAAATTGCGCTGTTGTCATAGTGTTTCTTAAAGTATCAATCATTGCAGTCTGAGCTGTTTCATTATTAGGATCAAGTGCTAAAACTTTTTTATAAAATTCAAAAGCCTGTTTATTATCTCCGAGTCCTGCAAGAGATTGTGCCTTGTATAAATTTGCCTGTACGTTATCCGGATATATTATCAAAACAGAATCATACGCGGTGATTGCTGTTTTAAAGTCGCCTTTTTGCTGATAGAGTGTTCCAACATTAATTCTTGTATTAACATTTGATGGGTCTAGATATTCAGCCTTTGAGTAATATCTTAAAGCCTCATCAAAATTACCTGCTTTCTGCATTATAGCTCCTAAATTTGCAGTGACAGCGGCATCATTAGGAGATTCTTCAAGTTTTCTTTTATAAATCCTTTCAAGAGAATATAAAACATCTTTGTTGTCGGTTGTTTTAGAGAGAATATAATTGTATTCTTCTACTGCAGCATCCTCCTGCCCTAGTCTATCTAAAATTTTTGCATAAGCAAGTCTTAAATCAATGTCAGATGGCGCAACTGCAACAGCTTTACGGTAATATTCTGCGGCTTTAGGTTCATTCCCTAAAAGTTTCATAATATCACCGGTTTGTTCAAAGCTGTCTTTGATGAGCGATTTATCAGATAGTGACTGATTAAATTCGTATGCAGCAGCCGCAAAATTCCCTTCTGCACGAAGTTGTTTGGCTGTAGAAAATCTGTTTTGTGCGGATGTATCAAAATTTGTTTCATTAAGGCATTTGTTTAGATTTGATGTTGTCATTACAATTGCCTGTGATGAATTTTTTACCTGATTTGCGTTAGGATAGTATACTAAATAAAATAGCGCGCTTCTATAATCATCGGCAGCTTTTTTATAGTCCTTATCAGTATTTGCATAATATGTACCGCGGGCAAGATATGAGTTTATTAATCCTATTCTTGCAGAATTATCGAGATAATTAATTCTTAATGCGCTTTTAAACTCCGTAATTGCAGCGGAATATTGATAATTAGCTAAATATTGCTGCCCCAGATCAAAATGTTCTTTAAAATCAGCAAATGCCGGTGCAATTGTATATGCTCCTAAAACTAAAATACAGATTAAGCGTAAAATTTTATTCATATAATAATCCCTCTTCAAATGAATTTTAATACATTTATTATTACATGAACATCGACATTTTACTATATTTTTAACAAAAAGAGTTGATTAAATATTTAATCAACTCTTTGCAATTTTAGTCAAAATCTGTTTTTGAAACAAAATTCATAATATCATCAAATAAAATCTGTATAGGAAGTGTCATATCAAATTGGAGATATTCTCCGTTGTTTACTTCCAGAAAAACTTCAGGGACAGCTTTGTCAATAGTTTTGCTATTTTCCATAAAAAACTCCTTATATATATTGCTCAATATTTGCAAATATATTATCGGAATATTAAAGAAAATCTTTAATTTTATTATTAAACTTTTTTATTATTAATCAATATTTATGGCTAAAGCTTTGTATATGGCTGATTTTTATTTTTACATTTCGTTACATAATTTTTTTGTCTCTAACTATTTAAAAAAAAGAATTTTGTGCTACCATGATACTTGTGTTACAAGACAAAACAATATAGGAGATACAACAATAGCTACCAACGATACAAGAAATAATAAAAATCAAGCAATAATGAATGAAAGAATACGTGCAAAAGAAGTTAGATTGATAGACCAAGAAGGTCAAAATAAAGGTATAGTTCCAACTTCAAAAGCTATCCAAATGGCTTATGATGCAGATTTAGATCTGGTATTAATTAATCCTAATCAAGATCCGCCGGTAGCTAAGATATTAAACTACGGTAAGTATAAATATGAACTTGAAAAAAAAGCTAAAGAGGCTAAAAAGAAACAGCATACAGTTGATGTGAAAGAAATAAAAATCCGCTATAAGATTGATACTCATGACTATCAGGTTCGTATAAAAAGTATTGAAAAGTTTATTAATCAAGGGCACAAAGTAAAAATAGTTGTCATGCTACGAGGGCGTGAAATGCAGCATTCTAATCTGGCTTTTGATCTGGCAAGCAGATTTGTTGCAGATTTAGCAGGGTTACCTCTGGTTATTGAGAAAAAGCCGCAGTTAGAAGGCCGAAATGTTACATTATATTTGGCTCCGCAAAATTAGCAAAAAAGTTCTTGACTGATAATTTTCAGCAAATATAATAAAAAACGTGGCAATTTAATATTTAAAACCATTTATCCCAAAAGAATATTTAATTGCCTCAACTTTTTTAAATAAAACAAAAATTAAATAAAAATATGCCGCGTTAGCTCAGTTGGTAGAGCAAGGGACTGAAAATCCCTGTGTCCTTGGTTCGATTCCGAGACGCGGCATATTTTTATTTTAATAAGTCTTATAAATAAGGGTTTTACAAATCAAATGTTTCAGTTTTTTTACATAATGGCAAAATTATTTTTTACGAGGTTTATGAATGAAATATAATTGGAGATATTTATGATTGATAAGGTAAGTAACAGTTTAGATAAACGTTGTAGTAGTCCATTTTTATATAAATCTCAAAAAAATACTGAAAATCAGTTAAATTATTTATCTATACCAGAAAATAATTCTTCCGAAAGGTATAATCCTGCTTTTTATATTCCGTTTACTGCAAAAACGACTGTTCAATCTCATAATAAGTCTAAACTTAACGATATTTTATACAATTCTGATACATCTACAAAAAATACTTTGTCTCTTTTACAAAAAAATTTAAAAGGTACAGGCTACACTCATATCACTACTCTGCATGTTATTAAGCATGAACTGACTGAGCTGAATAAATTTATAGATTGTCTGGATAAAGGCGAAAAGGATATTAATATAGATGATATGCCTCCTGTAGCTGAATTTTTTTCACAGATGTGTTCAAAGGTTATGTTTTCAAATCCTGAGCTGCGTAAAGCTATTAAACCTGTTATAACAAGTAATATTGAAAAACTAGATGGTTTATTGAAAGAAAATGTGTCTGAAACAAAGTCGTCTTCTAATGGTAACTCTATTAATTTGTCTGAAGATTTAACAGATTCTATATGGGCTTTAAAAGAAGAAGATATTCCTATTGACGAATATACCCTTTTTACTGCTGCTATGAGCAGTCAAGATGAAGTTACTGATAATTTTTCAAAGAATTTACTTTTAGATTTAAAAAAGTATATAATGATCGACAATAGAGCATTGAAAAATCGTTCTCCGTTCAGTGATTATAATAAAAAGGCTGAGAATGTTTTGAAAAATTTGTCTTTGGGAACAAATATGTTTATTACATTTGACCCGAAAAAAGAAACTCCGAAAAGTTTTATAGATACTATTTATAAAATTCATCAGCAGAACTATTCAAATAAGTCAACATTTACACAGTTAAGCTCAGATGCAACTTCTGATTACTTTATTTATATGGTAAATAAACTTGCTAAAGACAAAACAAAAGAACATATAATTGCTGCTAACCCTCTGCATTTGATTTTGCAAGAGTCAAAAGAAACAGACGGCGCATATACTGTTTCTCCAGCATTTGTAAATACATTATTTAATCATCCTTCAAATGTGAAATTTTTGTTTTATGACGCTAAAGATTCTTATTATGTAAATTTTTCTAAAATATGTTCAGAATTTCAAGAAATTTCAATTCCGAGTCTTGATACTCCGCAGATGGTAAAAATGTTTAGAGAAAATCCTGTACTTATGAAAGATCTTCAAAAACAATTTACCCGTAAAGCTGCTGATAAAGTTGTAGAGGCATCCGCTTTAATGGATGGTGTTTTCCCTGACAAAACAATAAATTTAATGAAGAAAATTGTAAGTTATTATATTGATAAACCTGAAATTACCGAAAGTGATGTAAGCGTTTATCTTTCAGAGGCATCTGATCTGTTCAAAAAAAATGATGAAGGAAGCTCTGTTAATGTAGTATTTGATACAGGTGTAAAACTAAATAACTTAATAGGTAAAGAATCTACTAAACAAGAAGCTTCTGCAATTGTAAAACAAATTAAATCAGGGAAATTAGGAACTAAAGGAATAATAATATTTTCTCAAGACGGTTCACCCGGAAGCGGGCGCAGATACACTGCAAAAGCAATCGCAGGTGAGGCAAATATCCCTTATATAGAAGTTAATACAATGGATTTCGGTACAAAGGAAGTTGAACTTTTCGGGGGAGGGGCACTTTCTCCGGAGGCATCAATTAAAAAACTGTTTTCTATTGTAACTGGTCAGGCTGAGGCAAATGTTCGCAAGTCTGCAGTTTTATTTATAGATAATTTCGAATATTTTTCAGTTGGCGAGTATGTTTCTCTGTACCATCAAAAAGCTATGGCACAGCTTTTAAGAGAAATGGAAAAGGCTGATAAAGCAGGACTGAATATTCTCGTTGTCGGCTCTGTTGCTGATCCTCACTTGATAGGAAACGCTGCTATGAAATCTTTTAAATTTATTGATCTGGTTTCTGTTGCATCTCCGGCCTATGATCCTGAAGCCAGAGCAGAAATTCTCAATGGAGTATTAAAAAGTTCAAATATTAAAATAGCAGGTGACGCGAAGCAGCAAAAAAATACTATTGAAGCAATCGCATCGTTTACAAGCGGATTTCCGTTTATTTATTTGAAAAATCTTGTTAAAAAAGCTCAGAGTGTCGCAATTGAACGAGGACATAAAAATCCTGATAAGTCAGATTTTATTGAAGCATATCTTCAGATTACAACAGGCAGACCTGCAGTCAAAAAGATAGCGCAGCACGAAAAAGAAATTGTAACATCGCATGAATGCGGGCACGCAACCAATTTGGAAGTTATGAATAATATAGCAAAAACAATTGGTAAACCATGGCATATTCCGGATAAAGTTTCATTTATTACATTGGATCCAAGAGGTTTATATGGCGGAGCTGTATATCATTCAAAAGATGTTAACAGTGAGGAATCATTCGAAAAAATATTTTCTTCAATAGTTTGTTCCTTTGGCGGAAATTCTGCTGAAAATTATTTTTACGGTATGAACGGATCTTATGGCATAAGCGGAGATATGGAAAGTGTAAGATATTATGCGGATTTGATGGTTAAAGTTATGGGGCTTGGTGCCAAAACAGGGAAAATGGCTATATCTGATGAAGATGATTTATCGGATAAAATGAAATCAATTATAGAAGATGATGAACGCGTAATTATAAATAATGCTAAAATTGTTTCCGATTTAATTACAGAAATTTACGGTGATTTTAATAAGGAATTTACAGAAAAATATTCATCCTATGTCGGAACAGGTGATTGCCTCTTGGATGGCGACAAGTTCAGAAATATGCTGCAAGCATGGAAAAAAGCTCAGTCTAAAGAAAAGCAAGAAGAACTTGAACTGTGTGATAAAACTATTCTGAGAATAATTGATTGTACTAAAAAAGGTGTTGCTGTAAGAAAAGAATAAGTATTATTATTTTTTTATTCTTAAGTAACGTGTAAGCTTAAATAGTGTTTTCTTAAAACTTTTAGTTAACGGCTTTACACTGCCAAGTATAATGTTTCTGTGTTCTATCAGGAATAATCGTGCTTTTAATGTACGCGGGTAGGTTTGTTTCAAATACTTTTCAAAGTTATTATTAGCCTCAATTATTTCCGGCTGTCTTAGTACATAAGATTTATTACGAATATATTCCCTAAAATTAGGCATCTCTTTGATTGCATCTTTTCTTATAAGAAGTCCGATTGTAGGATTTTTCATGCAATCGTTTAGATGAATTAGCATAGCATTAATGCCTTCTTTGGACACTTTTGATTTTGAATCTAAATGAGCCTGAACATTGTATGCATTGTCTCTTTCATTTATAAAATTCCGAAAATTATTAATTTGTACCATAAATATTTATTACCCCATATTTTAAGAGATGATAGTAAAAAAATTAAAAAAAATTTTTTTTGCTAGTAGTTTGTTATAATTTATATCCGTGCTATAATTAATGCAAGGGTAGAATTATGCAGCCGTTAGTTTCAATATGTATTCCGACTTATAACAGATGTTGCGAGCTTTGGAGAGTGTTAAACAGCATAACAACGCAAAAGGCTTTTCTTTTTAGTGATTTGGTAGAAGTCGTTATTTCCGATAATTGTTCAACTGATGCAACTGAAACGGTTTGTAAAGAATTTGTCAGGAAATATCCTGATAAGATAAATTATATAAAACGTTCCGAGCCAATACCTGCTGATGAAAATTTTATATATGTCATTAATCAGGCAAAAGGAAAATTTGTAAAACTGCATAATGATACATGTTATGTTTTTGAGGGCTGTTTATCAGAAGTTTTAGAAGATATTAAAAAAGCCGATGAAAATGGTGCTCAGGGGTGTTTTTTTTCAAATGCTGCCGGAAAATTTTCCGGCATGGCAGAGAGTTTTGATGACTTTTTAAAAAATGTTTCGTATTATATTACCTGGGTTGGTGCCCATTGTTATAAAAAATCTTTTTTAGATTCTCTTGATGATATTAACAGATTTTCTCACATGAATTTTGCTCAGGTTGATATTGTCGGAAGATTGTTTGAAACAGGGGCTAAAATTTATGTTTCAAATAAAAAATATTTTGAGACTATATTTATGGAGAATAAAGGCGGATATAATGTCGCTCAAGTATTCGGTTACAATTATTATTATATTTTAGATTTGTATAGAAAAAAGGGTCTGCTCTCTGCTTCTGTCATAAGCAAGGATAGGAAAAAAACATTATTTGAACATATATTGCCGTTCTATTTTGATTTTGTAAAAGAATATAATTTTGATAAATCGGGCTATTTCAAATTTATGAAGTTTTTCTGGCTGGAACCGTTTTTCTATTTGTCATATTTCAAAATATTGGTAAGATTTTTTGAGTCATTTTCTTATAAAAATATAAAAAAAAGATTTCGTTATAAAAGATTTATTAAAATTTGGCACAGGAAAAATTTCGATAATGATACCAAATTGGTCAAAAATAATTCCTGTATTTATAATGTTGCTGTGGGCAAAGCTTCATACGGTTTGATAGATGCATTTTTTGCATCGGATTTCCCGTCTATACTTATTATTGGAAATTATGTTTCTATTGCTAACGGGGTTGTATTTTTACCATGTACAGAGCATGATTATAAAAATTTATCCACTTACCCATTTAAAGTCTATAATTATATAGAAAAATACGAAGCAAAAGCAAAGGGTTCTATTATAGTCGAAGATGATGTTTGGATAGGAGCAAGGGCTATCATTCTTTCAGGAGTAAGAATAGGGCAGGGAGCTGTAATTGCGGCAGGCAGTGTTGTTACAAAAGATGTTGAACCTTATTCTATTGTTGGCGGTAATCCTGCAAAATTTATAAAGTACCGTTTTGAACCTGATATGATTGAGAAATTAAAGCGAATTAACATAGGAATGTTGACGAAAGACTATATAAAAGCTAATATTAATACATTATATACACATTTAGATAATAATAGTATAGAATCAGTCATTAATAATTTAAAGGAGTCAATATGAAGGTTGTAATTTTAGCTGGCGGTTTAGGGACGAGACTTTCGGAAGAAACAGATTTAAAACCAAAACCCATGGTAGAAATAGGTGGAAAACCTATATTATGGCATATAATGAAAATTTATTCTTATTATGGTTTTAACGAATTTGTTATTTTAACCGGTTATAAATCTCATGTTATAAAAGACTATTTTATTAATTACTACACTCGTTATTCTGATATAACTGTCGATATGTTAAATAATTCGGTAGAGGTACATAAAAATCGTCATGAACCCTGGAAAGTTACAATGCTTTATACCGGTCAAAATACAATGACAGGTGGGAGAATAAGAAAAGCCAAAGATTATATTGGTAATGAACCTTTTCTTTTGACTTACGGTGATGGTGTTGCTGATGTAAATATTGATGATTTAATAAAATGCCATAAAAACAGTAGAAAACTTGTTACATTGACAGCAGTCCAGCTCCAGGGAAGATTCGGCTCTCTGGTTATTAAAGATAATGATATGATAACGTCATTTATGGAAAAACCAAAAGGTGAAGAAAGTTGGATTAACGGGGGCTTTTTTGTCTGTGAACCTGAAGTATTTGATTATATCAGAGATGATGACGGAGAAATTTTTGAAAGAGATCCTCTTGAAAATTTAGCAAAAGATAATCAATTAAATGCATATAAGCATAATGGTTTTTGGCGTCCAATGGATACTTTGAGAGACAAGAATGATTTGACTGATATGTGGATGAATGATAAAGCTCCGTGGGCTGTTTGGAATAAGGAACCTGTAAATGTCTGATATTATTTTATCTATTTGTATTCCGACTTATAACAGGGGGCAGTCACTATTTGACAATGTCAAAAAATGGCTCCAAAGTGATAACAAAAATTTTGAGATCGTCATTGCGGACAACTGTTCTATGGATAATACAGTTGAACTTTTAAAATCCATAGAGGATTCCCGGCTTAAGATTATTGAAAACGATAAAAATTATGGCAGTTATGTAAACGGAAAAATTGCTCTGGCAGGCGGATCCGGCAAATATGTGATGTTTATGACGGACAAAGACTTTTTAGATATAAAAAACATTGACAAAGTCATAGATATTCTCAGTAATTTAGATGTTGCGGCAGGCAGATTTTTCCCTGATTGTAAAGATGGCGAATTTAAAATTCGCAGATTCACAGGTATGGTAAAAAAACTGTCTAAGTTTTGTTTTTGCGGGAATCATCCTTCCGGCTTCTTTTTTGACAGAAAGTTGTTAATGGAAAAAAATATCTATGATACCTGTCTTAGTTACGATGAAATTATTCGGTCATATTTAACGGATTTTCAAACAACGCTTTGTTGTGAATGCGGAGATGCGGTTATTATAAAATTTCCGTTTGTCTATCTTATAAAACCGCCGTTTAAAAATTTGAATCATTCTCATACCTATTCTTTAAAAAATAAAAATTTGTTTTTTTCTCCCGAAAACAGATTTAAAATATTTGAAGTTTACCTTGATTTTTTGAAAGAAATTAAACTGTCCTGTTTTGATAGATATTCTACGGTGAAATTTCTGGTTAGAAATTGCTATCGTTTCTGTACGACTGATTATATAAATGCCTTGAATAATAAAAATATTTGCGACTGGTACGGAGTCTCACAAGAATTTGTTAATATTGAATTAAATAGAGACATGGATAAATTATTTATGACTTTGTTGTATAATACAAATTCTTTTAAGAATAAATTTGAACATACATACGCATTTTTAACCTTTATATTATGGTACTTTATTAGAAGGATAACTCATTTAAGGAGAAAAGTATGAACATTCTGGTTACCGGTGCAACAGGTTTTTTAGGCAGTCATCTTCTTAAAGGTTTTTTGAATAATACTAATCACAATATTATTGTTCTAAAAAGATCTTTTTCAGATGTGAGCAGAATATCAAATATTCTGAACAATGTCCGTGTGAAATTTTATGATATTGATAAATTTCCTCTTGAAAAAGTATTTGAAGAAACTAAAATAGATGCTATTGTTCATTGTGCAACTAATTACGGCAGGAATGAAAATTCCTGCTACAGTGTTCTTGAAACAAATTTAATGTTTCCGATTAGACTTCTTGATTTGGCGGTTCAGCATGGAGTTAAGATTTTTATTAATACTGATTCATATTTTAATAAAGAGAATATGTCTTATTCTTATCTTTTAAATTATGCTTTGTCCAAAAAGAGTTTACTTTTATGGTTAAAATATTTTTCCAAAAAGATTAAAGTTGTGAATATGGTTCTTGAGCATGTTTACGGAGAAGATGACAGGGCAGATAAATTTGTCTATCAGATGATAGATAAAATTGCGGTAAAAAAAGTTCCATCTATTGATTTGACATACGGGGATCAAAAACGTGATTTTATATATGTTGATGATGTTGTTGATAATTATATAAAAATTTTAGATTATGCACAAAAACATTCATTCAGATTCCGCAGTTTTGACATTGGAACAGGTAATGCAGTTTCAATAAAAGATTTTGTGACCGAAATTAAAAAAATTTCAGGCAGTGATACTGTATTAAATTTTGGTGCAATTCCATACAGAGAAGACGAAATAATGTGTTCCTGTGCGGATGTAACGGAATTGCAGGATGTCGGGGGGGGAGCGGAATGCGCTTATAGCAAGGGATTAGCAAAAATTATCGGAGGTCTCCTGTAATGACTTTGTTATCTATATGCATTCCAACATACAATAGAGAAAAATATTTGCAAGATACATTAGAAAGTATTGTGTCACAAGATATTTTCAAAAATACAAATGATGTGGATATTGTTATTTCTGATAATGCTTCAACTGATGGAACAAGAGAACTCGTTGAAAAATATTTGAAATTGTACCCTGAAAAAATTATTTATCACAGAAATGATTCAAATATAGGATTTGCTAATTTTGAAAAGGTTTTATCAATTGCTGACGGAAAATTTTTAAAACTCAATAATGATACATTATTATTAAAGCCGGATAGTTTAGAAAAAATGCTTAGCTATATCAAAAATAATCTTGAAGAAAAAAATATTCTTTTCTTTAGTAATAATGCGTCGAACATCGGGGGGGGGGCAATTCTTTATTCTGATTTGAATTCTTTTATAAAAGATGTATCTTATTATACAACCTGGATTGGTTCTTTTGGTATATGGAAAAATGATTTTGAAAAAGTTATTAAAATTTTCAATGAGAAAACTTGGACGGAAATTCCGCATACGTATATTTTGTTTAATTTTTTAGAAAATCATAGAAACATTTTGTGTATTTCCGAGGAATTATTTGAATCAGTCTGTCCTCAGAAAAAAGGAGGGAACTATAACGTTGCACAAGTATTTGGAGAAAATTATATAAATTTTTTAAATGAATTTAGAGATAAAAATTTATTATCGACTGCTGTTTATAATAAAGAAAAATATAAGCTTATTAAATTTATAAATAAATATTATTTCGATGTAAGAAATAAATATAATTTTCAAAAAACAGGATATTTTAAATATTTGTTAAAATTCTACCGATGGGATTTATATTTTTATTTATGTTATATTAAAATGGGGCTGAAATATGTTTTACGATATTTATAAAAATAAAAAAGTTTTTTTAACAGGACATACAGGTTTTAAAGGAAGTTGGCTTGCATTATGGCTTACGATGCTTGGCGCAGATGTATGCGGATATTCGCTTGCTCCAAATACTAAACCTTCGATGTTTAAGGAGTTAAACATCGAAGAGAAGATCTCAAAAAGTGTCATCGGCGACATTTTGGATGTTAATTTGCTAGAACAAACAATGATTGATTTTCAGCCGGATATTGTGTTTCATCTTGCAGCTCAACCATTGGTCAGGTTGTCATATTCTGAACCTGTTTTGACTTATCAGACAAATGTTATCGGAACCTTAAATGTTTTTGAAGCAGCAAGAAAGTGTAAATCTGTTAAAGCATTTGTAAATGTTACAACTGACAAATGCTATGAAAATAAAGAGGTTGAAAGAGGTTACAGAGAAGATGAACCTATGGGCGGGTATGACATGTACTCTTCATCAAAAGGCTGTGTTGAAATTATGTCATCTTCTTACAGACGTTCATTTTTGCAGGATGATGGCACCTACGCAATGGCAACGGCACGTGCGGGTAATGTAATAGGCGGCGGTGACTGGGCTTTAGACAGATTAATTCCTGATTGTGTTGTTGCAATCAATAAAGGAGAAAAAATAGAAATAAGAAATCCAGTTGCTGTGCGTCCGTGGCAGCATGTTCTTGAACCTCTCTCAGGATATTTATTGCTGGGACAGAAACTTTTAGAATACGGTAAAAAATACGCAGAAGGTTTTAATTTTGGACCTGATGAAAAAAATGTTTTACGGGTTGCAGATGTCGCTCAAAAAGTAGTTGATTTTTACGGCAAAGGAGAAGTTATTGTTCAAAAACGTGATAATCTTCATGAAGCCGGTCTTTTGATGCTGAATATTGAAAAAGCTAAAAAAGTTTTAGGCTGGAAGCCAACCCTAACGGCGGATGATGCTATTAAAAATACTGTTGAGTGGTATAAACATTTTTATGATGATAATACTGATATGTATAAATTCACTCTCTCTCAGATAGAACAGTATTCTGAAAAAATCATCTGGGACTAATTTTTAAATATTTTTGTATATCTTGTATAAGTGCGAGATATAATTCTATATCTTTATCTTCTGCAGAATTTATAATTTGTATTAGTTTTTCTTTTGATTTATTTAGTGTTGGGCAATTTTTTTCTGATTTGAAATCTTTCATTTCAACATTCAGGACTTTTAGTATTTTCATAAAATTATCAAATGTCGGAAAATGCAAGCCAGATTCTATTCTGGAAATTTGTTTTTCGTGAATGTTTACTTTTTCTGCAAGGGCTTCCTGAGTCAGACCCGCGAGTTGCCTAAAATGTTTAAGTTGTTTACCTATTTCTTTTTTATCCATAAATTACCTGTTTAATATCCTTATGTTATTTAAAATTGATAGAATGCATAACAACAAAAAATGTCACCTTTAACTATTGACATGTAACATTTTTTATTACATGAATAAAAGACATCAGGTAAGGAGTTATGAATGCAAACAAATGAAATTAATGTAGCTTTTGCTGCGGATGAAAACTATGTTCAGCCTATGTCAGTAGCAATTACTTCTATTTTAAAAAATGCATCAAAAAGTGATATACTTTCTTTCTATATATTGTGTAATAATGTCTCAGAATTAAGTAAATCAAAGCTTTTGCAATTAAAAAAGATTAAAAATTTCAAGATGCAATTTATAGATATTGATGAAGAAATTTTAAAATCTTTTTTAATATATGATGGTTCACATATAACCAGAACATGCTATTATCGTTTACAGTTGCCGAATTTGTTGCCAGATTTGGATAAAATTTTATATTTAGATTGTGATTTGATTATAAAGAAAAGTCTGAAAAATTTATTTAATACTGACATAGAACAATGCTATATTGCAGGAGTAGAAGATATCGGATGTACTTTTTTATTTCGTTTTCCTCAAAGTAATAACTGGTATAATTTTTTGCCAATTGTTAATAGTGGTGTTTTATTAATGAACTTAAAAAAATGGCGGGAAGCTGATATTTGGAATAAAGCAAAAACACTTGTTTTATCTGGTGGAGGTAGTTATCATCTAGACCAGGAAATAATTAACAGACTTTGTCATGAAAAATGTTTATTACTTGATATGTCGTGGAATGTTCAGGACAGTTTTTATCGCAACAATTTAATCGTAAAAAGTAACCCGAATGTTAATACTATAAAAAAAACAGCGCAAAAACCTAAAATTCTTCATTATACAACTTGGATAAAGCCATGGGTTGATGTTACTATGCCGATGGCAAGAGAATGGTGGTATTACAATAAATTTTCGTCTATTCCTTTGAAAATGACTAATAGCCAAAAGTTAAGATTTTGGTTTGCAAGGTATGGTAAGATTTTTTCAGTAATTATACACGATAATAAATTTATTATAAAAATCTTAGGAATTAAATTTTCTTCTTCTTTGAAAAAATAATTTTACTAACAGTATGATTAAAAAACTTTATTTTTTCTCTTATTTGTAATATAATTTTTTAAGTTAGAGAGGGATATTATATGGAACTAGAATTGCGTAATAAAGTTAAAGAAGCTGTTAGAAATTATTATAAAGAAGTTTATGATAAACCAAGAGAGTTTAAGTATATTCCTGCCTCAGGAAAACTGCTGGGTTGTGAAGAATTAGAAGCAATGGTGGATGCTTCTCTTGATATGTGGCTTACCGCAGGAAGATTTAATGATGAATTTGAAAAAGAATTTGCAAATTATCTGGGCGTAAAATATGCGCTTTCGACAAATTCTGGTTCAAGTGCTAATTTGTTGGCACTGTCTGCTTTAACTTCTCATAAGCTTGGAGACAAACGACTTAAAAAAGGAGATGAAGTTATCTCTGTTGCCGCAGGGTTTCCGACAACTATTAATCCGATAATTCAGCAAGGCCTTATCCCTGTCTTTATTGACTGTGAAATCGGTACTTACAATATTGATGCTGAAAAAATCGAAGAAGCTATAACCGATAAAACAAAAGCAATATTTTTAGCACATACATTGGGCAACAGTTATGATTTGGATAAGATTATACATTTATGCGAAAAATATAATTTATGGTTAATAGAAGATAGTTGTGATGCTCTAGGCGGCGAGTTTAAAGGTAAAAAACTCGGGACAATAGGGCATATCGGTACTTATAGTTTTTATCCTGCACACCATATGACTATGGGTGAGGGCGGGGCTGTTGTTACAAATGACGCGCAGCTATATCGAATAATTTTATCATTCAGGGACTGGGGACGTGACTGCTGGTGTAAGCCGGGGAAAGATGATACCTGCAAAAAACGTTTTCAAATGCAGCTTGGCAATCTGCCCTTCGGATATGATCACAAATACACTTATTCACATATCGGGTTTAATCTTAAGATAACTGATTGGCAGGCAGCTCTGGGGTGTACTCAGTTAAAAAAACTCCCGCAATTCATAGAAAAAAGAACTCACAATGCAAAGTATCTTATGAATAAGCTGTCGGATTTAAAAGATTATTTAATATTGCCTGAAATAAGAGAAGGTGTTAAACCTTCATGGTTTGGATTTTTAATTTCAACAAAGCCTCCGCTTTCAAAGCAAAAACTTGTTGAATATCTGGAAAGTAACGGTGTTGGTACAAGACAACTTTTTGCCGGCAATATTTTGCGCCAGCCGATGATTGTTGATAATGACATTCAATTAAGAATAGGAAGTTCAAAATTACTTAATTCAAGAGAATTGAATGAAGAACATTATAAATTACTCCCTAATACTGATTTTGTTATGAATAATACATTTTGGGTAGGAGTGTTCCCGGCTCTGTCAGAAAAAGAACTTGATAAAACATCAGAACTTATTCACAAATTTGTTGAGGAATATAAATAATGAATATTCTTTTAACAGGTTCAGGCGGATTTATTGGCAGAAATTTAAAAGACTATTTACAGAATAGATATACTCTGTTTTGCCCGAGAAGTTTTGAACTTAATCTTGCATCTGAAAATGATGTAAAAAGATATTTTGATACACATAAAATTGATTTTATAATTCACTGTGCCTCAGTTGGCGGCGCAAGAGGTATTGATGATGCTTTTGATACAGTAGAAACTAATATTTCTATGCTTAATAATCTTTTGAAATTTAAGCAGAACGATGTCAGGATTATATTATTTGGTTCAGGTGCAATGTATGATAAGTCGAGAAATCTTCATAAAGTTAAAGAAACTGAAATCGGGCAGGTTGTTCCAAAGGATTTATACGGCTTATCAAAATTAAAGATTGCAGAAATAGTTCAAAAAAGAGATGATATTTTATGCCTTAATATTTTTGCGTGCTACGGTTATAACGAAAAAGAAAATCGCTTCCCGAGTTATGCAATAAATCAAGTTCTGAGTAATCAAGATATTGTTATTAATCAAAATGTCGTGTTTGATTATTTATTTGTTGAAGATATGCAAAAAATAGTAGAGCATTTTATTCAAATTAGGCCGGAACATAAAATTATTAATATTACGCCTTCTGAGAGTATAAGTCTTTTAGATATTGCAGGTATAGTGAACAATTTTGGTGGTATCAGAAGTAAAATTGACATCAAGGCATCTTCATTAAATAATGAATATACAGGTGATAATTCTATATTATTAAAAGAAATTCCGAATTTTAAGTTTACTTCTATGCAGGAAGGGTTAAGGAAATTTTATTGTTATAAAAAAGAAAATTTTACATATGTTAGTTAAGTGAGAGGATTATATATGAATAGTTTAGAAAAGAAAATGATAAATACATTGATAGATTTAAAAGAAAATCATCATGTCGTTGGTGTAAAAGCAGAATTTGAAGCAGAAGGTACACGACTTGAGGAAGCAATGCGCTTGAAAGAAATTGTAACAAAAGCAGGTTTGGATTTGACAATAAAAATCGGCGGCTGTGAAGCAATAAAAGATATGTTTGATGCAAGAACAATCGGCGTTAATACAATCGTTGCTCCTATGATTGAAACTGCTTATGCATTAAAAAAATTCGTTCAAGCAACTAAATTTGTTTTCCCAGAGGAAGAAAGAAAAGATATAAAATTTTTAGTTAATATTGAAACAATCACAGGATTTAAGAGTTTGGAAGAGATGATTGCATCTGAGTATTTTAAAGATATTAACGGTGTTGTTCTGGGACGTGTTGATATGACAGGCTCTATGGGCTTAACAAGAGAAGATATTAATTCCGAAGATATTTTCAAAATTGCAGATTCTATAGCAGCTCAAATGTTGAAAGTGAATAAAGAAATGGTAATCGGTGGAGGTGTTTCTGCTCATTCTTTACCGTTTTTCAAGCGTTTGCCGGAAAATGCTTTGACAAGATTTGAGACAAGAAAAATTATTTTTGACGCTCAAGCTGCAATGAAAGATTCTAAAGCAGACAAAGGGATATTAAAGGCTGTCGGTTTTGAACTTATGTGGCTTAGAAACAAAAGAGAGTTTTATAAAATGATTTTTGAAGAAGATGCTCACAGATTAACTATGCTTGAGGCAAGATACAAAAAATTGATTGAAGAAGCCGGCGGTGTATATGCTTAACAATATAAGCAATTTTATTTTCGATTTAGATGGCACTATTTTAAATTCGTCTGATGAAGTATTACGGTGTTTTGAAAAGGCTTTTAAAGCAGCTGATTATCCTATAAATGTGAAAAATCTAAATTCAGATATTATAGGCCCGCCGTTAAAAGAGATTATAAAACTTATAGCGCCTGAATTAACAAATGATTTAATAATTGAAAACATAATGTCAAATTTTAGAAAAATTTATGATTATGATGAAGATGATATAAGTTTTATCTATCCGGGGGTTTACGACTTGTTAAAACGTTTGTCATCTTCGGGAAATAAATTGTTTATTGCTACATTTAAACCGAATATTCCAACAATGCGAATTATAAAGCAGTTTAAATTAGATATGTTTAAGGATGTATACACTATTGATAAATCCGGAAAAACGGTTTCAAAAAGTGATATGATAACTGATATTCTATTGAAATACAATTTAAGCAAAAATGAAACCGCAATGATAGGAGATGCATTGAGTGATGTTAATGCAGCGAAGCAAGCCGGTGTATATTCAGTAGCTGTGCTATGGGGATATGGAAATGATAAAACAGCATTAAAGTCTAATGCTGATATTTGTATTGAATTAGATGATTTAACCAAAATTAAAAATTTACAAGGAGTTATATAAAATATGAACACAACTCAAAAGACAACTAATAATGCTAATATATTTAATATTTTAAAGTCAATTGCTATGTTATCGGTATTCGGGGTACATTCATTAATTTGTATTCGGGTATTCTACCCTGATATTCATTTCCCCTGGGTATTTTATACACCTGCATGGGCTGCTATGTGGATGTTTTTTATTATATCCGGTTATTTGCTTGGGAAGGGATTTTATAATAACAAATATCAAACTGATAAGAAAGGTATTTTGATTTTTTGGATAAATAGAATAATAAGAATATTACCACCTTATTTATTGTTTTTACTTTTCATGTTGTTATTTGTTTATCCTGTCGAATTTGCAAAAGAACACTTCTATTCATTAATACCAATGCTTACTTTTACGGATAATATATCTGTAATAATTTCTAAGGCAAAAGTTCCGATAGGCTATTTGTGGTTTATATCGGCAATAGTACAGTTATATTTATTGGCTCCGTTTGGGTACAAGTATATTTTTTCAAAGATTAAAGTCAATAAACTTCTTATATTTTTCTTAATAGCAGGTATTGGACTTGGTATTCGTTTAATTTATAACTATTTCAAGATCCCTTATTTTAATAATATTGTTATTCCTTCTTGGACTAATTTAGATTTATTTTTCGGCGGTATGTTTCTGAATGCGTTTACAATTAATTCAGAAGATACAACTATTAAAAAATGGTTACGTCCCATTTCTTTATTATTATTAATAGTTACTCTGCTGATGTTTACATATCAGCTTCATTTTCGTGCAAGCTGGTGGTTTTATAAATTTATTGCTCCGACAGTAATTCTTGCTCTTGTTGCTTTAATTATATATTGTTTTGATTATTCTGGTAAGCCGGTTCAAGAGCCTTTGTGTTTGAAAGCCATATTAAAAAATCCTTTAAGATTATTCGATGCATACGGAACTATTGTTTTAGGATTTTATATCTATCATTCATATTTACTAACTGTACCTTTGAAAATTTATAAAGCTTCGGAGGGGGGGCAAATTTCAGATTTGACGATTTTGTTAACTGTCCCGTTAATAGGCTTTTTTATAACTGTTATTGCTGCTTCTTTAAACTATTTAATTATAGAAAAGCCTGCAAACAAGTTTAGATATTCTTTTATACGAAAGGAAAATAATAAATGATAAAACTTTCTGATTATATAGCAAAACGATTAAAAGAGCATGGTGTGGAACATTTTTTTATGGTTTCGGGTGGCGGTGCAATGCATCTTAATGACAGTTTAGGACGTGTTTTATCCTATACTGCAAATCATCATGAACAAGGTTGTGCCATAGCGGCTGAAGGTTATGCAAGAGTTAATCAAAGGCTGGCTGTTGTTAATGTTACGACAGGTCCCGGCGGATTAAATTGTTTAAACGGAGTTTTCGGACAGTGGACAGATTCTGTGCCTGTTTTATATATTTCAGGACAGGTAAAATATTCAACAACGTTGGCTTCTTGTAAAGAAATCCCTTTAAGACAATTAGGCGATCAGGAAGTTGATATTATAAGTGTTGTAAAGCCTCTTGTCAAATATGCAAAAATGCTGACAGAACCAAAGGAAATAAAATATCATATTGATAGAGCAATTTATGAAGCTACCCACGGCAGAAAAGGTCCAGTATGGCTTGATATCCCTATGAATGTTCAAGCTGCATTGATAGATGAAAATAACCTAGTTGAATATGTGCCTCCTAAGCCTGAGAACTGTGATTTGAAGATTGATGAGGTGATAAATAAATTAAAATCCGCAAAAAGACCTCTTATTGTTGCAGGATATGGTATCAGGCTATCAAAACAAGAAAAAATGTTCCTAAAATTGCTTGAAAAAACGGATATCCCTATAGTTACAACTTTTAACGGTATGGATTTATTACCGACAAATCATAAGAATTTTTGTGGACGAATCGGAACTGTCGGGCAGAGAGCAGGTAATTTTACTTTGCAGAATGCAGATGTAATATTATTTTTAGGTACTAGAAATAATATAAGGCAGGCAAGCTATAACTGGGAGAATTTTGCCAAAAATGCTTATAAGATTGTAATAGATATTGATAAAGCGGAGTTAGATAAGCCGACAGTTATTCCGGATTTAAAAATCAATGCAGATTTAAACGAATTTTTGCCTGCATTGGAAAAAGAATTTCCTGTATTAAATGTGAAGGAGTGGTTAAATTTCTCCAAAAATCTTTTGCACAAGTACTCATTTGAAAATACTGCAGAATATCATTCTAATTCCGGTATTATCAATGTTTATGACTTTGTGCATAAATTAACAGATGCTATGTCTGAAAACGATATTATGATTGCGGGTAATGGTTCAGCTTGTGTTTGTTCGCATCAGACTGCAATCGTAAAAGAAAACCAGAGAATTTTTTGGAATTCAGGTGATGCATCTATGGGTTATGACTTGCCGGCAGCTCTGGGTGCTTTCTATGAAGCACATGGCAGAAATGTTATCTGCTTAACAGGTGATGGTTCAATAATGATGAATATTCAAGAATTGCAAACAATCAAATTTAATAAGCTGCCTATAAAAATATTTGTTATAAATAATTCAGGATATTCTTCCATACGTCAAACTCAAAGAAATTTCTTTAATGGCCATATGACAGGTTCCGGAGTCGATAGCGGCGTTAGTGTTCCGGATTTTTGTCAATTAGCTGAAGGATTTGGAATTAAATCGGTTAGACTTTCTAATCCTGCTTCAATGAAAGATGATATCAAAAAAGTTCTGTCTTTTAATGAGCCTGTTATTTGTGAAGTTATAACCGAAAAAGAATATGCATTTTCTCCGAAACTTTCTGCAAGAAAGTTAGATGACGGCACAATGATTTCGCCTTCACTTGAGGACATGTTCCCGTTTCTGGATAGAAATGAATATCAAGAAAATATGATATTTGAATAATTTATCAATAGAATTATTATAGGGATTTTTTTCTATATTTAAACGAAAACAATCCGCAAAGTAAATTTATTTTTCTATTGTATTCATCAATTTTTATTTTTTTGTACAAATATATTTTTTTCATAATATATTTGTACAATATTATGTATCGTGGAAATCCTTTTATTTGTGTTAATATATCAAACAACAAATTTATATCATTTTGATACCAGGATACAATATTACTATAAAATTTATTAAGACTTCCATGTATGAATTTTGCATTTGTAATCAATGTTTTCTGTTTTAATTTCTCATCTTTCATGTAGGACATTACTTCACAGAAACCCAGCATCCATTGCATCTTTCTGCTTCTGTTGCATATTTCTGAATTTTTATGCCCTCTGGTATATGAACAATCGGTTTTTAAGTCCATTCCATTCTCAACAATAGGTTTCTGTGTTACATAAATTTTACCGCCATTATTTAAAAAATTTATAACAGGTATTAAATGGGGAAACAGAGTGTATATATTGTCAAAAGCATTTCTCATAACCGAGTCATTAAATTCAGAAGTATTGAATATAATTGCTGGTATAAATGTTAGCTGACCAATCTGGCACTCTATCATTGTATCTGTATTTTCCTGGTATGCATATCTTGAAATACATATAATTTTTTCGTTATTATTAATAGCATTTTCTACTTCAGACCAATTAGAAAAGTCGTATTTATCATCATCTGCTATTATCCAGAGATATTGACGATCTGCAATTTCCATTGCTTTTGCAATATTACCGGAAATCCCGATATTGTATTTATTTTTTTGATATTTTAAATTTGGATACTTTTTTTGCCATTCTTCAACAACATTTCTGGTTGTATCTGTTGAATTATTATCTAGAACAAGTATATTATAATCTTTTACAGGCGATTTTTCGTCTAAAATTTGTTTAAATGTATTTTCAACGTGACCTGCTCTGTTGTAAGTTATTAGTATTATTTGTAATTTATCTTTTATTGACATATATATTCCTCTTTTAATACCCAATTAAGCATTTTTCTCATTTTCATACGCAAATTGTTCCATTTGATTTAATGCAAGAGCAATAATTTTGTATCCGTATCCAAGAAACATTTTGCTTAATCTTGTGCCTAAATAACCTGTTGCTCCTGTAATTAATATTGTTTGATTCAAAATAAAATTTCCTATTTTATGTCTATTTTTACCCCTAAAATTCTCACTTGTTTATATTTAATACCATGAATATTTTCATTTTTCAAGGAAAATAGAAATTGTAATACTTTTTTTATGTTTTGTTTGAAATTATACTTTTTGTTTTTTATTCCACATATTTTGTAATTTTGCATTTCGATTATTCTAGAAAATATTCTCTCAAGTGTATGTGAAATAGTTTCTGCTCCGTCAGTATGCTGTAGTGTAGAAAAATCATTTTCAGACAATTTTATTTGTTTTATAATTTCAAAACAATTTGCTCTTGCAATAAACATTGTACCTGAAACAAAAATCCCTTTTTGTGCAGGTATTTTGTATTTTTCGCAAAATTGAAAAAACAGCTCATTATCCTCGGCACATTTATCTCCCATTTTGCTTAATACAACCTGCGAAGCCAGCATGCCTGTATCAGGATTATGAATAAGTTTATATAAATTGCTGTTAAATATTGATTTATTTTTTAATAATGCATCTACAAGAATATTACGCCAAGAATAGCCTTTTCCAAATGAGAATGCTTTTTTACTGCGGAAGTTTTTTGTGTGAATTTTTAAAATATAATCATAATTTTTCAGGTCAACAAAATTTAAGACTTGCAAAAATGGCCATATATCATATCCTTTGTTATCGACTTTAATAATTTTTGCATCAGGTTTTAATGATTTTATTTTATCAATAGAATTTTGATTTTTTTCACAGACGGTTACGAACAAATCCCAGTCGCAATTATTTATGTTAGCAAGTTTTTGCAGCATATATTCTAGCTGATTATGGTAATATAAATGCAAATGGACTAAAAGCCTCGGTCTTGGATCAAATTTTATAATTCTTTGAATTTTAAATTTTACTCCCATCACTCTTAAACATTTATAATTGTTTTCATTTTTAATGGAGAATATTTGTTGAAAAATGCTTAAATTTGGATTTTGGTTATTAATAATTCTATTTTTCAATTTTAGAAAATGTTTGTATTTTATTTCTTCTGCCAAATTTTCAGCATGTTTTAATATTTCGTTTTTACTTTCATCGTCAGATAATTTATATGCAAGATAGAAATATTTTTCAAAAAGTTTTATTATCCACTTTTTATGTTTGTTTAAAATATTCTCATTTTTTAATCTGGTATACAAATTATGCCATGCGTAAAGATGATGAATTGATTTTGCACCGCAGTTATTCATTATAGAGGTTGAACGTTGTCTGTAAAAATAAAAATTTTCGTTATTCCTGAGATAGTTTACGTTTTTGATTTTCAGCATATAGTCCCACAAAAATACAAAATCTTCAAAATACAAACCTTCCGGAAATTTAATTTTATATTTTTGTATAATCTCTGTTTTGAACAATTTATTCCAAGCATAAACATTTGTATTAAATATTACTTTGTCAGTTATATTTTTTACGCCGTTATATTTATATTTAAGGTATTTATTAAGTTTATCCGGTATTGGAAAATCGCCGAAGGCTTCTGCATTAAAACATATTAATTCTGAGGGTAAATATTTAAGAAGTGTTTCATAAAGATTGTTTTTTATATAATCATCGCTATCAACAAACGAAATATATTCTCCTGTAGCATTTTCTATTCCTGTATTTCTTGCGGCTGATAATCCCTGATTTGTTTGATTAATAATTTTAATTCTGTTATCTTTTTGAGCATACTTTTCAAGTATACATAGCGATTTATCTGTAGAGCCGTCATTAACGCATATAATTTCTATATCCTTAAATGTTTGATTAATTATGCTGTCAAGGCATTGTTCAAGATATTCTTCTACGTTGTAAACAGGAATAATTACAGAAATTTTTGGCATCAAATTACCTCTTTGCCTAAAATTGTCATACTTAATTTACCGTTTCTAAAATGTATTGAGAGGAAATTCTTTCTTATTTTGTTAAAATTTCTTATCCTTTCTATTGATTTTAAAACTTTCAGATATTTTTCAGGATTATTTATTAAAATCATGAAGTCTTTCTTCTTTATCTTTTTGAAAAATTCTTCTCCTAAAATTCCGGAATTGTATTCTTCTTTGAAATGTTTCGAAAATACTTTTATAAATTCAGGTTTTACAGAATCATCTATTCTCAGAGCAGAACTCAGATAACCGTTATATCTGTTTATTTCTTCCTGAATTTTTAATTCATGTTTTAAATCGGGATACTCATCCAGAAAACGATCTATTTCGTTATATTCATCACAGACACAGTAAACTTTTGTTTTACTTTTTACTGAAGAATTTATGTTATCCTGCCTGTAATACAAATAAGCTCTATCGCTTAATATTACACGTTCGGCAAGTGCAAATACTTTAAAAGAAAAACCTATATCCTGAAAACTTGCACCAGGAGTTTCTAAAAATCTTATATTGTATTTGTTTAAAAATTCTTTTCTGTAAATTGCACTCCATACAGAAGGATCGATTCTTAAAAGACTCTTATCTTCTCTTGCATTTGTAGTTTTAAAAGCTTTTGCAGGTGAAATTCTGTTTTGTTTACGCGAAAAATTATTTTTCGACCAATAACTGTACCAATCTCCTTTCGCAATATCTGCATCATTTTCTTTTGCAAGTAAGTATAATTTTTCAAACATATATTTGTCTGCGAAATCATCAGACTCGATTATGCCTATATATTCTCCGCTTGCGCAGTTTATGCCGGTGTTCATAGTATGTCCGTAACCTGAATTTGCTTTATTAATAACAATAATACGTTTATCTTTCTGGGCAAACTTATTAAGTATTTCTAGTGATGAATCTGTGGAACCGTCATTTACACAAATTATTTCAATATCTTCGAGTGTTTGATTAACAATGCTTTTAAGACACTCTTCCAGATATTTTTCAACATTATAAACGGGAACAACTATACTAACTTTTGGCATTAATAATCTCCTCAAACAAGTTTATTGCTCTTTCTGCTGCTTTGTCCATATCATAGTAGCGATAGTCGCCTAATCTTCCTAGAAAATGGACATTTTTAGGAACTTCATTTTTATATTTTTTATACAATTCATTATTTTGTTCATTTACTATAGGATAATACCGTTCATTAATGCCTTTAACAAATGCTGACGGGTATTCTTTGGCTATAACAGTTTTATTTGATTTATCATTTAGATAGTATTTATACTCATGTATTCTAGTAAAATCGTAGTTGCAAGGATAATTAACTACTGCATTTGACTGATAAAATTCTCTGTTGAATGTTTCAAATCGAAATTCAACGCTTCTGTAAGGAAGTTCTCCGTATTTATAGTTAAAAAATTCATCAATTGAGCCTGTACAAAATATTCTCTTGTAACCGGAGAACTCTTCAGATGAATATTTAGTATTCAGCTTAAGTTCTATATTAGGGTGTTTGAGCATATTTTCAATCATTTTTGTATAGCCTTTTTGAGGTATACCCTGATATTTATCCTGAAAATAGCGATTGTCTTTACTGATGTATACGGGAACACGTGCGGTTACATATCCGTCAATATTTTCTGGACTCTGTCCCCATTGTTTTGTAGTGTAATTAAGAAATACTTTTTCATATATGTATTGTGCAAGAAATTTTAAATCTTTATCATCCTGTTTTTGAAATTCTAAAATTGGAACTTTAGAATTGTATTCAAATTTGTCAAGAAGTTTTTGTTCCAGCCTGTCTGCAAGACTTTTAGGAAAAACATCATGGATTGTATTCAGATTAAACGGGATTGTAGTTTCAATGCCGTCAATTATCGCAACAACCTTATGCATATACGTATTGAAATCGGCAAATTTATTCAAAAATCTCCATACAATTTCATTATTTGTATGAAATATATGCGAACCGTATTTGTGTATGCATATACCATTTTCGTCAATATAATCGTATATATTACCTGCAATATGGTTTTTCTGTTCTATGACAGTTACTTTTTCTCCGCGTTCTGCCAGCAATCTGGCAATAACCGAACCTGACAGACCGGCGCCTATTATCAAAGTTATATTATTAAACATCATATACTCTCTATATGATGATATTACAAATATGTAATATAAAAAATTTATCCTAAAGATTTATTAAGCAATAAAAAAGAGCTTATTTAAGCTCTTTTTTATTCTAGTAATCAGGTTCAAATTAGTAATCCATTTTCCAGGCGTTTCCTGCTAAAAGATTGTAACACCCATCACCATATACACTATTGGTGCATCCGCCTGATGTGCCTTTAATATTTCCAGTTGCTCCGTCTATATTAAACGTAAACATATCTCTGCCGCCAATATTCGGTTTTTCTTTTCCGTTAGTATCCATATAGACTGTTAAATCACCTTTGTTTTCACCTTTTATCACGCATATTGCAGCTCCGTTTGCGAGTACATAAGATTTATTAGAACATTTGAATACTCCGTTTGTTCCTCCTGACGATTCTGCTTCTCCTTCTTCAGTTTCACCTTCACCTTCACCTTCATCTGGTTCTTCTGTTGCTGTACCGTTGATTGCTCTGTATGCAACATCAGCAAAACATCCGGTACCTTCTGCTGCGCAGGTAGTTGTAACTCTAAAATGATTTTCTATAAAATATGCAAGACCATCTGCATTACCCTCGGGACCTGCAGGTTTGTTATTTGGCAAAACATCAGTATAAACACTTGTGTTATAAAATTTTGTTTTGCCTTCCTCAGTAATTAGCATGTCAACAGCATTTACAAAGTCATTTGAAAATTTGCGCAGTTGCACAGTTTGAGCTTCCTGCTGATAATTTTGCATAAGAGCAGGAATTGTTAATGCGGAAACTACACCAATAATACTCATTGTTATCAGCACTTCTGCCAGTGTAAAACCTGATTTTTTAATCATTATAAATCCTTTCTCAATTTTTAATATTCTATTCGCCAATTATCATTCATAATTTTCCCAAAACAGCCTTCACCTGTGTATGATGTACGACAGGTTGAATTAAACAAAGTTTCTCTTGCTGTTTCTGCATTTCCGTTTTTGATAACATCAGGGGTAATGTCTTTATCATCTATACTGAAATCATCATATATATAAAGCGTAAACATATCCCTTCCGCCAATATTCGGTTTTTCAGAACCGTTAACATCAATATAAACTTTAGCTGGTTTGCCGGTTGTTGCAGGCGTATCTTCTGTTGCATCTTTTGGAGCATCTGCAGGTATTATGCACATGGCTGTTCCGGTATTAAGCGTTACGCTATAACCGTTTTCACATTTGAAATCTTTAAATTCCGCATTATTAATTGCTCTGTATGTGCTTGCAAAACAGGGCTGCGCAGTTGTTCCACATTTTGTCGCTGTCCTGTAGTATTTATCAAAAAATTTGCCGGCTGTTGCATCAACACTTCGTCCCTGCAAACTTAATAACGATTTATAAAATGACTTATTGTAAGTCTCTGTGCCCATGTACAATAAATTGTCTGTAAGTTCGACATAATTTTTCTGTAACGTGGTAAGCATAGATTTATTTTGATAATTAGCCATAATTGTCGGGATAGTTAAAGCAGTAATGATCCCAACAATAGTCATTGCTATCATCACTTCAGCTGCAGTAAATCCCCTAAATTGTTTTCTTTTCATATAATCACTTTTTAATTAATAACCTTTTATTATTATAACGCGTTTTGAACATAATGTCAATCGTAACGGTTATACCTCTATAAAAAGGCGCTGTCCAACTATATTTTGTTTCCCGTTGTAATAACCTGCAAAATAACCGCCTCTTACAGGTGCATTTTTTGCGTATGAATTAAGACTGTTACCTTTGTAATTTACAAAAGGATTATTACTGTAAGGATCTGTTGTTACCCTTACAGGAGTAGTTGTTTGTGTTGTCTGTGGTACAAACATCTGTGATAATAAATTTACAATACCTGCCATTATAACCTCTCACTTATATATTGAAATTTAATAAATTTTTTTATTTTGTCATTATTATAACATTATATTTGTAAAAAACTTTATTTTTCTTAATAAAATCATATATATGGTTTAGTATTTTTTGTTATATAATTTCTTTATGGATAAGAGAAAAAAAGTTTTAGTAGTTGGTGCTTCCGCTAAAGACTACGCATTAATAAAAAAATTTAAAAATTACGAATGCGATTTATTTGTACTTCCCGTAAATCCGGCAATTGCAGAAATAGCAGAATGTGTAGATATAAGACCGAATAATGTTCAAGAAATTTTGGAATTTGCAGTTGCAAATTCAATTGATTTAACAATAGTTTCTGATGAAGCTGCCATAAAAAATAATATTACTGAACTATTTCAGGCAAATGAACAGCTCATATTTGCACCTACTGCCCAGAGCTCTAATTTTGTTTTGAGCCGTTCATTATGTAAAAAATTTCTCTATAAACTTAAAATACCTGCTCCTAAATTTGCTGTATTTGACAGACTGCAGGTGGCAGTTGATTATTTAAAAAATGCGTCTATGCCTCAAGTAGTCAGTGCTGATGAAAACAGATGTGATATTGACAGATTGGTTTGTACAACATTTTCAACAGCCAAGACATTTGTGGAGGATTTGTTCTGCTGTAAGGATGAGAAAAAAATTGTGCTTGAAGATTATGTCTACGGACACGAATTTACTTTTTATGTTGTTACGGACGGTTATCAGGCGGTACATCTTGCGACGGTTGCTAATTTTAAATTTTCTGAAAACGGAGACGGAGGTTTATTGACAGATGGAATAGGAGCATTCACGCCTGATTATAAAGTCTCAAAAGATGTTGAAAATGATGTTATGAGACATGTTGTGCAAAAAGTCTTATTAGAGCTGCAACGCAGAGAAACTCCGTATTTGGGAATTTTAGGTGTAAATTGTGTGCTGCAAGAGGATGGAGGCTTTGTTACTCTGGATTTTAAACCTTTTTTATCAGACCATGATGCTGATGCGGTATTGAATCTAGTTGAAGAAAATATGCTTACTCTTTTTGAAGCATGTGCAATAGGTTCTTTTGCTGATGATTATGACAGTATTAATGTTGCCGATAATTCATCTGTTTCTTGTGTAATTTTGTCGCGTTCCGAAGGAATTCCGATTAAAGGACTTGATATTGTTGAATCGGATATTTCACATTTTGGTGTAAAAAAGAATAAATATTTGGAATATGAAACAGTTAAAGGAAAAACTTTAGTTGTCACGCGTACGGCTAAAACTCTTTCAAGAGCAAGAAAATATCTGTATGAAGATATTGAACTGATTAATTTTGATGGTAAAAAATACCGTACTGATATTTGTGAGAAGGTTGAAAATTATTAATTCTTCATTATATATGAATATATGAAAAACTATTATTCTATTCTTGGAGTTACCCCTGACAGTTCAGATGCGGAAATAAAATCTGCATATCGTAAGCTTGCAAGAAAATTTCATCCGGATATTAATCCTTATGGTACACAGCAATTTAAAGATATTGCAGAAGCTTATGATATTTTGTCTGATGCAAAAAAAAGAATGCAGTATGATACAGTTAACGGATTTTTTAAATCTTCACAAAAGCAGGATAAGCAGCATACATCACCGAAACAGGCTCAAAGTGAGTATAAAAAACAATCAACTTCTCAGAGTAATGCAAATCCCCAAAAGTCCAAAAAAGAATTTTCAAAAAAGATAAACGATATTTTTGAAGAGTTTTCAAAGCCAAAGCAAAAAAAAGAAGAATTGCATCCTAAGCACGGAGAAGATTTATTTGAAGATATTTCAATTACTATAAAAGAAGCAGTTCTAGGAGCAGAGCGTGTGATAAATATTCTGCATTCTACTGAATGTCCTAATTGTAAAGGCAGAAAATTTATTAACGGAAGTTTATGTCATGTTTGTAATGGTTCGGGAGAAAAAAATGAACACAGAAAAATTACGGTAAAAATTCCGAAAAACGTTAAGAACGGTACCAAACTCCGTATTGCAAATGAAGGCTGCAGCGGGCAAAACGGCGGGAAAAACGGTGATTTATATGTAAAAATAAAAATAGAGCCGTCTTCAAAAATCAGTTTTGAGGGAAACAACATTATTTATAATGTGCCGATTAATCCTTTTGAAGCGGTAATTGGCGGCAGTATTTCAATTCCTGTTTTTGAAGGCTGTTTGAATCTTAAAATTCCGCCTGGAACTCATTCAGGGCAAAAATTTCGCTTGAGCGGGCAAGGTTTGAAGCAAAACGGAAAATCAGGAGATATGATTGTCATAGTGCATATTGAAATTCCCTCTTCTTTGTCGGATGATGAAATCAGGCTTTACGAAAAGCTAAAAAAAATATCGTCACAAAATATAAGAGAGAATTTACTTAATGAATAAAGTAAAAATTAAAGAAATTTTTGAATCAATTCAAGGAGAAGGCCCGTATGTCGGATATAAACAATTGTTTGTAAGATTTTGTAATTGCAATTTAAAATGTAACTATTGTGATACGGAGTTTTCGCATGAGTCTGACTTTACTGTCTATGATCCGTGTGAACTTGCTGATATTGCAAACAGTTATGAAAATATCCATTCAGTTTCTTTGACAGGTGGTGAACCGCTTTTATCCGTTGAATTTTTAAGGGATTTTTTACCGCGTGTAAACAAAAAAATTTATCTTGAAACCAATGCAACTCTCGCTGATAAATTCCTTGAAGTTAAAAATTTTATTGATATCGTTTCTGCCGATATAAAACTTGAAACAGCAACCGGAATTAAAGATGCTTATAAGTTCCATGACAAATTTTTTAATGTCTGCAAAGGTATTGAAACATTCGCAAAAATTGTTTTTAATGATAAGATAACCCATGATGAAATTTCAAATTGCTGTGAACTTGGTACTAAATACGACATTGAATTAATTTTACAACCGGAAATGAAAGATAATAAAATGGTTGTTTCATCGGATTTTTCATCTGAAATTCTTGATAAATTTCTGGAAAAATATCATAAAGTACGACTTATACCGCAGGTGCATAAATTTTTAGATGTCAGATAGGTTTTTTATAGTATAATATTGTAGGAATTATGATAAATTTTATAATGAGGATATAAAATGTCTGTAAAAAGAGTTTTGCAATACGGTGAAAAAAGTTTGAGAGAACCCTCAAAAGAGGTTCATAAAGTTTCTAAAAAAATTCAGGATTTGGTGCAGGATTTACTAGACACAATGTATGCCAAAAACGGCGTAGGTATGGCTGCTCCGCAAATTGGCGTAAACTACAGAGTTTTTGTTGTTGATGTGTCAAAAAATGATGAACCGTTAAACCCTCTGGTATTTATTAATCCGAAAATAATAAAAAAATCAGGAGCGATAATTGCTCAAGAAGGTTGTATCAGCTTTCCGGAAGCGTACACTGACGTTAAACGTTATAAAAATATAATGGTTAAAGCTCTTGATGTACATGGCAGACCATTTGTTATGGAAGCAAAAGACGGTTGTCTTTTAGCGCGGGCTATTCAGCACGAAAATGATCATCTTGACGGCATTTTATTCATTGACCATTGTGTTAACAGGTTTGAAACTGATAAAATCCTTCAAGAACATCATCTCCCGCCGGTTGAACCTGATATGCTGATTGAAGATCCGGTATTGGATGAGGAATTGGAAAGTAAAAATGATTAATATTGTATTTTTTGGAACACCTGCTATTGCTTTAAAATCGCTTGAATATTTATATAATTCAGATAAAATAAATGTTCTTGCTGTTGTAACCCAGCCTGATAAACCTGCTGGACGCGGGCAAAAACTTTCTATGTCCCCGATAAAACAATTCGCAATTGAAAAAAATCTCCCGGTCTTTCAGCCAAAATCAATAAGAAAAGAACCTGAAATTCAAAATGCTTTAATTGAACTCAATCCGGATTTTTTTGTAACTTTTGCGTTTGGGCAAATATTGTCGCAGGAAGTTTTAGATATTCCAAAGTATGAAACAATAAATTTACATGCCTCACTACTGCCTAAATATCGCGGGGCAAATCCTATTCAGCGTGCGATAATTAACGGAGAAAAAGAAACGGGTATCTGTACAATGATAACAGAACTCGGACTTGATTGCGGCGATGTTTGTTTGAGAGAAGTTATTAAAATTCCTGATGATATGACCTGTGTTGATTTATTTGATGAGATCAGCCGTAAATCTCCGGAACTTTTAGAAAAAACCCTAACAGGACTTGTAGATAAAACAATTGTGCCGCAAAAACAGAGTGAAAACGGTATTTGTATGGCAAATAAGCTGACCAAAGATGAGACCCTTATTGATTGGAGCAAGCCTGCAGAAGATATACATAACTTGGTGCGCGGCATATATAAATATCCGTCTGCTTATTTTGTTTATAACGGAAAAATTATTAAGGTTCTTGAAACACGTGTTGTTAAAGGAAACGGTGCATGCGGTGAATTTGTAAGGCTTTCAAAAGATGGTGTTGAAGTCGGTTGTGGTAAGGATTGTATTTTACTTATAAAAGTTAAGCCTGAGGGTAAGGGCGAAATGTTTGCAAAGGATTGGGCTAACGGGCTGCATATATCATTACCTGCAAAAATATAATTAGTAAATGAGGAACACGCATAATGATTACAAAAGGAATAAGAGGCGCGATTACTGTTGAAGAAAATTCTGCTGATGCAATAAAATCTGCAACGTTAGAACTTCTAAGTATGATGATTGAGAAAAATAATATTATTGATAATTCAATGATTTCACATGTAATTTTTACTCTTACCAATGACTTAAATGCTGCTTTTCCTGCGAAATTTGCAAGGCTTGAACTGGGTTGGAAGAATACGGCAATGATGTGTTTCCATGAATTAAATGTTCCTAACTCTCTTGAAAAGTGCTTGAGAGTGCTTATAGTGTTAAATTGTAAAGATGATTTTACTCCTGAATTTGTTTATTTAAAAGGGGCAGCTAATTTAAGATAAAACTTTTAAGCTTCAAGTTTTGTAATTTCTGTCATGGCTGGATCAAGCAATCTCCGGCCTATGTTAGGAAATTCAATTGAACAAAGAGTTTTATTTCCGTATTTTATCATCTTTTCAACTACACCTTCACCATATTTGGGAGTCGAAACTCTGTCTCCAGGTTCAAGAGTATTGACGGCCGGTTCAATATCATCAGCAGGATAAACTGGAACAATCGGTGTACTGTTTTCTTCTATTTCAGGTCCTTCATTATCATCATTGTAGTTTTCAGATGTAATATCACCGATTAAGTTTAAATCATCTTCTGTTAACTCATCAATTTCCGGTTCTTCCAGATTTTCTACAATGATATTATCATCCGGCAGTTTTTCATAAAAAGCTCTATCAACATCTTTTGAAACTTGCTCTACAATTTCGTCATGATTATTTATATCTTGAGAATTAAAATCGGTTTGAATATCTGTTTCATCAATTGAATAATCAATTTCCGGTTCTTCAATTGAAATTTCAGGCTCAGGATATCCTGTTTCGGAATTGTCAGTTGTGATTTCTTCGGAAATTTCGATATTAGTTTCAGTATTTTTATCTGTATTTGCTGTTTCTGCTGAAACTTGCGGTTCAGAATCGTCATCTGCAAGGATATTTGGTATTGGTTGAGGAGTATCAACTATCTCAATGTTTTCGTCAAGTGATATAAGTTCAGTTTCTTCCGGATTATCTTTAGAAACTTCTTCTACCGTAATGTCAGGATACTCTATCTGTTCTGGATATTCAGACTTTTCTTCTTCTTCAATGCTTATTTTTTCCTCTATTTCTTCTTTTTGTTTTTCTTGAGGATTTTCAGCAGGTTCAGTGGATATTTTTTCTTCTGTTGTGTTTTGTGATGTTTCAAGTGTATCAGCATTAATATTTTCTTGCTGATTCTCTTGTTTATCTACATTAATTTCAGTAAGTTCAACTATTAACGGAATATTTTGCGTATGGGCTCCATAGATAATATATTCTCCGGAGTTTAATTTATTCAGAAAAGTGTTGTATGAAGAAAAATCATGCTGTAAAGTCAGTGGGGCAAATAAAATAAGATTTTGGGCTATTTCTTTTACTTCGTTAATATATTTATATTCGTGAGGACAAATAATTGTTGTATAAACGTTTGTTCGAGCAATAAGCGTTTTAAGTAGTTTTTTACTTGAATTTGTGTTGTTAACTTTTACAAAGGAGTAAATAGTTGCATTTATATTATTCATTACTTTGTAGATATATGAAATTGTCTCTTTTTGCAGATTTTCCGGAATATTTGATATGTCAATAACAACTCTGTCAGATTTTTCTATTGCAATACTTAAATCCAGAACGTCTTTTAATGTTTCTGCGAACACATTTAATTCTTTATATTTTAATAATTTGTTTTTCAGAAGAATTAATTGTGTTATCTGGGTTTCTCTATACTGTTGATCAACAACATTGAGGAAAGTTTCAAACGGAAGATATCCTTCGGGAAGTGTTTTTGTATATTCCTGCACTTCTAAAAATATATCCTGGATTATAGCTTTACTTGTAGTATCCACATCTTCAAGATCATTATCATATATAAAATTAATAGTATCGTAATTTAGAGGAAGTTTAAAATCCGTACCAAAAACGAGTTTTTCCTCGCTGCCAAATTGTCCGTCTGTATCAAATATGACTGTTTTGTCATTTATCTGTTTTGTAATATTGTTAAGGATGATATTTGTATTTCCAGCATTGTTAGAGCAGATTAAAAGATTGTTATCAAATACTGTTTTATCAACTTTCAGCTCAACCTTTTGTTGTGCAAGTTCTCCCATTTTTATGGGGGTTTCAATGGGAATAATATCAAGCAGTTCATTTGAAGGTAATTTTGTTACTGTAGATTTTAAAGAAGGTATTGTTCCGTTGTAATTTTTTAAAATTCCCTCTTGATCAAAAGTAAAAAGCAATTTAACAATGGCATAATTAGATACAGTATCGGCTTTTATATTCATAACCTGAGCAACATAAGGTGTGTTTACATCCTCAATTATGACAAAGCTTGAAAGAGCAAGATTATCAGCTGCATCATAGGCAATTTTAACCAAATTATTCTTAATTTCCAATACTCTCATTAATCATCCTCACTTTGAATATTATTTTACCATGAACATGCTAATTTTTGACTAAATCTTGAAGTTTGTTGTAAATATCAACAGTTAATATACAAATTTTTAAATCTCTTTTGACAAGGCTTTTAATTGTTTCTTTATAGCATATTAACAGAGCTTTGTTAAGTCCGTTTTCTTCATTTAAGATTTGTAAAATTTTTTCTGAATATTCTTTTTCTCTTGTATTAGGCTCAATTTTATCTGCAAGAAATACAATTTTTTCAAAGTCTGTCATATCAATTTTGCCAAGGGTATGCCATCTTATTGCAGATAAGATTTCTTTGTCTGTAACATTAAATTCTTTTTCAGCTATGTAAGCACTTACAGGGGCGTGTAAGGTCTTATAGTTAAGCATTTCGCATTCTTCAACATCTAAATGCTTATGTATAATATCAAGTAGTTTGTCGTTTGAAAAACACTTGGCGCAATCATGCAGCAAACCGGCGAGGTATGCTTTTTCTTCATTAAGAGAGTATTTTTTCGCAAGTTCTTTAGCACATTGTGCGGTGCCGAGTGTATGCATATATCTTTCTTCATTAAGATTTTGTTTAAGCCATTTTTTAATTTCTGTATAATCCATTTTTAATTATATATTCCTTAACTTCCTCTGTTACAAGATTATCAATAGGTTTGTTTTCTACAATTCTTTGCCTGAGTTCGGTGGATGAAATATCTGTAAAAGGCATATTGGTAAATTTAAAATTGTAACCGTCCAACTTTAAATTTTCGAAATTTACGGTTTTATTGTCCCTTATAAACACTATAAAATCAACAATTTTTTTTAACTTATCTGTTTCATACCAGGTTTTGATTTGCGAGAATGCGTCTGTACCTATAATAAATTTGATATTGCCGTCTATATTATATTTTTTATACAGCTCTAATACTGTAAGATAAGAATAAGATTTTCCCTCAAGTTTAAATTCAATATCGGAAATCTCGAATTTTGGATTGTATTTTATTGCCTCTTTTACCATATTGTACCTGTGCAAGCACATATCAGGCGAATAATCTTTATGCGGCGGTCTGTAAGCCGGAATAAACATTATTTTATCAAAACCGTAATTTTTCAGAACATATTCTGCCATTTTCAGATGTGCTCTGTGAATAGGATTGAATGTTCCGGGAAATATACATAATTTCATAAAAAAATTATACAATAAAAGAAAAACCTGATTTCTTTTGAAATCAGGTACAAAATTTGTAGGGGAAAAATTAATTGGAGTTAAAATGTTAGATTAAGTGTAAAGCTTGTTTATTTGCCATTGCGATAAAATTCATCTGAGCAAAAAGCAATTCCGAACGATCTTCAAACGGCTGATTATTGTTAACCGTAACTTGAGTTTCATAGATGTTTTTTAATTTGTCATCAATTTTTTTCAAATTAGCGACTGCCATTTTATGCCTCTCATTCTTCTTATTTACTTCTTATGTATATATAAAGTATATAAAAAGTATTGAATTTCACAAAACGATTAACTTGTTACATTTCTTTACATAAGATTTAAAAAAGCAATAATTGTTTGCGCTTTGTTTTTATATTTATATAGGGGAAAATAGGAAAACTATGCTCGATAAAAATTATATTAATAATCAACAAGGTCCGCAGTTTCAGGCGGTAAATCCTACGACCGCACAGGGCGGACAGGTACCTATGCAGGCTGTTAATCCTGAATTATTAAAACAAAATGTTCAGGACAGCTATGTCGCAAACCGTCTTGGTGAAAATGCGGAAGATCCTGAAGCAGTACTTTATACGGCTGCTTTAAGTGTACCGGCATGGTTTGCTATTTCTAAAGGTATGGACTATTATGCAAACAAATCAAGAGGAGATTTTGAAAAGACAGTCCATCATAAAGCCGGGCAATTCGGAGATGATATTACAAGTCACGTAAAAAATAGTACATTTGGCAAATCATCATTTGCTCATTCGTTAAATAGTGGTTTTAAGAATTTCAAAGTTTTTTTAAAGAAGAATTTAATTGATAGATTTAGAGTTACAAGGGCAATGGCATATACACCGTCTCTCCCTGAACTGGATATGGTAAAAGGTCAGGCAAACGGAATGTGGGGGATGCAGTTGTTTGATTATCCGCAGCATGGCGAGCAGTTTGTAAAACCGCTTAAACATATAGATGATTTGGATTGTTATGGTGCATCAAAAGCTGATATTCAACGGTATAAAGATTTATTTAATAAAGCAGCAACTCCGCAGGCAAGAGCGGAAATTATGCAGCGTGCAGAGCTTGAAACAATATTACAAAATTCAAGGTTAAAAAGGACACCTGCACAGATTGCAAAAGAGATTAGTGATTTTAAAGGGCTTGATGATGCCGGGAAAATTGCAAAACTAAAAGATATGAAAGCTTTTGAATGGGGCTATAAGGATTTTGCCGAAATGGAAGCTGTTCAAAAGAATATTCAAGAGAAAATGCCGCGTGTCCTTGAGGCTTGTCATGACGCTAACCCTAAAATGTTTGCAAGAATCTGGGGTACAAATCATAGCAAGTGGGGCAGAATTAAAACGTGGCTTTTCGGACGTGAGGTTTATGCTTCCGAAACAGGCAATAAACTTGCAGGTTCTTTAGGCAATGTAAATCTTGCAGAAAATAAAGAGTTAGATAATGTTCTGAAAAAAACAGGACTTGATAAAAAGATTCCAAAATCAATGCTTGGTAAGTTTCTGGCTAAATATAATAACCTTGTTCTTGAAGGTGCAACAAACAGGGTTGCAGGCGGTAAGTTTGTAGCCTTAATGCAGGCTGCATACTTAGCGGATGTATTATATAAAACTGCTAAAACCGAAGGGGTAAGTGAAAAAGTTAAAACTTTTGCAGAGCGTTTTACGGAGATGATTGCCTTTTTCGTTGCAATGCCTTTTGCAATTCAGTTAATGCATAGAATAGGTGGTCTGCAGTATGCTGGTATGACCAAGGAACAGGTTGAAGCATACCGAAAAGCTTTGAAAGTTCACAATGATACTGCAATGGCAGGATTGTTTAAAGATAAAGCAGCCTGGAAAGCTTCAAAGGATAACTTGAAACAAATGCTTAATGCTGGAGTTAAAAATCCAATTACAAAACTGTTTAAGCGTATAGGCAGAATTGTTACGGTTGGTCTTGAACAGATAAGGCCTTATGATAAGAAAGATATCGCAGATATTGCTGCTGATGGTACAAAAACTTACAGAAAAGGTATAATGAGTAAGATAAAAGATTTGTTCCGTCATCCGAAATTCGGTATTAAGCAAATGGCAGGTTATCCGATGAGAATTATTCTCGGTATGATGATTATTCTGCCGTTCTTGAGTAAAATTGCAGTAAAAGGCTGTCATTTACTCTTTGGAAAACCTAAAAATTCGATACTTGATGAAGGAAAAGAAAAACCACAAGAGCAGATTCAAAATGCTCAACAAACCCAGCTTCCGCCACAGCTTCAGCAGCAAGGACAACTGACCCAAAATCAGATGCAACAGACAACAACGACGACAACTCAACAGGGAACGCAAAGTCCTACAAATTTGTTGAATAAATATAAAAATAATACGACTACTACTGTTACTCAGCAAAAAGAGTCAAACAATCAATCAAATAATGAGCCTGTTAGAACCTATATCCCATCTCCTATGGGGGTTCAGCTCACGAATAAAACCGGCGAAGATTTAACTGCTGCAAATGATGCGCTGCATAGAGCTGATATTGCGGAGCAAGAAGCATTGAAAACTTTAAAAATGAATTAAGCCTTATTTGTTGCCCTATTTTTTCAAGCATGGTATAATATATCAGGAGGGTTTTATGGCTTCAACATTTGATTATAAAAGTTTTGCAAAAAATTTAACAAAACAGGCTGAAAGTGTTATTCCTGATGATATTGCTCTTAAGCATAAAAAGGAATTTTTAGAGAAGATATATAACTATACTTATCTTGCAGGTGAAGCTTTTTCGAATGATGAAACCATAGAAGATTCTGAAATTGCAAAAGTTTTAACCCAGATAATTTCAGAATGGACATTTCATAAATATATTGATTTGTTGCGTTCGGACATTCCGGAAGTTTACCATGAAAGTATCCTGCAAAAGTTGGCTTATGTTGCTTTTGAGATGGCAAAGGAATCTGCTATCGGCAATTTAACTCAGGATGAAATGCTTAAATTGGTTGAAGTTCAGCTTAACAAAGCTTATGAAAAATCATGCAAACATTTGTTTGAAAACGGTCAAATATCAAAGACTGCTTATGAAAATGCTCTGAATCTTTCCAATATTAACACTATGCAAGAACAGTTGTGGCATAATGTTAAAGTTGTGAAAAATCGTAAAAGTACTTTCAAGTATACATTGACTGCAATGCTTATTGGAGCAATTACACTTATTGCCAACTTATTGTATCCTGACGCTCCTTTCATGGTAGTAACAAATACAGCAATACTTGTGTTACTGTCTGCATATATAGGATTTTTTATAGGTGTCAATAAGTTTTCAAATTAACCCTGTTGTATAGTGTTGAATTTAACATAAAAGTGTGTTATTATGTAACTAGCTCTGTGCAGATGCTCATTTTGTTCCTACATTTTTTATAAAAGGGAGAATTGACTCTGACAGGATGTGAAGTATACCCGCCGATTTTGATATCGCCAGCGGGAAACGGATAATCCGAGGCGTTCACCCACCTGCGAGACCACGCAGGCAACAAAATCACATTTGTACAGGGCTTTTTTATTTGCTTCTTTTATTGAAATATGCTATAATTTCTGTATGAAACAAGCTATACCTTCGATTATAATTACGGAACAGTTTCATACTATTGATTTATTAAAAAGATATCTGGAAGAATCAGGTAAATTCTCTTTTTTATCAGATACTGCAGAGTTTTCTAAAGCATATAACGCAATAAAGGAATTGTCTAAAGTTCTGGTTATTGTTGATATATCCGAATATCAGGAACAGGGATTAAATTTTATTTCAAAAATTACGTCAGATTTTCCGGATTGTCGTGTCATTGCTATGTCTGTCAGACCTGATGTTGATGTAGTAATACGCTCTATGCGAGTTGGTGCATCTGATTTTCTTGCTTTGCCGGTGATTAAAAATGAATGTTTAGAATCTTTGTCTAAGTTATATAATGATATTGAAAATATAAAACAGAAAAAGTCTAAATGCCGTATTATTACTGTTTATTCTAACAAAGGAGGAGTCGGCAAAACATCTGTAGCGACTAATCTTGCATTTGAACTTGCAAAAATTACAAAAGAAGATGTTGCTCTTATTGATTTAAACTTTCAACTTGGCGATGTTACAACTTTTTTGGATTTAAAACCTTCTTTTAATATTTCTTATATGCTCCAAAATCTTGATAAAATTAATGAAGATTTTTTGCTTTCAACGCTGGAAAAATACAAGGATACAAGTTTGTATGTTCTTGCGGATCCGCCGTATTTTAAACAAGCTGATAATATTTCATCAAAAGATATAATAAGATTATTTGATATTTTAAGGCAGACATTTTCATATATTGTTGTAGATACATCCGGTGGTTTTGATAGCAAGGCTATGACTGCTGTTGAAAATTCAGATCTTATATTTCTTTTATCAATAGTAAATCTTCCTGCATTAAGAAATTGTCAGAGATGCCTCGAATTTTTTGAAAAATTAGGTATTGATGAAGATAAAGTGCAGATTTTGATTAACAGGTATATGGAAAATGATGAAATCAAAGCGGAAGATGTTGAGGAAGTCTTAGGTAAACAATTGTATTGGAAAATTCCAAATAATTATTTTACAATGATGGCGGCAATTAATAAGGGAGTTCCTGTCTCTGAAATAAGTATTGATTCAAACGTTGCACAAAGTTTTAAGAATTTAGCAATGATGGTTTCCGATAAAGTATACAGGCAAAAATTTACAAAAAATATCAGAGGTGTATAGCAAGTGGTTTTATACAGCAGTAAATTAAGCAGCAGGTTTAAAAGAGATAAAGGGATTTTAAAAAGCAGTCATGATAATGAAGTGAATGATACTGTTAATATTTCTGAAATATCTGAAGAAAAAGATATTATTTTAAGTAATAATAGCAGCCAATCTGTTATTACGGATTTAGCTGATGTCGAGAAAAATTTGCGTAAGGCTTTGCTGGAAAAAATAAGTTCTATCCCTGTTTGGGCAGATTATGACAGTGAAAAACAAAAAGATTTAATAAGAACTTTTTTGTTAAATGCATCTATGGATATTCCGTCGGAAAGTATGCCGCTTCTTGTTGATAGCTTGTATAATTCTATTCTCGGATTTGGACCATTAGAAGATTTGATAAAAAAAGATAATGTTTCGTCTGTAATAGTAAACGGCACTAAAAATGTTTATATAGAAATAGCCGGAAAAGTTTTAAATACCGAAATTGCACTATCAGAAGAACAAATAAAACTTATTATCAATAATATTTTATCAATCTCAGGGAAAAAAGCTGAGAAATTAAGTGATATTTGGAGCTGTACGATTCAGAATCTTTTAATTTCTGTTATATCGTCTGATATTGCCAGTTCGGGCACTGTGATTTCTATAAGAAAATTCCCTGATTATAATATTGATTCTTTATTGAGTTCAGGTATTATGCCGCGTGAAATTTTTGATTTTTTGATATCTGCTATTGATATGAAAAAAAATATTGTTATTTCAGGAGACATAAATTCCGGTAAGACGTTGCTTATTGGTACTATTATAAATTCAATGATGTTAAATAAACGTGGTGTGCTATTGCAGGAAATGCCTCAAATTTGTTTAAAATCGGGTGAGTTTATGAACTTTCTCGTAAAAAAATCTCAGGAAAATTTCCCTGTAATTTTATCGGAACTTTTTAAGATGATGCCTGATTATATGCTTATTGACTTAAATTCTTATGTTCAGGGAATAGCTGAGAAAAAAGGTGTTATTTTATCGTTGCGTTCGTCTTCTGTTAACGACGCTTTTTCAAAATTAGTTTCTTCAATAATGGTAGAAGAAAATTGTACAGAAAAATACGCCAAACATAAAGTATTAGATTGTTTTGATTATATTATCCAAATTAACAATATTCATGGTGAAACTCCCAAGCTTACTTCTGTTGTGGAACTAACTCCTGCGCGTACTGCTTCATTATCAATAAAAACAATTGCAAAATTAGTTGATGGAGAATATGTTATGGAGATCCCCCAGCCTTTGACGTCAATCCGTGCTGAATCTTTAATTTCTGAATCAGGTTTGAAGTCGTCTCGTTTTTATAAGACGAAGTAGAACTTGCATTCATATTATTAAATATTGCTTTAATTCTTGAATCATTAATGTGAGCTTTGTATATGTGATCTATTCCTGGACTTATAAATTTTTTCATTATTTGTTTATCAACAAAATCGTTTACCGGATTTGCAAATAAAATAAGAGCTCCAAAACCGCCTAGTGTTTTTAAAATTTTATTTTTAAATATAAGTGACATTTGATAATCTTTTAAGGCTGTTCTGGTTGCATAATATGAATAATCTGCTTCTTTATACATTTCATTCATTTTCGGAATTGTGTTCTGGTATTTTTTATATATTTTCCAAGGTACGTGTTTTTTATCATGATTTTTTAAGGCTTCAATTATATTGTATGTTTTTTTTGCATTATATTCTGCAAATGCGATAATTTTGCTTTTATCTGACTCCAAGAGTGTATAACGATGGGTAAAAGTTTTATTATATATTTTTTTTAAAATTCCGGAGGTATTTTTTTCATGTTTTCGTGTTTTAATTTTATTTTCTAAACTTTCAACAATGATATTTTTAAAGTTCTCGTAACTTTCAAGAGCTATACCGTGTGCCTGATCTATAACGTTTTTTGTGTGTTTGTAAACCGCATCTTTTGCATTGCCTGAAATTCCCCATTTATCAATTTTTGTCAGTGGAGAAACTGTGCATTGACCGGCGAAAATTAATACCGGCAGAGCAATGATTGATGTCAAGCCCTGAAATATAGCTCTTTTAAAGGCTCTTTTGCCGCTAGGATTGTAGTTATCTTTATCATTTTTGTATTTATCATAAATATCGGCACCAAGATACATGAAAGTCGGAGCCCATAATGCTGCGCCCAGTTTCGGTGCTATTTCCGATATAGCTGTTCCGATTTCGTTTGAATAAGACATTAACACAGGTAAAGGTTTATTTAACGGATCTTTATATTTACCTGTGTGTTTTTTTTTATTTGTATCAACTGATGATATTATGGTACTTGGCAATTTAAAGGTCCTTACTTTAGCGTACGTGGTATATTATAACTTGTAAAAATTTTTTTTTGCTACTTAATTTTTATTAAAGTATAATTTTTTTATGGAGAAAAAATTTAAAATATCATCAAAATATAAACCTGCCGGCGATCAGCCAAAAGCAATAGAACAGCTAGTAAAAGGATTAAATGAAGGCGATGATTCTCAGACTCTGCTTGGAATAACAGGCTCCGGTAAAACTTTTACAATTGCAAATGTTATAGAGCGTGTACAAAAACCAACACTTATAATTGCTCATAACAAAACTCTTGCAGCACAGCTTTATAACGAGTTCAAAGAACTTTTTCCTGATAATGCGGTTGAATATTTTATCAGTTATTATGACTATTATCAGCCTGAAGCTTATATTCCAAGAACTGATACTTTTATTGAAAAATCTGCGTCAATAAATGAAGAGATTGATAGATTACGGCATAATGCTACGAGATGTTTATATGAGCGTAATGACGTTATTATTGTGGCTTCAGTAAGCTGTATTTACGGTTTAGGGTTGCCTGAAAATTATTTTAAAGGTTCTGTTGAGCTCAATGTTGGTGATGAAGTTGCAAGGGATGATCTTTTAAAACATCTTGTGAGTGTTCAGTATTCACGAAATGACCTTGTACTTGAGCGTTCAACTTTTCGTGCAAGAGGCGATATTGTAGAAATTATGCCGGCTTATGAAAAAATTATTACAAGAGTTTACTTCTTTGGAGATGAAATAGAAAAGATAGTAAGAATAGATAATGTAACCGGTGAAATTTTAGAAACACCTCAAAAAGTTGTAATTTATCCTGCAGTGCATTATCTTTCTTATGACCAAAATGTAGATGAGACTATAGAATTGATAAAAGGAGAATTGCAAAACAGGCTCGTAGAACTTCATAACGAAAATAAACTTGTTGAAGCACAGAGACTTGAACAGCGTGTTAAATACGATATTGAAATGATTAAGGAAATGGGATATTGCTCAGGAATTGAAAATTATTCCCGTATTATTGAACGTCGTCCTCCGGGTTCTGCTCCTGCTACGCTTTTAGATTATTTCAGAGGAGATTTTTTGACTGTTATAGATGAATCTCATGTTACTCTCCCGCAGTTGAAGGGGATGTATCATGGTGATTCTTCGAGAAAAAATACATTGATAGAATACGGTTTCAGGCTGCCTTGTGCACGTGATAACCGGCCTTTAAAAAATGAAGAATTTTTCAAAAAAGTACATCAAAAAATTTATATTTCAGCAACCCCTGGTGATTTTGAAAGAAGCACTTCTCAGCAGCTTGTTGAACAGATTATTCGTCCTACAGGGCTTGTAGATCCTAAGATTTCTGTCAGACCTATTGAGTCTCAGATTAATGATTTGAAGGAAGAGATTAAAAAGCGTGCAGAAAAAGATGAACGTGTATTGATTACAACACTTACGAAAAGAATGGCAGAAGATTTAACTGATTTCTTTATACAAGAAGGTATTAAAGTCAGATATCTTCACAGTGAAATTCAGTCTCTTGAGCGTGTGGAAATTCTGAGAGATTTACGTTTAGGAGAATTTGATGTTCTTATAGGTGTCAATCTTTTAAGAGAAGGGCTTGATATTCCGGAAGTTTCTCTTGTAGCTATAATGGATGCTGATAAGGAAGGCTTTTTACGTTCCGAAACAAGTCTGATACAGACTATCGGACGTGCAGCACGTAATGCTTGCGGAGAAGTGATTATGTACGCTGACAGGATAACAGAATCAATGGAAAAAGCCATCTCTGAAACAGAACGCAGACGTAAAATTCAACTTGATTATAATAAAAAATACGGTATAATTCCCCAAACTATTAAAAAACCTGTTGAAAATAATTTACTATCTCTTGTTGCAAGTTACAGAGATCTTGAAGATATTGTCGCAGAAGAAATGGTTGATATGGGGATTGATAAAAAAGATTTGCCAAAACTCATAGACAAACTTGAAAAAGATATGCATAAAGCTGCTAAAATTCTTGATTTTGAACGCGCTGCAGAAATCAGAGATAAACTGAAAAAATTACGCGAAATGGCTGAATAATTAAATAGTCAGTTACAATATTTTGTCTTTATTTTCTTTGGTTCCTATTGCTTCATATCCTATTTGTGCAAGATAATGCCCGCATAACGCAAGATTAAAGACAAATACCATGCACCAGTAGAATGTAGCAATAGGATGAGGAATCCCGAAGAATATCCATATAATATAAGTCACAGGAACTATAAGAATAGCATTTGCAAGCCAGATTTGCGGAATCATAAATAATACAGCAATAAATACATCAACACTTGTATTATATATGACTTTAAGATTGTAAGCATCAGAAATTTTAAATTCTTTTGCATAACATAAATATCCGGTTAAAATAAAAGAGGAAAATAAGCCGGATATTAAAAATTTATATACATTTAAAGTCGTCGGATCGTTTACGTAATTCGCCGCAAATTTATACACGATGGCAGCAAGTATGCTATTGATTGCTATTGATGGACCTAGTGCAACAGAGCCTTTCAAACCTGCCCATATTGTTTTAAAAATATTAAATGACGGCAGTACACGCTCTTTGCTGTTTCTGACGTTTGCAGTACATTCAAGCAAAAATCCGAAATAAAATAAATACAGAAGAAAAGTTAATCCCCAGAACAGAGCCGGATTTGTACCGTTCAAATATTTATCCAGACAATAGTATAGCGGTATTGCAAAAATAATATACTTTAAAGTCGCGTTGTTATCATGGAAAGATTCTTCAAATGCGTCTTTAATTGATGCCATAATTCTTAACTCTCCTCTTATATTTTTGTCTTTCTAATTATATCATATTGTTTTATTAAAAACAAGTAATTACCTTATTGCGGAATGGTTACGATGAATGTTGCCCCCTGATTTGGCTTGCTGATTAAAGTTATTTCCCCTTTGTGTAATTTCACAAGTTCCTTTGTTATTGCAAGTCCTAAACCTGTTGAATTGGCAATAAATTTATTAACCTGTTCAAATTTTTTGAAAATTCGTGCGTGGTCTTTTGGTGCGATGCCGCAGCCCGTATCTTTTACTGAAATAATGAAATGTTTCTCTTTTTTTTGTGTATCAATTGTTATTTCACCATGCTCAGGCGTAAATTTTATTGAATTACTAATAAGATTGAAAAGTATTTGTTCGAGTTTTTGATAATCAGCAGAAACATCAAAACTCTTGATATTGTCATACAGTTTAATATTTTTTTTAATAATAAGCGGTTTTATAATATTTATAACTTCATCAGAAAGCATTTTTATATCAAAAGTTTTTTTGTTTAGTGTTATTGACCCTGCTTCTATTTTAGACATATCAAGTATTTCGTTTATCATTTCAAGCAAATGTACGGACGAAACTTTTATATCATTTATATAATCTTTTTGATTATTGTTTAATTTCCCGACAAATTCATTCCCTAGCAGCTCAGCAAATCCCAGAATTGAGTTTATCGGAGTCCTTAATTCATGTGAAACATGCGACAGAAATTTCGATTTTATTTCATCTGACTGTTTAATTTTAGCATTTGCTTTTTTTATTTCTAAATATCCGTTTTGTAATGCAGTGGTTTGCGTTTTTATAATACTGGAAATTTCAATATCTTTAGTTATATTCGCAATAATTGAAGCACAGGATTTAAAAATTTGTTTTTCTTCTCTGGTAAATGAATTTTTTATAATGATTAGGATGCCGAAAACGGTATCCTTATATTTTAATTCCTCTTTAATATAACCTTTTTTTATTAAATTTGTAGAGGTTACTTCCGGATTAAAAGAGTATACTAATTTTTCAGGATTTATGTAAAATATGTATCCGGATTTAAACTTTATTATTTTTTTTAGGATTGTAAATACTTCTTTCCCGAAATTTTCTGTACTGCTGATGTTATAAAATTCTGGGAAATATTTAATAAATCGTTGTGTAGTGTTCAAGACTTTTGCCCCGCCCCTTATTTATCAATGTAGCCTATGTATCTGAGGTTTCTGTAAAGTCCGTCATAATCCAGACCATAACCTATCAAAAATTTGTCGTCCACTTCAAATCCGTAAAAATCTGCATCTACAGGTGCAATACGTGTAATTTTTTTATCAAGAAGTGAACAAAATTTTGTTGATTTTGTATGAAAATTGCAGTTTAAAAAATCCAAAAGAAATTTAGCGGTTAATCCTGTATCCACTATATCTTCTATTATTAGAACATTTTTCCCGTTAAGATCAGGCAGAGAAATGTCTACAGCGTTAACTTTTCCTGAAGTGCTGGTACCTCCGTTATAACTTGATAGTCTTATAAATTCCATTTTTAGCGGCATGTTCAAATGTTTTACAAGGTCGACCGCAAACATAACAGCGCCTTTAAGAACACAAATTGCATAAATTTCTTCATTTCCGTACAATGTATTCATTTGTGATGCAAGTTCTTTTATTCTTGTTTGTATTTGTTCTTCTGTGAATAAAATTTTTAAATTGTTAATATCCATAACCTACCTCTTTTTTAATGTTATCATGTGTGTCGGATTTTGTGCAACTTTAATTTTGTCGCTTAAGCCGAGTCCTGCAGCCCATAAGATTTCATTTCCTCTACATAAAAATATAAGTTTGTCTTTTTCGTGCTGCGGAATTTTTTTCTCGTTAAGATATTTTTTTAGTTTTTGTGTCCCTTTAGATCCTAAAGGATTTATTATATCGCCGTTTTTTCGATGTCTTAGTACAAAATTTATTTTGTCTGTATAAATTAAAGCTTTATAGGCTTTATCTGGTGGAAATTGTTTTACACTATCTGTATATTTTTTTATTGAAAATATATAATCTTCAAAATTGTATTCTCCACATTTGTCTATCAAAATTTCCTCAGTATTTTTTTTGTCTGTTCTGTGGATGGCTTCTGTTTGTTTATCACTTACAAACAGCCATAAATCTTTGGTGAGCGAAATAGTTTTTCCCGATTTTGAACTTTTATTTAATTCTACAAATTTTTGAATATTTTCGATTTTTTCTCTGTCGTATTCAATATTATGTTCGGAAAGAATTTTGTAAATTATTCTTTTTTGCTCAATATCAGAGGCTTTTGTAAGTTTTTGCGGCAGATATTTATCTATAATGCAGTTATCTTCACTGGCAATTTCAGAAAGGGAAGTTACGGCTTCGGATACGTTCGGATTAATTTCTCTTAGTAACGGAATTATTTTATGTCTGATAAAATTTCTCTGGTATTTAGTGTCAGAATTTGAACTGTCATTATTAGGTAAAAGATTATTTTCCCTGCAGTATTGCTCTATTGTTTTTCGTTTTGTCTTTAAAAGCGGTCTGTAAAAAATCTCTCTTTTTTCTGATATCCCTTGCAGTCCTATTGTGCCTGTTCCTCGGATAATTCTGTATAGAATAGTTTCTACATTGTCATCAAAATTGTGCGCAGTGAATATAACATTTGAATTAAACTTTTGCGCGCATCTTCTAAAAAATTCATAACGCGCCTCTCTTGCTGCAGTTTCTGTTTTTTCAATACTGTCAGGTAAAGTTTCACTGTAGTAAGTAATGCCTTTTGATTCTGCGAAGTTTTTGCAATTTTGAGCCTCTTTGAGGCTTTCTTCGCCTCTCCAGTTGTGGTTTAAGTGTACCGCAACGACATCACAGTCTAATTTGTGAAGTATATCCAGAAGGCACATGGAATCGTATCCGCCCGAAAATGCAAGAATAAATCTGCCTGATAAATTATATTTATTTATAAAATTTTGGACATCTTCAATAATCAATTATGCCTCTTTAAATTTTTTTACTCCTTCTTTTATTTCAACGGCATCAACACCTAATTGCTCAAGAGCTTTCATTGCGAGGGAATCAGGTTCTGTCGTCAATGCAAGAAGCATGTGAGAAGATTCTATTTTCTTTTTGTTTTCTTTTTTTGCAAGTTCCCATGCTGTTTCGAGAACTCTTTTAGCCCGTTTGGTAAAAACTATTTCTTTGTCATAATATTCATTGCCAAAACCTATCATATTTTCAACAACAGTTCTGGCATCTTTTATATTAATTTCTAGCTCTGTAAGCACCTGACCGCCGACTCCTGTCCCTTCTCCGATTATGCCGAGCAGAAACATTTCTGTGCCTACAATATTACGCCCTAAACGTCTTGCCTCCTGTTTTGCGAGTCTCAATATCGTAAGAGTTTCAGGCATTTGTTTTTCTATAGGTTTAATTATACTGTGAGCAAGGTCATCATCGTTTATTTTTAATTCTTTTAGTATTTCGTAGGCTATGCCGTGTTTTGTTTTTAAAAGACCTAAAACAATGTGTTCTGGCAAAACTACCGATGATCCGAGTTCTTTCGCTGTTTCAAAAGCCATATTCATAACTTTAAAAGCATTAGGCGTAAAAATTATTTGTTTTTCCGCGTATTCTGCCTGTCTTGATTGAAAATTCTGTAATTTTTCATCAAAATTTTCGCTGGTAATGCCGTATTGCGAAAGTATATGAGTCAGTTCAGAATCTCTATCTTCAAGAATAGATGATAAAATTTGCTCTGTTCCTAAAATTTCATAATTTGAAGTTGATAATTTAGATACCGCGCGTTCAAATACTTTCGATGATTCTTCGCTGTCAAAGATACTATCGGTTTCGCGTATTTTGTCATCTGCAATTTCTCTGTTTTCATCAATTTCAGGATGATAGAGTTTTTTTGTTTTTTTCTGTACAAGTTTTTCAAGAAGTGATTTAGATTTATATATATCAAATCCTAAATCTTCAAGAATTTTTACATTATTTGATTTTTTGTTTGATATTACCGAAAGGAACAAATGTTCATAAAGTATTGTCGAATTTCCGGATTTGCTTGCTAAATCAAGGGCATTTTTTAAAATTTCTTTATATTCATTATCAAACGGGAGTGTTGGTTGTGAAATCTGTGTTTGATTAATTTGCAGATCTGTATATTTTTTTATTTCATCAAGCAGTTTTTCATGTGTAATATCGTATGATTTGAATATTTTTAGAGAAATACCTTTTGCTTCATCAAACAATCCAAGCAAAAGAAGTTCGGGAGTAACTTTTTTTGCTCCTGTTTCTTTTGCAAGTTTTTGCGAGGTACTTACAACATTTATTGCCTTTTCGGTAAATTTTTCAAACAAAATTTATTCCTCTTCTTCGTCTTCCATATTTTCAACGTATGCTGCTACTTTTTCAAATTCGTCATCGTCATCAATTGTTTCAAAAAGATATTCGTCACCGTCTTTTGATAATCTCATAAGAACAACTTCATCACCTTCTTCATCTTCTACAGGTAATAAAAGTGCATACTCCTGTTCATCAACTTCAACAATATCGAATAATTCAAATTTTACGACGTTGCCGTTTTCGTCAATTGTTTCTATTATTTGATCTTCATCTGCCATAATTTATCCTTTCTTTTTATTTATTTCTGCTGAGATATTGTTCCAGTATAATACAAGCACTTTCAATATCAACCAGTCCTTTATCTTTTTTGAAGTCTATTTTTTTCTCTTTTAAATTTTCTTCTGCAGTTTCAGATGTTAATCTTTCATCTTCAAATATTATCTCATAACCTTTAATTTTTGAAACAAAATCTTTACAATTCTTAGCTTGAAAACCTTCGGTCCCATCCATGTTAACAGGCAAACCTGCTACAATTTTTTTTACGTTATTTTCTTTAGCAATTTTGTGTATTGTTTCGATTGCTTGGATTTCCGGTTCTCTTGGAATATACGAATGTCCGTTGGCAAGCACTAAAAGATAATCGCTTAATGCTATTCCTATTCTTTTTGTGCCTATATCAAGAGCCATTACTTTATACATTTTTTACCCACATATCTTCTATTGCATTAATTTTTTCATTATCTTGCTGCGCAAAATAGTATTCATATATGCTTTTTCTCAATATATTTTTAAACAATTCACGTTTAAATTCTTTATCATTATATAGCGAATATAAATTTTGTGCAGCTTCTTCATCTTTAGCAAGGTGTTTTAACAATGCTGTATTTAAAATTCTTTCTGACCAGATATGATATTCTTCTTTATAAAATACATTTTCTAAATTTTCTTCAATAATTTTTTCGTAATTATCAGGAGATGTTTTATCAAGTATTTCTAAAAATTCTTGATATTCGTCGCTGTAATCTTTGTCCAGAAACCAGTAATCCATAAAATCATATTGAAGAATTTTTTCAAAAACCTTTTGTGTAAGTTTTTCTGCTTTATAATTTAATCTTAAAGGCATTGGTTCAATATCTGCAAGAATATTTTTCCAACATATATATTCATAAGGTATTTTATTTTTTGAAAGTTTTTCAGCTCTGTTAAGCAGGGATTTCAATATGTCTGGTTCAATATTCAATGCACGTTCCCCTCTGTAAAATCTTTCAATGATGGTATTACATTCAAATTGAGAGATTTCATTGAACCCGAAACAATCTCTTACTCCTTTGTAGTCGTCTATAACTACGGCAACAAATCTTATTTTACCAAATTTATTAATTCTGGATATTATAACAGCCTGATTCCCCTGACCATCAGGATATGTTATACAGCATTTGTAAGGTTTTGTATCTTTAAGAAGCTCTTTATAAAATTCAATTGAATTGTCCTGTCGTATTCCTGCAAGTTTTAATATTGAGAGATTCTTTTTTATGGCTTGGCTCAGTGTTTCATCCGCAAATTCAAGGGCGTTGTTAAGTGCATGATAAGCAAGCCGGGATTTGGAATTTCCCAATATCTCAAGAGCAGCTCTACCCGTTTCAGTGTCAGACATTGAAAGGAATACAGGAATCAGAAGGTTCGCAAGCTCATCATTAGAATAGTCATCAGCAAGAGATTTCATTAATATAACTTTGTCATTATCAGGTACCGAACGTAAGAAATCCAAAAAATCAATCTGAACTTCGGGATTGTTTATTGCATTGTCAAGAATTTTTTTTGTATCAGAATCTATTAATTCTTCGGGATTATCAAGATATTTTCCGCAATCTTCGTATGTCCAGCCGCTATCAATATCCCTTAATAAATCTAAAGCAAATATTTTTGCGTTATTTGAACTCAAATTATTTTTTATAACTTCCCACAATTTTTCTATGAGTTCTTTCTCTGGACAGTAACGCATCAAAAGAAATTTGATAAGTTTTTGGTTTACATTTGTATTACTTATTTCTTTAAATAAAAGTTTTACTATAATTTCTTTATCCAGCTGAGTATCAAGTAGTCTGAAATGTATTGTATAATTTTCAAAATCTGTTACATCTGACAATTTTGAAATTATATTAGCAATTTCAGCTTTGATTTCAAAAGGATTTAGTTGATTTTTGTCAATCATTAACGGGCTTTCCCCCAGAATGCATCTAAAATTTGTTGAGCTTCTGCAGAGGGCATTCTGTCATTTAAGATCAAATATTGAACAGCAATCATCGCACATTCAGAGCAAATATTAACCCCCGGACCTTGTACCATTTTTAAAACCTGAGTATTTGGCCTGTGGCAAAAACTACAGTAGACAAGTTCGTCATTTTTATGTTCATGCTCCTTGTGTTCGTTGCTTTTTTCTCTTTTAGCTCCTAATTTAATAACTTTATCTTCAGACATATATGCACCTCATGTATGTTAAATCCGCTGTTTGTAACTGTTTGTTTAAAAAGTTGCCAAATTTATCAGCTTATTTTATAATAAACTTTATAAGTTTATTTCTATGAGGATTATTATAGCATGAAAAAAGCATTTTTACTAGCAAGTATATTGTTTATTTCAGTAATTTCTACTGCATGTATTAATAATTTTGCAATTCAGGAATTGAACACCAAAGCAAAAGAATTTATGGATAAAGGGGATTATGTTTCAGCAATTGAACGTTTAAAATCCAGTGTAGATCTTGACGGAAGCATATTTGAAACTCAGTATAATCTTGCAGTTGCTTATACAAAAGCAGAAGATTATCCAAATGCAATTAAAACTTATAATGATGCTATAAAGCTAAATCCTGATTTCCCTGACTCTTATTATTCTCTTGCTGTTTGTGAAGAAAATCTTGCAAAGGATATTATTTCAGGTAACGTTAAAGTAAATCCTGATGATTCAATAGAAAAAGTCGCCTCTAAAGATGATGATAGTGAAATTGAAGAAGTCAAACTTTCGGAAAATGCTTCTAAAATGGTAACAAGTCTTTTAAATAATTCAATTTCTGATTACGGAATTTATTTAGATAAGTCAAAATCTGTCGATGACAGAGCTTATTTAGATGATAAAATAAAAGAACTTCAGTTTCTTCTTGCAAAATATACGGTTAATTAATTATGTTTGCGTCTCCAGGTGACATCGCTTTTAGTATTTTCGGTTTTCCTGTTTACTGGTATGGTATAACTATGGCTTGTGCTATTTTTTCAGGAGTTTATGCAGCTTATTTTTTGTATAAAAAGTATTATGAGGCGTCAAAAGCTGCTTTAATTTTTGATTTGGCGCCGTTAATTATTTTGATTGGAATATTAGGTGCAAGACTTTACTATTGCTTGGTAAACTACTCATATTATTCACTTTACCCGCTAGAAATTTTTAATATAAGACAGGGCGGACTGTCAATTCATGGAATGATGATAACAGGAATTGCAGCGCTATTTATTTTTTCAAAAGTTTATAAAATATCTTGTTTAAAGCTTCTTGATGTTTTTTTATGTGCTGCTGCACTTGGACAGGCTATAGGGCGTTGGGGCAATTTTTTTAATTCTGAAGCGTTTGGTGGCCCGACGGAATTACCCTGGAAGCTTTTTATTCCAATATCACAAAGGCCATTGCAGTATATAAATTTTGAATATTTTCATCCGACTTTTCTGTATGAAAGCATATTAGATCTGTGTATATTTGTGACTTTATTTTTATTCTTTAAAAGAGCTTCTCAAAAACCGGGAGTTATTGCTTGCAGTTATTTAATTATGTATTCTTTTGCCAGAATTTTTGTGGAACATTTGAGAGTAGACAGTGCTTTAAATATTTCCGGAATACCGGTGGCTCAGCTTATGTCTATTTGTTTAATTATCTTTGCATCTGTTTTGCTGGTATTTATTCTTAATAGAAAATCTGTATCATAGCAGTTGATTTTTATGTTTATTTGGCTTTAAATTTATGTTATGAATAATACAAATTTACCCTTTGACAAAAACAAAAAAGCTTTGTTCTGGCTTAGTGCAGGACATTTTATAAATGATATATATACCGGAGTTTTAAACCCTATTATGCCGTTTATTGCTGCCAAAATAGGTTTATCAATGGCAGTGGCAACAATAATTTTAACAGTTTCTCATATTTTTTCTTCATTGTTGCAGCCTTTATTCGGCTTTTTTGCCGATAATATAGTAAAACGTTCTTTTATATTCTGGGGGTTGATTCTTTCTTCAATTTTTATACCTTTGTCAGCTCTGTCAATTAATCCATTTATTCTTGTTTTGTTTATTATAATAGGAAGTATTGGTTCAAGTTTATTTCACCCTCAGGCATTAGGTTTTGCTTCTCGATTTGCGGATATTTCCGATAAAGGTAAAGCTATGGCAGTGTTTGTTGCAATGGGAACTTTAGGTTATTCTACCGGGCCTGTTATTTCATCTGCTATTACTCAATTTCTGGGAATGTCTTTTATGCCGTTAATGACGTTCTTAGGTGTTATCTGGGCATTATTAATGTTTAGCTTTGTCCCGAAGTTGTCATCTTCAGTAAAAATAGTTTCTAAAATTGATTTTAAAGTAGCTTTTAAAAGAATTTTAACAAATAAAAAATTAAATATTTTAAATATTATTGCTATGCTTAAAACTATGGTTATGTCTTCTTGCTTTATATTGCTGCCGTTTTTGTGGAAAAATATGGGGTATAAACCGTTTTATATAGGTTTTGCTCTTTTCCTATTTATATTTGCAGGAGGCATAGGATCTTTGATAAGTAATAGTCTTGAAAAAAGAATAGGTGCTGCAAATGTTTTTTATATTTCAATGATATCAACATTGCCTTTAACCCTTTTATTTGTGTTAACTTACAAAAATCATCCGGTGGGTTCTTTGATTATATTTGTTATTTCTGGATTTATAACACTTATGGCAACTCCTGTTGTAATGGTTATGGCGCAAAATGTATTGCCAGAATATAAAAGTATTATTTCCGGTTTTATTAACGGATTTTCCTGGGGAATTGTTGCAATTGTAATGTCAATGCTAGGTTTTGTCGCAGAAAAATTTGGAATAACAAATGTGCTTATTTTAGTCGCTGTTATTCCTGCTGTATGTTCTGTCTTAGTAAAAGAATTATTTATTGATGACAGTGCATCTTGAAATTTGTTTTCCGGAGGTCAAGAAGTCAAGCGATTGTTGTCATCCTGAATTTATTTCAGGTCTAGTATTTAGATTCAAAGACGCAAAGAGGCATAGATGCGGAGTCTGTATAGAATGTAGGAAGATAATAAGATATGAGGGTAAACTATTAACAGTAACTAAGCCCTTCCTTCACTTGTTAGGGAAGGATAAGAGGATGGGTAACGATGTAATAAGCAAAAATCTTTATTCTAAAAAAAAGCAGCAATCTTAATATGTCGGATGGAACGGCTACGTTCCCCCCCTAACCCCTCACTAATCAGGGAGGGTGCTACGCATGTTGCCTGCTCTCAGAATATTCGTCGAGCCGCATTTACTCTTGCTGAGGTTCTCATCACCCTTGGAATTATCGGCGTGGTTGCAGCTATGACAATGCCTGTTTTAATTCAAAAACATCAAAATCAAATACTGGAAACACGTTTGAAGAAATTTTATACTATACTATTGGTAAAGGTTTTGAACCCTTAAAGGCGGGTTGGAACGGTACTATTGAACAACTTGAGAATGCTTGTTATAATAATGTTGCGATAGATTCAAGCGTAGTATCCGGCGCATATTGTACCGCAGTAATTCAATACTACGGCTGGAAAATTCCTAAAAATTACAAGCCGCACAGTTCAAATAAAATTAAAGGCTAAATGTTTATTTTTTCGTTTCAATATAATTTGTATTCGGAATATATGAACTGTCGCCGTTAATTTCTATTTTGTTTATTATCTTTGCGCGTTTTTTACGGAAAAGCATATCAACAAACGCCTCAAGACGTGTTATAAATCCTGCTTCGCCGGTTTGTTCATCAATTGTCAGATTAAGTAACGGCTTATTGAATCGCTTGGCTTTTCTTGTAATACGCTCAATCATAAGAGAATCAGGCCCGCATCCAAATGCAGTAACAGTAATTAAACCGTCAATTTTGTTGTCTTTCATATAATGTCCTGCAGCACCTGTCATTTCTCGTTCATTTGCCCAGTACATGTCTTGTCCGAGGGATTTTATGCCATCGTCCATTTGTTCATTTGAAAGTTGAAGTGATGAATATACTTTCACATCCATTTTTTCAAGTTTATCAAATATTTTCATGGATGCTCGTTCATCAAAAATGTTGTAGCCATGCGAAATTAATGCTATTGAGATTGGAAATTCTTTTGTTTGACTTTCAATAAATACTTTTCCCTGCAGAGCATAATTCATAGCTTTTTTGTAACTCATGCCTGATTTTGACATTATATGGAAGTTATTATATGTTCTCCATCCAGCTTTAGAAGCTTTTTTGATTTGTTCCATATCAGTGATGCCGAAAGGAGCAACCATTTCTTGCAAAAATTCGTATATCCCTTGATTTTTTTCAGATTTATCTAGTGTTGCTTCAATCATTGTAAAATCTTTTTTTACTACATTACGCACTAAATCAGGCAAACCTCTGATTTTAGAACAATTGTAAATTTTGGGTGCAATAGATTGTATAGATGGTACAAGTATTTTATCCACACCTTTATCAATTAAATTCAAAACGTGTCCGATATAAATTTTAATCGGCAGACATGTTTCTGTTACAACAAGTGCCGAACCTTTTGTCATTGTTTGTTTGGTAGTAGTATCAGAAAGTACTATTTTAATTCCAAGGTCAGTAAAAAAACCGTAATAAAACGGATAGTTGTGATAAAAAGACATTCCGCGCGGTATGCCTATAATCATTTCATTTTTGTTATCTTTCGTCACGATAAATCCCCTTTGTTACTTTTATAATACTTCAAAATAAAAATTTTTGCTATTATTTTGCTTAAAATGTTACATAAAATATGATATCTTATATTTGTGTTAAAATTAACTTAAAGGAGTTGTAATGCCGCATTTTTTTATATCTTCAAATGATATTAAAGATAATAAAATTATTATTTCGGATAAAGAAAATTTTTCTCATATTGCAAAATCTTTGCGTATTAAAAAAGGTGAAAATCTCCTTTTAATTGACGAAAATCAAATTCAATACGAAACTGTTGTTGATGATATTAGTAATAAGGAGATAACAGTTAGTGTTAAAAATAGTTATAAGTCTTGTAGAAGGCTTGATTTTAGACTATATCTTGCGCAAAGCCCGCTCAGGAGTGATGCACAGTCAAGAGTTATTGAAAAAGCAACCGAACTCGGTGCAGATGCTGTTTACCCTGTGTATACTGATAATTGTGCTCTTGCCGAATCTGTTATCAAAAAGAAAATTCCAAAATGGCAAAGAATTATGTATGAAGCTTCAAAACAGTGTGAAAGAGCTTATATTCCGGAATGTTATGAGCTTAGTTCGCTTGAAAAAATACTGAGTTTAAAAGATTCTAATTTTAAAATTGTAGCTTTTTGTGAGCGTTATACTGATTTGACTCTGCATGAATATTGCAGCAATTATCCAATTAAAAAAGATGAAAAACTTATTGTAATAATCGGACCAGAAGGTGGTTTTTCTCAAAAAGAGTTTAATCTTTTTAAAAGTAAGAATATACCTATGCTTACTTTAGGTAATCTTATACTCAAGGCAGATACTGCTGTTACTGTAGCTTTAGGAAATATAATTTATGAATTCAATAATTATAGAAAAAATTAAATCTGATAATATAATTTCAAAAATAGTTGAAAGTTTCGACAATCAAATATATCTTGTCGGCGGTACAGTACGTGATTATTATATGGATCTGGAAAGTACAGACAGAGATATTATTGTTATGGATGAAGATGCAAAATCTTTTGCTTTAAAATTAGCAGATTTATTTGAGGCATCTTATGTTCCTCTAGATGAAGAGAATAAAATTTACAGATTGGTGCTTCCTGATAAGATAAATTATATAGACGTTACTAATCCTGTCGGAGATTCTATTGAAAAAGATTTAATGAGACGGGATTTAACGATTAATTCTATTGCTGTAAATATTAGATCAGGTGAAATTATAGATATATCTGGAGGAGTTACAGATATAAAGAATAAATGCCTTAATTATGTAAATGAGCATAATTTCGTGGATGATCCTTTAAGATTGTTGAGAGTTTATAGATTTCAGGCACTATATGGTTTTGAACTTGCTCCTGAGACAATTAATGCGGTTTGCAAGTATTCATCGTTAATTAAGGAACCTGCTGTTGAAAGAATTAATTATGAACTGATGAAACTTTTCAGCGGGAAATATGCGCATAAAGCCTTAGAAAATATGAACAAAACCTGGATTTTAGAAGAGATATTCCCTTTTGTTGCCGAATTAAAACAAGTTCCGCCCAATGCTCATCATCATCTGGATCTTTTCCACCATTCCATTGAGACTGTAAAGCAAATTCAAATTCTATATGAAAATAATTCAGAACCTGTAAAGGAACATTTAGAAAGAATTGATTTTGGTGGTTTCCCGCGTCTTGCACATTTGAAACTTGCAGGTTTTATGCATGACATTGGAAAATTTTCGACCTGGACAATAGAAGAAGGCAAGCATAGATTTATTAAGCATGATGATGTTGGAGCAACGCTGGCTATCGATTATTTGAAAAAACTTCATTTTTCAAATAAGCAAATCCAGTATATTTCTTCAATGATAAAATATCATATTTACCCTTCCCATGTAATGACTTCACCGCAGATTACCGAGAAAATAATGATGCGTTATGTCAGAAAAATGGATGTAAATTCTATTGACAATATTATTTTAGCTCAAGCAGACAGATTATCAGCAAGAGGACCTGAGATAACTGATGACATTGTAGAACGTAATATAAACTCTTTAAATATGCTCATAAAATTTTATCTTGAAACAAGAGAAACATTAAAACCTTTGCCAAAACTCTTGAGCGGTGATGATGTAATGAAAATACTTGATATAAAACCTTCACGTAAATTAGGAGAGATTATGTCTGCATTGCATGAAGCTCAAATTTCAGGAGATGTCATGACAAAAGAGCAGGCTGTTGAATTTATAAAAACTCAAACTTAGTATTTTACTTATTACAATTTTTCATATTTCTATTATATAAAAATTGTTACAATTCTTTACATATTTTTTTACTATTTATTTTGCATATACTGCCTGAACTTAATTATTTTTTTAGGGATTTTTATAAAATAATATAAAATTTTGTTTAATATATTTTTATTTTTAAAAAATAAATCAAATTGTGTTCTTAATATCTCTTTAACATTTTGACTATAAGACGCAATTTTTTTCTTTGACGACTTTTAATATGTTTGTGTCATTGTTATAATGTGTGTGTAACTTAGACCAGACTATATTTATTATGATTGAAAATTTAAGATTAGGTAGTGTAGATAGTAATAAATATACCCCATTGAAACAAAAAGGGAATAAAGATATCAAGAATCCGTCATTTACGGGACTTGGTAATCTGGCTATGGGCTTGGTTCAGAAATGTGAACAGCAGCCTATGGTTAATGTTTCTGTTCTTGATTTGTCCACTGCAATAATTCCGCGTTCATTCGTTGAAACTTATGCAGGATCAAAAAGAACTGATGAAAACGGTAATCCGGCAAAAAGAGAATTAAATGTTTATGCCGGTATGGAGGCTTTTCGTCGTGAATCTTCCGGATTAATTGTAAACTGTTTAATTCCAAGCTTTATTGTTATGGGGGCTGCCTGGCTTTTACAGCTACCTGTTATGAAAGGTTTTGGAAAAGCAAATCTGTCAAATGTCTGGGCTAATGAAGAATCTTTAAAAATTGTACAAAAATATCTAATAAATGCTAAAGGCAAAGGCTCTGTCAGACTGGAGAATGCTTTGAATGCCTTTATGCAAGATTTGTCAGGTGTTGACGGTAAGATTCTTGATAAAAAATTTATTCAGGACGGCTCAAATAACGCGGTTATTTCTAAAGGTGTTAAACAAATTGCAAAATCTTCCCGTTTGAAAAAACATAGCTCTGTGCTTTTCAACAGAGGATATAACACAATTGTAAAAGCTTCACATATGTCAGAACATTTGAGGCTGAATGGTCATGACGGCTATCTTTCAAAAGATTTGAAGGGCTATTTAAAAGATTTTGTTGACTTGCATAAAGCATTTGAAAAAGAAGGTATAAATACTGCCGAAAAATCCTCTAAATATATTTCAAAAGCTGTAAAACTAGTTAATGTAAAAAGTCTTGCAGGGCTAGGTATCATTATTCCTCTCGCTATTTCAATGCAACCTATAAACAGATGGATTACACGAAAAACTTCTGGTAAAAAAGGTGCTCCTATTTATACGGATTTTAAAGACCGCAAGGAAGATAAGATTTTAACTCCAAAAGAAAAACAGGAGTTGTTAAAGCAGAAATTCATATCTATTGCTTCTATGGTTGGTGTTGCAGCCCTGTCAATGTTTATGGATCGTCCTTCTCTGAAAAATATTTTACAATTTAAAGGACTGTTCCCGACTATGGATCAGGCTAGAATAATTTCTACCGCTACGTTTGCAAGCCGTATGGCTGTTTCAGAAGATAAAAATGAATTACGTGAAGCAACAGTCAGAGATATTGCAACATTTGCAAGTCTTTATTTCCTCGGAGATTATGTTTCTAAAGGTATTGCAACTCTAATTGAATATATTTATAATAAAGGCAAAGACGGTACTAAAAAAGTACATTTAATAAACAGACTGAAAGAACCATCCAAAGATGCTAATGCGTTGAGAAAATTCTGGGATTGGGCAAAACATACAGCTATAAAATCTTCAGATGAACTTGTTACCGTTAGAGATAAAAATTTAAGAACTGTTTGCCAAATAGGTAATATTGCCTTCTCTTTGATTGCACTAGGCGTGTTTATTCCTTTATATAACAGGGCTGTTACAAACAAAAAACATGCAGAAGAACTGGCAAAACTAAAAGCCGAAAAAGCCGATGCAAATGCGGAAACGACTATAAATTCAGATAATGCTGCACAAAAACATGACACACCTTCAACTTACAAATTTTCTGAATCAATAATAAAAGATAATACTGCATTTAAGTCATTTATCACTTCATAAAAGGAAAATAGCATGAATATTCAACCGATTATACCCCAACTAAATACTGAGAATAAAGATTCCGGTAAAGTTAAATTTACCGGTGCATTTGATGCATTTACACTAGGATTGAGATTTTTAGAAACAAATCAGGCATGGGGTGCTAATGCTGTAGATATCGGGTCAATGGTACTTCCAAGAACTACTATTGATTTTATAAACAGAGGTCCTGCTGCTGGTATGGAAACAGGAAGGAGAGAGGCCTCGGGAACAATAAATCATTCTTTAGTCGGTGTTTATGGTACAATTGCAGGTTTTCTTCTTGCTGCTGCTCTTGACAGAAAATATGGCGTAAAAGCATATAAGATGTTTACTGATGACCAAACTTTGGAAATATTGGGTAAAGTTTGGGATAATCAGGTAAAAACAGGTAATACAGCCCCATTAAATGCTTATTTAAAAGAGCTGTTCAAAAATGCTGAAACTCGTATTAATGATGATTGGGTTAAACTTCCGGAAGAATGTTTAAACAAAGTCGTTAAAAAATTATCTGATGCATTAAATTACGAATATGCTCCAAATACAATTCCAAAAGATTTGAAAGCATATCTTCAATCTGTTATTACTCATGCTACCGGTTCAGAAAGTTCTTTCAGGCTGTCTGAAAATCATTTGCCTACATCATTGTCTAATCTTTTAGACAGTGTCTATAATGTGACCAAAACATTTAACAGTGAAAATTCAAATATTAAAAATGCATTTAATGAAAATATTTCTAAAAATTCTTACTTAAATGCACTGAAAAAAATGAATAAACACCGTTCAATGCTTGGTTTGGGTATCGCTTCTGCTGTTGGAATGTCAATTCAACCGTTAAATATATATTTGACTAAAAAGAAAACAGGCAGTGACGGTTTTGTGGGAGTTGAAGGCAGACAAAAAGATAATTCTGTAGGTTTTAAATTATTAAAAGTTGCAACAGCAGCTGTATTTGGTGGAGGCATACTCGCTACAATAGGCTTAAAAGGCGGAGTTAACGGTTTATTAAAGAAAATACAATTTAAAGGACTTGTACCGACACTGGATCAATTTAAGTTTATTTACGGTATGACTATTATGTCTCGTTTTATGGCAGCACGTGATAAAGATGAACTCCGTGAATCTGCTGTTAAAGATGTTCTTGGGTTCTTTAACTGGCTTGTGTTAGGAAATTTTGTAGCTAAAATGACAGCTAATGCTATGGATACCAGTTTGTTGAATTACAGTGAAAAAGAACATGGAAAAGGTTTCTTTAATAAAATAATAAAAGCTCCGATGTTTAGCAGGGATGAAATACTGCATAAAGGTTTAAAAGCTGCTAATATTGATACAATTGAGAACGGTAAGGCTTTAACGTTTAAACAAATGTTGAAGAAATTAGCAGATTCACGAGTTCCTGATGCAATAAGGAAAGGAACCCAAAAGAAATTGCGTATTTTAAGTTTGGCTCAAGTTGCCGGATACTTGTATTCTGGTTTAATTCTTGGTGTCGGCATTCCAAAACTAAACATTTATATGACCAATAAATCTGAGGTTAGAAGAAAGGCAAAACTGGCAGAACAAAAAGCAACAGAGAATACTCAAAATAAGTCGTCACTGCAATATCAAAATATGTTAAAACCTGAAAATATGGTATTTTTAAGCAATAATATGTAATCAGCCGATTTGAGCATTTGCGCCTGATACAACCTCTATAATTTCTTGTGTGATAGCAAACTGTCTTGTTTTGTTGTATTCTATTGAAAGTTCACTAATCATTTTTTCTGCATTTGTTGTTGCTGCAGACATTGCAGTCATTCTGCTGGCGAGTTCGCTTGCCTGTGCTTCTAAAAGCGACTGATAAAGAATATTTGTCATGTACATAGGAACAACTTTTTGTAAAATATTATGCATATCAGGCAAAAATTCCATTAAAGGATCAAGAATATTATCATGAAGTTTTTCTTCATCATCTTGCAATCCTTTAAGCGGTAATATTGTCCAATTTTCCACAAAATAACTCATCATATTCTTAAATCTTGTTGTTATTACCTCAATTTTATCTATTTTATGAGATACAAAATATTCCGCAATATCTTCTATGATAAGATTTGCGCCTTCAGGAGTCGGAGAATTTGCTGTTTCAAAATAAGTTTTTGCTATTTCACAATTGAGTTCTTTGCATTTTCTTTTTAAAGATGAAACACCTTTTTGACCGACTATAAACAAAATAGTATTTATACCCTGTGATTTATAATCTTTTATTGTTTGTAATGTCTTTCTTATAATATTAGCATTGTAAGCTCCTGCAAGCCCCTTATTAGATGTGATTACAAGAAGCCCTACGGTTTTAATTTCCCTGACTTGCAAAAGTTCAGGGTAATTATCTATAGCTGATTTAATTTTCAATCCTTGAGCACTGTAATTCCCCACAGAGTCAAGCAGTTTTTTGAACATCGAAACAAGTTCACCTGTAAACGGGCGTGATAATTTTACGGTATTTTCAGCCTTTTTAACCTTTGCTGCTGCAACCATTTTCATTGCTCTTGTAATTTTTTGTGTGCTTTGAACACTCTGTATTCTGTTTTTTATGTCTTTTAAATTTGCCATTTTTTATACCGTAGCTTACAACTGCTTTCGAGGCGCTTTTCGTTTATTTTGCATTAACTTTTTAAATTTCGTTATTGTCGCTATCTTTAGTCAACGCACTCGGGTTATTCTTTCATCGTTAACCGGTTACCGAATTTCTTATCCCTCGCACCTGTTTCGCTTTATAAACTTCCTTTCTGCTGCGTTAAAATGTTTTCTTAAAGTTTTTTAAGGCTTCTTTCAGTTGTTCCTTATCTGTATCCTCAAGTTTTGCACCGTCATTGAGCCTTGTTGCGAGATCTGAAAGATTTGTATCAAGGTAAGCAAACCATTCTTTTTTAAACTTGCTGATATCTGTATTTTGAACATCATCTAATATTCCTTCGTTAGCTGCAAATAGGATTGTAACCTGTTCTGCAACACTTAAAGGATTGTATTGAGGCTGCTTTAATACTTCTGTCAGTTTTTCACCTCTAAGAAGCTGATTTTTTGTTGCCTGATCAAGATCTGAGGCAAACTGTGCAAATGCTTCCAATTCTCTAAACTGTGCTAAGTCAAGTCTTAATTTCCCTGCAACCTGTTTAATAGCTTTTGTTTGAGCTGCACCGCCTACACGTGATACTGAAATACCTGCGTTGATAGCCGGTCTTACTCCCGAATTAAACAAATTAGATTCTAAGAAAATCTGTCCGTCAGTAATTGAAATTACATTTGTCGGAATATAAGCTGATACGTCGCCTGCCTGTGTTTCAATTATCGGCAATGCAGTGATACTTCCGCCGCCAAGTTCGTCATTCAATTTTACCGCACGTTCAAGAAGTCTTGAGTGAAGATAGAATACATCTCCAGGGTATGCTTCACGTCCCGGTGGTCTTTTAAGAAGCAAACTCATAGCACGGTAAGCTTGAGCGTGTTTTGAGAGGTCATCATAGATAATCAACACATCTTTGCCCTGCTCCATAAATTCTTCGCCTATTGCAACCCCTGCAAACGGTGCAATATATTGAAGCGGAGCAGCTTCATTTGCTGTTGCTGATACTATGATTGAATATTCCATAGCTCCGTGTTCCTCAAGAGTTTTTGCGATTTGAGCAACAGTTGATGCTTTTTGTCCAATTGCAACATATATACAAATTACATTTTGACCTTTCTGGTTAATTATCGTATCAATTGCAATTGCTGTTTTACCTGTTTGTCTGTCACCAATAATCAATTCACGCTGACCTCTGCCGATAGGTGTCAAAGCATCAATTGCTGTTAAACCTGTCTGTAACGGCTGATGAACTGATTTTCTGGCTACAATTCCGGGGGCAACTCTTTCAATCGGTCGTGTTTTAGTTGCTTCTATTTCTCCTTTGCCGTCGATAGGTTTTCCTGTCGGGTCTACAATTCTCCCGATAAGAGCGTCACCAACGGGAACTGATGCAATTCTGCCAGTTGTTTTAACAATCATGCCTTCTTTAATCTGTGTATATTCCCCAAGAATTACAACACCTACGTTGTCTTCCTCAAGGTTCAATGTAATCCCAAGAGTATTTTTTCCGTCCTCAAATGTTACAAGCTCATTTGACATAACGTTACGGAGTCCGTAAATTCTTGCAATCCCGTCGCCGACTTCAATTACGGTACCGGTGTTTGATACTTCCGATTGAAGATCATAATTTTCTATTTTGCTTTTAATTATAGAACTGATTTCATCTGGTTTAATAAGTGCCATAATTTCCCCTTTATATTATATTTTTACTTAAATTTTCCAATTTATTTTTGAGGCTGTTGTCGATAACATCGTCATCAATTTTTATAATCAATCCGCCGATGATATCTTCATCTAATACCCAATTTATATTAACCTGTTTTTTAAATTTTGTTTGTAGTTTATCGGTTAATTTTTGTTTTCTGTCGTCAGAAAGTTCAACTGCTGATACTACTTCAACACGTTTAATATTATTTATGTCATCCACTTCATTACTGAAACATTGAATAATTTGTCCCAACTCATTAAATCTTTTTTTGTCAATAAGGATTTTTAGAAAGTTAATTGTTTTATCGCTGATCTGGTTAGCAAAAACACTGTCTATAATGTCATACTTATCCTTAATTGAGATTGATGGATTTTCCATAACTCTTACAAGTTCATCTGACGAAGATGTAATTTCTTTTAACGTATTTAAGTCATTCAGTATATTTTCATAAGTCATTACACCGTCTTTGCCGACTTTTATTAATGAATCAGCATAATTCTTTGCTGAGGTAGATATTTGGTTTTCCGTGCTGTTAATCATAAGATTACACCTTGTCTATATTTTCAATACTTTCATCAATAAACTTGTTATGAAGTTCAGGATTATTTGCTATTGATTTTATAATATGCTGTTTGGCAAGTTCTATTGATGCTTGTAACGTTTTTGAAGTCATTTTTGCCGATAAAGTTTTTTCTTCAGCATTGATAACTCTTGAAATATTTTTTTCTATAAGTTGCACCTGCTCATCAGTACTTGATAATATTTGCTTGGCAATTCCTTCGCCTCTTTTTGAAGCTTCATCCAACCTCTGTTTTATATCTTCATTTATATGTTCAATAGATTTTTGAGCGTCAAAAAGTTTATTTTTCGCATTTTCTCGTTCAGACTTTACGTTATTGAGCGTATTTATGATATCCTGTTTAATTTTTTCAATACCGGCAGAAACATTCAATTTTTTGAACAATACTGCAAAAATAATCAGCAATACTGCAAAGTTAAACGTATTTGATTCGACTATTAAGTTCCAAAAGTTTGCCAATTCGTTCATATTAATTCAATATCCTGTTTACAAGTTCAATATTCGGATTTTCAATTTTTGTATCAATTCCGGTTACTTTAGAAGATATTACTTCTGCCAAATCTTTAACTTTAGATTTAAGTTCTTCAGTTGTCATATGTGCTTCATGTTCAAGATTTGACTTGGCAGAAGCTATTTCTTCCCTTGATTTTTCTTTAGCTTTTGTCGTAAGTGCTTTGGAAGTTTCGTTTGCTTCATTAACTTTTTCTGCAACAAGTTTTTTTGAATCAGCAACTGATTGATTCAATCTTGTTTCTCTGTCTTTTAAGATTTCATCAGCTTTTGTATTAGCATTAAAAGCATCATTTTTTGCGTCATTTATAAATTTTTGACGTTCATCCATGATTTTTTCAATAGGTTTATAAAATATTATATTCATTATAATTGTGAATATAATAAAACTTATTGCAGAAATTAAGAATGTCGCATTAAATTCCATTATATTTTCTCCGACTATTTACCTAATAATAAGAAAGCGATAACGAATGCATACAAAGCACAGGCTTCTGATAAAGCGGCACCGAGCAAGAAGAAACCGAATGCTTTACCTGCAACTTCCGGTTGTCTTGAAACTGCATCCATTAAACCTTTAGTAGCAAAACCGATACCGAGTCCTGCTCCTACTGCACCAAAACCGATTGCAATACCTGCACCTAAGTGTGCCATTTGTGAAATTGTAGCTGTGTCTACCATTTTTTTCTCTCCTTTATTTAATACTTTTATAAAAGTAACTAATGTTCTTCTCCTGTTGCCGAACCGATATACGCTATTGTCAGCATCATAAAGACTGTTGCCTGAATGAATGCAACAAGTATTTCAAAAAGCATTATCGGAAGCGGCAAAAAGTATGCAAGCCCGCCAAGAGCTATAGATACAAGAATTTCTCCTGCAAATATATTTGCAAAAAGTCGGATTGCAAGGCTTAAAGGTCTTGTGAACATTTCAAGAAGCTCTACCAGTGCCATTACAATTCCTGTAAAGCTCAATTCATGCAAAAAGAATTTTGGCCCTTTTGCCCTGATACCCATAAATACATAATATATTAATACAATAATCGCCATAGCAGCGGTCAAGTTAATATCATTTGTTGGAGACGCAAGTTCCCCGCCATTTTTAAGATGAATAATCCTCAAAGGAAGCTGCCCCATCAAGTTTGCAGTAACAATGAATAAAAACAATGATGCAACGAGCGGAACATGTTTTCTGTTATCATTTTCAACCATTGTATCAAGTGTTCCATAGAAAAATTGCATTATGCTTTCTGATACAGCTTGGAGTTTCCCGGGAACAAGGGATAAGTTACGTGTTGCAAGAATTCCAAAAACTATGACAACAGCCATTGCAAACCACATTGTAAATATGGTATCAAGGTTAACACTTATTAAGTGACCTCCTAGATTGAATGTGTAAATCCAATGTTCCATGATAGATTCTCTCCCTTACAAATTTATTTTAACTCCCTGAAAAAAAAATCGCAAATTTTTTTTGTTTGTTTTACTATAAGCAAAAAACAGACTTATTTAATCGGACTATGAATATAATTTATTTAGATACAATTGATTCAACAAATTCTTATGCTAAATCAAAAATATCTGTTTTATCAGATAAAACAGTTATAGCTGCAAATCATCAAACAGCCGGGAGAGGACGTTTTGACAGAAAATGGGTAGATTTAGGTGATGATAATATATTTTTGACTATTGTTTTGAAACCATCAACAGAATTTAGTAATATTTTTTCAAATTTTACTCAATATATGTCAGTTGTTTTATGTAAAATTTTAGAAACTTATAAGCTTAGGCCCGAAATAAAATGGCCAAATGATGTTTTGATTGGTAATGCCAAAATTGCAGGGATACTTGCAGAGAGTGTAATTAGAAACGGAAAATTTTACGGTATTGTTCTTGGTATTGGTGTAAACTTAAATTCTAATATAAACAATCTTTCTCTGATTACTGATAAAAAAGTTTCAGCGGTTAATATTTTATTGAATGTTAATAATATTAACAAAGACCTTTTCCTGGAAAAATTTCTCAAAGAATTTTTTACAAATTATGAGGATTTTTTTAGTGCCGGCTTTAAATTCATTATGGATGATTATATAAGCAGATGCTCTTTTTTAGGCAAAAATATTGTAGTTAAATTTTGCGGGCAAGATGTTACAGGAAAAGCACTTGGTATTGATGATACCGGGAAATTGGTGATATTGCGAGATGATAATACTATTCAATATATTTGCGCAGGTGATATCATATGATGATTTCTATTCAGTTATAATTTTCTCGCCTTTATCATTAAAATACAAAATTCCATTAGATGTGTGCAGAGTATAATATTTAATTCCATTTTTGTCGACCTCAAGAGCAGGAAACTGTACAAGATTAAAACCTGATTCATTTTTTACTATACTGTTATTGTTAAAATTCTCACCGTTAACCTCTTGGCTGCAAAATGCTTTATATAAATCTGTATTTTCTAAAGGTGTATTTACTGTAATGTATTGTCCGCTAGAATTTTTTTCTATTGTAGAAGATTTGTTATAGTTATTCCCCAAAGCTTTCTTTAAAATATCCACTGCAGAAGTATCACGTTTGTTTATACCATGACCGATATTAAGCTGGATATCTAGTCTGCTTGCGGCGGATTGATCATTAAGTGTTTGTTGCATGAATATATTTACGTTATTTTGATAAAAATTAGATTTTAAACCGTCAGAGTTTTGTGATTTCCCGTTTACGTAAAAATCTCCGATATTTAAAGCTTTTTCGTTATAGTCATTATGCGGCTCAAAATTTGTTACCGAGGGTTGGGCTATTGTTTCAGGATTTGTATTGTTGACAACAGGCTGTACCGTCCCCGGGATTTTTGTCGAATTTCCAATTACATTATTATTAAAACTAACTTTTTTACCGGTTTCATCAAAGTAAAATATTTCGTTATTCCCGTGTAATGTAAAATATTTAACTCCGTTTTTGTCTATTTCTACAGATGGTATTTGAACATTATTTCCTCTTTCTCCACGTGGCAAAAGCTTGTTATTTTTACCGGTAAAATTATCGCCATTGACATCTTCGCTTATAAATGTTTTGTATAAATCTGTATTCTCAAGCCATTGATTTTTAGGAAGCAGTATGCCTGTTTCGTCTCTTATAATTGTACTGTTATTATTTATATGATCCCCGAGAACTTTGTTTAAAATGCTGTAGGGGGTATCATTGTCTTTTCTTGTCATTGATTTGCCGGCCTGTATTTCAACAACTACTTTCGTTGCCGGATTGTCATCTTTGAGCGTTTCAGAGCTTAGAGATGTAAGATTATTTGCATAAAAATTTGATTTTAAATCTTTGCCATTTAATTGGGGCATTTCTTGACTATTTACAGTAATTGTTCCCAAATTCATATTTTCAGGGCTATAATCGTCTTTTTGTATAAATTTTTCGTTGTTTTCAAGAACTAATTGTTTGCCGGAAAAAATTAGGTTTTTATTTTTTATATAAGGATTTAATTTTAGTATTGTATCAATATCTGTATTATATTTATGTGATATTTTAGTTAAGTTATCTCCATATTTGATTGTATAGAGCAATTTATTGCCGTTAATATTTTCAACCATATTATCTCCTTATTTCTTATAAATATATTAATGTTTTTTTAGGTTCTCTAATGCAAATAATATAAATATTGATACAAAATTTAACATAGATGTATTATTTTTTTAATGTTATATTATATACTAAAAGGAGTTTAGTCATGTCAATTGATAATGCATTGGTTATGATACTTGCCGGAGGAGAAGGCAAAAGACTTTATCCGTTAACAAAGGATAGAGCTAAACCTGCAGTTCCTTTTGGAGGCAGGTATAGAATTATTGATTTTGTTTTAAATAACTTTATTAATTCAGGATTTTTTAAGATTAAAGTTTTAACGCAATACAAATCAGATTCTTTGAATAAGCATATAACGCGTGGCTGGGCTTTATCACCATTTTTAAATCAATATGTTGATTTAGCTCCTGCGCAGATGAGAACCGGTTCTGACTGGTATCGTGGAACTGCTGATGCTATTTATCAGAATGTGTTTCATATAACTGATGAGGATCCGGATTATGTATGTATATTCGGTGGAGACCATATATATAAAATGGATGTCTCACAAATGTTGGATTTTCATAAAGAAAAAGACGCGGATTTATCAATATCGGCAATTCCTATCCCGATTGAGGAGGCATCGGAATTTGGAATTATTGAAGTTGATGATGATTGGAGGCTTGTTAATTTTGTTGAAAAGCCAAAAGAAAAGCCTAAATCTATTCCTGGTAATCCTAATATGTGTCTCGCTTCTATGGGAAACTATATTTTTAGTAAAAATGTTCTCCTTGAGGCACTAAATAGGGATGAAGAAATAAAAGAATCCAGTCATGACTTTGGAAAAAACGTAATTCCAATGCTTTTAAAAGACGGTAAAAAAATTTATATTTATAATTTCAATGATAATTCATTCCCCGGAATGACTGATACAGAACGCGGTTATTGGAGAGATGTAGGAAGTATTGATGCTTACTGGCAGGCTAATATGGACTTACTGGCTTATGATCCTGAATTAAATTTATACTCACAGGATTGGCCGCTAAGAACATTTAACTATAATTATCCTCCTGCTAAATTTATCTGGGAAGAGGGAGAAAGAGTAGGTATGGCAACAAACTCTATGGTTTCTGAAGGCTGTATTGTTTCAGGGGGCGGTTTGTCGCGTTGTGTATTGTCTCCGAAAGTAAAAGTTAACAGTTATTCCCAAATTTCAGAAAGTATACTTATGGAAAATGTAGAAATCGGCAGACATTCTAAGATTAAAAAAGCCATAATAGACAAAAATGTTATTGTGCCGCCGCATACGCGTATTGGTTTTAATAGAGAAGAGGATGAACGACGCGGATTTCATGTTTCTCCAAACGGGGTGACGGTTGTTCCTAAAGGTGCAAAACTCTAGAAGCTGTTTAGAAATTAACTTTTGAAAGATGCTGAAACAAGTTTAGCATGACAATATTTATTTATAATGGTGTAAATTTATTTACGAATTTACACCAGATATTATCCTAAAAGAGGTATAGCTTTATTCCGGACTTATTTAGGCTCATTACTATATATAAGCCGCTGAAACTATTCCTGTTTGCAAAATTTGATTTCCCTCCCCTTAAAGGTAGTATTTTTTTTATATTTGATATATGCTTTTTTTGCTATCGCACAGATTGTAAATCTTTATTAATATAAAGGGATATTTAGGCAATAATTTACCTTTACGTTTTTTATTGATTTGGGTAGTGGCATTATGGCAATAAGCAGTATAAAATCATTCATTACAAATACCTCGTTATATAAGCGTGCGGCAAAAACAGCCCGGCATGTTGAGCAAAAAGCATTAAATGTTTTGCCTGATAAAGTATGCATAAATGAAAAATTTATAAAATCAATGGATTATCTTGGCAAAAATTTTTCATCTGATAAACAGCGTCTGGCTCTAGGTGTTACTGCTCTTGTTACACAACCCTTTATTGATGCGCATAACAAATCTGTTGACGAGAAAACGCGGAAAGTTTCTGTTGCAAGGACAATTGCTAAAATAATTGCAGGAACATTTACCGGCTTTTTTATCAGATACGGTTGTATTAAAGCAATAAAAGCATTTTCGCAGATTCCTGCCAAAGGAGTTCCTAAATACAAATCACTATTTACACCTAAAGGTATTACTGATAATACAACTGAAGCATTCGAACAATATAGAAATGCCATGGGGACTGTTGTTGCTCTTGGCGTCATGGTATTTACAAACTTTTTAATAGATGTGCCTTTGACTAAATTTTTAACAAATATGTTTATTAAGCATCAAGAGGAGGATAAGAAATGACTTCTCTAGCAAATTTATGTTCTAAAGCAAAAACATATTTGTATAAAAATTACGGTGAAAATCCCGGAACAATGCTTGTACATACAGGTGTTTTAGGCTGGATTTTATCTGCGATTGCACAAGTTACTGCTGTTTTAATAAACGATAAGATATCCAAAAAAGAAAAATGGTTTTTGATTCCTCAGGAAACTGCTGATGCATTCATAAATATAGCATCATTTTATATTGTCACAAGTTCATTTAAGAATGTAGCATCAAAGCTTGTTTCAACAGGTAAACTTTCAACAAAAAATATAAGGAATTTTATTAAGGAAAAAGGCATTGATCCTGCAAAATATATAGGTAATATCAATTCTAACATAGGTAATGATTTTCCTGAAATAAAAAAAGAATATAAGAATTTTAAAAACGGAGTAGATGTTGTTGCAAGTACAGTCGGTTCTATTATTTCCTGCAATATTATTACTCCTGTTTTAAGAAATCAATATGCTTCAAAAACACAAAAAGATATAATGTCGAAAAATAAAACTCAAGAAGAAACAAGATTTTCAAAAACGCCTGCTTTATCTATGGATGCATATCAAAAAATGGCATCTGTTAAGTATTCATCCGGAAATTTAAAAATATAATATTCTTATTATACCTGCAACAATGCAGGTTATCATTACAAAAAATGCTGCAGTAAGTTTGAAAAATGGATCAAGTTTTTTTTCATTTATATCTTGTCGATGCTGCAGGTGGCAGAGTACATTTTTTGAAAAATCGTTTTTAAAATCATTTTTAGTTTTTTCATAAGATGATAAAATCATTTTTTTAAAAGTGTATATATTTTCAAGATCCTGTCTTGCCAGAGGGTTTGATATTGCAATTTTTTTTATTTTGATGTTATCAAAATCGTTTAATTCATTATCTATATATGCTGATAAATTTAATTTAAAATCTTCATACTGTTTAGTTGCATAGGGATTTTCGATTTCTTCATTTTGTATATCAATAAATTTATTGAGCATATTTTTCATTTGAAGATATTTTGCCATACATTCAGGACAGTTTTTAAGATGTTCTTCTATATATCCTGACAGTTTTGTGCTTAATTTTTCTTCTACATAAAAATTCAGTAGTGCGTTAACCTGTTCACATGATAATTGATGATTTGTCATAAAGTTTTACTCCTTTAGATATAAGCTTTTAAATCTTCCTGCAGTTTGCCTCTGGCTCTTGCAATTCTTGATTTTACGGTACCGATGCTTGAGTGTGTTGCTTCGGCTATTTCTTCATAACTCAAACCTTGAAATTCTCTTAACACGATTGCTATCCTAAATTGTTCAGGAAGTTCTTGTATAGCGTTTTTTATAATTTTTTCTAATTCTGATGAGATACATTTTTCGTGTGGTTTACATTTTTTGTCAGTCAATTGGAATTTTATAGGAATGCTTTCATCAGTTTCTTCATCAAGTGATATTGTTTCTGCTTTTCTTTGAGACTTTCTTAGTTCATCGTAGAATAAATTAGTAATAATTTGATTTAACCAGCTTTTAAATAATTTGGGATTTTTAAGATTTTGAATATTTTTTGCAACGCGAAGCAGTGCTTCCTGTGTCAAATCAGAAACGTTTTCCCGCTTTTTACAAAGATATGAAAAAGCTGCAAATACATTTTTTTGTTCACGTTTGATTAATTCTTCAAGCGCCTTAAAATCGTTTTGCTGTGACAGTACAACGAGTTCTTCCAAAGGCATTTTTTTATATTGCAGCTTGTTGCCTGACATAAACTTCTCCTTAAATCTATAGTAAAAAATTTATGACAGGAAATGCTCATTCCTTATTACATAACCAGTGGATTATATTTTTTTATTAAGAATTATAACTATTTTGCGCAAATATGTCCTCTTAAAGCCGTATAAGCCGCAACATAGGGGGATGCTAGATAAATTTGTCCTTCAACGTTTCCCATTCTTCCTCTGAAATTTCTGTTTTGAGTCGCAAGGCAAACTTCTCCGTCGGCAAGAGTTCCGGCATGTACTCCGACACATGGACCGCATCCGGGAGGTAAAATTGTTGCATTTGCTTCTACAAAAGTAGTTATAAGTCCTTCATCGAGTGCTTTTAAATAAATTTCTTTAGATGCCGGACAAATTAACATTCTGACATCATGATTAACTTTTTTGTTTTTTAATATTTGGGCGACAATTCTTAAGTCCTCAATTCTTCCGTTTGTGCAGGTTCCGACGAATACTTGATTAACTTTTATATTTGATAGTTCTTCAACTGTTTTGGTATTATCAACAGTATGCGGGCAGGATACCGTATGTTTAATATCTCCGGCATTAATTTTAATAATTCGTTCATAAATGGCATCTGCATCAGGTTTTAAACTTCTGAATTTGTCTGAACGCCCGTGTTCTGCTAAAAATTCTTTAGTTTTTTCATCGGCAACAAAAAGTCCTGCTTTGGCTCCTGCTTCGACTGCCATATTGGCTAATGTAAATCGTTCTGACATAGTCATATTGTCTATTGTGTCTCCGCAAAATTCAAGAGCCTTATATGTGGCTCCGTCAGCACCTATCAAGCCGATAATATGAAGCATTAAGTCTTTGGAACAAATTCCGTCTTTAAATTTTCCGTTAACTTCAATTTTAAATGTAGCCGGTACTTTTAGCCATGTTTTACCGAGAGCCATAGCAACTGCGATATCAGTTGACCCCATACCTGTTGCAAATGCCCCGAGTGCTCCTGATGTGCAGGTATGTGAATCAGCGCCTACAAGAATTTCGCATGGATTTACAAAGGATTCAATAAGTCTTTGGTGGCATACTCCAGCACCTACGTCAGACAAGATTGCGCCGTATTCTTTAGAGAAGTTTCGTAGTACTGTATGAGTGTTAGAAAGTTCTTTCCTCGGACTTGGTGAAGCATGATCTATAAAAAGTATTGTCCTTTCAGGGTTATTAAGTTTTGTTTTTCCGAGTTTTTTAAATTCTTGAACTGTTAAAGGTCCGGTTCCGTCTTGAACTGCAGTAACATCAACATTTGCAATAACAAGTTCACCGGCTTTAACTTTTTTGCCGGCGTGTTCAGATATAATTTTTTCTGCTAAAGTCTGCCCCATATTTCCACACTCCTTTTTTCTTATTTTAGCACAAAAAAAAACGACTTAATTTAGTCGTCAGGGAAAAAAGGGAAAGGAAACAAAAATCTATGTAATCGTCCAAATTACTTTTACGGAGTTTTCTTATTAATCCGTAACGGTAACGTTCTATCTGTTCTATCTTTATTAAAGCCCTTGAATACTTTTAGCAAGTTAGCTTACCCGAATGTTTTGAAAGTCGATTCAGTGTTCTTTTCAATAACTTTCTGTACAGC
>CALUVW010000001.1 GCA_944324315.1 Candidatus Gastranaerophilales bacterium | reverse complement strand
GAGGTAAAAATGACTATTAAAAAACTTACTGTGGCAGCTGCAATTGCCGTTGGAATAGCAACGTGTTCCTTGAATCAAGCAATGGCGGCCTGTCCATGTGAAGCACCAGAGACACCGGCTCCGTGTGCTGAACCGTTACCTGTGGTAACCGGTCCTGCATGTCCTTGCGAAACAGCAAAGCCAAATACATGCACAAAATGTAAAAAATCTTTGCCTGACTGTGACTGCAAAAAAGCAGACCCGTGTGAAGATCCGTGCAAAGATCCATGCGATCCATGCGAAAAAAAATCAGACTGCGGATGTCCTGATGAAATAAGCTGTGACCAGCCGCCGGAACCTGCATGCGCTGTTTGCCCGCAAACAGGCAAACCTGACAGAAAAGATATGAAACAGGTTTACGGTTATCCTAACGCAATTTACGGTACCAACAACTACATCGGTCAGCCTGCAAACTCAATTTTCTCAACAGATACACCGCTTGCAGGTACACCGAGAGTGCTTTCGTCAAACATTAACGGTACAACCGTTTCTTCTCAAGGTCAGGTTACCGGAGCCGCTACACAAATGCCTTGTCTGAATGAAGCTCCGACAAGACACAACGGTATTCCGATTGACAGAAATGAAAGACTTATGGACGGTAACAATTGCCCTATAGATTTCCAGTCTACAAACTCTATTGATGCCGTAAGAAAATCTTTCGTACCTTATGAAATTCCTAACCAAATAATGCAGACTACAGGTGCTGCCGCAAATCTTGGCGGATGCCAATTCCCTGATGTTCCAAACGGTTTCTGGGCAGCATGCGACATTGATAAATTAGCAATAAATGATGTAGTAGTCGGATATCCTGACGGTTATTTCAAACCTAACAGAAATATTTCACGTGCAGAGTTTGCAACAATCCTTGTTAAAGGTTTCAACCTTGACAAATGTGATATGCCTCGTGAAGGTTTATTCAAAGACGTTCCGAAAAGCAACTGGGCTAACGCTGCAATTGCAAAAGCTGTTGATGAAGATCTGTTAAAGGGCTACCCCGATGGTAACTTCAAACCAAACCACCCTGTAACAAGAGTAGAAGCATTAACAACAATTGCAAAAGGTATGACATGCGACATTGACCAGTGCAAGGCTGATGAAATCTTAAGCAAATACGCAGACGGTAATTCTATTCCTAACTGGGCAAGAATTCCGGTTGCAAAATCACTTGAAAACGGTGCTTTGAAAGATTCACCTAACCCGAATATGATTATGCCGAACAAAGAAGCTACACGTGCAGAAGTTGCTTCTATGATGCAGACAGTCAGAGTTGCATTAGGCTATGACACTAACCCGAAAACAGCTAACAACATCTGTCCTGCCTGCCCTGTAAACAAAAATGCTTTTGTTGAACAGGAAGAAATAGTTAAAATTCCTACATTAAAAGTAAAAATGATTGACCAGTTAACTGCAAAATCATCTCACGTAGGCCAGTACTTCAGAGCAAACACTCTTGAAGACGTAACAATTAACGGCGTAACATATCCTTGCGGTTCTACCGTAACAGGTCAGGTTGTTGAAGTTATAAGACCTTCAGGCTGTGACAAAGGCGCTTTGAAACTTTCGTTCACATCAATCAAAAACGGTGATTGCAAAGCTCAATTACCTAAACAAATCTTACAGGCACAGGTTAACAAATCAAAACAGGTTAACCCTGTTGCAAGACTTGTTGAAATGCCGTTCACACTTGCAGGTTCGTTAGTCGGTGTCGCAGGCAGAACAGTCGGCGGTGTCGTAACTAACCTTGGTAACGCTGTTGAAAACGTATCAAACGATGCAGGTTACATGTTAGGCCACGTATTCCAGGGACAATTCGGTGCTGCTGCACGTAACTTGGGCGACGGCTTATGGGAAACAGTTAAAGCACCTGTTGACGTTACAAGAACAGCTCTGTCAGGTACAATGGGCTTATTCCAGACTACAGGCGACGAATTTGCTTACCTTGTTGACCCGCGCGGATACAAAATCTCCGCTGTAAATCCAAGAGAACACATTACTATTGCATTTGGCTGCTCTGAATAATTTGAGCGACATAAAAACAGTAATTAATTTGTTCGAAGCCTGGGAAAAGCGACATTTAATAAATGTCGCTTTTCTTTATATGCGTATATTATTAACCAAATTTTATGAATAAAATAACTTTTATTTTTATAATAAGTCTATGCTTAAAAGACAATTAACTCTTCTTAATCTTTTTCATCAGAAGCAAAAGCGGAATAACCGCAAGAGTAAGCGCCCCAAATACCCTGAAAGAATCTATAAACGCCCATAAATTTGCCTGTTCAACAAGCTGACCGTATATAGAATACTGTGCCATATAATGTGCAACAGTGTGCTCGGCATATCCTGCAAGAGCACCTGCAGTTGATTGAACGCGTTCTATAAATGCAGGATTAAGCTCGCTTGTTTTGCCAACCAACATATACTGATGCACCTGGGCAAATCTTGTAAGCATTGTTGCAACTAGAGATGTCCCGACAGCACTTCCGATATTTTTCAAGAGGTTTTGAATACCTGTAGCGTTTGTCATCTGCTCGTTTTTCAACGTATCAACAGACAAATTCATAATCGGAACCATTGCAAGCCCCATGCCCATTCCCATAAAAAAGTTCGGCACTGCAATATTCATATTGGAAATCTGTAAATTTAATGTACCGAAAACAAGGGTTGACCCGCCTATTAAGCCAAGTCCTGCCATTACAAGAAATCTGTTATCTACCCTGTTTGAAAGAGTAGCAGTCATAAGCATAGCAAGCATGCTGCCAAAGCCTCTGGGCATCATCGTAGCGCCGCTTAAAAATGCCGTATAACCCATCATACTTTGCAAAAACTGTGGAAGAATTACAAGCGAAGCATACAAAACAGCCTGAATTACAACCTGAATTATTGTTCCGGCGGAAAAATTTCTATCCTTGAAAACAGATAAATCAACAAGCGAATGTTTGTTGGTAAGCTGCGAATGGAAAAACAAAATACAGGCAATAACAGAAATACTAAACGTCCATCTAATCCAAACAGCCCCGAACCAGTCGTCATTATTGCCTTTATCTAGAACCGTTTGCAGCGTGACAAGCCAGATTGTAAGATAAATAAAACCTTTTACATCTATTTTAACATCCTTTTGTCTTTTTGCGTATGGAGGATCTTCAATAAGTTTATGGCATAACAGCGCTGCGATACACCCGAACGGAACATTTATAAAAAATATCCACGGCCATGTCCAGTTATCGGTAATCCACCCGCCAAGAACCGGCCCGATAATCGGAGCAAGAATTACTCCCATCCCGAACACCGACATCGCAAGCCCGCGCTGCTCTTTTGGAAAACTTTCTATCATAACTGCCTGCGATATAGGCAGTATTCCGCCGCCGCCAAACCCTTGCAGAACACGGGCAAAAATCATAAATTCAATATTCTTTGCCATCCCGCAAAGCATTGAAGCTATTGTAAACATCATTATGCTTATTATAAAAAAGTTTTTACGTCCGAAAACTTTGCTGAAAAAATCAACCGCAGGGATTACAATACCGGCTGCAATCAAATAACTTGTCAAAATCCACATGGATTCATCCCTTGTTGCAGAAAAACTTCCTGCCATATAAGGTAATGCAACGTTGCCTATTGTTCCGTCAAGAACATAAATAAATACCGCAAGCATTACAGGTATTACCATAATCCAAGGGTTTACGGACGGCTTCCATTCGGTTGTTTGCTGATTTATTTCGGACATTAATTTTCCTTTTTATAAAGTGAAGGGTGAAGCGTGAAGGGTGAAGCGAAATTATTTTTAATCTTCACTTAATTCATTTTAGCTTTTCTCTCACTCTTTAATAAAAACATAAACGGAATTAAAATAAAACATGCTATTGCGAAAACTTTAAAAGTTGTCATATAAGCACACAGCGTCGATTGTTCAATAAGCTGATTATAAAGCATTTTCCCTGCCATATAAGTCGCATTCATCATATCGCCTGCCTGATGAATAAAAGATGAAGCATAAGAACTTAATCTATCAGCAAAAATAGTATTTGTACTGTGCATAGATTTAACAAGTCCGTTCTGGTGTACCTGTGATAATCTTGAAATCATAGTTGCAACAAGGGAAGTTCCGATTGCTCCTCCTATTGTTTTAAGCAAATTTTGGAAACCGGAGGCATTTGTCATCTGATCGTTTCTTAAAGTTATACAGGACAAAGTTGTAATAGGCATCATTGTGAATACAAGTCCGAGGCCGAAAACAATATTCGGTATAACAATATTCATCATACTGATTTCTAAATTTAAAGAACCGAGTATCCATCCGCCGAGTCCCATACAGAAAAGCCCGATAATACCGTATGTTTTATAACTCAAGCGTCCGCCAAGCCCGCCAAAAATTGCCAACGCTGTAAACGCCCCGACACCTCTTGGCATAATTGCAAGTCCGCTTGTAAATGCATCATATCCCATCATATTCTGTAATAATTGGGGTAATATCGCAAGTGATGCCAACAATACACCGTTTAAAAGAATTAACATTGAAGTTCCGCAAAAGAAATTGGCATCTTTTAAAACATCCAGTTTTATAAGCGGATTTTTTCCTTTGACCTGAGTATAAAAGAAGCAAATACAGCCTGTTACGGCAATTGCAGTAAGCCAGCAAATCCATGGCGCATTAAACCAGTCTGCATCATTACCCTTGTCAAATACAATCTGCAAAGGCACAAGCCAGACACAAAGCCATAAAAATGCAAATTTATCAAGATGAACATTTTTTTGTCTTCTTGCATAAGGAGGGTCTTCAAGAAATTTTTTGGCAAGTGCTATACAGAAAAAACCAAACGGCACGTTAATAAAGAAAATATACGGCCAAGACCAGTTTTCCGTAATATAACCGCCCATGACAGGCCCCAAAATAGGTGCAACAACAACAACCAGACCAAATACAGCCATAGCCTTGTTTCTTGCTTCACCCTTAAAGCATTCCATTGTAATTGCCTGAGCCATAGGCATCAAGCAGCCGCCGCCAATACCTTGCATTGCACGCGCTATTACAATCATTCCAATAGAAGTTGATACCCCGCACAAGAACGATGCAATAGTAAACACAAATACACCCACCATAAACAAATTTTTTCTTCCGAGTAATTTACAAAAATAATCAATCATCGGAATAACAATACTGCTCGCCATCAAGTAGCTTGTCAAAACCCAAATGGACTCCTGATTACTGACTGAATATGAACCTGCAATATGAGGCAGAGCAACGTTTGCAACTGTTTCATCGAGAGCATACATAAACGTTGCGAGCATTACAGGCATAATTATAAGCCACGGATTATTTTTCGGTGTCCATTCTTCTTGCTGTACTGCGGTGTTTGTATTATTTTCTGACATTGTAAATCCTTTTTAAGAGTGAAAAGTGACGGGTGAAAAAGTGAAGCGATTTTCTCTTCACGCTTCACTCTTCACTCTTCACTTTTCACTTATTTTACTCTTACTTTCGGAATAACTGACATGCCGGGCACTACGTTGTATTTTTCAGTGTCATACTTTTCCGTAAATACAATTTTTACCGGAATTCTCTGAACTATTTTTACGAATGAACCGACAGCATTTTCAGGCGGGAATAAGCTTGATTTAGCACCTGAAGCTCTCTGAATACTGTCAACTTTTCCTTTAAAAACATGGTCAGGGTAAGTGTCAATTTTAATATCAACCGGCTGACCGGGTTTCATGTGACGTAATTGATTTTCTTTAAAATTTGCAACAACCCAGACATTTTCAGGAACAATTACAAACAAAGGCGCGCCGACATTCACATACATACCTTTTTCAACACGTCTTGAAGCCACAGTTCCGTTTTGAGGAGCATAAATATTTGTATAGCTCAAATTGAGTTTAGCTTTATCTCTCAAAGCTTTTGCTTCTTTCAAATCAGCATCAGCAACTTTATTTCCGCCCTGAGATAATAATGATTCTTCTGCCTTTGTTAAGTTTGCCTGAGCAGAATCGTATTTTGCCTGAGCAGCATCAAGAGTCTGCTTTGAAACTGCTCCTTTTTCATAAAGATTTGTATATCTGTCCAAATCTTTTTTGGCAACATCAATATTTGTCTGCATTGCTTTAAAATTAGCCTGAGCATTTTTCTGGTCAAGCAAAATTCTTTCATATTTTGCCTCTGCCTGAGCCAGTGCAATCTCGTAATCTGCCGGATCAATTTTTGCAACCAGATCGCCTTCTTTAACCTTCTGGTTATCGGTTACATAAGATTCTATAATCTGTCCGCTTACTCTCGGTGCAACCTGAACTGTTGTTGTTTCCACATAAGCGTCATCCGTTGACTGATACATTAAAAGATCATGTATAAAATATGCACCGCCAATAATCAATAACACTATTGCAGCGGCCGCAATATATCTTTTAAAAGGTTTGTGCTCTTTTGTTTCTTCTTCCTGTTGAACATTTTGTTCTTCAATATTTGTATTTTGTTCTTCCATTTTCTACCTCTTATTAAATTATATATTTATCTGTACTACTTTTTCCAATTCTAACCTGAAAGATTTTAATGTTTCCTGAACTCTTTCAATATCCTCATCAGAAATCGTTTTTGTAACACTCTCAAGATATTGTTTCACTTTTTTATTAATTGTGTCAAGTTCTCTCAAACCCTTTTCGGTTATCCCCATTTTTTTTACTAACCTGTTGTTTTTTGTGTCGATAAATCGTGTAATAAATCCTTTTTGTTCCAGTGAATCCAAAATTCTGCCGGTATTAGCTCTGTCTTTTAATATAAGTTTTGCTAAATCCCTCTGACAAATCCCCGCATTAACAGAAACAGTATCCAATGCAGCATATTCATCAATAGTCAAACCTATCTCCAGTTTTTCAAAAAGCTGGTTTGTTAACTTTTTCATTAACCTCGAAGTCTGTTCAAGTTCATAATGTATACTGTCTGTATAATGTAATTTACAATCCTGTTTAGTTTTCATACTTTAATTATAATCTGTTTTATTATTTATATATTATGTTGTAAAAAAAATATGTTGCATTTACAACAATATTATGCTAACATAGTAATTGTAAAAATGCAAGAGGAAATAATGAGGAAATTAAAAAAAGTGAAAAAGATAGTATCCATAGCATTATTAGCTAGTATTATAAGCATGAACACCATGCCTGTTTTCGCAGTTGAAGAAAATGCAAAAGCTTCTACTGCTACCCCGAAACAATTCAAAAGCATGGTCAGCAAAAATAAAAAACAAAAAACATCTGATGATTACAAATTCGCTTATATAAATTTGAACTGGTGGGGAAATTTTAATGATGATATTCTTAACAGTTATATACAAAAAGCCGTTATAAATAACTATGATTTAAAAATGGCAACTTTGAATGTTGAAGAATATTACCAGACTGTTAAGACCCAGTTCGCAAACGAACTTCCCTCTGCCGTGGCAGGATTTGGCCCGGGGTGGTTTAAGATGCCAGGCAGCACAAGCACTGATATAAATTTCGGATTGCCGATTATTGTGCAATATGAAGCCGATATTTTCCTGAAAAACCACAACAAAACTAAAGCAGTAAAAAAACTTTACGAAGGTTCAAAACAGGACGAACGTGCTGCCTATATTTCTGTTGCGTCAGCTGTCGGTTCAACTTATTTCAATATAATTAATCTTGATAAAATGATTGATTTGCAGGAACAAATTGTAAAAATAAGACAGGAAATATATGATTTGATGCTCGCAAGCAATAAAGAAGGACTAACTTCAACTGCAGACACTATCAGAGCAAACAAATCACTTGTTCAAGGCCAGACCGATTTAATAGAATTAAAGAAACACAGAGAGCAAATGTTACATCAGTTAAGCGTACTTATCGGCGAAAGCCCCGAGAATGCAAATTCTCTTGAAAGAAAATCGCTTGATGACATCAATTACAAACTTGCAGTGCCTTCTCAAATTCCCTCAGAAATAATTACAAACAGACCTGATTATCTGAAAGCGGAATTAATGGTAGAAAAAGCAGGAATTGACGTTAAAGTCGCTAAAAAAGAATTTTTGCCGTCTATCAACATTTTAGGCGGTGCAGTATTTAACGCAGGAGATTTAGGCAGCTTGTTTACTACAAAAAATATGCTTCTCGGGCTTGCAGGCGGACTTATGACACCGTTATTTAAAGGCGGTTCGTTGATTGCTAATTTGAGATTGAAAAAAGCTGCTTATGAAAGAGTTTTGCAAAATTACTACAAAACAAATCTGACAGCTATTCAGGAAGTAAACGATGCTCTTGTTGCCGCAAAACTCGACAAAGACAAAATGCTCCAGACAGAGCACCAATACAATCTGGAAAAAGAAGATTACAAATACAGCGAACACAAATTTGATGAAGGAACAATCTCTAAACTTGATTTAATCCAGTATCAGGAAAATCTTCTGACAATAGAAAAACTTGTTGCACAACAAAAAGTTGAATGTATGACAGATGCAATCAGCTTGTACAAAGCTACAGGCAGCAAACCTTACGACTACGTAAATTAAAACTTATGTAAACTAAAATCACATATAATCATCACCTCTTTACTTTAATAAATTTAAAGTAATGTGCCGGAAATCCTCACTGTTTCCGGCATTTTCTTGCACTACGCACGTAGGCAGCGTAGCGCGAGTGAGCAGAGGGCGAAGGAAGCACACGGCGGCGATGAGCCGGCGGAGCATTCCAAAGTCCCGTTTATCGCGATACGAGCAAGAGGCCGCTGCACCACATGTCATTACGAGCAAACGAAGTTTGCGTAGTAATCTCATTCATATTGTATCTATTTTGCGATTGCGGATCAAGTCCGCAATGACAGAAACAGGTGCTAGGTCATTCTGAGCGAAGCGAAAAATCGCATTATCGCCACGATTATGCGATTGCGACGTCGGGCTTACGCCCTCCTCGCAATGACAGGACGGCGTAGAACCATCACGAATACATGATACATGTTGCTTGAATTGTCTAACATGTCTAAGTGCATGGCACCCTCCCTAATTAGGGAGGGTTGGGGGTGGGTATTGATTGTTACCCATCCTAACCTTCCCTAATTAGGGAAAGAAGTGTTATTTACCGTAAATAGCCTACCTTCTTATCTTCCTATCTTCTAATCGCCTTCTAATCTTGCGCTTATTACTCTGTCAATTCCTGCAAGGTCTTTTATTATCTCAATACCACCAAATCCATTTCGCTCCATAAGAGATTTAACATCCGACGATTGCTCTATACCGAGTTCAAACAGCAAGTATCCGCCTTTATTCAAAATTTTAGGCGCCTCGCAGGTAATTTTTTCGTAAAACTCCAAACCTCTTTCATCTTTTGTAAACAGAGCTTCAGGCGGATCAAACTTTACTTCCGTCTGGATTTTTTCTTTTTCACAAGGCGGTATATAGGGAGGGTTAGAAACAATTATATCAAAAGTTTCACCGGGTTTCACATTTGAAAAAATATCCGATTTTCTAAAGATGGCTTTGTTGAAAAGGTTTAATCTTGATGCGTTGTCAAGTGCAGTATTTAAAGCATCCGTTGAAATATCAAGCCCGATAATCTGGCATTCCGTGTGTTTCGCTATCATACAGGCAATGCAGCCAGAACCTGTGCCAACATCCAGAGCCATTTTAAAGTTATTTTTGTTGATAATATCAACGGCTTTTCTTACAAGAATTTCGGTTTCATCACGCGGAATTAAGACTGAAGGATTTACAATAAACTTTTCTCCCATAAAGTATGCAAAACCTGTTATGTGCTGTACAGGCTGACGGGTTTTGGCGCGCAGTATAGCCTTTTCTTTGACTATTTCAAGTTTCTCGGGAGTTAATTTATTACCCATGATAATATCTTTTGTGCCAAAATTTGCAAAATGTTCAAGTAAAAGTTTCACTTCAACATTTGCTTCATTTGGTTCAATGCCGCTATCCGTCAATATTTTCAAAATCTCTTGAATACTCATTTAATATTCTCTCTATCTCGTCACGCGCCTCTAACTTTGATGTGAGTTCTTTTTTCTCTATATTATATTTTTTGCACAAACGGTCGTAATAATAAAGCTGTTTTTTTGTCGGAGTTTCTTTTGACATTTTAACTTCGCGCAAAAACGCGCGTTTTTTCTTTTCAAATTCTTTTTGCGCCTGAATTATAGGCTCCTGTTTTTTCTTGTAATCGTAGTATTTACGGCATTCTTTCAAATATAACAAAGTTTCATCAAGAAATTTGCCGTCATCTAAATAGTTTTCAAGAAATTCAAAATGCGGGTTATTTATCTCAAAATAATATCTTTCATCTTCAAGAAATTTATCTAAAATATCGTTAACGCTCATATCAGGTGATTTTTTGACAAGCGCGCGCAAAAAATTACACAGAGCAGACTTCTGCGTTTTTGTCATATCCTGATAAATTTGATTTTTTACCTGATACATAAATTTTAAACCTTCTCTCTGCCTTCTAAAAGCCCCTCTCCTGTCCTTCGGACACCCTATCCCCAATGGGGCGAGGGGATATTTTCCGTTCGCTTTAGCGAACCGTAAAGAACTTAACGTCTTATCGTCTAAATCAACCCTCTCCCTTAATCCCTCTCCCGAGAGAGGGAAATTTTTGGGTTGCACTCACCCTCCCTGATTAGGGAGGGAAGGGGTGGGTATTGATTGTTACCCATCCTAACCTTCCCTAATTAGGGAAGGAAGGGGTTAGTTACTGTAAACAGCTTACCCTCCTATCTTCTTACCTTCCTATCTTCTAAATAAGCCTGACATCCTGCCTTTCTGACCTCCGGGCTTCTGTTTTTCTGATATCATTTTCTAAATAAATCTTTCACACTGAATTTAGACATATTTTCTTTATGGAATTCGACAAACTTTTTCGCAATCGGATTTGTCTGACGGGAAACCGGTTTTTCAGCCTGTTTTTCTTCAGTCATAGTTTTATTTTCGATTACGGTTAAATCTCTCTTATCCATAAAATAATTATACCTCTTTATATATTTATAAAAAAGTTTGTTAAGAAAAAATTGCCTTTTTATAAATATTAAAAAGGTATAATTTTACAAATTGTAATATTGATTATGCTGTATATTTCGTAAAACCGTTAGGATATAACGGAATTAGCTTTGTTTTTTGATTATTTTTACTAACCTTCGGGAAAAGTCCGTTAAGTTTTTGAACAATACTTTCCGGCAGCCTTGCTCCTATTGCATTATTCTTTTGGCGCTGCTTTTTGTTTCTTTTTGCCAGTTGAATAGCCGCTGTTTTTTGTTCAGGCTTCATAGGTTGAAATGCAATATTTTTACTGTATTCTGCTTGCTGCTCAGCACTTACTGTTTCTATTCCAGCATTTTTTACAATTTGTCTTTTGTCACTGCTCAAATGTTGTATATCTATATCATTAATCACATTATGCGTTGGATCTTCTTTTACAGGTTTTAAATTTTGTTTTTTAGCCGGAACGTTAGTTTCCAAAGTACCTGCCGGCTTTTTATTAACTCCTGTTTTTTTAATAGCAGTGTTTATGACTTCTTGTCCTTTTTTTACGCCATTTTTTACAACATTTTTAGCTGATCTTACCATTTCATTTTTTGGAAACAAACACGCCAGACCGACTACTCCCAATCCGCCAAGAGCTGCAAGAAGATAGGCTCGCGAATTACTATTATTTTCATTAATCTGTTTAGAATAAACAGATTTTTTAAAATTTTGCCCGTTTGCTTGAAATACCGGAGCAGAAAATTTAACACTAACCTTTTCAATCATAATGAAATCCTTTCGTGTTACAGAAAAATAAACAGTTGAATAATAAGTTAATTACCTTGACACAGTTAAAATTTGTATCTAAATATTATATATCATTAGAATAAATTTTTAAAGTGGTAATCCAAAAATTGTTACAATTGTAATTTTGCGATTTTTATATTAAATACTGCCTCAATATCAACACCGTTTAAAACTTCTGTTATTAAATCATTGGGGTTAATGTTACGGTCAAATTGTGATAAAATTCCCAGAATTTTTACATCAGTGTATTCTTCTATTAACCTCGGCATAAGTTTTATGTTAGCATCACATGAATTTTCAGGAAAATCAGTAATTATAACTCCTCGAAAAGTTATATTTCTTTCCTTTGCATGATTTATTATAAGTAAAGTATTATCTATAGGAGTTTTCAAAGCAGATATTACAAGAAGAAGGGGCAAATTCAAAATTTTTACCATATCTTCTTCAAGAAAATCTTTATTTAAAGGAACTGTCAAACCTGATATTCCGTCTACTATAAGACATTCATTCATATCCTGAATTTTTTGAAAATCAGCAAGAATTTTGTCTTTATCTATTGTTAAACCTTCTTTTGCAGCAGCAATAAGTGGGGTGGAATAATCTTTCAGCAAATATGAATAGTAAGTTTTAATATAAGGATCTATAAATTTTACGAATGCAAGATCATGTGACTGAACAAATCCGTTTTTTTCTATAACTCCTGTTTCAACCGGCTTATAAACAGCAGAAGAATATCCGAGACTCTGCATTGTTGCAGTAAGTCCTGCAGTTATAAATATTTTATCGGAATTTTTATCCGCCCCTGTAACGAATAGCTCCAACATATGCTAATACTATCACGTTAGCAATTTCCTTGTAAAGACAAATTATATTCTATTTTTAATTTCTGTAAAACTGTCACCGCCAAATTTTAAAAGAAATTCATCAACCAGAACACAGGCTATTCTATTTTCCGCAACAACAGAACATGCCTCAACAGCACAGGTATCAGAACGTTCAAAATGTGCTTGTGTTTCTGTCATATCTTTCAAGTCAACTGTATTCAAAGATTTTTTAAGTGTCGGAATAGGTTTCATAACAGCAGTAACTACAATCGGCTCACCATTTGTCATACCGCCTTCTATTCCGCCTGCATTATTGGTTTTTCTGACAATTTTTCCATCCTGCAGATACATCTGATCATGAAATTCGCTTCCAAACATCTTATAAGCATGGTGATTGCCAATAGAAACGGATTTGACTGCGGGAATACTCATTACAGCCTGAGCGATTTTACCGTCAAGCATTCTATCCCAGTGAACATAAGAACCCAGCCCTGCCGGAAGATTTTCATATATAACCTCAAATTTCCCGCCGAGTGTGTCGCCTGCCTCTTTTGCCCTGTCAATCTCTGCATGAAATTCTTCTTCTGTCTTACCATGACCTATCTGTATAATTTTTGAATGACATTTTATGCCAAATTGTGCAAGAATTTGTTTTGCGACAGCACCGACTGCAACTTCTATTGCAGTTTTACGCGCACTTGAACGCTCAAGAATATTTCTCAAATCAGTTTGATTGTATTTAACACTTCCTGCATAATCGGCATGCCCGGGACGATATTTGGTAAATGATTTTTCTTCCGTATAATCATCAGGATCTGTACTCATAATATTTTGCCAGTTTTCAAAATCCTTATTTTGAATAACAAGCGCAACCGGAGAACCCAGAGTTTTTCCAAAACGCACCCCTGATGTTATTTCAACGGTATCCGTCTCTATTTTCATACGTCCGCCTCGTCCGTAGCCGCCCTGACGACGTTTTAATTCATTATTTATAAAATCGGGGTTTATTTCAAACCCCGCAGGTATTCCTTCTATTATAGCAGTCAAGCATTTGCCATGGCTTTCTCCTGCTGTTAAAAATCTGAATTTATCAAGCATAATCCCCTTTTATTTTTTATTTGCATATTTGAGAAATATCTGTTCCTTTGTCTGCATTAATTCTTCTGTTATCTGCCATTTTCCGTTAATTTTTTTAACTATCATGTAAGTTTTTAGTTTGTAAGTTTCCCCTTTAGGCTGTCTTAAAGAGCTTACCTTATAAGCACCGTTGCCGAGAGATGCCACAGAAATATTTGTATAAGTATTTTTGTAACCTCTCATTTTAGCTCCGGCCTGACCGATTTTCATCTGTCTTATATAAGTTGCTGTATCAGTATTAACGTTAACGAGTTCTCCGTTCGGTTTTACAACCTGTCTTATAATTTTTGCACTCGGAGAATACATTGTTGTAATTGTTGGACTGTAAGAATTTGCAGCAGTAACATAATTATTAAAAAATTGCAAAGCTTCCTGAGCATCATCTGCAAATGCCTGTAAACCCGTTGCTAAAAACATGCCGGCTATCATTAATATTGAAAATAATTTTTTCATTTCTTTCCTTTCTACACTATACATTACCATGTATAGAACGATAAATTCTCTAAATTTGTTCATTTTAATTATATCATATAAACGTTGAATGTCATTAAACTAAATATGTAGTATAAATTATTTATGGATATACAAGTTTTATCGGAATATCTGGAATTTCTCGACATAGAAAAAGGTCTTGCTGAAAATACTCTTGAAGCTTACAGGAGAGATTTAAACGATTTTTTTAATTTTTGCGGAAACATTGAACTTGATTGTATTCAAAGAACAAAAATAAATTCATATATAAGAAGTTTGCATGAAAAACATTACTCTCCGACAAGCATAATGCGAAAAATTGCCTCCCTCCGCGGTTTTTTCAAGTGGTCAAATACAAACGGTATTATAAAATCAAATCCCGCTCTGACACTTGAACAGCCTAAAGTTCCGCAAAAATTGCCAAAAGTTATGACGATTGAAGAAGTGAATAATTTATTAAATCAAAATTTGACAAAACTCCAGCGAGTTATTGTTGAACTTTTGTATGGCTGCGGTTTAAGAGTATCGGAACTTGTAAACTTAAAATTAACTGATTATAACCTTAACGGAAAATATCTGCAATGTACCGGAAAAGGTTCAAAAGACAGAATTGTACCTCTGGGGAAAAAAGCTGTTAAGGCAATAAAAGATTTTTTGCCTGAAAGAGATTACTATTTACAAAAATATAATTTACAAACAAAATTGCTTTTGATAAATGAACACGGTAAAAAAGTTACGCGTCAGGAAGTATACACATTTATACACGAGAGCGGCAAAAAACTGCATAAAGCGATATCACCGCATACCCTTCGTCATACATTTGCAACACACCTGATAGAAAACGGAGCAGATTTAAGAGTAGTTCAAGAACTTCTCGGACACAGCAGTGTATCAACAACACAGCTTTATACACATATCAGCAAAAAACGCTTGAAAGAAGTTTATTTTGCCATTAACGGCTGATTATTTTACAAGTCCTTCAGTTTCGTTGTACATAACCATGTAAAAATCAGGACTTGTCATATTAGGATTTTTTTTCATAAACTTTTTAACGTCAAAATTCTCAAGATACTTATCAAGCTTTTTTTGAACTTTTTCATTGCCTTCGTGCTCGTTTTTAAGCTTTGCAATATACTGACGCGTCATTGCCAGAACTTCATCTTCTGTCAAAATCGGCTGACCGCCGATTAAAACCTCATCCGGCTCATCTTCGTCAATATATTTTTTCAATTCTTCTTTTGGATCCTCTTTCTGGCGTCTGCCGTTGCTGTCAGAAGATGTAGAAGAAGATATTGCTCTGTTCCCGAAAGGATTATTTACATTGTTAAACATATAGGATGCCTCATTTTTTTTATCTATCGGCTTATTCTTAAAAAATCTTTAATTTAATCATTCATTCAGATTAGATTACTTTAACAATTTAGTAATTTTATAAAGATTATTTTCAATATTTATTATTATATTAGTGATAATCTGAAATCTTATAGCCATATGAGCATACATAACAAATGCATCAAGGATTATCGGATAAAATATATCTTTAAATGAAGCCTCATCATCATATTTGTATTTTTCAGATAATTTTTCGTAAAGTTCCATAACGGGTAAGTTTCTTTTCATTAATTTGTCCTTCAAATTCGTTTTATTTACCATATAAAAATTATATGTTATATTATGGAAAAATACCACAGGCAAATAGCACGACTGACAATGTTTAAAAAATATTATAACAATATGCAGGACAAAGATATTTTATTGAAATTAGCATCTAAAATCAGCTATGAAAGGAAAAAGCGTAATCTTTCACAGGAAAAACTTGCTGAAATGGCAAATGTTAATATGCGTTCAATCAGTATGATTGAAAATGGTACAACAAATGCTAAATTTTTAACACTATACAAAATTGCAAATGCACTCAATATTGAAGTTTGCGAGTTAGTTAATTTTCATTTGTAAATCTATAGAGAATTATAATAATCTTTTAAAAGCTTGCAGTCATCTTCAATATTCGGACTTTCGCAGACCAGTGCTCCTTTTACTCCAAACTCTTTCAAAACTTTTATCAAATCCTTATAATTCATATCTGAGTCTTCAAGGTTCAAATGCTGTCTTTCGCCTTTTGCAGTATATTCAATGCCTGCAAGGTGACCGTGGAAATTTTCTAATGCATATTGTCCGATTTCATTTCCAACTTTTTCAACAACTCTTGAAAATTCATCATAAGTATTGTATTCACCGGCTGTCCTTGCATGAAGATGTGAAAAGTCTATACAGGGCAAAACTTTTTCAAAATCTTTTGAAAGATTTATTATCTCATCCAAATCACCCCACTGGGTCGGTTTTCCGGTAGTTTCAGGACGAATCCATACATTTATTTTTTCACGCTCAATAACATCAATAATTCTTTGAGTCTGATTTTTAACCTGATTGTAAACAGTTTCTTTATCGGTCCCCATATAAAACGCCGCATGGTAAGTTATACTGAAAGCTCCTGCCTGTGATGCAACAGATGCTGTATCAATAATTCTTTGCACACTGGCATCAATTTTATCTTCTTCTTTGGAATTAAGATTAATATAAAACGGACCATGAGCAGTTATAACAAAATCTTTTGATTTTTCTTTTACAAATTTTCTATGGTCATCGTTCATTCTGACACCATGGACAAATTCAAGCTCCATACCGTCAAGATTCATATCTTCCAAAACTTTAAATGCTTGCGGATAACTTCCCTTGCCTGTACGAAGGGGCATACCGGCTGTTATAAAATTTAATTTATCAAAATTTCTCATTATACTTTAACCTTTAAAAGTTCCTCAAGAATTTCACATGCATCAGAAACAAATTTTGAACAATGCGCTTTTCTTTCTGCTCCCTCAAAACCTTTAGATAAAACGCGGCAGCAGGTAACCTTATTGCGTTTTTTAAATTCTTCCACAATTTTTGCAGCATTTGCACGTGCCATAACTTCGTTGCCTTTAGAATTTTCACGCCCGAAATTATAACCGTTGATAATCTGTGCAGCAGCAACAGCACCACAAACACATCCTGATGCCATTCCGCCTGAAAATGCAGTTGCACATGAGAGCAGTTCTTTTGGACACAAACCAGCATCAGATGCCGCCTTTATAACACTTTCAGCACAGGAATAACCCTGATTTACATAATAATTAACTGCCTGTTCTTTCATAATACACATCTCCTTATCTATAGTATAGCACAAATATTTATGCTATAATTCTGCTATGAAAGAGTGGATATTTAACAAATACGACGGGCAGGAAAAATCTTTAGTCAAAAGACTTTTACATTCAAGAGGGATTAAAACAGATGAAGAAATCTATGAATTTATTCACCCGCTTGAAATGAAACTTACGCATCCAAAAGCCTTTACAGACATGGAAAAATGCATTGAAAGACTTGCAAGTGCAATTGATAACGGTGAAAAAATTGTTATCCACGGAGATTTTGATGCTGACGGGGTTACATCCACTTCTTTGCTTTACAGAACTTTTAAATATCTTGGTGCCGACGTAAATTATTTTATTCCTGACAGGGAAAAAGAAGGACACGGTTTTGATACAAAAGCCCTTGTTAAAGTAATGACACAGGTTAAACCTAAAGTTATAATTTCCTGCGACTGCGGAATATCAGATTTTGATGCGGTCAACTTTTTAAATAGTTTTAAAATAGATGTTATAATCACAGACCACCACGAAGCACCGGAAATCTTGCCTAAAGCTTACGGGATTATTAATCCGAAAGCGCCGGATTCACTGGACGAAAATTTGACGGCTAAACAAATTGAAAGCCTCACATCACTTGCAGGTGTCGGGGTTGCATTTAAAGTTGCTCAAGGTCTGCTTGAAAAATACAACAAACTTGAATTTATATCAGAAATTCTACCCTATGTTGCTGTCGGAACCGTTGCTGACTTAGTTCCTTTAATCGGAGAAAACAGATATTACGTTACAAAGGGTCTTGAACTGATTTCTAACGGAAAACATTACGGTCTATCAAGGTTATTGGAAAGTGCCGGATATAAAGGTCAGATTACATCGGAACAAATTGCGTTCGGTATTGCCCCGAGAATAAACGCTTCAGGTCGTCTTGATACAGTTGATGCAGCTTTAAAAGTTCTAATTTCCGATAACAAACAGGAAATTGAAATGGCCGTTCAAACCCTCAACGAATTTAACAAAGTACGTCAGGAACTCTGCCAGAATATTTTTGCCCAAGCCGATGAAATGGTCAAAAAAGAAGGAAACAGAAATCCTGCAATTGTTCTTTTTAATAAAGAATGGCACATAGGAATTATCGGAATTGTAGCCTCAATGCTTGTGGAAAAGTATTATAAACCGACATTTTTAATGACTTACTCTGATGAAACAAAGCAATTCAGATGTTCTGCCAGAAGTGTTAAGGGGATTAACCTCTATGACACAATTTCAATAAATGCAGAACTTCTTGACGGATTTGGCGGACATGAAATGGCTGCAGGTCTCTCTTTTAGCGAAGAAAAAGCTTCTTTTGACGAAGTAAAATCAGCCCTTTGTAAAACAGTTAAAGAAATGTCACAGGGAAAAGATTTAAACCCGTTTATCAATATTGATTTAGAACTAATGCCTGATGATATTACGGTTGATTTAGTCGAAGAGATATCACAACTTGAACCTTTCGGACAAAACAATCCGAGTCCTGTTTTTGCGATAAAAAATTTGAAAATAAAAGAAAAACGCTTAATGGGAGAAAATAAAAATCACCTGAGGCTTACCTGTCAGGCAGGAACTTCGGAATTTAACTGTATTCGCTGGAAAGACGGCGATATATCGCTTGTCAAAGGTGACACATTTGATTTAGCATTTCACCCGCAGATAAATGAATATAACGGCATAACAAGCGTTCAGCTGATAATCGACGATATCCATTCGGAATTTTTAAAAGAAGAAGAAAATCTGCCTCAGCAGAAAATCTATGACCACCGCAAAAAAACAGATATACTTCCGCAGGTAAATGATTATGTAAAAAATTCAAAGCAAAATATTCTTATTTTTGCAGAAAGCAAGCCCATTTTAGATAAATTGAAACCGTATGATGCTCTTTTTGCAAGGATTATAACACGCGACAATTTAAGACCGTGCGATAGTCTTATGCTTTTTGACTATCCGGCAGACAGAGAAACTTTTGACAGAATAATGAATCAAACAACACCTCTTTCAATACACTTTATGAACTACGATATAAAATATCTTGATGATGAAGAGTTTTTGAAAACCGTATGCGGCATGCTTAAATTTGCCTGCCACAACAACGGCGGAAAAGTTGAGCTTCGCCGCTGTGCAAGTTTTTTGGGTAAATCTTATCAGGTGTTTGAACTTCTTTTCTCAATCCTTGATGATATTGGTATGATTAAAATAAAAGAGCGAACAAAAGATTATTATGTGGTAGATTACAATGCAAATACAGAAATTTCACAAGTATTGCATTCTCCCAAATATTCAGTTCTCACAGATATGATTGATGAATGCGGAGAATTTCAAAAAAGCCTTATGGAAGATGATGTTTACTCGCTTATTTAAACAGTTTTCTTCTTCTCTGACATATTTAATTTTGTTTTGCTGAAGTCCGACCTGTATTTCCTAAAATTTCATTTCAAAATACATCAAAAAGAGGATTAAACCTGATAACTATAGCGTTAAAATATAAATGGGTTAGTAATCTGCAGGAGTGGCTTTATGGAGGAAGTGTTTTATCCGAATACAAACGGAGAAATATCGGGTTCTATCACCCAGAGTTGGACTGAACAGGCACTTGAATGCTATTCCATTAAGTGCGATTGTTCAAAATGTTCTTTAAAAAACGGCAACTATTCGTTTAAATGCCAGATGCCAAGAGTAATTGATATTCTTATTAACGTTGCCGGAAAACCAAATATCAACCCCGTATAATTTATGGCTCCTTTTATTTATGTAACCATATTTGATTTTAAGCGGACAAATTTGTCCGCTTTATTTTTACATAAAAAAAATCGTCGAAATTTTCGACGAATATGTATTGTTGTTCAAATTTTTACTATCCCAAATCTCGGCAGCCGTTCTTAACAGCAGAGTTTGTATCAGCGGGCAAAACCCCGTTTGTGAAATTCCACAAGCTTTGCAAGATGCCATTCTCTTGCACTTATATCATCTATTCTGTTTTTTATGTCCTCCAACTCTGCAAGAAGAGTTTGCAAATCTTTTCTTTCTACGGTTGACTGAGGTTTTTCAAAATACTCCTCATCTTCGCACCAGAAAAGAGGAAAACAATTGTTTTCAAAAAGTTCTTTATTGTTCATTGCACAATATACTCCTTTGTAGTAAATAAATTTAACTTTATGCATTCTTTTTTTGATACTGGGTTATAAATGCATGAATCATATCAACCAGATCAAAATTTCCGTATTTGAACGGGTAAGGTTTGCCTGAATATTCACTATCGGTAATATTCTGTAAATCTCTAACCTGTTTATAATCAAGCGAATTAAAATCAAAACTTGTCATTTCGCCGTAATCCAACATAAGATCTTCCATATCCGCAACTTTTTTTTCATCCATGAGTACACACTCCTTTTTTAAAATCTAAATCTGTCAACAAATTATATATCGGCTCACAAATTAGAAATCTTTAGAAATTTCATAAGTTCTGTTACATATTTTTACAAATCATACATATAGAGGTTTGACTTTTGAAGGAAAATCATTAACATGACAGTAAAAGTTAATAATGGAAGGTGTTAGTATGGCTAATAATAATCTTTTATCCGGCGTTTATGCAGGATTGACAAATACATATTCTTATCTGGCTTCTCAATATCCAAACGGTTTAACACTCGAAAAGCTGACCGAAGCCAGAACAAATACAAATAATCTGGGGGTTTTAAATCAAACTTTTGCCTCATATCTCCAGAATAATTTTTCCTCCATTGACAATGACGGAGACGGAGTAATTACGGCAGACGAAATGAACAATCTTTCTAACAGAATTTCCTCTCAAGGATTGACAAAAGCTGAATTAACACAGCTTTATGCATCCGGAGCAAGCGGGATTTCTGAAAGCACAATGTCAAAAATTCTTGAACATTTTGACGAAATGGATACAAACCACGACGGAAGAATTACAAGCGCAGAAATTTCAGCATACGACGTAAATTGCTCAAGAATGGAAGTTGAAGACGAATTTAATAATCGTCGTGCAACAGACATGTCTGTATTTTACGGAGACAGTTCATCTTCTTCTGATACATACAGTTTGTTAAGCTATAAATATAAATCAAACAATAATTCATAGATCACACACACTTAGTAACAAATACTTATTGGAAAGGAAATGACTCCTAAAAAGGGAGTCATTTATTTTATTATATGTTCAAAAATCTTTTCGTTATATCTGTTGTCAACGGCACTAAAAGGTAAAACTACACCGCCAAACTGCTTTTCAACATTCTTTATAACATTAAGGGTCTTTGATTTGGGCACGTAATCCATTTTTGTAACAACAGTAAATATCGGCAGATTGTATGCCTCAACCCATTCGCGCATCTGAAAATCATTTTTCTGAATTTCATGACGCCCGTCTATAAGCTGAATTAAAGATGTTATCTGCTCCCGTTTTAAAAGATATTCTTCCAGATACTTTTGCCACCTGTTCTGGGCTTCTTTTGAAACTTTTGCGTAACCGTATCCAGGCAAATCAGCTATCATAAATTTATCTGAAAACTGAAAAAAGTTTATCAGACGGGTTTTCCCGGGTGTATTGGAAGTTTTGGCAAGTTTTTTCTGGTTTGCAAGTGCATTAATAAACGAGGATTTCCCGACATTGGAACGCCCGAGAAGCGGAAACTCTGGCAGTGTGTATGGCGGACACTGCGAAAGCTTTTCTGCACTTATTAAAAACTTAGCCTGCATATATTTTGTAGCCATAAATTTATAATACCATGAAAAATTAATGTCCGGAAAAAAGAATCTACCCAACACCCTTTATCACTTTCCATTCAAAAAGTAGGATTATAGCTTAAATCAGAAATTAATATAAAATGTGACAATAATCAGTCATTAATTTTTGGCAACTTTTTCTTTTTGTTCTTTCAGCTTTTGTTTAAACAGCACTCTCTGAAAAAGATTATACATTTTGTCGCTGTTTACAACCGTAATCTGAGTTTTTTTATTTACAAAATCTACATTTACATAAGGTTTCTGTCTAAATATATTATTTTCAATATTCACAAGTTGAAACAGCCCTTCAGTTAATACACTGATGGGCTCTCTCAAAAATATTTCAAATGTTTTTCGAATATCGAATTTTTTCATATCCCTTTTAAGTTGAAATTATTTAGCTTTATTTTTGAATTTTTCTATTTTTTTGTCGATTTCCGCTTTATCAGTTGCATTGGGGTTCATTGCAAGATATTGCTGGTAATATTTTATTGCACCTCTATAGTTCAATTCTTTTTCATAAGACATTGCTTTCAGCTTTGCAATCTGCGGGCTGTTATGGTAAAAGTCGATTGCACGGTTGCAATATTCAATAGCAGTCGCGTAATTGTTCTGCTGGTATTCTCTTTGTGCAATATCAAAAAATTCATTTGATTTTGTTTCACAAAGATTAATATATGCAATACCGTTTTTCGCAATAACATTTTCCGGATCTTTCATCAACGCTTTTTGCAAAGCAAGTCTTGCTGTCCTGAATTGTTTATTGTGTACAAGAATTTCTGCCAGATAAAGATCATCGTCAACTGAATTTGAGAAATTAATTGCATTCTCAAATGTATAGACAGCATCTTTTTCTCTACCGAGTGCAAGGTATGCTTCACCTTTTATAACACTATCCATAAGGTTATTACCGGCTGCCTGAACAATATAATTCAAGCTGTCTCTTGATAATGGTTCCTGATGAACAAGTCTTGCAAGTTTTAATTTTGCAAGATGGAGTTCCAAATCCTGAGGACATTTTTCAATAGCTTGATTTATATAGTCATAAGCAAGATAAACTTCTTTGTTAGTAGTTATACCTTCATTATTACCGCGTTCTTTTGCCATTTCATAATAAGTATTGGCAAGACCGATAATTGCTTCGTCATTATAAGTTTCATCACCGACGAGTTTTGAATAATAGTCAAGCGCCTGATCGTACTTTCTTGTATGAAGCGCCATATTTGCAATTCTCAATTTACCTTCCTTATAGTTAGGATTAATTGCAATAGCTGTTTTCAACTGTTCCATAGCAAACTCTTCATCTGCACGATTTTCGTAAATTGTTGCAAGATTGAGATAAGGTCTTGAGTTTTCAGGTTTTACAATCTGTGCTTTTTTAAATGAATTAATAGCAGCAGCCTGGTTGCCCTGTTTCAAATAAAGTTCACCTTGCAAAGTCAAAGCCGGTGAAGAATTTGGATTTACATGCACCGAATGGTTAACCCATGTTAAAGCTTTTGAATAATTTCCTCTGCGTGTTTCCACCTGAGCCATGTGATACCATGCAGTCGGATTATGACTGTTGTATTTCATAGCCTTCATAAAATAATTTTCCGCAGAATCCAGATTTCCGTTCATCATTTCAACAACACCGATGTTATCATAAGCTGTTGCAAATGAAGGATTAATTTTCAACGCTGCATTAAATAAATCCATTGCATCATTTCTGTTGCCGAGTTTCAAAGTTGCAACACCCATAGCATTATAAGCTTCATAGTATTTAGAATTTAGATTAACTGCGTTTACAAATTCTCTGATAGAAGAATTAATCAATGCTCTTGTGTTTTTAATGTAGTCAACATCAGAAGATGTTGTTCTTTGTAAATAAACAAGCCCCTGTGCATAATGCAAAGTTGCATTTTTCGGGTATTGTTTTAACAACTTGTCGAGTTCTTTCTGTGCAGGATCAAGTTTATGTTGTTTTGCCAATGAAACAGTACGAAGTGCTAGAAGATTAATATCTGTCGGTTTTAAATTCAGAAGCTGTCTGATTTTTTCATCTGCCTGTGCACAGTGATTATATTCAATAAGTTTTGAAATCTCAGGATAAACCTGTGAAGAATATTTTGCCGGAGCAGTTGTTGTTTTAGCTGCATTAGCAGTATTTTTTTGAACCTGTGCCTGTAGTTCTTTAGCGTAAACCTGAGTTGATAGGACTGACGCAACGACAATTGATGATAATATTAATTTTTTATAATTCATTGTTTCTCCTGCAGGGTTAAAAATTAATTATTTTAATTCTTTTAAAAATATTGTATAATAGTATCATTAAAAAAGCAATAATATAAATGAAGTAAAAAAATATGGGTGTAAATACAGATTCAAAACAGGATTTAGAAGACTTTAAATCATATATAATCGCAGAAAAGAATTTTTCTAAACATACCGCAAAAGCTTATTGTTCGGATATATTAAGCTTTCTTATCTGGATAGATGAAGAAAGCTGCGAGAACGTAAATTTTACAAAAATTCGTGATTATTTACATTTTATACAAAAATTTAATTACAAAAAATCCACTATTGCACGTAAAATTGCTTCACTAAGGACTTTTTACAAATATTTATACAGGGAACGAAAAGTTGATTCAAATCCTGCAATGAGCCTCACAAACCCGAAACGCCCAAAGTCTTTGCCAAAATTTTTAACTCCTGACGAAGTTGAACAAATATTAAATAATACAAAAATTGAAACACCTGCAGGCTACAGAAACAGAACTATTCTGGAATTACTCTGGGCAACAGGGATGAGAATTTCAGAGCTTTCCGGTCTTAACTTTGGAGACTTAAATCTTGAACACAATGAAATAAGAGTTTTCGGGAAAGGTTCAAAAGAAAGAATTATTCTTGTAACAGACAGGGCAAAAAATTATCTTGAACGCTATATTGAAAGTGCAAGAGCTTTAATCCCTAAAGGTTTTCCGGTTCCTCCTGAAAATGAAGATTCTCCGGTTTTTATAAATAACACCGGCTACAGGCTTCAAACAAGAACCGTAAGAAATGTAATAAATGAAGTTGTGGAAAAAATTAATCTGCCAAAGCATGTTACCCCTCACGTTTTCCGCCACAGTTTTGCCACACATTTAATTGAAAACGGTGCGGATTTAAGAGTTGTGCAAGAGCTTCTGGGGCATGCCAGTATCTCTAACACACAGATTTACACACACGTTTCAACACAACACTTGAAAGAAGTTTACAACGAAGCACACCCGAGAGCGTGATAGATGCAAAGGTTCTATTTCGATACGCAAAACGCACGTAAAAGACTTTGCCTCTATACATCTTAACATCTTAATATCCTTGCCCAAAATCCAAAAATCCGCTAAACTCATCTTATGGATGAAATTGTAGAAAAATTAAAAGAAATCGGATTGAATGAATATCAATCAAAAGTTTATATTGCTCTTTTGAAAAAATTTCCGGCAACAGGTTACGAAATCGCAAAACTTGCAAATATTCCCCAATCGAGAACATACGATACCTTAAAAGCTCTTGAAGCTTTACACATCGCAATTCCCTCAACTACAAAACCCGTAACTTACACCCCAATAAAACCAAAGGAACTTACAAAAAGATACAAAAGAAAAATTGACTCAACAATTAGTTTTCTTGAAAAAAAATTACCTGATATTAAAGAAGAACAATATACAGAACCTGTTTTAACCATAACAGGCAAAATAAAAACTTATGACAAAATTATTGAAATTATCAAAAATGCCGCAAAAAGTATCTATATTGAAATCTGGTCAACAGATTTTAAATATATAGAACAACATCTTTTAGACGCTTATAATCGCGGAATTGATGTTAAAATAGTAAAATCCGATAACTTTATATGCAATTTCGGAACAGTATTTGAACATTCAGGCGTGCCAATGCTTGAGCATTACAACAACGGAAAATTTGTTTTTTTATGTGCAGATGAAAATGAAGGATTATTCGGACTGACGCAGCCACCCAAAAACGGCATTCCGGATGTCATCTGGACAAAAAATCGCGAAATAGTTTTTCTTATTAAAGCTCTGATAGTACATGATATGTATATGATTGATATAGCTGACAACTTCCCTGAACAGTTAAGATATTTCTACGGCGCCGGTTTGAAAAAATTACGCGACAAAATTTTACATTAATTTACTTTTCAAATAAATTTCAAAGTTGTATAATTTTTTATGTAAAAAATATAGAGATTTGGGAAAAGATATGGATTTTGGATATTCGTTTGAATTAATTACAGGGCCGATGAGCTGCGGCAAAACAGAAGAACTTTTAAGACGTGTAAGACGCTCAATTATTGCAAAAAGAAAAGTTAAAGTTATTTCTCCTGATATTGATACACGCTCAAAAGGAGATTATATAGAATCAAGAAACGGTCTATGGCTTGATGCGATAAAAGTTAAACATGCAATACAGATTATGACTGTTGTAAAACCGGAAGACGAAGTTATTGCTATTGATGAATTGCAATTTTTTGACAGCAACATTGTAAAAGTTATATCAAAACTTATGGATGAGGGCAAAAAAGTTATAGGTACAGGTCTTGAGCTTGACTTTAAAGCCGAACCTTTCGGCAGTATGCCGGAACTTATGTGTATAGCAACAAGAGTAGATAAACTCCATGCAGTATGTATGAAGTGCGGCTGTGAAAATGCAACCCGAACTCAAAGACTTATTGACGGAAAACCGGCAGACAAAAACTCGCCTCTTATTATGATTGGCGGAGATGAAACCTACGAAGCACGATGTATAAAATGCTATGAACTTCCGGACATTGAGCTTGAAAAGAAAAAACGCGGGTTTAAAGTTTTAAATTTTGTTAAATAAAAATAAAAGACCGGTATTAAAACCGGTCTTTAAATTTAGTGTGAGTAAATGTTTATATTTATAAGTTAAACTAATGCGTCTAAAAATTCCGTAACGCCTGCGGCTGTTTCTTCTCCTAAAGGTTTATCCATATATTTTGCAAGTTTATCAGGATCTACCCCTTTGATATTCGCCATTGCATATTGAGCAAAATCAGGTTCAATTCCCTGCAACTCATCCAATGATTCCATAAACGGGGTATTAAAATACTGTTCTATTCTTTTTGTAGTTGCAGCTTCAGATTTATTAATGTTAGAAAGCTGAACACCCCAAATTTGAGCAGCAGTTGCATCTAGTGCACTTGCTTGGACTTTTTCTGTTTTAAAATTTACAACAGGTTTAGCACCTTCTGTTTTCTCGTCTTTACCTGCTTTTTTTGTTTGTAATGCTTCATAATAAGCTTTTAAAGCTTCCAAATTTGATTTGTCGCCGCCGTTTCCGTTAACTTTGTTCATTTCCGTTTTCTCCTTTGTTAACCGTCTGCCTGTAGCATAAGGTTATAATTTACTCACATTATCTATATCGTCATGTTTTTTAATAAACTTTAATTAAAAATCATACTTTACAGATTTTTGTAACATATTTTAACAATACTCTTATCTCTTAAAATTTCCTTTTAATTGATTTCCATATTTATATAAAGTATTTTTGTATTTAAAAATTGCGCATATAATATATATTTTGTACATATTTGTTTACATTTTGTTACGTTTTAAATTTATCAAATATCTTCCAGCACTCACTGAAATGTATACTTTTGGCTAATAGCAAAAATTTTTCATTTTGCTAATATTGTAATAAGGTTATAAAAAAGATAGCAATTAAATACAAAAAAGAGGAAGATGAAAAAGAAAAAAGACGATTTGACAGCACGCCAGTTGGATGTTATAAAATTGGCATCAAGAGGAAAGAGTAACAAAGTTATAGGTAAATTACTTTACATTACAGATTCGACAGTGAAAGCACACCTCACTGCCATTTACAAAAAATTCGGAGTAACAAATCGAACCGAAGCAGCTATTGTAGCAATAGATAGAGGTCTTATTCCTCGTCAAGACTCAGAACAGCCATAAATGCTTCCTGAGGGACTTCTACACGGCCTACTGACTTCATTCGTTTTTTGCCCTTCTTTTGTTTTTCAAGCAGTTTTCGTTTACGCGAAATATCACCGCCATAACACTTATCCAGAACGTTTTTCCGCATCGCTTTAATATTCGTTCTCGCAATAACACGTCCGCCGATAGCCGCTTGTATAGGAACTTCAAATAATTGCCGCGGGATAATATCTTTTAATTTTGCCGTTAATTTTTGCCCGATATAAAATGCACTATCCTCATGACAAATTACAGACAGAGCATCTACAACTTCTCCTGCAAGCATTATATCAAGTTTTACAAGTTTTGAACGTTTGTAATCTTTAAATTCATAATCCATACTTGCATAACCCTTTGTGCGCGATTTCAACTGGTCATAAAAGTCCGTAATAACTTCACTCAAAGGAATTTCATATTCAAGACTTGCACGAACTTTGTCAATATAAGACATATTTTTAAATATTCCGCGTTTTGTCTGTGCCAGATCCATTAATGTTCCGACATAATCATTCGGTGCAATTATCTGAACCTTTACATAAGGTTCTTCAATATATTCCCTGTATTGTGCAGGCGGAAGATTTGCAGGGTTATCTATTTCAACCATTTCGCCGTTTGTTTTATAAACATGATACACAACTGAAGGAGCAGTTGTAACAAGCGACAAACCGTATTCTCTTTCAAGGCGTTCCTGAGCAATTTCCATATGAAGCATCCCGAGAAATCCGCAGCGGAAACCAAACCCTAAAGCACTTGATGTTTCCGGTTCAAAAGTTATACTGCTGTCGTTAAGTTTCAACTTTTCAAGAGCCTCTTTCAAATCTGCATAATCATCGTTATCAACCGGATAAAGTCCTGAAAATACCATTGGTAAAGCTTCTTTATAACCGGGTAAAGGTTCTTTGGCAGGATTTTCAACATTGGTTATGGTATCTCCGACAAAGCGCGTCAATTCTTTTATTGAACCCGCAAAATACCCTACATCTCCGCAGACAAGTTCATCTACCTGAACTCTTGAAGGAGTCTGATATCCGAGTTCAATCACGTCATATTCTTTGCCTGACGCCATAAATTTAACCCTGTCGCCAAGTTTAATTTTCCCGTCCATAATTTTGAAAAAGCAAAGAGTACCGAGATATTGATCATAAGCACTGTCAAATACCATAGCCCGCAAAGGTTTATCCGAATTATCAACCGGAGGAGGAATTAAATCTACAACAGCTTCCAAAACTTCATCAATACCGATACCTGCTTTTGCACTAACAGGTATCGCAAGTGAGGCATCAATACCTAAAACTTCTTCTATCTCTTCTTTAACTCTTTCCACATCAGCCGATGGAAGATCTATTTTGTTAATTACAGGAATAATTTCCAAATTCTGTTCAATGGCAAGATAGACATTTGCCAGAGTCTGAGCTTCGACGCCCTGCGTTGCATCAACGATTAGCAAGGCACCTTCGCAGGCCGCAAGTGAACGGGAAACTTCATAAGAAAAATCAACGTGCCCTGGAGTATCAATTAAATTAAGCTCATAATTTTTTCCGTTTTTAGCTTTATATTTCATACGTGCGGAATTTAATTTTATTGTTATGCCGCGTTCACGCTCAATATCCATGGAATCCATAATTTGATTCTGCATATCGCGTTCAGCAACAGTACCTGTTTTTTCAAGCAGTCTATCGGCAAGTGTAGATTTTCCATGATCAATATGTGCTATTATGCAAAAATTTCTGACATTGTCTCTGTATTTCATAATATTTATTATATGAAAAAAACAGATTACATCAAGCTTCAATATTTATTGGAATTGTAAATGTTACGGTTGTCTCTTTATCAGGTATGCTGTGAAAATTGATAGTTCCGCCATGAGCATCAATAATTTGTTTAGATATATATAAACCTAGCCCGGAATTAACACTTTTTTGAGACTCACAAAATGTTGTAAATTTTTCAAACACGTCATTCGGATTTGGCAGATTAATTCCAATACCAAAATTTTTTACGGAAAATATAATATTTTCAGAATCACTCATAATATTTACAATAATATCATTATCTCTGCTGCTGTATTTTACTGCATTCGTTAAAATATTATTTATTACACGTTTCAACTCATCATAATCAAAGTAAATATTTTCAATGCATGTTTTATAAGAAACTTTTATTTTTAAATTCCTGTCGGATGCCATATACTTAGTCTCGTCACAACATTCACTGACAAGTTTTTTAAAAGAATTAAGTTTTTTATTTATAATAACACCGTTTCCGCTGTTGCATCTATATTTTTGCAAAACATTCACGACCAAATTTTGCAGATATTTTGTTGAATGAAGCAAATTCACAAGAACTTCTTTTTTATCATCCTCCAAATCATCCCCGTACATATCAAGAAGAAGCTGTATCGCAGATAATTCAGCCTGCACAGGGCCTTTCATATCATGAGTTACCATGGCAAGATAAGAGTCCTGCTGGCGTGCCTCACGTTCTCTGTCATTATGTGCTTTTAAAAGACTGCAAATTTGTGATTTTACCACTTTAATATTATAAGGTTTTTCAATAAACCCGTAAGAACCGAGATTGTAACTTTTAACCTTATTTTCAGTATCCGAAAAGGCTGAAACAAATATTATCGGAGTATTATAATTAAGTTTGGATTTCTTAATAATCGCGGCAAGATCATATCCAGACAGTTCAGGCATCATTATATCCAGCAGAAACAAATCAAATTTTTCTCTGTCAACAACTTTTGCCGCTTCCTTCGGTTTTTGATACACAGACAAATTAAGGTTAAGAGCCTTCAAAGTTTCTGCTAAAAGTTCAGTATTCAGGTGATTGTCATCAACAATCATAACCTTTAGCCCTTTAACAGCAAGAAATTTTGCGTTTTCTTTTTCAATTCTTGCTTCTTCAGCAGCTTTATCAGGCTTTTGTTTAATTAAATCATCAATAATTTCCTGCTTAAGAGGATATTCTACAACGTTTTCAAATCCAAATTCTTTTGCTTTTACTATATTTTGACGGGAAATATTTTTCCCGGCAAGCCAAAATTTCACACCAGAATAATATTTAGAAACCTTTTTTATCCTGACTAAATCTTTAAAATCAGTCTTTATGATACAGAGCCTTTTAGATGAAAGACCTTTAATATTTTTAAGCTCTCTAATATTATTAATAAAAACAATATCCTGATTTACCCACGTTGATAACAGGTCTTTCATATCAAAAATAATAATTGTAAAACATTTCTAATCAATTACCCTTATAGGTATACTTTTGATAAAAATTTTTGTTAATGATAAAATGGAAGTATGGCAAATACTATTGAAGAATTAGTATCTCAAATTAAAGATCGTCTGGATATAGTCGAAGTAGTATCCAAAGAGGTTATCCTAAAGAAAAACGGAAGTCATTACTGGGGATTATGTCCGTTCCACAAAGAAAAAACCCCCTCATTTTCCGTAAACCCCAATCTCGGAATTTATAAATGCTTTGGCTGCGGAGCAGGCGGTGATGCGTTAACCTTTATAATGAAAACGCAGAATAAAGAGTTTATAGACGTTATCAAAGAACTTGCCGAAAGATTCGGCCTTGAAATGCCTAAAAACTTTCATAAATCCGAATCTAAAGGGCTTAAAGAAGAAATGATAAAAGCTTGTAAAAAAGCTGCCGAATTTTATAATTTAAGACTTTTGAAAGATAAAGAACCTGAAACAACGCATGTAATAGAATATTTAACCGGACGCGGAATTACAAAAGACATTATTGAAAAATTTACACTCGGAGTTGCCCCGAAAGCATACGCTATGTTTTATAAAAAATTCCGCAACGAATTTTCAGAAGAAGTTATGGAAAAAGCAGGGCTGATTGTAAAATCCCGGGACGGTGAATATATTGACAGATTTCGCAACCGCATTATCATTCCTATTCAGAATGAATTTGGCGATTATGTAGCATTTGGCGCAAGAGCTATTGAAAAAGATCAACAGCCAAAATATTTGAACTCTTCAGATTCTTTGATATATAATAAAAGTAAATTATTATACGGACTTTATACAGCAAAAGATTCAATAAAAAATGACGACAGCGTTATATTAATGGAAGGTTATTTCGATGTAATCTCAGCCCAGGCACATGGGATTGAGAATGCAGTGGCTTCCTGCGGAACCTCTTTAACGGCTGACCATATTAAGCTCCTTTCAAGGTACACGCCGTCAAGAAGGATTTATTTATCCTTTGATACGGATTCCGCAGGACAAAAAGCCACTAACAGAAATGCAGAACTTATTAAAGAAGCTTTTCAAGGACTGGGAAATATAAAACAATTCGATGAAAGCTATATCTCAACCTCCAACGATAAATATTCATGTGAAATAAGGGTAATTGCCCCGCCTGAAGGCAAAGATCCGGATGAATTTATCCGTTCCGTCGGTGCGGAAAGCTACAAAGAATACATGGCACATGCCCCGTTGCTGCTTGATTTTCAGCTAAACAGCATAATGAAAGATAAACCCAAAACCCCTATAGAAAAAACAAAAACAGTTAAAGAAATAATTCCTCTTCTGATGGAAATCCACAATGAAATAGTAAAATCAGAATATATCAGAATGATTGCAAACACTTTAAATATTGATGAAAACGCGTTTATGCGTGAAGTTAAAAAATCAGAACTTAATATGGCTAATTCTGCTGCGCAAGAAAAAAATGTTGAAAGAATTGTTAAGAAAAATATATCAATTTCAGAAAAAGCGCAAAAAAATTTATTGAGCGTTTTTCTTGTAACCGACAACCATTTTTCATTTGATGAAATCAAGCAAATGACAGATGGCGCCCTGTTTACGGATGAAACGTTAATAAATGTAAAATCTACAATTGACAAATTAACATGTACCGTAAATAATGTGAAAGAATTGATTGAAAATCTGTATACAGCTTTTGTTAACGAACCTGAAACACAAAAAATCATAACAGATATAATTTCAATTTCAGAAACATTCCAAAACCTTGACGAAAAAGATTTTATAACAGCAATCAACGAAAATATAAATAAAATCAACCAGTGTCAAAAAGAAAAAGAACAGGAAAAAATCAGAAATTTATATAAAAGCGCAAATGATAATGAAACAGAAGCCCTAAAAATTCAAATGCAGCTAAGAGATAAGATAAACAACAGATTAAAATTGGAGAAAATGAATGAGTAAAAAAAGACAAAGCAGCTCCTCTATTGTAAGCATTATGGATGAAGATAATATTGACTTACATGATATTGATGATGAAACAGCTATTTCTGCCGATGCAGATAATGTTAATTATATGAATATGGATATCAGCACCGACAATATTGAAGATATTGTTACTGCCAAAATGGAAAACAAAGCTAATTTAGAAGATATCTATATGATGAACAGCCATGACGAAAATGCTGAAACGGATTTTGACGTTCCAAAAGGTATAGCTGTTGACGATCCGGTAAGATTATATTTAAGAGAAATCGGTAGAATTAAACTTCTTTCCGCAAACGAAGAAATTGAACTTGCAAGAAAAATTCTTGAAGGCGGAACTCCCGGAGCAATTGCAAAAAGAAAACTCGTTCAGGCAAACCTGCGTCTGGTTGTTAGTATTGCTAAAAAATACGTAGGACGCGGAATGCTATTCTTAGACTTAATTCAGGAAGGCAACCTCGGGCTTATTCGTGCAGCAGAAAAATTTGATCACGAAAGAGGATTCAAATTTTCAACTTATGCAACATGGTGGATTAGACAGGCTATTACAAGAGCTATTGCGGATCAGGCAAGAACTATCCGTATTCCCGTTCACATGGTTGAAACAATTAACAAGTTGAAAAAAGTTACAAGACGCTTAGCTCAAGAACTTTCAAGAAAACCGACCGAAGATGAACTTGCAATAGAAATGAACGTTTCTATCCCGAAACTTCGTGAAATCATTAAAATTGCTCAGGAACCGTTATCTTTAGAAACACCGATTGGTAAAGAAGAAGATTCACGTCTTGGTGATTTTATTGAAGATAAAGAAGCTGATGCTCCGATAAAAACAGTTGCATCTGAACTTTTAAGAGAAGATTTAGCAGAAGTTTTATGCACACTATCACCGAGAGAACGTGATGTGTTGAGACTGCGTTTCGGTATGGACGACGGACGCCAGAGAACATTAGAAGAAGTCGGGCAATTGTTCGGGGTAACCAGAGAACGTATCAGACAAATTGAAGCTAAAGCATTGAGAAAACTACGCCACCCCAACAGATCAAAAAGATTAAGAGAATACGTAGAATCATAAATTGTAATAAAAAAGCTGCCAAAAATGGCAGCTTTTTTATTTAAACTGTAAAATACCTTCTAACTCCTTAGGATTTATTTCAAATGCTTCGACAGCAGAGTAGTCAGTTGGCAGAATAAATACAATGTTTTGTGATGTTGCCTTTTTATCTGCGCACATTAATTCAATCATTTTATCAAGAGAAAATTGCGGAAGTACAACGAAATTAAACTTCTTCATAACGTCATCCGCTAAAAATTTGTAATTTTTATCTATCAAATTCTTTTTCACTGCCAGATTAAAGGCAAACTTCATTCCTTCTACAATTGCTTCGCCATGAGTAAATTTTTTATATTTTGTAATTTTTTCTATTGCATGCCCGTATGTGTGCCCGAAATTTAAAATTCTTCTTAACCCACTTTCCTTTTCATCTTTTTCAACAACGGAAATCTTTAGTTTTACGCATATTTCAATTAGTTTTAGCAGTGTTTTTTCATCACGAATAAGAATTTTTTCATATTTTTCACTCAAAAAATTGGTAAGATTTAATTCTTCTTCGCATTTACAGCTTTTTTCAATAAAAGAATATTTTACAACTTCTGCCATACCTGTTTTAAACTGCCTGTCATCAAGGGATTTTAGAAATTTCGGATTTATAAAAACAGCTTTAGGCTGATAAAAAGCTCCTACCAGATTTTTCCCAAAATCTGTATCTATTGCAACTTTTCCTCCTACAGAACTGTCAACACAGGCAAGAAGTGTTGTCGGAACCTGAATAAAATCTATGCCTCTCATATAGGTTGATGCAACAAAACCTGCAAGATCTCCCACAACTCCGCCTCCGATTGCAATAATTGCATCACGGCGCGTTAGTTTCATTTTTAATGCACAATCTGTTATTTTTTTATAATTTTTAAAATTTTTTTCTTTTTCTCCGTCTTTCAATACAAATTTGTGTTCCCGCGGAATATTTAAAATTTTACCGTACAATTTTTCTACTTTTTCTGAAACTACGGCGAGATAGTTACGTTTTTCAAGCAACAGCTTAATTTCATTAAACGTTTGTTGAATTTCTTCATTTTCAATAAAAATCGGATAACTTGTATTTTCTGAGTTTATATTCACCGAAAGATTAACCATTAACTACTCCGAGAATTTCATTAACTACAATCTGTGTTGACTTTCCTGTTGTATCTATTGTATAGTGTGCTTTTTCATAATTTTTTTCACGCAATTTTATTAATGATGCAATTTTTTCAACAGAAAAATTTTTCTTTAAAAGCGGTCTGTGAGTTTCATTTTTTATACGTTCATAAATTTCTTCAGCAGAAGCCTTTAAATAAATCACAACACCATTGTTAAGCATCAACTTTCTATTATCTTCGTTTTCAAAAGCTCCGCCTCCTGTTGATATAATAAGTTTTTTTTCTCTACAAAATTTTTTTATTTTGTCGGCTTCTAACATTCTGAAAAACGGTTCCCCGTGTCTTAAAAAGATTTCAGATATTTTTTTCTGTGTGCTTTTTTCTATTTCTTCATCTATATCAACATAGCGAAAATCCGGTAACACCTTTTGAAGATCTTTACCCGTTGTGGTTTTTCCGCTTCCCATCATGCCGATTAAGATGATATTTTTATCCATAGGATTATTTTACACTAAAAAAATTTTTAAATATAATTTTTAAAACAAACCTCTCTTCCGAAATCGAAAGAGAGGAAAAAGAAAGGATTAATTAAGGGGTTATGGATTTTTTCTTAAACAATTTATTCCAACTGTTTTTAAAGAAATCTGTAATTTTATCAAACTTTAATGTCTTAGGTAAATTTTTGAGCCAAGGGATTATTTTTGACTTAAATTTCCATCCGCCAAAAACCAGAACTCCGGCAGTGATTAAACCAAACAACCATTTTTTCCAGGCCGGATTTTTAACTCCTCCGCCTCCTTTATCTGCCGGTTTAAATTCATCAATTTTCGGCTGCGAAAGATTTTGACCGCTTGGAGCAGGTCCAACAAAGGGAGACGGGGTATATGCGATACTTCCTACATATCTTGGAGACTGACCTGTTACGTAGGATGGTGCATCAAATTCTAACACTCCGTTTTGTGCTAACATATCTAAATTATCTGCCCATGATGGAGACATTAAAAACCACCTTTCTAACCTTTGTACATATATATAAAAATTTTTATTTTATAAAAATTGCTTTTTATATAATTATTTGTTACATTTTTGTAATATGAAAGAAGTTTTAAAAGAAAACAAATACCTGATTTTATTATGGATATTGTGTATTACGGGATTATTATTTTTTTGCGGTCATTATTCAAATATTTTGATAGACTTTGGGCGGGAGGTTTATTATCCCGAACAAATTTTAAACGGAGGCATTTTATACAAGGATTTATTTAATATTTACGGACCTCTGGCGTATCAGATTAATGCTGTTTTATACAAAATTTTTGGCGCAAAACTTTCAACACTTTATATTGCAGGTTGTATATCTTCAATTCTTACAATCAGCGGAATTTATATTATTGCTCAAAAATTTCTGAGTAAATTTTTGAGTTTTTGTATCGGAGTTTTTACAATCACTATTTGTGTAACAACCACAAGTATTTTTAACTTCCATTTTCCTTATTCATGGGCTGTTTTATATGGTTTGATTGCTTTTTTATATTCTCTTTACTTCCTTTTAAAATTCAATGATAACAAAAAATCTTCAAAGCTTTGCATAAGCGCATTGATTGCAGGAATTTGTATTACATGCAAATATGATTTTCTGCTTTACGCATTAATAATACTGTTTTTTATAATAAAATTTAAAAATTGGAAAGCTTTTTTGTGTTTTTTAATTCCTTCATTATTGAGCTTTGGAATTTTGTTTATTCAGGGGCTTTCATTCGGTGATTTAATAAATTCACTCGCGATAACCGGTTTAATGGCTAAAAGCAAAACTTTAATTTATTTTTACCAGAACAGCGGGATATATTTTCATCCGAAAGTAATACCGACTGATTTTCTGCTATTTTTAAAAACCGCAATTCCTTTTGCAATAATACTTTTCGGAGCCTGTTTATTTCAAAAAAACAAAACCTTATCTATTATTGTATCTATTTTAGGCTATTGCGGGTTTTTGTGGTTTTTTAGCGAAAATATCAAAACTGCTTTCGGTTTTTTACCGTTGCTGCTTTTAATAAGTGCGGCTGCAGGTTTTAGAAAAATTAACTCAAACCTTGCGATACTAATAATTTCAGCACTTGCAGTTAGTGCTAAAGTTTTCTGGGTAATGCTTCTCTACAGCTACGGAAACTATTATATATCAATTGTTTTGATTGCAATTCTTGCGCTGATGTTCAAATTTATTCCTGAAAGGCTTGAAAAAATTGCGGGAATTTACCTTCTGGCAGCGTCAATACTATATATCAATGCAAATTTTCACATGCTCTCTCATGCAGAGGGAAAAATTCAAACCCCAAAAGGTACTGTTTACACAGCAAAAGATCTTGCAGAAAGTACAAATGAACTTATCAAATATTTGAATAACGCAGACGGAAATGCAGTTATTTTTCCTGAGGGAATGACCGTAAATTTTCTTGCCGGAGTACGGTCTGATGATTTTTATAATTCACTATTACCGCTTTATATAGAAACTTTCACAGAAGAAAAAATTATTGAACATTATAAAAATAAAATGCCTGAATATATTATTTTTAATAACTTAAATATGAAAGACTACTATTTTCAATATATCTGTAACGATTACGCGCTGAATTTCTGCGGATTTGTTCAGAAAAATTACAAACCAGAAGTCGTTATTGACACTGGTTTCCGATATATAATATTTAAACGAAAATAGTTTTTATGATAAAATTTATTTAAAAAGAATTATTAAAGGAAAACAAGATGGAAAAATTTTATTTAACAACAGCAATAGATTACGTTAACGGCGCTCCGCACATCGGTCACGCTTATGAAAAAATACTGACTGATATAATAGCAAGACACTACAAACAACGTTGTGATGATGTATTTTTTCTCACAGGAACTGACGAACACGGAATAAAAATTCAAAAAACCGCAGCAGCGCAAGGTATTACGCCAAAAGAACTCTGCGATATGAATGCACAAAAATTCAAAGACGCATGGAAAGCTCTGGATATTGATTACACAAAATTTATAAGAACAACTGATGAAGATCATGAAAAAATTGTTCAAAAAATATTCGATAAACTTCTGAAACAAGGTGATATTTATAAACACTCTTATGAAGGTCTATACTGTCAGGGCTGCGAATGCTTCTTAAATCCGAAAGATTTGACAGAAGACGGTCTCTGCCCGGATCATTTGAAAAAACCGGAAGTTGTTAAAGAAGAAAACTACTTTTTCAGACTTACAAAATACAAAGATGCAATTATAAAACATATTAAAGAAAATCCGACTTTTATTGTACCTGATTTCAGAGCAAACGAAGTTATAAACCAGCTTGAAGATATTCAGGACATCTCTGTTTCCCGCGCAAAATCAAATGTTCAGTGGGGTATTGATGTATTAAGCGACAGCGAACAATCTATTTATGTTTGGATTGATGCTCTGTCAAATTATATCACGGCACTCGGGTTTGACACAGAAACCCCGTCTGAAACCTTCCAAAAATACTGGCCGGCTGATGTACATGTTATCGGAAAAGATATTTTAAAATTCCACAGCATATACTGGCCTGCATTTTTGCTTGCGCTTGATCTGCCGCTTCCAAAACACATTTTTGCTCACGGATGGATTACCATTGACGAATCAAAAATGTCAAAATCTTTAGGCAACGTAATTTCGCCGACATCTGTACTTGAAAGCTTTAATCTGGAACATCCTGACGCTTTCAGATACTACATGGCATCATCCGCCCCCTGCGGACGCGACGGAAACTATTCAGATGACGATTTTAAAGAAAAAGTTAACGCACACCTTGCAAACAGCATGGGAAATCTATTAAACAGAACATTATCTATGCTTGTCAAATATTTTGACGGAGAGGTAAAGCCTGAATTTAAACTCTCAGGTCATCCTGAACTCGTTTCAGGATCTTGCAGTCTTGCTAAAAAAGCCCTAGGAACCGTCCAAATTGTCAAAAACCACTTTGATAACTTTGAAATAGCAGAAGCTTCACAGGAAATCATTTCACTTGTAGACGCCGCAAACAAATACGTTCAGGACAATGCCCCATGGACTTTAGCAAAAGAAGAAAAAATGACAGAATGCGGACAGGTGCTGACAAATGTTCTTGATATTATGTGCATAATCTGTGCGCTGATTTATCCTTACTGTCCGAATATTGCTCGAGATATGGCACGCCAGCTTTCTTTTGATTTAAAAACAAAGCTTGATGATTTAACCGCTGACAATATAAAATGCGGCAAGCTAATCTCAAAAGAAGATATCAAACCGGTATTTTTGAGGGTTGACTCAGAACTGGCAGATAAATCTGTAAAAAAATAACAAAAATTCTATTGTCGTCATGCAGAATCCTGAAACACGGAGGTCAATCTGACATTCAGGATAACTTTATACGACAATAGAGTTTTTCACAATTATTTATTCAGTTATTCGTCATCTTGTTGTTTAATCAAACTTCCGACAGCGGCATACATTGCTGCTGAAATTTCGGCAGTTGATGAAAACGGACCGTATTTTTTGATAAAATCAGCTGCATCAAATGTATTCAAATAGTTCTGTAATGCAGCAGATGATTCATCTGTCAAATTATTAACAAACATAATATTTTTCAAATAATTAGTTGCTTTTTCTTCCACATCAGATTCATCATAGCCTGATGATGAAAAATCCGTTACATCTTTTTCTTCCGAAGCTTTTGCTGATACGCCGTATTCTTTTGCTTCTTCTGCAGAATTTTCTTCCTGCGCTTCTTTTAATTCATCTTCTTCTTCAACAGATGCCGCTGCTGATGTGTAAGCTTTTGAGGATACTCCAGTAATTTCCATAATACCTGTCCTTTCTGTAAAAACTACTTTTTTACAAATACGTTATCGGACATTTTTTTAGGAAACTTTAATTTTTTGTAAAGAGATATTAATCTAAGCTGTTCCAAAGATTACTTAACGCCTGCATTTCATTTCTGGTCTGCACATCATTCATAAGCATGTCTATGGCATCTTTATTTACATTTGTCAATTTGTATGAAAATTCTGCACTTTCATCGCCTCCGGCTTTATGAGAAAGTTCATGTAGTGCTGTTTCTAAAGCATCTGAAAATCTTGCACGATCAAGATAACTTTTTTCAATCCAAAATCCTTTAGAAACACCTTTATCAATTATTGCTTCAGCGTTACAATCAGAATACATTTTACTGTCTTTAGGAGATGTCTTATCAAACATATAAATATGAGTATCAAGTTCAGACGCTGTAAAATGATCATCTTGTAATGCCGGAGAAAGTTTTCTCAATGCTTCTTTAAGAATTAATATTTTCTTTTTCTGGGTATTATTTGGAACAACAACATCATGTGCTCTTGCATCACCCATAAGATCGCGTATTGTTGGCATTCCAAGATCTGCAAATCCTTTTTTACACACTTTATAACCTTTCATTCGAAGGTCAAGAAAAAGATCAGGACTTGCATTAGAATAAGCTACATATTTTTCGGGGAATTTAATATGTAACTGGGACTCAGATAAACCCAAATTTACCCACCGCAAGAAAATTTCAACAAATGTGTCCATAGGAGAATTGTCTCCAAATGTATGTTCCCAATAATCTTCAAGAGATTTTAGCAATTTTATTTTATCATCCTTAGACATACTTTTACCATACACAACCCATCTTGCAATATCTTCAAGATTTGATGTATTCAATGATGTTCTGTCACGCGATGGATCGAGGATAGATTTGGGCGGTTTTTCTTTTAAGAAAATCACAATATTGTCAAGTCCGTCATAATCACCATTAAACTCAAATCTCTGACCTGCAATATATATTCCGCCTTTTTCACCTTTGGGGAGATTTTTAATTCCCAGTATATCATTTTCAAAATCAGGGCATTTAAAATGTGCATTTCCCGAACTGTAAAAACGATTTAATGTTTTTCTTAATGACTCCAGCAATTGTCTATCCGATGTTTCAAATTCAATATAATTACCGTCATATTTATTTGTTTTATCAACAGAATATGACAAAACACGCTTATCGGAAAGATTACCTTTTTCAAGACTGTATGTAACTTTCCAGTTATCTGATGCTATTTTAACCTCCGGTGCTCCACCGTTTTTTAAAAGTTTCAGGGTTGCCATTTTCAAACCTTCACCGTAATTTCCGGCTGCTTTTGCATCATCTCGTTTTGTGGATTCTCCGAGCAAAATTGCTTTATCAGGAGTATAAGTCGATTTTCCTTCTATTCTTACCCTAAACTTTCCGTTTCCTGAAGGTTCAAAGTGCAATTTTACACCGTCAAGAGTTTGTCCGTGACCGTCATAGAAATTCTGTAATATATCGCGGGCAATTTTATCGTTACCCCATTGAACAGAATCCGCATAACTTTCCGAAATATTCGTTGGTTGCGATTTTACCGGAGTAAAGTCAACAGATTTGGCATGCGTAATTTTAACCTCATTCGACATTGGAACTTCATAACTAAACCTTCCGTCAGAGTCAATTTTAGGAATTTGTAATTCTATCATTTCCGCTCGATTTAATGTTCCGACAGATGATGGAAGAGTAACTGCATCAGGATAGATTGTTGCACTGCCTTTACCAGTTACAGGAGGATTGTTAATATCGTAGCCGTAGTCACCATTATCAATTTTGTTTTTCAAACCATTGAAAATCTTGTCACGCAAATCTTTTGGTGCCAAATCGCCTTCAAAGATATCCGTAAATTTTTCTTTTGCTTTATCTGCTTCTCTTTGTAATTTTTTGTTTAGTTTTGAAAGTGTTTCGTTATTAGTGGTAAGATCTTTAACCTTTTGTTCGGTTTCTTTCAAAATTTTTCTGCATCCTGTCAATTCTGAAACTTCGTTTTCCAGCCTGCTTATTTTCCATTTGTTTCGACCATGAACAACCGAACCAACAAGAATTGCCGTTGATAATGCCGTTCCTATTACCATTGTATTATTTTGTTTTGCGGTGTATTTTTTTTCTTCTTGTTTGTTATTTTCTTCTTTTATTTCGGGTTTTGCTGATTCTTTTGCCCGAAAATATGGTTTAATCGGTGTTGCACCAATAGGAGTTAGTTTCATGTTCTTACCTTTCACACTTTTTTATATATTATAAGTCAAAACAAAAATTTTTTTGTTATTCTGCTAAAACTTATTTAAGCTGCAGTATTATTGATAGTTGTGGCAAACATATTTTCAAATTCACTGTTTGTTGATATTGTTAACGGGTTAATTTTATGTTTGGCCAGATGTTTTGCGATTTTCTTTTCATCCGTAATTATTCTGACTTTACCTTTTTCTGTTTGACCGTCTAGAATTTTTACAACTTTCCCGTTTTCTACAATATAAGAGTAATTACCTCTTGTGAATTGATTTTTATGGGGACCGTTTGCAAGGTGTTGTGACATATTTTCTCTTCGTTGTGCGGTTCTTTTTACCTTGTTTAAACCAGCTCTTTCGCTATTAGATACCAAATTGCCTATAGAATTCTTTTCTGCACGTTCTACTGCGTTATTATGGTTAATTGTATTAATCATTCTATGTTTATATGCCTGCGGATTAAAAGCTTCCAATAGTTCAAGTTCTTTGTCTGTGTAAACTTTGCCGGTCAACTCTGCCGGTCTCATCTGAACATTACTTTCATAAATCTTTTGCGCATTTGTTTCAAATGGTTTGTTTATGCTTTCTGCTTGTGAAAGAGCAGCACGTGCCTGCATATCATGTCTTAATTTTACCAGTTCCGGACTGATTTCTGAACGTATTTGAGGATTTGAAGCATTTATTAAATTATCGGAAAGAGCTGTTGTTTTTTTCGAAGATTGTTCTGCAATATACATATATTTGTTATTTTTGGCAGCAGCTTTCCAAATTGCTTCCTGTTCTTTAGGTGTTAATTTTTTGAAGGCTTTTGGAGCTTCATGTGCTGTTTCTGTAACTACTTTTTCAACAACCTTTTCAACAGTTTTAGGTTTTCTTGCCACAAGACCAAGACCAAAAGCACTGAGTGCAGCAAGAGTTCCGGTTAGTAAACCTGAATAATCTTTATTATCAGTTTCATCTTTTGCCTGCTCAACAATAACAGGAGCAGCTTCTTCTGCTATACCTTTAAAAGCAGGGGTTTGTACACGGGGAGTAAATGCTATTTTGTCTACCATATTAATTACCTTTCTGTTTTCTTTTCTACACGTCTTATACACATGTAAAATCAAACTGGCAAAAAAAATTGCTACGGGCGCAATACATCCTATCCTATCCTATCCTATGAGGCATTATATCTGAGTTTCAGGCATTTTTAATTTATATTTACATTTCGTTACATTTTCTTATTTTACTTTTGTTTTATGTTTTAACTTTTTCCATGTTATAATTACCTTATGAAAAAACCTATTGTAGCAATTGTAGGCAGACCGAATGTCGGAAAATCAACTTTTGTAAATCGTCTTATTGGAACAAGAAATTCCATTGTCGATGATTTACCTGGAGTTACACGCGACAGAATTTATTTTGACGTAGAATGGCAGAATAAAATTTTTACTGTAATAGATACAGGCGGAATTATCCCGGGTGATGAAGATGAAATTATGCTTTCGATTTTTGATCAGGCAAAAATTGCATGTGAAGAAGCTGACAAAATAATTTTTATTGTCGACGGAAAAGAAGGTGTTAACCCTGTTGATTACGATATCGCAAATATTTTAAGACAATCGGGAAAACCTGTTTTTCTTGCTGTTAATAAATCTGATAATCCTGAATCTTTATTAATGGTTAACGATTTTTATTCACTTGCAATAGGTGAACCGGTCGGAATCTCTGCTCTCCATGGCTCAGGCGGTGTTGGAGATCTTCTGGATCTTGTTACAGAAGATTTTTCACAAGAAATTGAACAAGAAGATGACAGTACTATCAAAATTGCAATTGTAGGCAGACCGAACGCCGGAAAATCTTCTATTGTAAATGCACTGTTAAATGAAAACAGAGTAATTGTTTCTGATATTTCCGGAACAACCCGCGACAGCATTGACAGTTCAATAACTTATAACAACAGAGAATTTGTAATTGTTGATACCGCCGGAATTAGAAAAAAATCAAAAGTAGACTGGGGTGTAGAAAAATTTGCAGTAGATAGAGCAATACGTTCTATAAGAGATTGCGATGTTGCACTTCTTGTAATTGATGCAACTCAAGGTATTTCCGATCAGGATAAAAAAATTGCCTCAATTATTACAGAAGCCGGAAAAGGTTTGATTATTGCCATCAATAAATGGGATTTAATAGAAGATAAAAAATCCAACACAATAAATCAATACAGCAAAAAAATTGCTAATGATATTCCATTTCTTGAATATGCACCAAAAATATTTATTTCAGCCGTAACAAAGCAAAGGCTTCATCAAATTTTCACGGAAGCGGAAAAAGTTTATGCAGAATGCACCAAACGTATTTCTACCGGTTTGTTAAACAAAATTGTCAAAGAAGCATATATGCTTAATCCTCCGGCATCTTCCAAGGGAAAACGGCTTAAAATTATGTATGTAACACAAACAGGTATTCAGCCCCCGCATATCGTGATATTTGCCAATAATGCAGATCTTATGAAAGACCATTATAAAAGATATATTGAAAACAAACTGCGCGAAGCATTCGGATTTTTCGGAACACCTGTAAAGCTTTCTGTCAGAGAACGTTCAGATAAGGATAAGAAATAAAAAAAGAGGATTTAAAATCCTCTTTTTTAAAATTTACTTACAAAACATAATACATCATCAAACAAGTTTTTGATTGGTTCTGTGACATCATAAGAAAGAATTTTTCTTATGTATTCAAGTTTTTCATCAAATGTCAGTGTATGACGGTGTTCTTCCGGAATTTCTGCAATAATTTGTTCAATCTTGCTTTCATCAATTACAATCTTATACTTTTCCAACAACTCCTCAGAAAGCATAAGATTTTCACATACATCTTCAATAGGGGTAATTTTAGAAAAATCAATTTCTAACGCATCTAATTCTTGTACTTTTTTCATTTTCATTGCTCCTTATTTTTATTAACTTAAACTAATGCTTCAGACACATAATTCACCATTTCATCAAACATATTCTGCAAGGGTAATGTAATATCAATCATAGCATTTTCTTGAATTTGTTTTAACTCAAAATCTAAAGATTTTGGAGGTTTCACTGCCACTGTTTCAAATTTGCCCTGTTCCAGCTGGTGTAATAAATTTCGTGAAAAATCTTTTGTTTTCCTTAGATTTGATAATATTGCACTGTCAATTCTTAACAAATCTGCGGAACTTAATTCTGTGTTAAGCGCCCTCTCAATTGCGTCAATATCGGTTAGTTCTTTTAAAAGACCGTTGGCGACTGTGTTACAGTCAAGAACTGTAACATTTTCAGTTTTTAAATCCATGTTAAAAATTTACCTCCAATTATTTATTGTTCTGTCTGTAAATTTAATCTCGGTAAATTTATCCAAAAACTTTAACAAAAAATATGCTTTGTAACATTATTTTTACAAAAGAATTATATTCCCAAAAACTGACCATTTTCCGAAAAAGAAAGTCTCGTCATTTGACAAGACTTATAAATATACATTTACCCCACACACTTTATAACATAAAAAATAATATTTGTCAAGCTTTTTATTAAATTTAATCAGCAAAATAAGATGTATAAAAATTACCGTTTTTTGTAGAAAAGTATTTTATAAATAGTAGAAAATTCATGAGTTTTCTACAGATTTATTTTCAATTTTGAGTTTTCTACTATTTTTATATTTTTATTATCTTTTTTTCTACAAATTTATTGACAACAAAAATGTAATTATAACAATATTTTCCGGTACTTTTCTACAAATATTAACTGCTTATTATTATTAAATATTTATATATTATTATTTATATAATAATTAATAGAAAAATTTTTGTTAAAAACTTAAAGTAAACTTTTTGTATTATTCTGTTTTTTTTGAAGTTTGAATGAGTATAATTTTTATATAGGTTAATAAGTCGGGAGTATTAAGTATGAAATTTATTGTAAAAAAAGATGATTTGTATAATGGTATTAAAATAGTTGAAAGAGCTACATCTATGAAAGCGCTGCAGCCGGTGCTTTTAAATATACTTATTGAAACCATTGATAAAAGCACGGTAAGACTTGTTGCGACAGATTTAGATTTAACTGTAATTGCAGAAGTTGACGCTCAGGTTGAAGAAGATGGTAAAATAACACTGCCTTCAAAAACATTAAATGAAATTGTTTCTAAATTAGGTGATAAACTAATTACATTTGAAATGAATGAAGGAGACACAACAGTTAATATAACTTGCCAAAATTCAAAATTTGATATTATCGGTATTTCTGCAGCAGAATTTCCTAGAGAATTTTCTTCTGTTGATGTCAAGGAAGAGGAAGGGTTTGAAATTGAAATCAGACCTTTTGTAAAAGCTGTTAAACAAGCAGGTTTTGCAGCTGCAAGTTATGAAACAAGCAATCTGTTATCAGGTATAGTATGTGATATTTCTCAAAATATTTTGGAAATTGCATCAACTGACGGAAATCGTCTTGCAAGAGTTCGTGAAACTATTGATAACAAAGATAACCATGCTAAACAGCTTATAATTCCTTCAAAAACATTGAATGAATTTATAAAAATGAGCAGTTTTATTGATGAAGATTCCGTTAAAATATATACGGAAAAATCAAAAATAATAATTAAATCAGAGAAAACAACAACAATATCAAGACTTCTTGAAGGACAATTTCCCAAATATAATCAGTTAATACCGAAAGAAAGTCCCAAAGAAGCTGTTGTTAATGTTTCTCAAATGATTTCAGCTCTTGAGCGTGTATCAATTATGGTAAATGAAAAAACAAGTATAGTAAAACTTGAATTCAGCCATAACACACTAAAACTGACAGCGGATACACCGGATTCCGGTAAATCAGAAGAAAGTATTGATATAGATTATGCAGGGGAAGAGTTGGCTATTGCTTTTAATTATAAATTCGTTTTGGAAGCATTGAAAAACTTTGATTCTGATAATGTAAAAATCGGTTTGAACACTCCTCTTTCTGCTACAATGTTCAGACCTGACAGTGAAGAAGATTATGTATGTCTTATAATGCCTGTTCAGATAAGATAAACAAAAATAAAATTAAACAAATAAAAAAAGCTCCTGATAATTTATCAGGAGCTTTTTATATAAATAATATTTTATTGGGCTGCAATTTCCTGCCTGTTTGTCATTTTACTCAAAACTTCGATTGCTTTTTGTAATTGAACATCATTTTTATTTTTTACGTCATCTTCAGTCAATTTTACTTCTATATCAGGTGTTATGCCTTTTTTGTTAATATCAGTTCCGTTAGGTGTAAGATACTTTTGAATAGTTATATTTATACCTGATTCATAAGGTAGTTTGTTAATTTCTTGAACCAGCCCTTTTCCGAAAGATTGTTCGCCGATAATAACAGCTCTGTGGTTATCTTTCATTGCTCCGGAGAAGATTTCTGATGCCGAAGCAGATCCTTTATTAATTAATACAACAACCGGTTTATTTGTATAAACACCTGCTGAAGCCCGCTGGGTTTCTTTATAACCGTCTCTGTCAACAGTGCTTACTATTGTTCCGCCGTCTAAAAACATGTCAGAAATGTAAATGGCATTTGTTAAAAGTCCGCCGGGATTTGAACGAAGATCAATAATAAACCCTTTTTTGTTTGAATTATTATTTAATATAGTTCCAAATTCGGTTGCAGCATTTCTGCTGATAAAAGAACTCAGTCTGATGTAGCAAAAATCTTCCGGCATTTTTATATTTTCTGTTGGCAATTTTTGAGAAATTGATTTTATTTCAATTTCAGCACGTGTAATAGTGTAGGTTTTTGGCGGCGTATCTTTGCGTTTTATAAGCAGAGTAACCTGTGTGCCTTCTTTTCCTCTGATTTTGTCAGCAGCTTTATCTACAGTAATACCTTTTGTGCTTACACCATCTATTTCCAGTATTTCATCATCTGCTTTTAATCCTGCTTTCTCTGCCGGTGTATCTTCTATAGGCGCAATTACCATTAATTTTCCGTCTTTAACAGCTATTTGTATACCTATACCTTTTAGAGAGCCTTTAATAGAACTTGTTTCATCTGCAAATTCTTTTGGATCCAAAAATTTAGTATACGGGTCATTTAAACTTGCTACCATTGTATTAATGGCAACATAAGCATCTTCATTTGTTTGGATTTTGTTATCATATTTGTGACGCCATTTAGACCAATCCTGATTATTGTTTGTCTGGTCAACAAATTTGTTATTAATAAGTCTCCATACATTATCATACAAATCTGTAGGACTGTAAGCAAATACGTTATCTCTTATAACCCAGCCTGAAAGGAACAAAAATGCTCCAAAAAATATAATACTTTTTTTCATAATGTTTCTCATTTTTGAACTATTTCCTCCAAATACTCTTAACCTTTTTGTTGCACAACTTATTTATAAAGATGTATATCCGATAAAAAAGTTTCCGTTTATGCAATAAATTTGTTAAAAGTTTTGTTTATATATTACCATAATTATATAAAAAAGGAAATTTATATTATACAAAAACATTATTTTTTATCATTTATCAATAGCAAATAAGCAAGCATGTCTAGTCTGGATACAGATTCTGCATAGCTTTCCAAAGTGATTTCCATTGAATTTTTAAGACTTTCACGTGTAATTTCAATGCTTTTTAACATTTCTTTTTTTAAGTTTTGATTCATAAGTCTATCCTCTTTTTCCAACAAAAACATAATATCATAAAACAAAAAATAAATCAATAAAAAATGGAAATAAAATTAAAATAAAACAACATTTAAAAGAGTAAAATGTCAATATGGCTGATTTTCAGATTTGTCAATATAGCTGATAATAATTAAATGGATGACGAATATCTCAAGAAGTTTGCACAACATTTAAAAAAGATCAGAAAAGAGAAAAATATAAAACAGGATGATTTTTTGGATGTCAACGGTATTTCCCGTTCTACTATTGCTATGGTTGAAACGGCAAAAACGGATATTACTCTTTCAAAATTAAAGATAATTGCAGACGTTCTTGGTGTAAATCTTAAGGAATTACTTGATTTTGATTAGTTAAAACTAATGACAACAATTTCAGGCGGGCAATTAAATCTTATCGGTAGAATACTTGTTCCAAGTCCAAAGGTTGTATATATTTTTTTTCCTCTGTCTGATAAAAATCCATCAGCATATTTTTTTCCATATTTTGATGGAACGATAATTGCTCCATTTATCCTGACCTGACCGCCATGTAAGTGACCGGCAAGAGTAAGAGTGACATTTTCAGGAACTTTAGGCATAATATCAGGTGTGTGTGAAAGTAATATTACAGGTTTTGTAACACCTTTTAATGCTTTGTTTATGTCGGGAGTACCGGTCTGCATATCATCAACACCGGCAACGCAAAATTTTTCAAAACATTTATTGCTGTTGAATAAAACTTTTATATTATTTTTTTCTAATTCGTTTATAACTTCTTCTTTACCCTGCCAGCCGTCGTGATTTCCTATAACTGCGTATGTTCCGTATTTTGATTTTATATGAGAAAGTTCACCGGCAATTTTGTCGATAGTCATTGACGAACCTTTTTTGTGACCGTTAACATAATCACCGCCTAAAAGTACAATATCAGCGTTTTGTTTATTTATCGCTTTAATTATTCTTTTAAGTCTATAATCTTCATAATTTTTAATATGAAAATCACTGGCAAATACAATTTTGAGTTTTTTTAAATTATTATTGCTAATAGTAATTCTTTTCACTGTAAGAATATTAGGTTCAATTATAAAAGACCAGAGAACCAAAAAGATTAAAATAAATATTAATATAGTAATAAATAAACCGGTTTTCACATTATTAATTATATAATACTCAAATTATAAATTATACCCGAAAGTATATTTTTAATAAAACAATATATAAAATTAAAAAATAATAAAAAATTTATAATTATATATGAATAAAAAACGGGATTTTAAATCCCGTTTTTTGTTCTATCTTTTTTGTCCGTTGAAAGCTTGAAGTCCCAGATATTTTGCTGCTGAGCCAAGTTTTTGTTCAATCCTTAAAAGCTGGTTATATTTTGCCATTCTATCAGAACGTGAAGCTGAACCGGTTTTGATTTGTCCGCTGTTTACTGCTACTGCAAGATCTGCAATAAAAGTATCTTCTGTTTCACCGGAACGGTGTGAAATAATTGTTGTATAGCCTGCTGCATGTGCCATTGATATTGCATCCAGTGTTTCTGACAGTGTACCAATCTGGTTAACTTTGATTAAAATAGAATTTGCAACACGACGTTTTATACCATCAGCCAATCTTCTTGTATTAGTAACAAAAAGGTCATCACCAACAAGCTGGCAGTGTGAGCCGAGTCGTTGAGTTAACATTTCCCAGCCTTCCCAATCCTGTTCGGCCATACCGTCTTCTATTGAAATTATCGGATATTTTTTTACCCATTCATCTAAAAAGTCAGTCATTTCTTTACTGTCAAAAGATTTTCCTTCACCTTTAAGATTATATTTACCGTTTTCATAAAATTCAGAAGAGGCAACGTCAAGACAGATTTTTATCTGGTCTGTGTTATACCCTGCTTTATCTATTGCTTCAAGAATAACTTCAATTCCTTCAGCATTAGAACCTAAGTTCGGAGCAAAACCGCCTTCATCTCCGACAGATGTTACCATGCCTTTATTTTTCAGAACATTTTTTAAAGTATGGAATACCTCGGAACCCATTTGAAGGGCATGGGAAAAACTTTCTGCACCGACAGGAGCAATCATAAATTCCTGAAAATCTATATTATTGTCTGCATGTGCTCCGCCGTTTATAATATTCATCATCGGAACAGGTAAAGTCAAAGCGTTTATGCCGCCCAAATATCTATATAGAGCCATTCCGTAGCCGAGAGAAGCTGCTTTTGCAACAGCAAGAGAAACTCCTAATATAGCATTTGCACCAAGTTTGGATTTATTTTCGGTACCGTCCATGTCAATCATGAAGGTATCAATTTCTTTTTGATGTGAAGCTTTTTCTCCGATAATTTCCGGAGCAATAATATTATTTACATTATTAACTGCTTTTTGAACACTTTTACCTAAATATTTAGATTTATCGCCGTCTCTGAGTTCCAGTGCTTCAAAAATACCTGTAGAAGCTCCTGAAGGAACTGCTGCACGTCCAATAATTCCGTTAGTTAATTTTACATCTACTTCAACTGTCGGGTTGCCGCGTGAATCTAAAATCTGTCTTGCATAAACATCTTCAATATATGTTGACATAACTTTTTCTCCTTTACCATTAGTGCTACTTGTGTAGCCATTAACAATTTTTTATTAATTGAATTTGTACTGCTATTTTGACGCAATTTTTATTTGATGCAATTTTGTCATAAAATTTTTAACTTTTCAAGTAGTCATGTAATCTGTTTTTAACTTTATAAATAATGTGTTTCATACTTCCGAAGTATCCGAAAAACATAATAGCAGAAGCACTTATCCATGCAATAGGACCGGCATAAAATATTCCGGTATAACCGAATTTTATTGCAAGATAAACTGCAGCAAATACTCTCATAATAAGTTCTGCTATGCATGCTAAAAGCGGAAACAATGTTTCTCCCATACCTTGAAGAGCATTTCGGTATATGAAAATTTGACCGAGGAAAAAGTAAAAAACAGTGCTGATTAATAAATAATTATGTGCAATATCAATAATTTCTTTAGTTTTCGTTCCTATAAATGCTTCTATAATATGAGTACCCCAAAGCCGCATTACAAAAGCCATAACTATACTCAGTACAATATTTATTATGGAAGTTTGTATAACACCTAACCTTATTCGTTTAAATTTAATTGCTCCGAAGTTTTGGGCAACGTAAGCTGCTAATGCAACACCGAAAGACATCATCGGAAGTGTTGCAATTTGTTCAATTCTCAATGCAGCGGTGAATGCTGCAATAACATTTGATCCGAAAGAGTTGCATACACTCTGTATAATTAAAACACTTGTTCCAATAATAGAAAATTGTACTGCCATAGGAACACCAACTTTAAGATGTTCATAAGCTGAGTTAAAAAAATCTTTATCAAACTTTATAAACCATTCTTCTCTATGAATTTGAAGAATAGGCATTTTGTATTTTACAAACAGCAAACATAAAATAACAGAAATTCCCTGCGATAATAAAACCGCAACTGCTGAACCGGGAACACCCATGTGAAATATTTGTATAAAGATTAAAGCAAGAATAATATTAGCAATAGAAGCGATAATTAAAAAGTATAAAGGAGTTTTACTGTCTCCTAAAGCTCTGATTATACTTGACACCATATTATACATAGTTGTAATTATTAATCCGAGAATGATAATTTCTGCATACCAGAAAGCGTTATGATAAATATTCTCAGGGATATTCATCCAGTGTAAAATCGGATTAATAAAAAGCGAGCATACAGCAGAAAAAACAATAGTGACGACAGTACTTAAAATAGCAGATACAACAACAGAATTTCTTACTCCTTTGATATCTTTAGCTCCGTACCTTTGTCCTGTTATAACCGCAAAACCGTTAGTCAATCCAACAATAATAAAAGTTATGAGAAAAAAAACAGGTGCAACAGCTCCGACAGATGCAAAAGATTCAACGCCAAGAGTTCTGCCGACTATTACAAGATCGGCAATATTGTATAACTGCTGAAAAATATTTCCGATTAAAAGCGGAACAGAGAATACTAAAATATGTTTTAAGGGATCTCCCTTTGTCATATCGGTAATCATAAAAAATAACCTTTTTTCTCTCTCAAAAATAATTATAATCAAAAAGTAAATAATAATACAATTAAAAAGTAGATAATAGATAGGTATTATAATTTAGAAAAGTTTATATTTTAGTTTACGCCAATGCGGTGAAAAGCGTCGTCCTGAACTTGTTTCATGGTCTAAATAATCTAGAGATATCAAAACAAGTTCGGAATGACTGTATGTTTATGTTTTGAATATATTTAGTGTAAACTTGTATATAAGTCCCAGTAAAAAAAGCTTGAAATTAAATTTTTTTTATGTGATTATAAATTTTGTCAACAAAATAGTTTAATGGCTGGGTAGCTCAGTTGGTGAGAGCGCACGGCTCATACCCGTGAGGTCGAGAGTTCGAATCTCTCCCCAGCTAATAAAAAAGAGGATAGGATTTTCCTAAGCCTCTTTTTTTATTGTATTTTAACGTGACATTTTACGTGAACGAATTAAAGGATTATTCGGCAAGGTTAACGTGTTTTATTAATGTCGTTTGCTTTTTATTTTAAAATTGATAGTAAAGCAAAAGGCATAAAGTTATTTGTTAACTTTTTTTTATAAAAATAGCAAAAATTATTTTTTTAGGTTTTAAATGTATTGTAAAACTATAAGACAGAAAGGTGAAAAAATGAATTTAAGTTTAAACTCTGTATCCTCAAAGCATCGTTCAAACCCCAATTTCGGTATGGCTGTTAAAATTGATCCCGATGCAAATTTGATTTTGAAAAAACAACTGGTAAAAATGTCTGACAAAGCTCTGGAAAATTATTGGAATCGTTTTGATGCAATAGTAAACAGACAAAATGACAATCCGGTGAATATTTTGATTAGAAAATGTAATAAAAGAAAAGCTCTTGCAGCAGAAATTGTTGATAATAATGACAATGCTCTGGATAATTTGGTTACATCTCAAGGACTTTTAAGACCAAGAGGTTTGAAGTTTTTAGAAAAAGCTGAAATTTGTGCTGACAGAATTAATGCTTTAAACAACAGACTTGCAAAATATGAAAAAGCAGTTGACGCCGATTATGAACCGGTTACTCTTGCTTTTGATGCTTAATAACAATAAAATTACAGAAAAGTTTTTATATTTCTAACTCTTTTTTCCATAGAATATAAAAATATATGGCAAGAATTAAATATACACCCCACATTACAACCGTGGAGTATGCTTTTGTTCCATGGATTACAAGGTCCAGCCACATTAAAAGTGACAGCCCGTTTACAAGTCCCCATATAATCCATTGTTCTATCGCACGTTTTACGGTTAAATACATGCCTATAATTGATAAAAATGTTGTAATACCGTCTATTATCGGGCTTTTGTCATTAAAGTAATATAAAATTAGAATAGTTAATATACAGCCGGTAATTGCGAAAAAAAATATTTTCAACCGTTCATTATTTGCCAGTTTTATTTTTATAATTTCTTTTGTGTCATTTTTTAAATGTTTTTTCCATTTAAAAATTCCTGTTACTTGCATCGGTATGTAATAACACAGATACAGCAGCATGTTTCCCCATAAAGCATTTTTAAACGAAAGCCATATATAACAGCTTGAACCTAAAAGTCCGAAAAAATAACAGGAAATTTTGCCTTTGCCTGCAATAATAGTGTATAAAATTCCGCAAAAAGCGTTGATAACGGCAGCTGGACTGTCTTTTAGTATAAATGAGTTGATGGTAATTATTGTAAAAACAGCTGCAAGTCCGCCGATTTCATAGTTATTCCAACCTTGTAATTCTTTTTTTATAAATTCTGTGATTTTCATTATGAGCATTGTATAATGAATTGAGATGAATGTACAGGCGATATATAATAGCAAAATATTAAAAAAGGGATTGGAATTTGCAGCGCGTAAAAACGCTTTATTTGTAGCATCAGCGTCTCTTGTAATGTCAACTGTAGCACGTCCTGTTGCTATTATGGCAACACCTGATACTGATATTGAAAATAAAAGATATGCCTGTGCAAAATCAATTGCATCTTCGGCTGCAGGATATCTGATTATGCTTGCTGCATCTTTGCCTGTTTCAAAAGCAATAGAAAATATAAATAAAAAACCTTCAAAGTATTTATCTGAAAATACAAGACAATTTTTAAAGACAGGAGAAAAATCTCTTTCTAAATCAAAACGTTTTGCTTTTGCAACTCAGCTTTTTGATTTGGGACTCGGGTTTATTATTGCTGTTCCTAAATCACTTATGACATGTGCCTTAATACCCCCTTTAATGTCAAAAATGTTTACCGGAAAACAGAAAAAACAAAAAGAAAAAAATATATCATTTACAGGGGTTTATGACAAAGGTGCGGAAAAACTGTCAAAAGGTATCGGAAAATTAATTAATACAAATTTTGTAAAAAAGATGTCTAAAAAATATTGTAATACAAATTTTGAACAACATATAATGTCTCTTACGGATGCAGTTGCAACGGGAGCTTTTATATCTTTTGTTTCAAAGGATAACAAAATTGAACAGGACAGAAAAAAAGCTTTGATGTACAATGCCGGAATTTCAACAGGGTTGTGTATAGCCGGCGGTTACGGACTTAATAGTATTCTTAAAAAACCGACAGAAAGGTTTATAGAAAATTTCCGAAAAGCAAATAAAAATTCTCCAAAGCTTGAAGAATATATCAAAGGTATACGTATTGCTAAACCGGCATTAATTCTCGGCAGTATTTATTATATTCTAATCCCGCTAATATCTACATTTGTGTCGGATAAACTTGATAAAAAGCAGTTTTAAGTTTTTGTATCTATTTTGTGTGAATATTTTTGCGGTTCTTTTTTAGCATCATTAACGCGGTTTTGATGTTCGCGTACTTTGTGGGCTTTATGAATGTCCGCAGGTCTGTGTATTAACGTGTATATTTGTCCGCCTGTAAGTTTTTTACCTTCAAGCCCTTTCTCATGTATTCTGAAATGTAAGTATGATTCTGCATACTTGAGCTGTTCTTCACGCGGGAGTTTTTTATACTTGTTATAAGTCATTTTCGGATTCAAACCGCATTTATTTCCAAAATTTTCGAGATTAAATTTAATACTGTTTTCCAGTGCGGTTTTATCCATTTGGATTAATCCATGATATGTTCCTGTGCAGTCTTTTGCTGCCGGATCAAAGTGGGATTCTCTGTATATAATTGCGGCTAAATCTTCAGGATTACAGTTGAGGCGTTTTGCAGAAGCCTCCAATTCAGAGAAAAATTTTTTTGAAATATCGGGATCTGATTTGTAATATTTTGGTTTGTTTACGGCTTCAATTTTTGCCTCTTCTTCAAGAACTGTCCTCCATTCATTATAAAGCTTTTTGGCAGCAGGAGAAAGCGTAATATCAAGGCTGGAGTTTCTATTTTTTAACTTCCATTGAGGCAGTTTAAAATTAATTTTTATTTTTTCAGGATGTTTAACTTTTTGCGTGAATTGTATAACCGGATTTGATTCAGGCATTTGCATCGGAGGATGCCAGTTAATTTTTTTATCATCACTCATAATTTATCATAACCTTTCACATTATGATGTGTCGGACAAAAAGATAAAAAACTTTAATATATGTAAATAAATGTTAATTTTTCAATGTGAAACCAAGTTCTTGTACGGTTTTTATATCTTCATCAGCATTTTTGCCTGTTGTTGTGAGATAGTCTCCTGTTAAAATACCTTCAACGCATGATTTGAGGGCTTTTTTCTGATTTTTGTCAGATAATCTCATTCTTCCGCCGCAAAAACGTAAAATTGAATTTGGGTTTGTGATTTTAAATATTGCAAGAGTTCTAAGAATGTTTTCTTCATCAATTTTATCAAAATAATTCTCAAACGGAGTATGTTTAATCGGCATCAAAATATTTATAGGAATTGAATCCGGTTGTATTTCAGCAAGTTCAAGCGCCATTTCAATTCTTTGTTCAACGGTTTCTCCCATTCCAAGAATTACACCGCAGCATAATTCAATCCCGTATTTTTTTACAAGTTTGCAGGTATTTACCCTGTCATCAAAGCTATGAGTCGTACAAATTTGCGGATAATAAGACCGCGCGGTATTAATGTTATGATGAAATCTTGTTAATCCTGATTGTGCGAGTTTTTTTGCCTGTTCTTCATTAAGAATACCGATTGAAGCGCAGCTTTTGAGACCATCAATTTTGTTAATTTCTTCAATCATTTCAAGTATTTTATTAAAATCGCTTTCATCCGGAGTTTTTCCGGAGGTTACAATTGCAAACCTTGACGCATGATGGGATTTTGCTTTGAGAGCGGCTGTTTTTATTTTTTCAAGTTCAATAAGAGGGTAAGAATCTATATTTGTCAGGTAATATGAACTTTGCGCACAGTATTTGCAATTTTGAGAACATTTTCCGTTTCGGGCATTAATTAGTGCACAAAATTCTATTTCGTTTTTTACAAACTTTGATGAATATTCTAAAAGTTCATCGAGGTTTGTGTAATATAATTGTAGTAATTCGGCTTTATCCATCTGAAACACTCTGAAAATAATAATATATCTTTAATTGACTAAAGTCAAATCCTATGCTAAAATTGGCTCACAAAGGAGTGTGTAATGTTTTGTCCTAATTGCGGAAAGCAGATTAAAGATTCAGATAATTTTTGCAGGTATTGCGGAGCAGATGTCAGAAATACGGAGATAAAAGACATTTCTGAAAATGATGATGAATATGTTGTTCACCGTTATGACAGTGATGAATCTCAAATATCTAAAACAATAAATGAATATAAGCTGCCTGATGACGATGCGGAAGAGCTTGTGTTATATGATATAAAAAAACATTGGATGGCATTATTTTGGCCTGTTATATTAACTCCGGTATTTTTTATATATTTTTGGATAATTTTTTTGAATACACACAGTTTGTTTAGCTGGATAATTGTATTAATTCTTTTATTTGCGATTATTTATCCTATTTTGAGATACAACTCCGATAAAATAATTATTACAACCAAATATGCACATATAAAATTGGGAGTATTGAATCCTGTAGAAATAGATATTCCACTTACAAAAATTGACGTGCTTGATGTTTCGCAAACAACAGTCGGCAGAATGTTTGATTATGGAACAGTATCTTTTGTTCATGATTCCGAAAGATATGAATACGGGTATGTGCAATCACCAGGAGAATTACAGTATATTATAGATGATCCTGCACGCTTTGTTCATGAGGCAATGACAGAATAAAGCGGCTACGCTTCTTCTTTTTGTCATTAGTTTATATAAAGCAAAACAGGTGCGAGGGAAAAGGAGATTCCAAAACGAGTTCGGAATGACAATACAACCCGAGTGCATTGCCCGAACAAAGCGACAATAAGAATATCTTTAAGGTTTTAGGACACTTACAAAAGCGTCTTATGCAATCTCGTAAGCAGTCACGGGTGAAGCGGCTACGCTTCAATATTTTCGAATTTGAGATTGTTACAATATAAGTTGTCAATTAATTTAGCAATATCTTCTTTATCTTTATTATCGGCAATTTTTATATTATCATAGCATCTTGTCATTATTTTGACAGGTTCAACAGGTTTATAACCCGTATTTTTATTATTAATCCAGCTTGTGACTTTTTCAGTTACAGGATCAATTCTTTTGATAATACTTACAGTTTTACCGTCACGTTTGTATATTGAAATGGTCACGATTTTTCCTGTATCCAAATCGTATTCCTGTATAGAAGAAATTTTTGTTTCATCTTTAACGTTAAAATTGATTGTTCTTAGTTTTTTTCCTGTTTCAGCGTCATATTCGTCAACGGATTTGTAGAGAACATAATTTACAGTACGAATTTTTTTCCCTGTTTTACGGTCGTATTCATCAACAGAACGTATTTTTTTGTCGTTAAAATAGTCATAATGAGTTGTTTTAACTTTTACTCCTGTTTGAATATCAAATTCAATAACTCTGTCAACAGATCTGCCGTTTTTACGGTAGACCACTTCTTCTCGTGTTTCAGGCAACATATTTGAATAAAGCACTTTAAGATGCACGTTATCTGATAAATTTTTCCTTGAATTTGCAGGAAGAGCCTGTTGAATTGCAGTTAATAATTTCATTCTGAATTTCTCCTACATATATAATACATGATAAAATAATTTTTGCTATTTTATGTAAAGTATTATACACAATTAAAATACCTCTAATATTACCCGACAAGGCAGATTATAATGATATATTATCTTCTTTTTTGTAAAAGTTCCAAAAAAGTTTTGTAATCTGTTCCCCAGCTTGCCATAGCGTTTAACACGGGGGCAAGGCTGTATCCGACATCTGTCAGAGTATATTCAACCCGTGGAGGAATTTGCGGAAAAACTTCTCTTTTTACCAGTCCGTCATCTTCCATTGCACGTAAATTTGTTGTTAAAACTTTTTGTGATATTCCGCTGCAGGCTTTTTTTAATTCTCCAAAACGCTTGGTTCCGTTGAGTAAATCCCGAATAATAAGAATTTTCCATTTTTCGCCTATTAGTTTAAGAGTAGTTTCAACCGGACATTTTGGAAGGTCTTTTAATTCCATTAATTCTCCTTTAGTATCTTTGAGTAATTAAATAACAAATTAATACTAGCAGGTTTTATTAATAAAGTCAAAAAAAGACCGCTAATTGCGGTCTAACCAATTTATAACAGCATGTGCAAATGCTTTGCTTGATTGAAAATTTTGTCCGGTTATTAGATTTTTATCTTCAATAATATTTATTTCTCCGACTTTTCCTTGTACAAATTCCGCTCCCGCATCTTTTAGGGCGTCTTCAAGGAAAAAAGGTGTTAAATTTTCTTTTCTGTAATAATATTCTTCATCGTTAGTAAAACTGGTTAGTTTTTTCCCGTTTACGAAAGGTATTCCTTGTTTTTTAGCCGCAAGAAGTCCTGCGGGGCCATGGCAGATGGCTGCAATAAGTTTTTTTCTGTCTTCAAAATCGTTTATAATCTGTCCGAGAGTTTCATTTTTGTATAAATCAATCATAGGCCCGTGCCCGCCTGGGAGAACAAGTGCGTCATAAGATGTAAAATCAATTGTATTTAGTTGTTCTGTATCACCGAGTGCTTCTTTTGCTTTGTGCCACTTGATATCTTCAAGCAGGTTTTCGCTTGCGGGATCAAGCGGTGCTTCTCCGCCATTTGGGCTTGCAACAGTAATTTCATATCCTTGTTCAATAAAAGCAAGATAAGGAACAGCAAATTCTTCAAACCACAAACCTGTTTTGTGGTTTGCATCGAAATGATCTGCTTGAGTTACTACCATTAGAATTTTTCTTGATTTTTCAACTTTGCATATTTCGCAGACTTCTGCCTCAAAAATTTCTTCATTGTTATTTTTATCCATAAAAAATTTCCTCCTTTTTTACAATGGAAACATGTATATTGAATTTCTACATTAGTAAAAAGGAGAAAATTTTAATTAGAATATTTTATAAATTAAATAATAAATTATTGATGAAATAATCATACAGGCAGGAATTGTCAAAACCCAGGCAATTACAATATTGCCGACTATTCTCCATTTTACGGCATGCGCATGGAATGTTGAACCGACACCCATAATTGCCGTTGATATAACGTGAGTTGTACTCAACGGAATACCAAAATGTGATGCGGTTAAAATTAAACCTGCTGCAGATGTTTCTGCTGCAAAGCCGTGAATTGGTTTAAGTTTGATAATTTTATGTCCCATGGTTTTGATAATTTTCCATCCGCCGTTCATTGTTCCGGCTGCCATGGTAAGTGCACAGGCAATTATTACGTAAAGAGGAATTTCGAAATCTCCTGTAGGGTGTTTATGTAATACACCTCCTGCCAGAAGTGCCAGTGTTATTATCCCCATTGTTTTTTGGGCGTCATTTGAGCCGTGGCTTAGTGCCATTAGACCTGATGAAATAAGCTGCAGTTTTCTGAACTGTTTATTAACTGTCTGGGGGCTTTCGCGCAGAATAAGAATCACCCACGCAATCAAAAGCATCAATGTGAAGCCAACGCAAAATCCGAGAACAGGTGATGTAAACATCGGGATTATAACTTTGTCGATAAGTGTATGAAAATGCACAACATCAAAACCTGCTTTAACAATCGCAGCACCGAGAAGCCCGCCGATTAGAGCATGTGATGAACTTGAAGGCAGTCCGAGCCACCACGTAAATAAATTCCATATAACCGCTGCCAGAAGTGCACAGAAAATTACGGTTAAAGTAATCATATCAGCGTTTACAATTCCTGATCCTATTGTTTTTGCAACGTGTGTGCCTGTTAATGCTCCGACAAACTCAAGGCTTGCCCCAAATAGTACCGCCTGTTTAGGCGACAAAACTTTTGTTGAAACTACTGTTGCAATAGCGTTTGCGCAATCATGAAACCCGTTAATAAATTCAAATGCCAGAGCTACAAGAACAACAGCTATTAGAAGTAAAATTGTTATAGTCATATTCTTAAATTCCTAAGACTGTTTCAAAACTACGTTTAATATTGTGTCTGTTACATAAAAACAGGCGTCAAACGCATTTTCAATCTCTTTATACATATCTCTCAATTTGATAACATCAAGAGCTTCATATTTTCCTGAAAAAAGATTGCCCATTGCACGACGGTGGATTTCATCACCGTGAGATTCAATTTCTTTCATCTCAATATTAAGTTTGGTAATTTTTTCTACATCTGACACTTTTTTGAATAATTTTATAATTTCAGCCAGTTTATCTGTTGCTTGAACCAAAGTTAAAGCCTGTTCTTTCATCTCGTCAGTGTAGTCATTTAATCTGTACACTTCCAAATTTAAACAGGCTTTTACGATTTTTTTCGTAATTTTATTTAATTGAACGGCAATTGTTTGAATATCCTCTCTTTCAATTGGCGTTATAAAACTTTTGTTTAATTGTTTTAAAACGGCTTTATATGATAGTTTACTTTTTTTCTTATATTTAAGCGCTTTTTCTTTAAATTCATCATTCAAATGGTCATGCATAATTTTGTCATAAAGTCTTGCTGTTTTCTGGCAAATTTCCGCGCTGTCCTGAAAATATGTAAAAAACATCTTATCCTCAGGCGGCATAATATATGACATCAAATTAAACTTAGGCATATTTTCCCTTTCTTATATATTTATAATGTGCAAATGCACACACACCCAGCATACTTAAAAAACATTTTTTTTTAAAGAATAACGTAACAATACTTAATACATGTGATGAAAAAATTTATATGTAACGAAATGTAAATATAAATTTAAAAAAGCCTGAAACCCTTGATATAATTCTCATAGGATAGGATAGGATAGGATAGGAGGGAGAGTAGTCATATAAAGTTTTTTGGATCTTTTCCGTAGCTCATTTGTATAGAGCATTAAAAAAGGAATGAGCAATGTCTGAAATTCAACTCGGTAAGGGTTCAAAAATTTTTGGTATAGTTTTTACCGACAAGTTAAAAGGCGGTATTAAACGAGAACAGCTTAAGACAGAATCACAGAAGTCTATATTTGATACTGTTGATATTGATAAAAACGGCGTATTAGACGCAAATGAAATGCAGCAATTTACACAGAAACTGCAAGATGTTGCAGGTAATGACAAGCTTACTAAGCGCGAAGCAAAACAATTTTTGAAACAAGAGAATTTAAAAGATATAGATAAAAAAGAGCTTTTTAATTTTGTAAATCAACTTTCTCAGGGCAGTGAAAATATTAAAGAATCGAAAGTTTTTGAACAAAACGGTGAAAAAACTATTCTAATTACTTATAATGATGGTTCACAAGAAACAATTAATCCCGATAAAACTTCACAAGTTATCTCAACCGATCAGAATAATAATGTTACAACGAGATTTTTTGATGAAAATAAACAGCTTACAAAAGAAGCGCTTGTTCAGGAAAATGGTGATACCGAAACAACTGATTTTCAAGACGGTCAGCCGGCTGTAAAAACAGTTGTAACTAATAACGGAACAAAGACTGCCGTAATAACTTATCAGGACGGTAAAGAAGCATCGCAGGTTATTAAAGAAGGTACTATTGAATCTCAATATAAATATATTGATGGACAACCAGTATTGATGCAAAAAGTTGAAGACCTCGGAAACGACATTAAAAGAACAACCGCATATACATATAATGAAGACGGAACTGTAGTTGCAGATATAACAGAGCCGGGCAAAAATACTATTCAACAAATAAAAGACGGTAAATTACTTTCAGAAGTGATAACTGAAGGTGATAAGAAGACAGAACGTCTTTATAAAGATGATAGCACAATACAGGAACTTATTACTCAAGGTGATAATAAAACTGCTACTGTATACAATTCAGAAAACAAGAAACTTGAACAATGTGTTATTAAAGACGGAAAACAATACGTTTTGGAATATGACGGAGAAGGCAATACAAAAGGTATTATTGTTCAAAACGGTGAAAGTATTTCTGATCTTGCAAAGAAATTTAATTGTAGCGAACAGCAAATCCGCGAATTGAATAAAGATATATTAAAAGGTAAATCATATTTTGATGTCGGTTCGGAAATAAAAATTCCGGGAGAATTGAATGCAGATGACAAAGTTTTGCAGGGCAGAAAATCTGCAGATGAAGCAAAAGCAGAATTTGCAAGAGATCAGCAAATCAGAGAACAAAAAAGAGCTGCAAAAGCGCTAGAGGACGCAAGATTAAAACAGCTTGGCCTGATAAATAGAAATGGTGCGGGCGAAACCGTTGTTGCCCATACTAAAACTCAACAAAATCTAAAGCTTACAAAAGTAGGTAATGCTGAAAACGGACGTTCTATATGCAAAGGACAAGGCGGAAGATACTTTGTTGTGTCACATGACGGTGGAATTTTGAAAGAAGTTTATGTAACGAATACAACAATGTTTGCTAACGGTAAAAAAGTTCAGGCAAAGGTTCGTGACGAAAACGGTAATATTGTCGATAAACAGGTTGCCCTGGTTCCAGGCGCGGCAAAAGATCAGCACGGCAGACAGCTTGTAGTTGATGCAAAAGGTAATGCTTACTTTATGTCAACAGATGGAAGGCTTTTAAGTAACACTTATATTCAAAAATCAAATACTGCGGATGTAATCAGAAAAGACAGCAAAGCCGCTCAATCAGCTACGATGAATATGTTAACCTCACAGCTTGATAGTGCACAGGCCGCATTTGACCAGCAAATGGCAGAAGATGGCTGGGCAGGAGATGTCGCGGACGGTATAAGTATTTTATGGGGTTCTGATAACAGAGCTTCGAAAGTCCGTGAAGATTTGCAGGCTTACAGAAATACGATAAATGAATTAAAAATTGCAGCCGGGCAAGGCGATGATACGTTTAAAGCTAAATTTAAAGAAAAATTTGGAATAGACTATAACCAGAATGCAATAGCTGATTATTTGATGAAACCGACAGCCGAAAATTACAGAAAAGCTTTTGGTACAAAACAATCAATTGGTGAACGTGTTGCAAAATATAATGAATCCCAGCAAACAGGTGCGGCTGTTGTTAAAGGTGTCACAACTGTCGCTGCAGGTGTGGCTATAGGAATTGCAACAGGTGGTGTTGGTTTAGCTGCGTTAGGAACTGCAGCAGTAACAACGGGTGCGGCAAGTTTTGCTATCAACGCATCTGATAGAGTATCGTCTGATGTTGGTTTAAAAGATGGTGAATTAACAGAGATTGCAAAAGGTGCATTAATTGATGGTGCTACAGTTCTAGCAGGCGGTGTTGTTGGTAAAGCTGCGGCAACTGTTGTAAAAGGTACAAATGTCGCATCTGCTATGACGCGAGCAGGAATTAATGCTGCCGGTGATGTGGCAATCGGTGCAGGAACTGAATATATGCAGACAGGGGAAGTTACCGTTGAGGGAACTTTAATTAATACAGCAATGGCAGGTGTTGGTTTTGCTGCAGAATCTGGAGCTTTGAAAAATGTTATAAATAAAGTTCGTCATAAAGGTAGCTCTGGCAATAATGCTCCCAACGTTGCAGCAAATCCTGATGTTGCAATATCAAATGCTACAAATGTAACAACCAATGCTGATGTTCCAAAATCAGGAAAGTTAAATGGTAGAGATCCGATTGTTGATGGTGAAGTTGTACGAAATATCAATCAGCAACATTTGAATGCCAATGAGCGAAAGATCGTAAACGAGGCATTAGATGATGTTCCTACTCCTGATGAATTGGACGCTTATGCAAAGGAAATTGCATATAAAGCCCCGACTCCAGAAGAACAGGTTGCACTTGATGCTCATCAAGAACAAGTCAAAATAGATTATGCTGAAGCAAATAGAATTGAAAATAATGCTGTTATAAAAGAGCGAAAAACATCTTCTGAAGTTGAAACGGATTTTGATAAGCTTAATGATGAAATAAAAGGTCTTGATGGTTCAATAAAACGTTTGAAGCAACAGATAGCTGGAGCAAAACGTTTTGGTAAGAATACAAGTAAACTCGAAATGCAATTAGCAAGTTTAGAGGAAAAACGTAAGATTAAAGCTGATGAGTTGAAAGCATTGGAAACTCCAAAGGAAGCCAAGATAAGTAATGAAGTCAATGTACACGGCAAAGATAATAATATGTATGAACTCCCCACATCAGAAGAAAGAATGGTAATGGGACAAATAGGCAATAGTATCAGCAGTGCGAAAACTCTGGAAGATTTAGCTAAGCTTCAACAATTGCTTGAAAAAATGCCTGAATCTGAGCAAAAAACTATATTGCAAGATCAATTGAATAAAAAGTTGGACACGTTTAATACATCTAATACATCTGCTAGTCGTCCAGAGGCAAACATGTCTGCTCAGGATTTTTCAAATGTGGTATCTGGAACAAAGCTGCCTAAAGATCAGCCTGTTTTCTTGAAAGGTACAGAAACATTGGAGCTGTCAGGCTATGAATTAGATTTATCAGCTCCGGATGTAAAATCAAAATTAGATGCGATGAAAAATGGTGATGTTATCACAGTAGGCAGAAATGGCGATATAAAAATTGATGCAAAATATGACAAAGTATCAAGGCAACATTTAACTATTGAAAAAACAAATAATGGATATATTGTCAGAGATACTTCTACCAATGGAACTGTTATAGGTGAAAAACTTCCTGATATTAATCCTGATGAATTATGCCGTGTGTCCGGTAATAATGGTAAGCCTGTTCCTTCTAAATATATCAGAACTTCAAGAGAAGCACGTGCTTTTATGAATGATGCAATAGAATCCGGAAGTTATACAAAAGACCTTGAAAGTTACATAAAAACAATGAACAGAATGCATGAAATTTCTGCGCATGGTAAAAGTGGCAATTATTACTGGTATGGAGAAGCAGGACATGGAAGTAATACGATAAATCCAGGCCAGATTCGCAGTGAAGGACGTATGCAGAACAGACGACTTGATTCAGCAAAACAGATTGAAGAAGTTGCTAAGCAATATGGTGATCCTTACCGGGTTGATATAACATCGACAGTTAAGCTTAAAGGTATTCCTAAAGATTATCTTCCATGTGATTACGAAGGTGGTTATCATATATACCCGGACGGTAAAAGTTTGACAAAATATTATTATAAGGAAATGCATAGAACTTCTAAAGAAGTTATAAAATTAATTAATAATGGTGCTTCTGAACGAAAGATTCTTGAAAAACTGGCGGAACATTATCAATATGCAGCAAATGCAAGACCTTACGGACAAATTAATAATTCATTGTTTATGAATGAAGTTAACACTTTACTATCTAAGGCCGGCATGAAAGGCATGCCACAAGGTATTTTAGATATTGCAGCAATGCATTTACAGCCTGATACGTTCAAAAAATACTTTATGGATCAGTATTATGCAACAGCACTTAACTAGATTTTACTGCATTTTCACATTCAGGCTCGGCATGTATCATGATTGTTACTGCTCCAAGCTTCTTGCGGATTAACTCTTCTACTTCATCGCAAATGTTGTGGCAGTTCTCTATTGTCATATTTTTCGGGAAAAGTATGGTAAGCTCTATGTCCGTTGAAGGTCCGCAGCGGCGTGCCCTTAGGTTTGTAAATCCCAGAACACAATCTGTTTTATAAGAATGGATTATTTCTTCGATTGATTTTAAATCCTCAGGCGGTAATGACCCGTCAAGAAGGTTATTTAATGTTTCTTTTGAAATTGAAAATCCTGCTTTAAAAATAAATAATGCAACAATTATTGCAATTATCGGGTCTAAAATATGTATGCCGGTCAGCTTTATTAATATCAATCCCGCCATAACCCCGAGTGACGAATAAATATCTGTTCTTAAATGTTCTCCGTCTGCGAAAAGAGAAATAGAATTGGATTTTTTTGCGACTTTAAACAAAATACTGCTTACTATATAGTTTGCTACTACTGCAAATAACATTACAGCAATACCTAGAGTTGTGTCAACTTCAGCGCTGCCGTGGGAAATCAGTTTTTTAACAGCTTCATAAATAATAAAAAGTCCTGCAAAAATAATTAACCCGCCTTCAATAAATCCTGATATATCTTCGTATTTTCCGTGCCCGAAAGGGTGGTCGCTGTCTGCGGGTTCTGATGATTTCATAACGGCAAAGAAAGTTAAAACAGATGCCAGACAGTCGCTCAGAGAGTGTATTGCCTCTGAAATTATACTTATAGAGCCTGAAACAATTCCGGCAATGAATTTTAATATAATTATGACTGCGTTTGAGGTTATTGAAAGTCCTGCCGCAAATTTTTTTTCTTTTGTAATGTCCATTTTTCCCTTTTGTATAATGTTAATGATTTTTGAAGTTACTGCGGGTTTGAGCAGCAATCGCATTATATTATTTATTTTCTTTTCAGATATTTTAACATGTTTTTCGTCTGTTTATCAACCCTTAAGGACTCACAAATTTTTTGAATACTTTTGTTAAAAGTCCAGTTGTCGAGCTTTGAGGTCTTTAAATATTCCAAAGTTTTTTCAGGAAATTTTATATAACAGATGGAAAGTGCCCAGGCAGCAGCCATTTTTGTGTAATATCTTTCGTCTTTAAACTCATCAATAAGTTTAAAAACTCTGTCAATGAACTCTATATCAATGTAATATGAAAGAAGTATCACATAGGCGAAGCGTATATCATATTCGTTTTTGGATTTAAAATACGGCTGAATAAATTCCCAGACAAGGTTTTTGTTATCTGACACAAATTTAATACTATTGCAAAAAGTATCACAAACTGCCCAGTTATCAATTTGGGGTATAAAATTTTTGACAAGTTGAAGTAACTTTTCAGGCGGCTGTTTGATAAAGCCTATAACCATACCCTGAAGCATTACTTCTTCCATGTATTCAAAATCGCTGCGGTTTATAAATTCCTGCCAATCACCGCTTTTGTAAATCTCTTTTGCTATTTTTCTAAGTTTTGGAAGCCTTACGCCGAGAACATTGTTGATATTCGGTATCAAAGATGCGGAAAATTTTTGAAAATCTTTTTCCGACTCGTTTATTAGTCGTTGTCTAATGTCCATGACAGGATTTTAGCATGAAATTAATAATTTTTTTTAATCTTCCACAAATTCCCAGTGATATCCGTAAGCGGCTTTTCTTTTTTTATGACAAACATCTTTAATTATATTATATGCTGTATAGCTACAGGATAACCCTTTTTTTATAAGCATTTCATTTGCCTGTTTAGCACTGTCGAATATTTCTCCTGTTTCGATACATTTTACTTTTTTTGTTTTTTCCTTGAACGTTTGATAAGGTTTTATTTCATTTTGTACGGACAGGAACATTTCTTTGCTTACTCTATACGTGCCGAGCATTTTATCATTTTCTATTAATCTGATGATGTAAGGTGAGCTTTTGTATGGTTTGTATGTCATAAATGTTTCTCCTTTTAACCAGTCTCATTTGGCAATTTATTATTCTTAAAAAATCTTGCTAAATGGCTATCTTTGAAGTTTTTGACAAACCAGATTTGGTAGAAAATTATAATAAAAAAATCCATAATTTTTATATGGCTAAATCTGATTTAAAAAAGCTTGGTAAAAATATCAAATTTTTGCGAAAATCCAAAAATCTATCGCAAGAAAAACTAGCTGAATTAATAAGCAGAAGCCGAAATTATGTTGGTATGATTGAACGGGCCGAAGTCAATACTCCTGTTGATACGCTGTTTGACATTGCCAAAGCTTTACATTCTGATATCAAAGAACTATTTTCTTAATTTTTTATTGATATAGGTCATACATGTCCTATGTCGATATAATATCAGTTATCATAAATTAATGCAATAGTACTGATGAGACTTTATTTAGTGCGAAATAGCCGGATACTGAAAGAAGTTAATTGTCTAGAGATGCTGCCCGCATTGGGACATTTTGCACGAAATCAGAGATTTCGGCAAAAGCAGTCAAACAAGTTCAGCATGACAACATTAATCTACTCGGCGTAAATTTTATATAAGTTACATATAACAGCATTTGACAAACATATTAAACTTTTTTCAAAAGAACAACGGCATGAGCTTCTATGGCAAGCTCCTGTCCTACTGCATCCATTTTTTCATTAGTTTTTGCTTTAATTGAAAGTCTTTCTTGTTCTATATCAAGAACTTCACACAACACTTTTTTCATTACCGGAATATAAGGCATCATTTTAGGTTTTTGAGCAATAATGTTGCTGTCAATATTTTCTATAAAATATTTTTTATCTTTTATCAGATTATATACATTGTTTAGTAAAACTGTACTGTCGGCATTTTTATATTTTTCATCGGTGTCTGGAAAATGTGTTCCGATATCCGAGAGTGCAAGTGCTCCGAGCATTGCATCTATTATTGCATGGATTAAAACGTCAGCATCTGAATGGCCTAAAAGCCCTTTATCATAAGGAATTTTAACCCCGCCGATTACAAGCTCTCTGCCTTCGGTGAGTTTATGAATGTCGTAGCCAAGTCCTATCCTGTACATAGTTTTACCCTTTCCGTTAATATTATCTCACAAAAATTTTTATAATGTTTATGCATGATGTATAAAACAAATAAATATTGTATTTTAAATTTGAAAGGCGGTTTATATGTTATTTGAAAAAATTTTAAAGTTCATATATGAAGAACCTCTGATGAATATTCTCATTTTACTTCTTTTTATATGGGCTTGTGTGTGGGCTTATCAAAAGTCTTTAAAATCAAGGAAATATTATAAATGCCCGCAGTGCGGCGAGAGTTTTCGTTCCGAACACATGCACTCAAAACATTGTAAAGTGTGCGGTGCGGAATTGGAAGAAACAAATGATACTAATGTTAATGATAAAGCAGTATAGGAGAAAAATTTATGGTTAATCGTGCAGAATTGCTTGCTGGAACCCGACCGGAGGTGGGTAGTCGTATTCTTGTAACCGAAAAAGACAGTTTTGAAGGTTATCAGGTAATGGATTACAAAGGTATGGTTTGGGGTATATCCATGCGTTCTAAAGATGCTGTACAGGATATATTTATGGGACTTAAACAGTTTGTAGGCGGAGAGCTTACATCATATACGGAATTGTCTGACGAATCCCGCCAGAAAGCTTTGGACAGGCTGCTTGCTTCTGCAAAAAGAATAGGTGCTAATGCAGTTATAAATTTCAGATTTGAAATAGCATCCTCTCCATACGGCGGAAATGCTGAAGTTGTTGCTTACGGAAACGCTGTTGTTATTAAACCGATAATTAATTATGTTCCTATGGGCGGTCTGGGCAACTTAATAGCGGAATTTGTAGACGCTTATACAGGAGGCTACAATACATCAGGTTTTGCCTCTGATAAAATGTATATTGAATCTCCTGAAGGAGAAATTTTGGAAAATAATGGTTATAAGTTTGTTGTATGTCCAAAATGCAAGACTAAATATAAAGTTGACACGGATGAAAACGGCAAACCGAAAATTTCAGGGCTTCAAGATGTTGACAACATTGAACCCGGAATGCAGATTTACTGTCTGAAATGCGGCACTAAATTCACAATTCCTGAAGTTTAGTAATGATTGGCGGGATAAACATTTGCTTATCCCGCTCTGCTATTCTTTTGTCATCCTGAATTTATTTCCGGATCTTAAAAATTTTGAGTCAGTCTGCCATTACGAAGTGCAGCATCTCACATAAAATCACGGAGAAAAATCCGGCATACAGATAAAAATAAATTTTACTTAACGGCAGAATTTATTTACGGCTTTTACAAAACCGTTATTTTCAACTGTATCTGTTATGAAATCGGCACATTCCTTTAATTCGGGTGTGCCGTTTCCCATTGCAACTTTAATTCCCCCGGCTTTTAAAAGTTCAATGTCGTTATTTTGATCGCCTATTGCCAAAACTTCGTCTTTTTTTATCCCCCATTTGCGGCATAAATATTCAACTGCACAGGATTTTTTAGCATCTTTGTTTGAAATTTCGCAAAAATAAGGAGTGGATTTTACTATATAAAGCTCAGGATATTTAGCACTCAGATAATTTACCCAGCCTGTAACCGTGTCTGCATCACCATATTTAATTGCTAGAATTTTATTGACATTTTTAATTTCCAGACTGTCAAACGGGCAGACAGTATATTCAATGTATCTGGCATCCGTGTATTTGCGGATTGTTTCATTATCTTTTTCAACGTATAAAATATCATCCATATATAGATTAATGTGAACATTATTATCTTTTGCCCATTTAATAATTTCTTTTGCACGTTCGGGGTCAAGATCTTTGCGGTAAAAAACTTGTCCGTTTTCGCTGTTTTCTTTTATCATTCCTCCCTGATATGATACTATCGGAGTGTCAAGACCGAGTTCATCTGCCAGAAACGTCGCTGCCCTATGCATTCTCCCTGTTACAAGTACGACTTTTACACCGCTTGCCGAGAGGTTTTTAATGCAATTTTTAACTTCCGGCGTAAAGCCGCCAACGTTCCAGTTGAAAATTGTTCCGTCTATATCTGTTGCGACCATTTTAATTTTTTTGTCAGGCATGCTCTTATCCTTTAATTTTAGCTCTAAGTAGTACGCAGAGTGTTTTTGCGTCATTAATTTCGCCGTTATCAATCATTTTTAATACATCATCGTATTTGTATTCAAAAGCCTGAATAATTTCTCCTTCATCAGGATGACAATGAGTAAATTCCAAATCTTCAGCTTTATAAAGATACAATTTTTCATCGCTGTATCCGGGTGATGTATAAACATAGCCTAAATCAGTCCATTTGTTTGCACAATAGCCTGTTTCTTCTTCCAGTTCGCGTTTTGCAGCCTCAAACGGGTTTTCCCCCTCTTCAAGTTTACCTGCGGGAAGTTCAAATAATACCTCTTTCAATGGATATCTGAACTGTTTAACCAGAAGAATTTTTTCTCCTTTCAATGCTAAAATGACAACTCCGCCCGAGTGTTTTACAACTTCTCTGAAAGATTCTTTCCCCGTTGGAAGCTCTATTTTGTCTTTGTAAAGTTTCACAACTCTTCCGTCAAAAATTATCTGTGAATCAATCGTTTTTTCAGTAAATTCCATATAAAAATATTAACATGAAAAAGAATTTAGTCTAATATTTAATATAGGGAGTTATATCTCAGTTTACGCCAAATAATATCTAAATTGTCACCCTGAACTCGTTTCAGGGTCTAACTGATATGAGATGCTGCCCGCATTGGGACATTTTGCACGAAATCAGAGATTTCGGCAAAAGCAGTCAAACTAGTTCAGCATGACGTTTTTATTCATAATTGGTGTAAACTGAAATATAACTCCATAACATAGGTGATTATGAGTCTGTTTTTTTTACTTTTTTAACAATTTTTTCTATAACGGAGAGATTTGCAAAATCATCTCTTATTTCCTGAGCTTTACGTTCAAGCTGGTTATAAACCTGTGAATTTATCTCTCCGCCTATCAAAATTAAAACGGATGTATAATACAGCCATACCATCAAAACAGCAAATGCTCCGATTGTTCCGTAGACCATATTATATGTTTTTAAGTTGTTTACGTAAATTGAGAAACCCCATGAGCCGATTAACCAGAAAGTGACAAAAAACCAGGTTCCGGGGATTGCGCTTTTTCTTTTAAATCTTTCGTTACCTCTTAAATCGGGAAGAATATAATAACTTAAAAATGCCATTAAATACAATGCCGCGAAAGCAACAGGCCAGCGAAGCGTAAGTAATGTTATCGCAACTCCGGCAGACATGTGGAAATGACTTATCATGAGATTAATAATTGCTTTCCCGAATACTATTAGGTTTATGCTCAAAAACATTACCATTGTGTCAACAAAAACCATTATTAATGACAGGGCGCGTGTATATATGAAATTTCTTGTTTCAGTAACCTTATAAGCTCTGTTTAATCCCTTGAGTACGACAGCAATAGCATTTGTTGACAAAATTAAAGTAACGCAAAAGCCTATTATAGCCATCAAACGTCCGTGGGAAAATATCATAGCTTCGGATAAAACAGTTTTGATTAAATCCATTGCCTGCTCCGGCATAAATGTCGCAAGAAATCGCAAAATGGGTTCCATCATTGCTTTGTTTCCCATCCAGCCAAAAACAGCAGTTAAAAACAGCATAAACGGGAAAATTCCGATAACCATCATAAAGCCCATTTCTGCAGCCATTCCGTAGAAATCATTTTTTATAACAGATATAACTAATCTTTTTACACCTCTTACAAAAATTTTAAAGTTCATGTTTTTTAATTTCTTTCAGCATTTTTTTTACGGCATCTTCAACCGGAGCTTTTATAGTGCAGCCTGCGGCAAATTTATGTCCGCCGCCGCCAAATACTTCACAAATTTCGGCAACATCTGCAAACTTGCTTCGCATGGAAATTTTTGTCCCTCCGGATTTCATTTCTTTTGCGACAAAAGCAATTCTTGTAGTAACAATGGCGCGCAGTTTCTCTGTTAAACCTTCCATGCAGTCATCACCTGCCGAAAATTTTTCCATATCTTTTTTATAAACAATTGTATATGCAATTTTATTATCTTCAAGAAATTGTGCTTTGCTTATACAATGTGCCTGAAACATTACAAGGGTTTTTGAATCAGACTCATAGACTTTCTTATAAATATCAGAAGGCTGAACACCTAGTTCTACAAGCTTTGAAGCAACATCAAAAGTAGAAGGTTTTGTATTATCAAATCTGAATGAGCCGGTATCTGTTAAAATAGCGGTATATAAACAAATTGCTGTGTCAAGATTAACTTTCCAGTCCATTTGTCTGAAACATTCAAATAAAACCTCGCCTGTTGAACTTGCATCAGGGTTTATAAAATTCAAATTTCCGTAAGCATTATTCGTTTTATGATGGTCAATATTAACGGTAAATTTTGCTTTTTCAAAAAGGATTTGTGCATCGCAAATTCTTTCGATTGATGCGACATCGACGTTTATAACAAGATCGTATTCTCGTGATTTGTCTGCATCTTCAACGTGTTTAACTTCTGATAGATGCGGTAGATACGAATATACATCAGGTATTTTTGATATTGCAAGCATATCGCATCTTTTTTTATAATTTTCTAAAATTGCCGAATACAACCCGCACATTGAGCCTAATGTGTCTCCGTCAGGGTTAATGTGTGAAATTATCAATATATTTTTGGATGATTTTATGATATCATTTAATTTAGAATAATCCATTTCTTAATGGTAACATAAAAATAAACTAATACAAAACTAAAATCGCCTTCCTTGTAATGGAAGCGCGGCTGCGTAAGCGATGGAGGGATTTTGAAAAAGGTTCTCTATACAGATTTTGTAACAACGGAGTCGCTTGTTGAAGAATTGCTGGGGCAAAAAGAAATAAAAAAAGCGATTACCCGTAATAACCTGTATAAATTTTGGGATAAAGTTGCAGGAAAGAAGTTTGCAAGCAAATCAAAACCATATTCAATGATAGGCGGGGGTGTTATGGTAATAGCTTGCGAAAACGCAATTGTCGCACAGGAGCTGACTTTGAGAAAAACGCAGTTACTGGTAAAATTTGAACCGTATTTGAAATCGCTGAAACTAAATGTTAAAGATTTACGTTTTGACCCGAAAAAATGGGGAACGTAAATTAAATTTTCGTTTGACAATTACGTCGCAAATTTATATAATAGCTTTATGACTAAAATAATTAAAGTACAAAAAGGAACAAAAGACATTTTACCTCAAGAAGTTGAACAATGGCATAAACTTGAGAAAAATGCACTTGATATATTTACCCGCTACGGTTACAAAGAAATCAGAACCCCGATTTTTGAAGCTACTGAACTTTTTGCCCGCGGAGTCGGTGATACAACAGATATTGTTAATAAAGAAATGTACACCTTTGAAAAAAGTGACAGATCTATTACATTAAGACCAGAAAATACGGCAGGCGTTGTCCGCTCGTTCATTGAAAACGGGATGGCAAGACTGTCGGCACCTGTCAAACTATGGTACAAAGGTCCAATGTTCAGATATGAACGTCCGCAGGCAGGCAGACAAAGACAATTCCATCAGGTTGGCGTTGAAATGTTCGGAATTAAAGAACCTACAGCTGACGCCGAAGTTATTCTTTTAGCAGTAGACTATCTGAAATCTCTGGGCTTAAACGATTTGGAAGTTGAAATAAATTCTCTCGGATGCCCGAAATGCCGCGAAGAATATAAAAAAAGAATTAAAGAAGTTTTAAAACCTGAATTTGACCACCTTTGTGAGGATTGTCAAAATCGTTATGAAAAAAATCCTCTTAGACTTTTAGATTGCAAAGTAGAATCTTGCAAAGAAATTTTTACAAAACCTGAAATTCAAAGAGTTATACAATCTGATTTTATCTGTGAAGAATGTGCTCAACATTACAAAGAAGTAAAATTTTATCTTGACAGATTAAACATTAAATACGTAGAAAACAAGCTTCTTGTCAGAGGTTTGGATTATTACAACAGAACGGTTTTTGAAATAAAATCTAATAATCTCGGCTCTCAAAATGCGGTCTGCGGCGGCGGGCGTTATGACAGCTTAGTCAGAAATCTCGGCGGGGAAGATACTCCGGCAGTCGGATGGGCTATGGGTATGGAAAGATTAAATTCGTTGTTGCCGGAAATTGAACCAGAAAAACTTGACGGATACATAATTTCAAACTCTCCTGCTGATGCCTTTGAACTCGCAGAAGAACTTAGAGCGCAGGGTTTGAATATTGAATTTGACCTTGCAAATAAAAAATTTACTAAACAGCTTGAAAAAGCATCAAAAATTGCTAAATTCGCCCTGATATTAGGCGAGGACGAAATTACGGCAAATAAAGTTTCAATAAAAAATCTGTCGACTTCTGAACAGGTTACAGTTGATAGAAAAAATGTTACATCTGAAATAAAAGGATAAATTATGGCAAATTCCGTTGATGAAGTAATTGTAAAATTATCAATAGCGTTTAATCGTATATTTAATGATTTTAAAGGAATGTATCTGTTTGGTGTTCACACGGACGGTAAACTGCATAAAGATGAGGATATTGAACTTGCTGCGATTTTTGATATTGAGGATAAATCGAAACGCGAGCAAATTTGGCCTATAATTGGCAAAATTGAAACAGATTTGGATGTATGTATTGATCTATACCCGTACACACCTGATAGTTTCAAAAAAGATGAGGACATTTATAATGAAGTTATGGAAGAAGGAATTTTCTATAACACTAAAGGGGAGCGTGCCGCTGGACCCGCAATATAGATTTTGTATTAAAAAAAAGAGGTAAAAAATATGTCTCAAATTACTATACGTTCAGACAGAAAAGATGATTACAAATTCTTCTATAAAGGAGAAGAAGTTGTATTAGGTGCAGGAAAAATCATAAGCATCGCAACAGGGCTTGATGATGTAGTTCTTCCGACCTGCGCAATGAAAATTATCAATAATTTAATTGTTATTAAAGAGGATGTTAAACATAAAAAAGAAGGTTAGTATATTTTAATTACGCCTTTTAACTTTTTCGTTTTTCAATACTTAAGTCATATCCTAAAATATCACAAATTGCTTTCAAATCCTTGAAAGTCAAATATTCACGTTTTAATTTTGCTGAAAAATTGGCGGGTTTTGTATTTTTCCCAAAATATTCATTTAATTTTTCAGATAATTCCTTTTGAAGCATGTATTCTTTATTTAAAAGGAATTTTACAAGCTGAAAATCTGTCATATCGTTTATAAGCATTTTATAATTATATGTTACCTTGACTTTTAATGTAAAATAAGTTATATTAATCTATATATAAGTAGTCTAAATTATTTATATATAACTTAATTTATATTTTTATTGAGGAATAATAGTAATGACATTTGATTTTATAAGTCAAGAAACAAGAAAAATTTATTTAAGAAACAAATTGAAAAATGCAGGTTTTACTCTTGCAGAAGTTTTAATCACACTTGGAATTATCGGTGTTGTTGCAGCAATGACAATGCCTGTATTAATTGCAGAGCATAGAGAGAAGAAAACGGTTGTACAATTAAAAAAAGCTTATTCAATTCTTCAGCAGGCATATTTAATGGCAATAAATAAATACGGTGATTCTTCTACATGGTCAAGATCAAATACACAGACTGGAACAGATGATGATGGGAATGCAATTACGGATTATTCAAGCGCATATACAGTTTTTCAATATCTTGCCGAAAATATGAAGGGATTAAATCCGCAGGTAAATAAAAAACCGGTTTTTACTTATGATTCATATACATTGGATGGTACATACAGCAGTACAATATCACCGAATAAGAATATTCCTAATATATATTTAGCTGATGGGACTTTAATTTCATCCGGCTGGATAACTGATAATTCAATGGATTTTTATGTTTTACTTAATGGTTGTGAGAGAAAAGGAAAATGTATTGTAGGAAAAGACATATTTTATTTCACCATGCTTTTTGACGCCAGAAAAATAATTCCTTCCGGAAGCCCCAGAGATGCTTTATCATCTACTGATTTTAAAAATCTATGCAACAGGTCAAAGTACAATGTTAATAATGGAAAAAGATGTACTGCATGGGTAATTCTAAATGAAAATATGGACTATTTGCATTGTGATGATTTAGATTGGGGTGTAAAAACAAAATGTAAGTAATGTTTATAAGACTATCTGCGTTCCTAAAATAATTCTGTGGCTGTCCTCGGTGTCCTCATTATCGCAAAATACGTAATTTAAAATAAGTCGCAAAGCCTGACCTTTTATAAAATAATTCAATCCCACAGAATATTCTCTGCGTTTATTATTTGCTATGTCACGGTTAGGGTCAAACTGGTCATAGCGCGCTAAAATATGGAGCTTTTGGGTAATTCTGTAGGCAATTGTTGTATAAAAACCTTCTGCTTTATCAGTGCTTCTATAGGTTCCGTTGTAGCCGTCTGCTATTGCATATTCAAAGTTTGCCATAAATTTTTTGTATCTATAACTTGCGTAAGCTCCGCCCACAGTGTAATCAGTGTCGTTATGCCCTGCGTTTAACCCGCCGCCTAAAACCAAAGTTCCGTATTTTCCGTCTGTTTTGCCAAGCGGCTTAAAGTTTACCCAGCCCGTAAATTCAGCTCCGGGGAAAAATTCTTTAAAAAATCTGTCAGAACTATTGAGCGCCACACTGTAGTCAATTAAGTCATAATCCCCTACAACCCTTAAACCGAGTGCCCTTGTGTTGCCGAAAGTTCTTGAAATCTGTGAACGCATTGCAAACGGTAGAACGTATGACCCCATACCGCCTTCAAAACCCACCTGATTTCGTGAATTACCGACAATAATTTTGTGGTGAGGAATGCGTGTATTCATTATGTAAGCATCAGTGACCAGCCCTTGCAGATACGTTCTGTTTTCTCCTGGTTTAAAGTTAAATTGCAATTTAAAATCGGTGTTCCTATCTTTAAAATCACCGACAACACCGGCTTCCATAAACCCGAAACCGTAATCAGTATCATAATCTGCGCCTTCAAAACCAAAACCTAAATTCCCCTGATAAGCTCCGTAAAATTGGACTTTATCTATCGGCCCTTTTTTGTACTGAAAGGTCAGTTCATCTTTTAATAAAAACGATGGGATTGAAGTTCTCTCAAGCTTTTTTTTGTATATTCTGCCAAATAAGGATTCTTCCTCAATCTTAAAGGGATGTTCACTGTCTTTATCAGTATCAAGAAGGTTGTCAAAAATAGAGAATTCCGTATCAACGTTATCTCGTACAATATCCTTTTGAACCCAGTCATTATCTTTTTGTCCACCGTTTGACCGAGGTTTTTCACCTTCGTTTTTTGTAACATCAAGATGAATAACTTCCTGAGTTTCAACTGGTTTTGTCGCACCGTGTTTTGTTTTGCCAAAAGCAAACACTGGAGGGGCAAGAAGCAATAAAACAAGTATAAAGGCTATTCTTTTGAAAAAATAGTTCACAAATATTAATGTAACACAAAATATATGCAAAAAAAATTTTTTTTAGTGTATATTAATTATTATGACAAATGTAACAAAAAAAATTATGAATAAAGTTTCTGAAAATAAATATACAAAGATAAAAGTTAAAGCCCCGATTGTAGAAGCCCTCAAAAAAGCTTACGAAAATCCGAGCTATCAATTTCATATACCCGGTCATACAAAGGGCAACGGTTCATTGCCTGAATTTAAAAAACTTATCGGAGCCAAGGCTCTTTCTATTGACACAACCGATGAATTTGACGGACTCGGAACACTTCATCCTGCAACAGGCCCAATAAAAGAAGCTCAGGAATTAGCAGCGCAGGCTTTCGGTGCTAAAAAAACTTTCTTTCTTATTAACGGTTCAACAGCCGGAAATCTTGCACTTGCAATGGCTTTGACAGGGAAAGGCAAAAAAATTATCACAAACCGCAACTGCCACCGCTCAATTTTAACAGGAATGATAATTTCTGGTGCAGAACCTTTATGGTTAATCCCGAAAAAATTTGATGAATGGGGGATATGGGGTAATGTTACACCCGAAAGCGTTGAAGAAATGCTTAGTCAAAATCCAGATGCTTCAATGGTGTGGATTACAAACCCGACCTATGAAGGCGTTGTGTCAGACATAAAATCAATTGCCGAAATTTGTAAAAAACACAATGTACCTCTTATTGTTGACGAGGCACACGCATGTCTGTGGAACTTTAATAGTCATCTTCCGACTTCTGCTTTAAAATTAGGGGCTGATGCGGTTGTTCATTCGCTTCACAAAACAGGCGGAAGTATGAGCCAGAGTTCTATGCTTCATATTGCCGAAAATTCAATGATAGATTGTGACGCAGTTGAAAAAGCTTTGAAGTTGCTGCATACAACAAGTCCTTCATTAATGCTTCTTGCAAGTTTAGATGCTGCACGCGCCAATTTAGACAGCCAGAGAGGCAGAAAACAGCTTGAACGCGCTGTGCAAAACGCAAAATATTTACGCAGAGAAATCGACAAACTTGAACACATTCATCATCTACAGCCTGATTTCGGTTACAAAACAGATATTACAAAAGTGTTTATACGTGACGACAGACTGTCGGGCAAACGTCTTGAATCAATTCTGGAAATTGATTTTAACATAGAAGTTGAAAGCGCATCAGATGCGGGACTTTTAATTCTTTCAAACATTGGCAATACAAGAGCTGATATGCAGTATCTTGCAAAATGTCTTGAGCAAATTGACAAAACAAACTACACGGATATTTGCTATCTTGAAAAGAAAAAACACATGCCTATGCTCACGCCTATTATTAAAATGACGCTCCGTGAAGCTTTTTACTCCCATAAAGAAACAATCCAGAAAGAACATGCTGTCGGACGTATTGCCGCAGAAGTAATTGCAGAGTGCCCTCCGGGGATTGCAGTCCTGCTTCCGGGTGAATTGATAACAGAAGAACACCTGCCATATCTTGTGGATTATGACACAATAGAGGTTATTAAGTAACTCTACATTATATATATGATTACAAAACCTCCGCATTCGCATAAAATAATGACGGAGGTTATGAATATGATTTTGACAAACATAGAATCTGTTCCTGGAATGGTTATTACTGCACAATACGGGCTTGTGACAGGGAGTACTGTCAGAGCTAAAAATGCGATTAAAGATATTGGAGCCGGCCTAAAAAACATGGTTGGCGGCGAATTAAAAAGCTACACTGAATTATTAACCGAAGCCCGTAAAGAAGCTATATCACGTATGGAGCAGCAAGCGCAGAAAATGGGAGCAAATGCTGTTATTAACGTAAGACTTGCAACATCTTCCGTTACAGTCGGCGCAGCAGAAGTTTACGCTTACGGAACAGCCGTAAAAGTCGAACCGAAAGGATAATTTGCCATGGGTGATATATTATTACTACTGATTATTCTCGGTTTTACTTTTTTTACCGGCTCGATTATTGAAAAACGGCATTTTGAAAATATTAAAAAGCGGGAAATTGCGCTTATTAGAAAACCTATTATTAATTTTGGCGCAAAAACATGGCATACAGACAAAAAAATTAAAAAAATTGAACTTGTAACAGGCGAATGTGTTATAAGCGGAGATTATTTTAAGAATTTTGTTGCAGGCCTGAAAAATTTGTTTGGCGGAAGACTTACAACTTTTGAGTCAGTAATAGACAGAGGCAGACGTGAAGCAATCTTAAGGATGCGTGAAAAAGCACGCGGAGCAAATTTTATAATCAATACCCGCATAGAATCTGTGATGATAAATGATACTTACGGACAAGAAACAGTTCCTCAATGTGCAATAATAGCTTATGGAACAGCAATAACTTATGAATAAGAGTCTTGAAGAAAAATATTTAAACGTCATAGAAGATAATGTTAACGTCGGGAAATCAAATGCCGGCATTGAATTTGTAATTTTACTTGCAGGTATTGCCGCAATCTGTTTTCTAATATATATTTTTGCAGACAGCATTGGAAGTTTCTTTATTGACAGAATGTCAAATGAAACTCAAATAAAGATAGAAAATGCTTTTTCCTTCGGTACTAAGCCTAAAGTTTCATCTAAAAATGAAAATATTATAAAACTTGAAAATATAAGAAATAGAATTATACCGCTTGATAAAAATTTGCAGGGGAAATCCAAATTTCCGATTTATGAAGTTCCTGAAAAACAGATTAATGCATTTATAACACCGAACGGAAATATATTTGTTACGCAGGGACTTTTAAAAGAAATAAAAGATGAAGAAATGCTGGCATTTGTTCTTGCACACGAACTCGGACACTACGCACACAGAGATCATTTAAAAAGTATGAGCAGGCAAATCATTGCTGCAGCCATTACATCAATCTTTGCTTCAGGCAATAATGATATAAATCTTACACTCGGCAGTATTTCCGATTTAAACGGTCTTACATACTCTAGAAAACAGGAGCGTGAAGCAGACCTGTATGCTAATAAAATTGTTTTTAAGTTGTATGGAAACAATGAGGGTGCTGTCAAATTTTTTAAAATGCTTGAGGAGAAAGAAAAATATCCCGAATTTTTACAATATTTTTCTACCCATCCGTCAACAATACAGAGACTTAAGTTAATACAACAGGAAAGGTAATTTTTATGCATATAAACAATGTTTCCGCAAAAACTTCAATAAAATTTATATTAATTTTTACATTATTTGCAGGGCTGTACACAGCCGGAACAATTCTGGCTTATATATATCTTTCTGCGGATGTACAAAAAACAATTTCCGGATTTTTCTCCTGGGCTTTAGCTTCTTTGAGTTCGCAGGAAAGCATTGCAGATGTATTGCTGCTTATTTCTTTACCGGTAATATTCTACACTGGCCTGATAATTGCAATAGTACAAAGATATTTAGGACTAAAAAAACTTGCTTCATCACTAAATCTCAAATCCGTTGACTTTCTGCCGGACAGAGTAAAATTTAATTTTAACCGCCCTCAATACAATTTTGTATGCGGGTATGGAGAAATAAAGAATTTAGAAATGATTTTGAATACAACGCTAGTATATACAAAGGGAGGCAGAATGATTGTATTAAATGAAATAGAACTGGATTTTACAGTTTTGAATAATAAAAGCTTTTCCCTGAAAAATACTCCTGTAAGACCCATGAATTTTATTTATAAAATAATTGATTACGGCAAAATGGTAAATCATTTTTCATACAAATTTGAAGGTGCAGGAACACAGCCGGATATCAAAGAAAAAATAGAAGATTACCTCCGAACAGGCGTAGAACCTATCTTAACAAGTACTGCAGAAGTCTATGCTAAATGGTTTTCCGTATTATTTTTTATTATCGGACTGGTTTTTCTTATAGCATTTAAAGATGATATAAATTATTTTTTATTCAAAGACTTTACGGGGCTTTTACTTCCCGGGCTGCCTATCGCAGTATTTATGGGAGTTTCATTTATTTTTGACATAATTTTGATTGCTGACAAAATTCAAGAAAAAATTTACAGAGGTTACAATGAAAGATAAAAAATTAGACGAAATTTTAGTATATCTTGACAATATAGTACCGGATATCACAAAAGAGTCAAGCGAAGATGAAAAACAGAAAATTCTGACATACATTAATAACGCCCTTAAATTATATCCGAAAAATATTTATATATTGCGCTGGAAAGCTAGCTATTATCTAGATATAGAAGATTATGACAATGCAATATTAATGTATAAAGAAATTTTGGAAATTGACCCGAATGACAAAGTTTCAAAAGAATCACTGATATACTGCGCAAAGATGAGATATCCCCAAATAGTTCCTCAAAAAAATTATAACCATAATAAAAATATGCACCACTCTCCTGATTTGCTTGAAAAAGTTCCTGTAGGTCTTCTGATAACAATAAAAATCATTATACTTGCAATTGTGGTTTACTTTTGCTGCCCTGCACTAATTTTCTCTTTTAATGACAGCAAGATTTTAAACACTAAAGATACATCAGGATTTCAAACAATAAAAGTCAATCCTCTGAGCGAATATGATTATTTAACAAAACAACAAATTTACAACATCAGAAAAAATCATGTAAAAAATTCTCTTTTTGCAAAAGCGAATTACGAACCTGACAACTCTGTTTTTGGCTCTATAGTTGACAACAAACCATGGTGGGGAACAGTTACATGCGGACAACTGAATTACAAAGGCGATAATCACGAAAAAATTGAAGGACCGTCAAAAGTCAGTGCCCAAATTAATAACCCCGATGCACTAGTAGGTCTAAGCCTTCCGTTTCTGCCATGGGAATACAACTATAATCAAGAATTCTGCACAGGAGAGTACGGAAGATTTCTACCATTGTCAATTCAATATGACAAAAAAGATAACTTGATAGTCACCAAGTACAAACTTACAGAAAAATTCTTGAAGTTTCGCGCAAGCGTGAACGGCAAAATGACCCGATATCCTATACAGTTGTCAGGACTGAATGCAAAAGATTTCGGTTATGACTACGTTTATATATTCGATTTAAAAAATGTCAGCATGTTTTCCGAACACAATAACATCACAGAGGATGTAAAGAGGTTCACAGACTACATACACCTTGGCGGAAGCTGCGGGTATAAAGACGGCTGCAACAACATTTCACCGCTGCAAAGTGATAAAATGTTCACCGTTTACAGGCTTCCTGCAGAAATTAATCTGAAACTATGGAAGAAAAAGCCTGCAAACCAATATATGAAAGCCGATATGTATTACAGAATTATATTTGATGAATAAAAGGCCGCGGCTATAAACCGCGCCCTTTTATTTACATCTTGTTTTTCCGTTCCATTCAAGATCGTCACAGTGCAGGTAATCCATGTTGCCGTTAGTGATTACCCATCCTGTGCATTGTGCACGATTTTTGCCACTGAGACAATTATTTTTGAAACTGGAATCACTTGCACCGCTTGGAAAAATACTGTATGGCCGAAGTTGAAATGCAAATATATTAGGTCTGAATGTTTTTCTGTCATTCTCATAATATGATTTGTTATCAGTCACCATATAAAAATCACCGCAATATGCTTTAGGGTTTAAACCATTACACAATGAAGGCTTGAGCCATACACCAACAATACGTGTACCGTCTGCCATGACGTAACCGATGTTATCAGTCCCTTTTTCACCTACGGTATTATGCATTTTCTTTTGTTCAACTTTTTTCAAATATTTTGACATTATGGTTAGAAATTTATCATATTGCTCAAGCGATTCATCGGAATGAATCTTGTTTCCATCATCATCTTCCTCTTGTTCACTGTCTTTTAAACCCCAGTTATCAAGGGTTCCGTTTTCTTGCACAGCCATTAGATAAGCCTGTGAAAACGTGCTGTAAAACTTTTTAACCTTAGTAACAGCAACCTGCTCTCTATGTTTTTGAATAAGCACCGGCATAGTCATCGCTGCAACGACACCTATAATCCCGAGAGTGATAAGTACTTCTGCAAGCGTAAACGCCTTTAATCTGAAATCTTTTATCATAAAATCCTCATATAAAATTATCTTTTATATAGATATATTACTTTATTTTTCTAATTACGTCAATAATTTATTACTTATAATTTCCTGTTATTATTTATAAATTATTTCTATCATTGATAAAAAGGTAAGTATGAGTTTAAAAAAATCTTTTGCTGAAAATTTAAAAAAAATACGAAAACAAAGAGGGCTGACGCAGGAAGAGCTTGCAGAGCTTGTAAACGTTGCACCAAGACATATTTCATTTATTGAAACAGGCAAAAGTTTTCCGTCAAGTGATTTGCTTGAAAGGTTGTCAAAAGTTTTGAACACATGTTATTCTGCATTTTTCGAACATGAAGAAAGTGTCCCGCGTGAAGAAATTATAAAGCAAATAAATGAGATTGCCGAAAGATTAGATGATAAAAAACTGAAATATATTTATAAAATGATAAGTGAATTATAAAAATATAAAAAAATAACCCGTTTATAAAAAACGGGTTATTTTTACGTTCCAATTAAGCTGACTGATTAGTCAAAAACGTAATCAATAACTGCAGCTTCTCTTGCACGTTTAATTGCTGTTGCAATCATTCTCTGATGTTTAGCACAGTTGCCTGTAATTCTACGCGGAATAATTTTTCCGGCTTCAGTCAGGTATCTTTTTAACTTTGCTGCATCTTTGTAGTCGATTGCTTCAACTTTGTCAGCACATAGACTGCAATTTTTACGTTTTTTCTTTTCGTCGTTGTTTTGTCTTGCCATTTTGTTATTTAGCCTTTCTAGCCGTTTTTATTGTGTGTACTACTTAAATTGGAGTTTCGGAGGTTCGAAGGCAGAAATTGTTATCATTTTATTCCTGTACTAACCTTCATCAAAACCACTTACTACCTGTGTGTCGGGTGGAACGTCCTACAAAACAGGTACAAGGGATAAGTCTTGAGATTTTGAAACTAGTTCAGAATGACGAACCAATTGCATTTTTTTAGTTTAGACTGTACAAGTTTTATGCAACACCTGTGTGATTGGTGGCGCGGAACGCTCCTTAAAATGGGATTTCGTCTTCGTTAATCAGTTCGTTTGACAGGTCGTCAGATTCAAACTTAACGATTTCTTCCGTTCCGAATTTTTGATTTGCCGGAGCAGATTCTTCACCCAATTTTTCAATTGTGTTTGCATCAATTTCGTAGATTCTTCTTTCCGAACCGTCATCTGATTTGACTGTTGCGGTTTGAAGTCTGCCTTCCACCAGAACTCTTTCGCCTTTTGTTAAAGATGAAACAATTTCATCAAGAGCATTTCTTTTAGAAAGAACTCTGATAAGAGTTTCTTCTCTTTCACCGATATTGAGGACAAAAGCAGAGACCGCAACGTTATTTTGTGTAAAACGTTTTTCGGGTGCTCTGTAAACTGTTCCGGTAACTACTGATTTTGCAAGGCTCATAGTCTATACTCCTGCTTTTGAAGCTTCTAAAAACATTGTTCTTAAAATATTGTCGCTTAAGCGTAACTGACGTCTAAATTCAGCAACTTTTGCTTCAGGAAGGCTTACAATTGAGGTAACGAAAAATCCGTCTCTGAAATTTTGGATATCATAAGCCAATTTTTTTCTGCCTGTTTTGTCTGTAGAAACTACTTTTCCGCCTAAATCGGAAGCGATTTTTCCGATTGCTTCAATAGCTTTATCTACTTCTTCCGCGTCTAAACTCGGTTTAAACACAGTTAGTAATTCGTAATTTTTCATATTTTAATATCTCCTATTCTAGTGTATGGAATAATAATATCATGGAAACAGCTTATTTTACAATATATACTCTGCAAAAAAACTGTAATTTGCAGAACCTATTAAATAGATATCCTGTTGAGTATCATCCTTAGATCCTTGCCATTCAACAAATACAGGCCCACCAAGAAGGTTAACTTTAACTTTATTTTCTGTTAAGTTATTTAAAACACATGCAACTACGCTTGCGCATGCACCCGTTCCGCAGGCTAAAGTTATTCCGCAGCCGCGTTCATAAACACGCATATCAATTTCCATACGTGATTTAACTTTTACAAATTCAGTGTTTGTTTTTTCAGGGAAATATTCATGTTTTTCAATTACAGGACCGTATTTTTGTGCCAGTTCCATAGGGTTTTCTTCTGTGATAATAACACAATGTGGGTTGCCCATAGATACAGGATTTATATCAAATTCTTTATCAAGAACAGTTATTTTTCTCTCACCCCAGAAAGGAATTTTTTTATCTTCCAGAATAGGTTTGCCCATATTAACTTTAATAAGCCCGTTTTCAAGCAGTTCCGGTTTTATGATGCCGGCAAGAGTTTGTACGCTGAAAGCTTTTTTATCGACAAGTTTATTATCATAAGCGTATTTTGCAAAGCATCTCATTCCGTTCCCGCACATTTGGGCGGTTGAGCCGTCAGAGTTGTAGAATTCCCAGCCTAAATCTGTATCTTTTGTATCTGTTTTAGGTATAATCAAACCGTCAGCACCGACTCCGTAGTGTCTGTCACATAATTTTATTGCAAGCTCATCGGCTTTCATCCCTGTTTTTTCAAACTCGGGGTAGTCAACAATTACAAAATCGTTACCGCAGCCTTGCATTTTTGTTATTTTTATTTTTTTCATTAATTTTTATCCTTTCGATTATGTATGATTATACCATAATGGTATTTAGTTTGGACAGTGCTATATTTAAAAATTTTTCGATTGGCTTGCTTTATAAAACAAAAAAATAAGACCCGTTTGAAAAACGGATCTTATTTTTATTGTTTGCAAATTATTTGACTGTTAATTTCTTTTTAACATCTTTTTCTGCGTATTTTTTTGGTGCATGAATTTTCAAAACACCGTGTTCAAGTTTCGCTTCTGTCTTATCTACATCTATTTCTTCAGGGAAATATACTGTTCTTGAAAATTCACCATATCTAAATTCAGATTTTTTGTAAGATTTTTCATCTTCTGTTTTTTCTTCTTCTTTTTTAGCATTGATTACGATATAATTTTTGTCGATATCAATGTCCATATCTTCTTTTTTTACGCCCGGTAGTTCTGCTTTTACTTCGTAATCACGGCCTTTATCTGTTATTTCAACAGGCATTGAATATTTGTCCATTTCTTCCCAGTATGCAGCTTCAGGGAAATAGCTGTCAAAATGTCTGTTTAATAAAGAGCTTATTTCATCATTGACTGTTCTTATAAAGTTTTCCGGAGCTTTTCTAACTAAAAATTTCATATTTGCCACTTCCTTTCAATTAACTTTTATCATTTACATTTATATTATTGCTCTGTTTTTATAAGAACATTGTTTTTTTAACCAAAAATTAACAATCGGAAAGTTTAGTAAAAAACATATATTCAGATATATTATCGTGTTTGCGAAAGCGATTGTTCAACGATATAGATAAAATAAAAAAATGCAAGAAAATAATAAGAAAAAGAAAATAATTTTAAAAGCTCTTGCCAAGGTAGTCAAAGAGCTGCGAGGCGAGAAAAGTCAATTTATGTTTTGCAGCGAAAATGATATTTCAACCTCTATAATCAGTACAATTGAGCATGCAAAAAAAGATCCCCAGATGACTACGTTATTTAAACTTGCAGAAGCTTTTGATATGACGGCTTCCCAGTTTATGAAATTAATTCAGGATGAACTTCCTAAAGATTTTTATCTTATAGAAAAGTAATATAGATGACAAAAAATATTTTCTTCGGGTTTTAGTAATATTACTTAAAAAAATGTTGAGCTTAACAGCCGATAAGCTTATAATAAAGAAGCATTCAGAATGTAAAACTCGAAAGGAATTAATAATGGTTGCAGAAATGACACTTCGACAATTAGACCGTACAATTAATCCAACGCATGATATTAAACTTTTTGCTGGTCGTGCAAATTCCAAACTTGCAGAAGAAATTGCTGATTATTTAGGAACATCTGTTGGACCTATGGTTGTGAAAAATTTTGCTGACGGAGAAATCTATGTTCAGGTAAAAGAAAGTGTCAGAGGGGATGACGTATTTATTATTCAGCCGCTTTGTAATCCCGTGAATGAAAATTTGATGGAGCTCTTGATTATAATTGACGCATTTAAGCGTGCAAGTGCAAAGACCATTACCGCAGTAATTCCTTATTACGGTTATGCAAGACAGGATAGAAAAACATCAGGACGTGAAGCTATTACAGCAAAACTTGTTGCGGATCTTTTAACAACTGCCGGTGCAAATCGTGTTCTTGCAATGGATCTTCATACAGGACAAATCCAAGGATTTTTTAATATTCTTGTGGATCATATTTTTGCAACTTCAATTTTGACAAATTATATAAAAAATTTGAATATAAATCCTGATGATATGGTGGCAGTCAGCCCTGATACAGGCGGTGTTCAAAGAACAAGACATTTTGCAAAAGCCGTTGGGTGTTCTCTGGCAATTATTGATAAACGCCGTGACAAACATAATGAAGCTATAGCATCTAATGTTATAGGCGAAGTTAAAGATAAAATATGTGTAATGTTTGATGATATAATTGATACCGCAGGTACTATTTGTGAAGCCTCAAAATTATTGAAAAATGAAGGGGCAAAAGAAATTTATGTTTGTGCGGTTCACCCTGTATTTTCAGGCTCTGCGATTGAAAGACTTGCTAATTCGCCTATTAAAGAGTGTGTTGTGACAAATACTATTCCGCTTGATATGGAAAAAATGCCTCATAACATAAAACAACTTTCTGTTGCTCCGCTTCTCGGTGCTGCGATTGCAAGGATACATGATGATGAATCAGTAAGTTCTTTATTCGGATTTGAAAAAGAAATGCAGGTGCAATAAATACAAAAAAAAGCCATTCTTTTTAAGAAGAACGGCTACCAGACTTGGGGAGGAGGTATGAAAAACAAACGTTTTTCATATCTAATAATTATCGTTACGTGTAGCAAAGAAAAAACTTTAGCACGCAGCAAAAATATCATCTGTTTGATGTAGATAAAAAACTATTGTGCGGGCTTATCAAACTTCATTATAAGTTTTAAAATGAGTTTTACAAACTTCGTGTAATCGTTCTTTTCCGTATTTTTTAATAAATTCTGCAGCAGATGTTTTGACAAGATTTGAGCATCCTTTAGGGAATTTTATGCCATAAGTATCTTCCATTACCTGCATTTTCTGCACAAACGTTGCACGTGCGAGAACAGAGGCAGCAGCAACAGCAATATCACTTTCGGCTTTACACATTTGTTCCAATCTTATACTGCGGCCGTTTTTCATTAATGCTGATTTTATAAGATTTTCATCGCCGAATTTATCTGAAAGAGCGTATTCACAATGGCTGCTGTTTAAAATGTTTTCAATAGCTCTGGCATGTCCCCATGCAAGTAAACGGTTTAAATTTTTTATGTTTGAATAAAGTTCGTTATATTTTGAATTTGAAACAGCGATAATAGAATGTGGCGCATTTTTTTTAATTTCAACTGACAGTGCAAGCATTTTTTTGTCGGATAATTTTTTACTGTCCTTTATTCCGAGTTGATGAAAAAATTCTGCATTTTTTTCATCAACAAGCACTCCTGCTATAACAAGAGGTCCAAAAAAATCGCCTTTACCTGATTCATCAGTTCCTATATGCGGAATAAACTCTTGCATGATTTTCTCCGTCTCCAATTAATTTAAACTTTCAGGGACTGCCATAGGGATTGGTACAGGTGCGGCTGTTTGTTTGGCGGGTGCAGGTTTGGCAGCAGCCGGAGTAGGCGCTTGAGATGATGATGGCTTAGACTGTTCAACCTGTTTAACTGATTCAGGTAATGTTAAAGGCATAGGTTCTGACTGAGCAGCTTCTTCTTTTGTTTCTTCTTGTGCCGGTTTATTTTGTTCGCCTATTATTTTAACATTGCTGCCTGCCGCAAAAGGTATAAGCTGAATTTCAGGATAATTAAATTCTGCTTTTCCGTAAGGTTCTGTGGCTACTTTCATAACATCTTTCCAAATTAACGCAGGAACCGTGCCGCCCTGTATTGCTTTATTCATAACAGTATTGTCGTCATTACCTACCCATACGCCTGCAACAATATTTGGAGTGTAACCCATAAAGTATGCATCTTTATTATCATCAGTTGTTCCGGTTTTTCCTGCAGCGGGTTTACCTATATTGGCAGCTCTGCCTGTACCGTGAGTCATAACTGTTTTCATCATTGCAGTCATTTCTGCTGCAGTATTCATGCTAAGCTGATGTGTAATTTTTGTTTTAGGTGCTTTATATACAACTTTTCCACGTGATGTTTCAACACGTTCAACTGCATACGGCTGTACTACATACCCGCCGTTTGCAAAAGCTCCGTAAGCTCTTGTAAATTCAAACAGTTTAACCCCGTTAGATCCGAGAGCAATTGTATAATCATATTCAAGCGGGGTTTCAATGCCTAATACTCTTGCTGTTTGGATTACGGAACGAATACCTACTTCCTTAATCATTCTTGCAGCACATACGTTTGATGAAACCATTAACGCTGTATAAACAGGAATTTTCCCTCTGTACTTATTCCCGTAGTTATGAGGTGACCATTGTCCGATAGTTATCGGTCTATCCTCAATCATATCGTTTGGCGTAATTCCTTTTTCCATGGCTGCTGCGTATACTATAGGTTTAAAAGACGATCCAGGAGGTCTGACGGCCTGTGTTACCCTGTCATATTGGCTTTTGGTATAATCTTTTCCGCCTGAATAAACCAGAATCCTTCCGTCAATAGGGCTGTAAGCAAATACTGCTGCTTGATTTTTTGCACCGTTAAGCCCCCAGTTTTTAAGATTTTTTGATATGGCAGCATCTGCTGCTTTTTGCGCCTTATAATCAAGAGTTGTAACAACCTTATATCCGCCTTGAGAAATTTCAGTTTCATCAAACCCGAGTTTTTCAAGTTCTTTCAGAACATAATCACAGAAATAAGGAGCTTTATTTGTTGTATAGAATTGAGGAACTTTTGCAAGATGAACTTTTTCTTCTTTAGCTTTTTCATATTCTTCTGTTGTAATGTATCTCATTTTGTACATTCTTGTCAGAACCTGATTGCGTCTTTGAATTGCTAAATCCATGTTATTAAAAGGATTATAAACAGAAGGTGCCTGAGGCAGACCTGCAATAAGCGCAAGTTCTGCTAAGTTGCAGTCCTTCAGGTGTTTGTCGAAATATATCTGCGCAGCTCCTTCTACTCCGTAAGCTCCGGCGCCAAGGTAGACATTATTCATGTACATTTCAAGAATTTGCTCTTTAGATATGGTTTTTTCAATTCTTGCGGCAATAAACAATTCTTTAAGTTTTCTGTCAAAAGTCCTTTCGTTATTTAAAAACAATACTCTTGCAAGCTGCTGGGTAATAGTACTGGCACCTTGTACTACGCGTCCTGCAAGGACATTTTGGACAACAGAACGTGCAAGGCCTGTTAAATCGTAGCCGTGGTGACGGTAGAAATTTTTATCTTCAGTTGCAATTAAAGCTTTTTTCAAGTTTTCAGGAATATCTTTAAGCTCAATTTTTTCATAAGTATAAGCTGTGAAAGTTTTTATTATTTCGCCGTCGGCAGAATAAATTTTTGTAACTATATTAGGTTTAAATTCCTCTAAGTTATTAATCGGAGGGAGTGACGAAAGATAAAGCTCCAAAGATGCAACTCCTGCAAGAGCACAGGCACAGAATAGTATAAACATAAATTTTACGGTAGACCAAAATCCGCCGCTTTTTTTTGATTTTTTAGATATATTTGCTCTTGCCATTTCTTTGGCAGTATTGTTTCTGTTTACGTAATATTTTGCCATTGATTTCCCTCGTCAACTCTTATTATTTTAATATAAAATAAATTTCTTGGCAAATATGATATACTATTTTTGTGAATATAGCTGATTTGGTAATGGTAATAATAAATGAAATCCGCTCATATTTTGTGCCCGAAAAGGTAAAATATGAGATTACGGGTGAATGCAAAAAATGCGGAAAGTGTTGTAATTATATGTACAGTTATGATACTTACACAGAAAAAGAGTTTAAGATAATGCAGTTTCTGTTTCCGGCTTACAAAAGGTTTTATATAAAAGGAAAAGATGATGAAGGAAATTTAATTTTTGCCTGTAAACTTGTTACAAAAGACGGTTTATGTTCAGATTATGCACATCGTTTGCCAATGTGCAGAAAATATCCGGCAAAACAAATTTTATATCCTGCGAAACTCCATGAAGGCTGCGGTTATAAGGTTAATATAAAAAGTTTTGAAGATTACCTCAAATAAGACTAATTTGATAGTAATACTATGATTTTTTGTTTAAAAATTTGTCCATGCCTTTAACGACAGCAATATGCATAGCTGTTGAGGCTGCTGCAAGCCAGGCGCTGTATTTGTGGATTTTCATTTTATTTGAAAAATTAACACATTTTAAGCCGGTAATCCCGCAAATTGTTCCAAAACCTGTTGCGGCGTAACCTGTATCGGCCACAAGTTTTTTATGGATATTGTATTTGTTGTTGTTCTGTTGTGCAGGATTTGTACCAATAGGCTTTGTCATTATTTTTGTTTCCTGAAATTGTTTTTTACATAAATCGTATATTTATCCTGACCAAAGTGTGAAAATGTGATTTTACCGATTGATGATGCTTTGAAAAGACCTGCAACGGGCGAATATTTTACGCTTTGCGGACGGAACGAGTATTTATAGAAATATTTGTCTGTGTCATTCAAAAGCAGAAAATCTTTTTTTTCAAATGCCTGTTTTCTGACAGTTGTTTTGTTATCAACAAAATGAGAAATCAACAAAATTTCAGCATCAGGGAAAATTTCTTTGACCTGTCCTTCAGTTAACTCTTTTTCTTCAAAAATTTTTCCGTTATAAACAAGTTCAAAAAACTTTAAATCAGCATTGTGGCATGAAATTAAACGTCCGTTAAAGAGAAATTCATAATCAGAACCCAGCATGACTTCGTTATTATTGTAGGAATAAATTGAATAATTACCTGTTCCTGTGGATGTTTTTTTAGAAAGTGCTATTTTTCCGTCAACCGGAGCACCTGTTGAGAATACACCTTCTTTCGGGGAATACAAAAGCTGTGTAGAGTTCAGAACGGGTTTCATGTTTGCGGCAAAAACCGGTGAACACAGTACTAAAAGACCTAAAATCAGTAATAATTTTTTCATGCAATCCTCTCTGTTTTTTTATTAGTATAACACAAAAATCTGAAATTAATTCATCACCCGATAAGACTGATCTGTATTCTGATTTATACTGATTTGTGCATCTTAACACGATTACTGCCAACCCCGTGCCTGTCTTACTCGTTTTGCGACAAACATGAGCGGCACGCTCTTTTCTTTAGTTTAGAATGTACAAGTTTATGCGACACCAGTGTGTCGGGTGGAGCGGCACGCTCTTTCTTTAGTTTAGAGTGTATAAGTTTATGCGACACCAGTGTGTCGGGTGGAGCGGCACGCTCTTTCTTTAGTTTAGAGTGTATAAGTTTATGCGACACCAGTGTGTCGGGTGGAGCGGCACGCTCCCCAAAAAAAAGGAGCCGCAAGGCTCCGTTGGAATTAAGAATAGCTGGAAGTATGAAAAAGATTTAATTATATTTAATATACTTTTATAGAATTTGGCAATTACCCGATTGTGTAATAATTTAAAAATTATTGACTTTTATAAAAAATATAATTAATACATATTTGTATGTTAAAAGCATTGTTGTTGATAACAGTAATATTTATGAGTCTTTCTGTTCAAGCTGAACCGATATTGACAGGAGGTGTCGATTATAATGTACAGTCAGCAAGGCAGGAACTTTTACAAACACCTGTAAAAAAACCGGATAGTTTTCTTGTTGCAGAAAATCTTATTGATAAAAATAACCGTGAAAATATAAGACATTTTTTTAAAGGAAATGTTGAGATTAAAGACAGGACTCTGGCTTTTTTTTCTGATTTGACTTATGCGGTAATGTATAACAACGACAAATATCATGTCTGGTATTATTCAAAAGACGGCAGGCTTATTTATGCGGAAGAAAAGGACAATTTGATTTATCCTTACAAATCATATAAATATACAACATCAGGGAGGCTTATTAATATGGGACTAAGAGTTTCAAAGGGGGAAACTTTTATTTACACTCCTGATGGAAAACTTATCGCATACTGGTTAAAAGATAAAGCTTATGATGAAAACGGAAATGTTGTTATGACAAGAAAATATTTTGATTAAGTATTATTTATAATATTGACAAATTTTGAACAAAACATTATTATAAAATAATTAAATTTACTTAAATTTAAAGTATAGAGGGAAAGAAATATGAAAAATAAAAAGAATTTGGTTAGTGTGTCGTTGCTGATTTCTGCTGTTCTGGCGTCCGTCAATATTGTATCTGCATCTGACAGATGGGTTAATACATCAATTATTGATGCTATGAGCGGTCAGCAATACAATAGTATTGATGTAACGGGAAAACGTTATGAAATCCCTGATGATCCTGACCAGTGGGGAAATTATTACGATGAAGCTTCTCAATCATATAAACCATTACCAGAAGATACTCTATACGGAGATTTAATGCCGGATCAGGCGGAAGGTTTCGGCGGAGGTATTGAAAATTCCGGTACAATTTATTATTTGATGAACAACAGCTATACAGATAACAAAGCTGATTTTGGCGGGGGGCTTTCAAATTTAGGAATAATCGAATCAATTCAAAATGAAGTTTTTTCAAACAATACAGCTGTTCAAGACGGCGGTGCTGTTTATAATGTCGGAACAATAGGTTCTATTGCCGGAACATTTACCGGTAACAATGCTTTTGGTTTAAATAACGGGCTTTTTGACGGTGACGGCGGTAACGGCGGGGCAATATTTAACTTTGGCGGCGGGATTTTGCCTCATACATCAGATCAACAAATATTTATGAGTGCCTCAATAGAAAGTATTGACGGTACGTTTGAACGTAACAATGCTTCCTGGCATGGCGGTGCTGTTTATAACACAGGACAGATAGGCGATATAAAAGGTACTTATACAAATAATACTTCACAAACTGGTTACGGCGGCGCGATTTATAATAACGATACCGTTGGAGATAAGTATACGCCTGCTGAGGATGATGAAGCTTTAAAATTCGGTGAAATCAATTCTATTTCAGGAACATTTACGGGTAACTCCGCTGCGCAGGGCGGTGGTGCTATATATAACGGCGGAAAAATCGAAACGGTAAGCGGAAAATTTACAAACAACGGTAAATATACTTACACAGAAAACGAACAGGAAAAAACCGTAAGTACAATGTATGGCGGTGCAATTAAAAATGACGGTACAATTAGCAACCTAAACAGTGCTGATTTTAAAGGTAATTCGTCAATTTATAAAGGCGGAGCAATACATAATACAGGTGATTTGCAAACTAAATCCACAATCAATTTCGATGAAAATACGTCAAAAGACGGCGGGGCACTTTATAATGAAGGAACGTATAATATTGCACGTTATACAAATTTCAATAATAACAAAGCCGAAGAAAACGGCGGCGCAATTTATAATACTCAGGAAGGTTCTATAACAAGTTCACCGCTTTCAAATCAAACATTCAGCGGCAACAGTGCAGGTTCAAAGGGTGGTGCGATTTATAATGAAGGTAATATTTCTCTTGGCGGTGATCCGAGTGTTTACAGCGGAGAAAATAATTCCGTAATATTTACAAATAACAGTGCTGCTCAGGGTGGTGCAATATACAATACAGGTACACTGGATCTTAAAAAAGCCGTTTTTAACGGCAACACTGCAACAGAAGCAGGCGGTGCTATATATAATACCGGAAATGATCTTACAATATCAGGTTTGACCTTCCAAAATAACTCGGTTACAAATACAACTCCTGCAGAATCTCAGGAAATTGCCAATCAAACAGGCGGCGGTGCAATTTATAACAATGGAAAATTAACCGTTACCAACTCAAATTTTACAGGTAATAAAGCTAATACTGCCTATACTTCAACTCAGCAAACTCAGGAAGAAATTGAAGGTCATCAGGTTGTTACAAATTCAACAGGTAATGGAACAGGCGGTTTCGGAGGTGCTATAAGCAATACCGGCGAACTTACTTTACAAAACAGTAATTTTAACGGTAATCAGGCAACCTACGGCGGTGCTGTAAGCAATAAAGGAACTACGAATATTACGGGCAGTACTTTCACAAATAACACTGCTTACAATGCACATACAATTAATAGTGTAACTACAATAAACGATAATGATCACAATGCTAATCAGTCTTTCTATGATGGAGCAGGCGGCGCAATACTGGCAGATGGCGATGCTATAATTGAAAACAGTAATTTTACAGGAAATAAAGCTGCCCAATCAGGTGGTGCAGTTGCCGCAAACGGTAACTTGACAATTCGAAATAGCACTTTCAGAAATAACACTGCAAAATCAGAAACCAATAGTGAATCTTTGCAAATAAATTTTGAAACAGGTGAAGTTATTACAAATAATGAAAATACAGTAAACGGTTACGGCGGAGCAATAGCTAACAGCCAGAGCGCTACAAAACTTACTGTTGAAAATTCTACTTTTGAAGGTAACTCATCTGGTTCACAGGGTGGTGGTGCTATTGCAGCATTAACCGATGCGGATATTTCAGGCTCTAACTTTAATTCTAACACTACAACAGGCTCCGGCGGTGCGGTAGAAGTTGTGTACGGCAACGCAACAATAAAAAATTCTAACTTTAATAAAAACTCTGCAGTAACTTATGGCGGTGCAATTGCAAATGCTCAAAATACTACAGCAAATATTACATCAAATTCTTTTGATTCTAACTCTGCCGAATTTGCCGGTGCATTATACAATGAAGGAACGGCTGAAATTTCGGATTCTACTTTTACAAATAACACAGCAGCACAAAGCGGAGGCGCTATACTAAGCTCTACAGGAAAGCTTACTGTAAAAAATTCTGAATTTAGAAATAACAGCACAACATCTGCGCAAACTGATTTAGATGATTTTGAGCCGCTGGCAGATACTCTTATAGGCGGCGGTGCAATTTTATCATCAGGCGAGACAATTATTGATAACAGCAGATTTGACGGTAACTCCACTGTTAAAAGCGGCGGTGCAATTTTGACAACAACTGCTGATATTACAAATTCAAGTTTTACAAACAACAGCGCAGGTGCAAACGGCGGAGCAATATCTGCAGGTGCTTCCACGGATATAGGTTCTGTTACTGAAGGATTTTTTGAGGGAATGTTTAATGCCGGTAAAATTAATATTACTGACACGGATTTTACAAATAACTCAGCGCAAAAACTCGGCGGAGCAATATATTACTCAGGAAGCAACAATGAGGAAGATAAAACAACAGCTTTAAATATTAATGCAGTAAATAAAGATGTAACTTTCTCGGGAAATACTGCTCAAAAAGGCGGAGATATTTATCTGCATCAGGCAACAGCAAATCTAAATGCCTCAAACGGCCATTCAATAGCTTTTAACAGCGGTATTGCAGGTAACGGAACAATTAATGCAAACGGAAATATTCTTCTTAACAGCGCTGTTACACCGGATAACGGTGCTTTAGCCGTTAATCTCAATAGCGGAGTTATTAAATCTTCCGTAGATAATTATCTGAACGGAACAGATCTTACAATTGCCGAAGGTGCTACCCTTGATTTGATAAATAATCAGACAGGGACTTTAGATTTAAACAGCCTGACGGCGAATAACGGTAATTTGAAAATAGATCTGGATTTTGCAAACCTTACAAATCCTGCGGATATAATTAATGCTAACAGCGCATCAGGAACTTTAAACCTGATTGATATAAATATACTTTCAGAAATGGCAGACGGTACAAATACAATTACTGCACCGTTTAAACTTGATAATATGACAATTCTGACACCTCAGAACGGTTTTAATATTTTGACAAATGATTACCTTTATACAGTTACTGCTCAAGATTCAACAATTACAATTGACAGACTGCATGAAGGCGACACTGCAACTAAAATTGATGGTTTTACGCTTGCTGTAAATCAAAATGATAAAGCTGGCGGGGTTGATTTGAATTTGACCGATGAAAGAAGCTTTTCGGCTAATAAAGATATAGAAATTACCGGCTCAGGATTAGAAAAAGGCTGGACAGGAGATTTAGGCGGAACAAAACTGACTGTAAACGGCAACGGATACAATATTAACGGTTCTGATAAAGTCGGGATTACTGTAAGTGACGGACAAACACTTGAGTTTAATGATGCAAATATAACAGGTTTTCAAACGACTGAAGATAAAAAAGGTGCTCTTGTCGTAAAAGATAACGGAACGTTAAATATTAACGCTTCAAATTATGACGTAAATATTTCAGGTGTAACATCCGGTGGAGAAAACCTTGACAGTAACGCAATTTACCTTGACGGAACAGGAGCTGCAAAGGCTAATTTTAACGCTTTAAACGGGAAAAATATTACAGTTGATAATGATATTCGCTCGGCTGCTGTAGGAAATGAAGTTAAAATGGCAGGCAACGGGACTATTAAATTTAACGGCGAAATCAACCCTGTTACTTTGACAAATGAAAATGCTAACACTGTTCATAATAATTACGTCAGCGGAGCAAATTATAATTTGAACAGCGGTACTGTTTCATTTACCAGAGATGCTTATCTGAACGGTAACGGAACTGCAAATAATTTGATATTTAACGGCGGAACTTTAAATATTGCAAACGGTGAAACTAATGCAATTAATATTAATGAACTTTCACTTAATGCAAATTCAAATATAATGGTTGATGCTGATCTTGCGGCAGGGAAAATGGATACGCTTTCTGCAGCAACAGTTAACAGCATTCAAGACGGTGTAAATCTTAATGTAAGCGGAATTAATCTGTTAAGTGATGCAAAAGATAAGAATACCGTTATTAATTTTGTGAATGATGAAACTTTGATGAGCCATATAACAAGTTCTGTTTCAAGTGTTGCTTATTCACCGATTTATAAGTACGGTGTCGGCTATGATGCAGCAACAGGTGACTTTAGTTTTACCCGTGGCTCTGCAAGTGATTATAACAATGTAAACCCTGCCATAATGGTTGCCCCTGTAGCTGCACAACTCGGAGGTTATTTTACCCAGTTGAATGCTTATGATCAGGCATTTGCAAACATGGATATGACAATGCTTATGACAGCAGAGCAGCGTCAGGCATTAAAAAATTATAACAAATATGCTTATGACGGTAACGGACCTGTAGGACCAATACCTTCTACATCAGGTGCAATTCAGGAAGAAAGAGCCGGAATATGGGCAAGACCATATAGTTCGTTTGAAAATGTTCATTTGAAAAATGGTCCAAGAGTTTCAAACGTAATGTACGGTTCATTCTTTGGTGGTGATACTTCTATTAAAGAATTAGGTCATGGCTTTGACGGAGTATTCAGCTTATATGCAGGATATAACGGTTCTCACCAGAGTTTTAACGGTAACAGCTTATGGCAAAATGGCGGAACTGTCGGCTTGACAGGTACATTATATAAAGGAAACTGGTTTGGAGGTTGGACTGTTGCCGGAGGATTAAGCGGTGTTGATGCTTCCACTATGTACGGTTCAGAGGATTTTATGCTATGGAGCTTAGGTACTGCTATCAAAACAGGTTACAACTGGGAATTACTGGACGGCAAATTTATTATTCAACCGCATTACTTAATGTCATATACATTTGTTGATACCGAAAATTATACAAATGCAGCCGGATACAGAATAAGTTCTGATCCTTTAAATGCCATTCAAATATCTCCGGGATTAAGATTTATCGGAAATCTTAAAAATGGCTGGCAGCCGTATTTAGGTGTTGATTTTATGTGGAATATTATGGATAAAACAAAATTTGATGCAGCAGAAACAAGCTTGCCGCAATTGTCTACAAAACCGTATATTCAATATGGTATTGGTGTTCAAAAACGCTGGGGTGAACGTTCTACAGGTTATCTGCAGGCGATGTTCAGAAATATCGGAAGAAACGGTGTAATATTCTCCTTCGGATATCGTGCGGCATTGGGTAAATAATTTAAGACACAAAAAGACCGGTTTTATAACCGGTCTTTTTGTGTGGAATTAATATAAGCCAACTTGATTAGTTCCAAAAAAAACCGAACCCAAGCCGACATTCGTGATGACAAAATAAGAAATTTATTTCAAGTTCCAGAAATATCTTTTCATTTTATCAACAAAGCCTAATTTTTTAAACGTTCCTTTTTGTACTGATTCAATTTCAAACGGCTCAGGCTGGATTGTTCTTGCGTATTTAATGTCAGGTTCTCCAAAAAGCATAACGTAAGAAGCTTTATAGCCTTTTGGAATGTTTAAATAATCCGATAATTCCGGCATAATTAAGAGACAAAATTCTGCAAGACCGCACCAGCAGGTTCCGACATTCATGCTTTGAGCATAAAGTTCAAAGTAACTCAAAGCAATCATTGGATCAACGTTATAACATGGTGCATCAACGGGAGTTGAAACAACGACCATATGCGGAGCACCCCGGAAAACGACATCTTCGCCGTTTAAAAATGATTTTAAATGACGATTAAATTTATTTATAATTGCTTTTACAGGTTTTTTAGTTAAGGCATCCACTATTTTTTTGTTTACGTAATCTCTGAATTGATTCATAACTTCAATATCATCAATAAAAGCAAAGTGAAGCTTATGAAAATTACACCCTGTCGGGACATAATTCAGCATATATTTAAGTTTTTGGATTTTGTCTTTTGAAAGATTTTCTTGTTTGTAATGTCTGTAACTTCTTCTTGATTTTATTAAATTCAGAATCATATCTGGATTTTGAAAATAAATTTTGTCGGAATTTTCAGGTTTTTTGCCACACACGGATATTGCGCCTACCGGACAAACTGCAAGACAGTGCTGACATTCAAAACATTTTTTCTCATCAATTTCAGGTACATTTTCATCATTAAATTGAAGAGCTTTTGCAGAGCAGTCTTTAATACATAACCCGCAGTGAATACATTTTTCTTTATCAACTTCAAACATAATTTCTACCACCTTCCTAAACAATAAATTTTACTTTTTTATTATACAAGAAAAAATTATTAATGATATAATTTTATGTATGAAAAAATTTTTGATACTGATTTTAATATTGCTCGTTTGCCCTGTAGTTTTTGCAGAGAAAAAATTTGAAAAAATTTCACTTCAGGAAGCTCTGGATATTGCACTGGAGAACAATATTGATTATCAGGCATCAAAGATGAATATTGATAAAGCCATAAATACGGTTAAAGCATCAAACAGGCTCCAAAATCCCGAAATCAATACATTTTTTAATATAGGTCAAATAGGGCGGGGGGAACCTCAATCTACAGGTTTAAGCGAAAAAATTGAAATAGCAAAACGTGATGCAAGAAAAAAACTTGCGCAATCAAATCTTGAACTTGAAAAACAAAATCTTGATTTTGTAAAGTTTGACCTTAAAATGGATGTAAGAGAAGCTTACGTTAATCTTGTAGCGGCAAAAGAAATTTTGATAGTTCTTGAACAGCGCAGAAAGTTGTTGAATGACCTTCTTGCAATTGCAAAAAAACGTGTTGAAGCCGGTGAAGTTGAGGAAATTGATGTAATTCAGACCGAAATTGCACTTGATCAGCTTGTTATTCAGGTAAATACACAGAAAGCAAACGTAAAAAGTGCAAGGTATGCTTTTAATAAAGCAATTAATGCCAATAACACAGGCGATATTTTATACGATGCGGAAGATGACAATTTTTCGGATAAAGAAGATTTTATAGCACTTTTAAGTCCGAAACCGCTTGCCAAACTTCCGTCTTTTGAAACAATCAAAGAAAGTTCTCTAAAAAACAGATATGACATAAAAATAGCTAAACAGCAAATTGATGTAGCGAAAAAAAATCTTGTATATGTGAGCCGTCAGCGTGTACCTGATATTGAGCTTCAAGGCGGATACAGTTTTATAACAAGAGGTATGAGTGATTCTGGCTCTGCTGTCAACGGGGCTTATGCAGGTGCAAATATCGTTAATATCCCGCTTTTTTACTCATATAAACCGGAAATTCAAAATGCAAAAACTGAAGTTAATCAGGCAGAACTGCATTATATGTCAGTACAAAACAAAGCAATAAATGATCTTAACAGCGCTTATGAAAAATTTGTTACTGCAAAAATTAATTTGAATTACTATAATGATAACCTCATAAAAAATTCAAAAGATATGATAAGAGTTGCGCAAAAGAATTATGCAAGCGGAAAAGCATCACTTACGACATTAATTGTTATGGAACAGTCGTACAGGTCTATAGTTGCGGGTTATACTTATGCGCTTGCCGATTATTATAATTGCTGGATTGAATTTTTGAGAGAAGTTAATTCTGAAAATTTTGATCTAAATGAAGAAAGTCTATAAAAAAGAAAGAAAATTATGTCAAAACTTGAAAAAATAATAAAAGTAGCAAGAGGAACAGAAAAAGCTGATTTAGTAATTAAAAATGCAAATATAATAAATGTACTATCAGAAGAAATTCATAAAAGTGATATTGCAATTTGTGACGGCATAATTGCCGGTATAGGAAAAGATTATGAGGGCAGAAAAGAAATAGATGCAAAAGGAGCTTACGTATGTCCTGCATTTATAGATGGACATGTGCATCTTGAAAGTTCAATGCTTTTGCCGCATGAGTTTGCAAAAGCTGTTGTTCCATGCGGCACCACAACGGTTATTACAGATCCGCATGAAATTTCAAATGTGCTTGGGCTTCACGGAATAAGTTATATGCACGAAGCCGTTAAAAATCTTCCGCTAAATGTATACACAATGCTTCCTTCTTGTGTTCCCGCAACCCCTTATGAAACTTCAGGGTTTGACCTTAACAGTTATGACCTTGCTCTTTTAATAGACAGTCCGTGGGTTCTCGGTATTGCTGAAATGATGAATTACTCAGGACTTCTTAATCTTGATAAAAATGTTCTTGCAAAATTAGACCTTGCAAAATCTAAAGGTAAGAGAATTGACGGTCATGCACCGTTTTTGAGCGGAAAAGACTTATGCGCTTATGCAGCCAGCGGAGTTAAATCAGATCACGAATGCACAAATCCAGAAGAAGCAATTGAAAAAATCCGCCTCGGGATGTATATTATGATTCGTGAAGGTACTGCAGCAAAAGATTTGGATGCATTAATTCCTGTTTTGAAAGAAAAAAATACCCGAAAATGCCTGTTTGTAACTGATGACAGGCATCCAAAAGATTTAAAAGTTCATATCAACGATATGGTAAGACGTGCGGTAGAAGCAGGAGTTGATGTTATAAAAGCAGTACAAATTGGAAGTCTCAATACAGCGGAATATTTCGGATTGAAAAATCAAGGAGCTATAGCTCCAGGTTACAGAGCTGATTTACTTATCCTGCCTGATTTGAAAAGTTTCAAACCTGATGTGGTTATAAAAGATGGTAAAGTTGTTGCTGAAAAAGGTGAACTTTTAAAGTCTTTTGCAAAATTTGAGAAACCATCTGTAAGAAGTTCAATAAATGTCCGCTGGATTGAGAAAAAAGATTTTAGAATAAAAGGGACTTCAAAATTTGTGAATACAATTGAGATTATTCCTCATCAGCTTGTTACAAAATCTTCTGTATGTGAAGCAAAATTTGAAAACGGACTTTTAAACAGCAACACAGAAACTGATACACTAAAAATTCTTGTAATGGAGCGCCACAGGGCTACAGGAAATATAGGAAAAGGTTTTGTTAAAGGCTTTAATCTCAAAAAGGGTGCTATAGCATCAACGGTTGCACATGATTCTCATAATATGATTATTGTCGGAACTAATGATTTGGATATGTATACTGCTGCTGTTGAACTTGTCAAAATGCAGGGTGGAAAGGTTGTTGTTAATGACGGAAAAGTGATTGCAAAACTTCCGCTTCCAATTGCAGGATTAATATCGGACAAGGATTTTGACTATGTTGTTGATCATTGTGAAGAACTGAATAAAGCAGTAAAAGAATTGGGATGCACATTGGATGACGCATTTATGACAATGAGTTTTCTGTCGTTACCTGTAATCCCTGAACTTAAAATCACTGACAAAGGATTATTCAGTACAAAAAAATGGGATTTTGTGAAAATTAATCCTTAAAAAAGACCGCCTTTTAACAGGCGGTCTTTTAATTATTCATCAATTGTTGTTGTTGAGATATTTTGGATTGTCTGGGCTATAGGCTGGTCTTTCTCAATCAAACTTAAGTATAATAACTTGTTAGCTGTAGCCTGATCAAGATCTATGAACTTACCTCCGGCTTTGACATCGCTTGCTGATACAATTTTAACGTTTGCGTTGATTTCCAAATCACCATAGGTTAAGTGTACCGGTACAATATCTCCGACTTTCAATTTTTTGTTGTGTTTTAATGATACGCCGCCTCTTGATATATCTGAGATTGCAATTACATCATCTGTTGATTCAAATGTTATAATATTCTGGTTATCGTCGGTATCAAATCTCATAAATTGACGTTTATCAATTGAGTCTACTCTGTCGCTTACAACACGTTGTTTGTATACAGCCTGACCGTAATCTATATCAGGAATTACAATATCATCGTCATCATCAGTATCTGTATCCGTATCTATATCGGTATCAGTATCATTGTCAGTATCGTTATCCGTGTCTGTATCCATATCTGCATCTGAATCACTGTCGTTATCGTTATCAACGTCCGTGTCTGAATCCGTATCAGTATCATTATCTAAGTCAGTATCAGTATCTGAGTCCGTATCGGTGTCGTTGTCCGTATCGGTATCTGAATCTGTGTCAGTATCTGAGTCGGAATCTGAATCACTATCTATATCCGTATCAGTATCGTTGTCGGTATCGTTATCCGTGTCTGTATCCATATCTGTATCAGAATCTGAATCTACATCCGTGTCCGAATCGGTATCAGTGTCATTATCTAAGTCCGTATCGGTATCTGAATCGGTATCAGTGTCGTTGTCCGTATCTGTGTCTGAATCGGTATCTGAATCTGTGTCACTGTCTATATCGGTATCAGTATCGTTGTCAGTATCGTTATCCGTGTCAGTATCCATATCTGTATCTGAATCTACATCCGTATCCGTGTCAGTATCCGTATCATTGTCTAAATCGGTATCTGTGTCCGTATCAGTATCTGTATCAGTGTCAGAATCTGAATCATCATCTACAGGGATAATGGGGTCATCCTCTTTTTCTTCTTCAGGAACTACAAGGTTATCATCATCATTTTTGCCGCCCTGTTCGTCCTTTGAAGGATTATCTATGTAGCCTCCGTCATCATCTTTAACGCCGTCATATCCTTCATCGTCGCCCTGTGAGCTGCCGCCATAATAGTAGTTACGTCCGTTGCTGCCAGGTGAAGTCTGGTTTTCAGTGTCTCCGCCAACTGCTTCAACATCTTCAGGTCTTACAGCTTTTGCTCTGATTGAGATATCAGAATTATTATCTTCTGATGCGTTTGTTAATTTATTTGTGAACGGATCTTTAGTAACTGTAGATTTGCCATCTTCACCGCGGTGTTTACCCATATTGAAGTAGTAGCCGCCGGCGTAAGCATTATCTGCAACAAGAGTTAAATCTTGTTCGTGTACCCAGTTGCCATCTTCATCGTATCTGCCGTTGCCGTCGTTACCCTGACCTTTTAAAGTACCGTTTTTAACAACGATTGTAGAATCTGCAGCGTGTTCATATTCAGGAGCTTCATTTTCAGACCAGTAGCTGCCTAAATCAAGTGCAGTGAGTTTGACTTTTTCAGGATGAATATCGCTGCCCGGTCCGAAGTAATCTTCTGTGTAAGTGTCATAAGATGGAGCTTCGCCAAGATGTTCAATATACATATTTTTGCCGCGGGTTGTAAGATCTATTCTGTTTGCCGCTGTAGTTTCTCTAATATATACATCGCCTGAAAATTCAGCATTTATAGAACCTTCACGTGATATCAAAGCACCAATATTGGTATCAACTTTTGAATTACCATTATCAAGACCTTTTACGTTAATATCTTTGATAGCAAGAATATCAACACCGTACTGTCCTTCTTTAACGGTAGCAGGCTCGTGCGGTTTTGTTGCATCATCACCGTAGAACACATTTGCAGCACCGTTTTGTCTGAAAGTTACGGCATTACCGGCTTCACCGATTTTACCGCTTGCGATGATTGAAATACCTTTACCTTCAATATTCGGGCTTTTACCGTCAGAAGATGCATTCAAAATATCATATCCTTCAGTTCCGCTGACTCCAGAATCTACGAGAACTGTTGTTCTGCCTTCAGAAGAAATTCTGTCAACATTAAGGTTTTTGTTAAGGCTTGCAATGTTAGCGGAAGAATTTGTACCTTTGCTTATAGCATTAACTTTTCCGTCAACTGCAATATTTAAAGATTTAGTTAAATCTCTGTGATTTTGCCAGATTCCTGTATAATTACCGTCTTGATTACCTAAATCTTCACCGATTGAACCATTTGTAACATTAATATTCAAATCAGCGCCATTAGTTGTACTAATCAAAACTTTGTTATACCCATTGTTCAGTAAACTTCCGTCTGTTACATCAATATTAACGTCTGCATTAGATGCAATATTATTGGCTGTTTTGTCTGAACCAATTGTCATATCAGAATTTTTATTTATAAATTGGACTGCATCGGCATTTAAACCGTTTCCGGAATGATTTACATTTACAATTCCAAGAATATCCATTCCGCCATTGGCATCATTTGTAACGGTCAGAGTTGAGTTTCCTACAGAAGTTATACGACCTGTAGTATCAACTAAGAGTTTGCCGGAAGTATTTTCTAACAGTGTGTCACCGCTTGAATTGTTGATTTTGCCGGCAATAAATAATCCTTCGCCGCTGCTGTTGGTTACTGTTAAGTCACCTGTATTTTGGATTGTACCGTTTAGGGAAAGTTTAGTACCGTTAGTACTATTTGTAATTGTTGTAGCAGCTCCTGTTCCGCCATTTCGGATCATGCTTCCTGTATCAACAAGCAGTTCACCGTTTGTGTTGTTTATATCCAAAAGACCATTTGTATTAATAACTTTACCGCTGACAAGTAATCCGCCATTACCGTTGTTTGTCATTGAGTTATTGCCGCTGTTGTTGGTAATTGAGCCGATTACATTTAAAGCACCTGCTTTGTTAGTAAAAGTAGAATTTCCTGTATTTGTAACAGTTCCGCCGACTAAAAGTCCGTCGGAGCCTGTTTCGTTTGTAACAAGTAATGTACCTGTGTTATCTACAGTACCATTTAAGGCTAATTTTGAGCCTGTTCCTTTGTTTGTAATAGTTGTAGTAACATCTGTACCGCTGTTTTTAACAATACCTGTTGTATCGACAAGCAGTTGTCCTGCTGTATTTGTCATTGTAAGATTGCCGTCTTTGTTGGTAACGTTACCGCTGACAACAAAACCGGTTGTTCCATTATTATTAATTGCCAAATTACCTGTATTATTATTGATAGTTCCGCCAATGCTTAACAAACCGGAATTATTTGTAAAAGTAGCGTTTCCGGTGTTATTTACTGTTCCGCTTACAGATAACATGGTTTGATTATTAGTGAAAGTTGAATCACCGGTATTGTTAATGGTTCCGCCGATTGACATGCCGCTGATGCCTGTTTCATTTGTAGCGAGCAGTGTACCGGTATTTGTAATATTACCGTTAAGAGCTAATTGTGTACCTGAGACATCGTTTGTAAATGTCATGGTACCTTTATTTTTTATTTCGGAACCTGATGCGGCATTTAATGCGCCTGCGGAGTTGTGAATTGTTAAATTTCCGTTAGCATTAGAAATTTTGCCGCTGATTTTTGTACCTTCAGAACCTGTGTTGGTAACAGTAATATTTCCGTTACCAAAGTTTTTGACATTTCCGCCGATTGAAGTTCCCTTTGTGGAAGCAATAACAATATTGCCGTTAGAACTTGCAAACTCGTTTCCTGATGTCATGTTATCGGTATTTACAAGATTTGAGAATAAAGTATCTGCAGCGGATTGATTTGTTAAAACTTCGGTATTACCGCCGACTCCTGCAATAAGAAGTCCGTTAACACCGACCTGTCCGCCCTGCAGGTTAATATCACCGCGTGCGGCAACTTTGCCGTCAACTGTAATATTTTTATTATAAGTTATGCCATTTACAACTTCCGGATCGGTTCCGATAACAAGCTTGTTACCTGCCCCGTCTGTCAGTGTAGATTCATTGAATGTTTTGTCTGTATTATTAGCAACAAAAACGCTGTCACTGTATATTAATTCTTGATCATAATTACCTTCACCAATAGGTGTTTTGTCAGTAACAATAACATTTGTAATACGTCCTTCTTGTTTTTGAGGTAATTGTAAGTAATTTGTTAATGCATCATAAGAATTTTTTGTAGGTGTAACAACAGATAAGTTGCCGACATTCAAAACACCTGAAGCACCGACAACCATCCCGCCCGGTGCAATAAACATCAAATTACCGTCAGATTTTAAAGCTCCGCCGGCACTTTGTAAAGCATTAACAATACCATTGATATTAACACCTTTATTTACTAATGCTATAAATGAATTAATTGTGCCTTCTGCTCCTGCTGTAACATGACCTTCATGTCCTCCATTACCATTTAACCCGCCATTTGGATTCCAGTTTACATCAACATTTGATTGGTTAATATAGCTGTAAATAAAGTTCAAGATATCGCCTTGACCAAGGTTAATCTGATCAAACTGCTTAAAACCTGTATTTCCATTAACAGCATCAGGACCGATATTCCATGTATTATCTCCGACACTCGGTTTTATAGCTGAGCCGTCAGCATTAGTAATAGTTGATGCTGCAAGTACCTGATAAGCAAGTGATTGCTGCAATACTAGCAAAAAGCTCAGTAAAAATGCTGTAACCCTTTTTTTATTAAAACTTTTTCTTTTCATAACTTTGGCCTCGTATCTCTTGCACATTAACACTTATTTATATAAACGTCATTTTAGTGTGCAAACTTTACTATTCTTATAAAAATTTTTACATAAGTTAATATTTACAGTAATCAAAGGGGGTTAAATCCCCCCCCTGTGACTTTTTATGAATTTGTAATTTTACCTCTGCCTTGATATATTTTATCTTCTGAGGCATCAACATTATATAATCCGCCTTTGCCACCTTTATTTCCGACTTCTATAGTTTTATAACGGTCAAGGTAGTTATCTGCTAATTTGACTTTAACCCCGTTGCCAAGATCAACTTCGGCATATAACGGAATGTTTGACGGCATATCACCGGGTTTGAGAGTACCGCCTGACTGTTCTCTCCACATTTTGTCCAGTGTACGATACAGTTGTCGTCTCATATTGCCTGTAACGTCTTTTCCGTCAGCGGTTGTATAAAGTACCGTATAAGCTTCAGGTCCTCTGTATCTGACAGGTTTTACCGTTGGAACTTCGGATTTTTCTGTTATTTGTCCTGATCTTATTGTTACGGTTTTGCTTTTTTGTATATTGAGATTTAATTGTGTATCATCAGTTTCGCTTGTTTCAACTTCTTTTGTAAGGTTTACTGTTCCGTCGAAGCTTTGACCTTTGGCGTGAATTTTGCCCATTGTTGCCAAGCCGGATATTGCACCGCCGGCAGCACCTAACATAGCTGCATTACCTGCTGTTTTAAGATGGTTGTTACCTTTGTCGCTGTAATTCTGTCCTTCAACCTTAAGCTCGCCGGAATAATCTTGTCCTTGTGCAAAGACTTGTCCAGAATATTCTTGACCAGGAGCAAAGACTTGTCCAGAATATTCTTGACCAGGAACAGGTACATTATTAGTTATAGTTGTGGTGCCGTATTTATCGGTATAATAACTGTTCACTGTAACATATTGTCCGTCGGTCTTGCCCGAGTAGCCAACCCATTGCCCGTCAGTTGTTCCTGAATAGTCAATCCATTGCCCATCAGTAGTACCTGAGTATGATAATAATTGAGGTGCTGTAGTACCCGCGACGTTAACTGCTCCAGCAAGAGCTGAACCTAATCCGGCTGTAGCAAATCCTAATGCTGCGCCTATACCTGCATTTTTCAATACGTGTAATGCTCGTTTTGCACCTGTTCTGTTTACATCAACAGTCATCCCGGTGGTTTTGGCAAGGTCTCTGAAACGATTCAATTCTTTGTTCCCGACTTTACCGTTATCGTTACCGACAATCTGTTCAAAGGATCTTCTCGTTCCTGAAGCTGTGATTAAGTTTTGTCTCATTACGCCTTCACGACCTTCATTCAAGGTAAGGTTGCCGTCTTTTGAGAAATTTTCCTGTGTTGTGTCGTCAAGATGGCGTGAGTCACCGGCATTCATGAAGTAATTTTTCCATTTTTCTTCACTGAACTTATAATATTTGCCGTTAATTTCAAAATCATTATCTTGAGCTGTACCTGCGGTACAAAATTCATCGGGTGTTGCCATTACGAGTTCACGGCCTCTTTTACCGATATCTGTATGTTCAATCGGTGAGCCGTCTGCTTCGTTTGCCTGTGCTTCTTTTCTTTCTTCTTTTGTAAAGTGAACTCTCGTGTTTGCAACATTTTGAGCAGACATATCTTTTTTCATTTGTCTTTCGGCTTCTGCTTTAATAAAGTATTGTTTATCTTTTTCAATCTGTTTTGCGCTTCTTTTATCCATGACTTCAGAAACTGCCATACGTTCAAGAAGTATTTCAGGATTGAAATTATTGCCTTCTGTTATTCTTAAATATGCTGCAATATTTTTTCTTGCTTCGCCTGTTTCTCCGTCAAACGATTTTATATATGCCTGTTCATCACCTTTCATCGCACGGTTATATGCTTCAACAAGCCCCTTTTCATCTTTTTTGGCTTCTGCTAACATAACGTCAATAAATTTCTTTTCGTCCGCTGTTGCGTATTCATTATAGTATTTTTGTAATACTTCTTCGTTTGTCGGAATATCTTTTTTAAGTTCTTTTAATTTTTTGCTGATATCTTTATCATATTTATCCCATGCAAGTGAATATTTCATTGTTTCTGCGTTCTCAGGATCATTTGCCCATTCGGTTAATTTTGCCTCATAATCGCGTTCCAATTGTTTTCTTGCATCTTTATTGTGTCTTAAATCATCAGGAACTTCTACCGCATTTTCTTTTTTTACGGTAGTTGTTGTTTTCTTTGCATCCATTGATACCTGAACGGGAGGTTCCGGAGTTGTTTCCGGTTTCTGATCTTCTTTGCTCAGATATTTTTGCATTTTTTCGTTATCCAAAATCGTATATGTGCCGTCTTGTTCTTTTTTTACGGCGCCATCATCAACCAGTTTCTGAATAAATTCTGCGTCTGTATCTTTCGAAAATTCCAGCGTTGTTTTCTGATTGGCATTTACGTATCTTGAAATGAATGTTTCAAGCTGAGCTTTAGCTTCTGATGAATATGTTATGTTCCCTTTATCATCAACAGCAACACCTGCTTTTTGAAGCTCTTTAAGTAAATTCTGTCCGCTTTGTTCATCTAATTTTATGCCTGCTTCTGTCAAGCCTTTCATAACTTCATCAAAAGCAACTGTTGTTGTATATGTTTCTGAAACTATATTTTTGTCTTTTGGTGCATTGCTTTTTTCCAGTTCAACCCCTTTCATAGGCTTTTTCTCAGCGGCAGGTGCGGGTTTGCCGGTTTGAGACACGCCTGCTGCCGGAGCATTCTTCTGCGCAGCCTGTACAAAACAGTTTTCAGGGAAAACTCCTGGTTCAGCAAAATATTCGCCCTTTTCATTTTTTGTTAATAATCCCTGACTTTCGAGATTTTTAATCTGCTGCGGGTTTATTTTGGCTAAATAACCGGGATCTATTTGTAATGCACACATAATTTAGTCCTTTCTCAATCAGCCATGCTATTGCGGCATGACAAATTTCTTTTATACTTCTCTATGTCCATGTAAAAACATTTTTTAACCGAAAATTGCCTGAATTTTCATAATTCATACAATATTTTTTGCTAAAACCTTGATTTTACACACATATAGAAGGTTTACACTGCTTAATATTACTTAACAAATTATATATAAAATATATAGCTTGTTAACATATTGTAATTATTTTGGTAATAACCAGGTATGGAATAATTACCTGTTGGCACACACTCCTTACTTTGATTATTTACCACATGGTTTATCGGCATATTTATTTAAAAACTTTAAAATTTTTCGAAAATGTGTTACATTTTTTTACAAAAAGGCATATTTATATGGACGATATTTTTCGAAAACTCGCTAAATCCGAATTTAGAAGCAAATTCAAACTTAAACAAAAAGATATTGACTACATAAACGAAAAAGGACTTAATACAATAAGACGCCATGCCTGTGATTTTATATCAAAACGGCTTGCGCCGGCTGTTATTCCAAACGACGGAAAACAAACCCCGATGAAGGGTCATCCAGTCTTTATCGCACAACATGCAACCGCCACCTGCTGCAGGGGCTGTCTTTTTAAGTGGCATAAAATTCAAAAAGGCGTCGAACTTACCCCAACACAGCAGGAATATGTAGTAAATATTATTATGCAGTGGATTGAAATGCAGTTATAACTTCCTTCCCCTATTAGGGAAGGATAAGAGGATGGGTATTAATTAGATGCAAAGAAGCAAAGATGCATAGAGGCAACGCTGTTATCATTTATTCTGTCATGCTGAATTTATTTCAGCATCTCGTAAAAAATATTAAAGTAGTTAAAAGATTCTGCACTTCGTAAGGACAGGCTCACTCAAAATTTTTAAGATCCTGAAATAAATTCAGCATGACAAAAATTTTGGTTCGCTTTGTCAAACAAGTTCAGAATGACGTAACTAGCCTGCCCTCCGAACCTCTGTTCCTCCGACAGTTACCCACCCTAACCCTCCCTAATCAGGGAGGGAATAATATTTTAATACCTCAAAGGGATTTTTGAGCGGTTGACTGTTTTTTTCTCGTAGCCGAAATTGGCTAACATTCTGCATGTGCTTGTGTAAAAAATACTCTCATCAAACGTCGGACCGATATTTATTGAATTAACAGTCTTTTTAAGAAATTTATATTCAATATACGGAACAAAAAGCCCGTTTTTCTCGCAGATTTTCGTCTGTTTTGCAAAATTCGCACCGAAATTGTTTATAAAAATTATTCTGTATTCTTTTTCGTCTTTAAAATGCGGGTTTTTAAAGAATAAGCTTATAATACTCAAAATATCAATAAGTTCTAAAACTGTATCCACGCGCTTTTCAGATATATCTTTTTTAGAGCTTTTAAGCAATTTTTCATACTGCCTGTTCCATTTTTCAAAAATAAGTTTTAAAATCGTAATCTGTTTTGTTCTATCGTAGATTATATTGCCATAAACTGAATCAAACCCGATTTTTGCCATATCCGCAAGCAAGTCTTTTTTACAAAAACCAATGTTGTAACCTGTATATTTCTGGCCTTTAGCGTAATTATTCCAGAGGGTGAGGTTGTCGGCTTCTGTGGAAAAAGAGATTGTATAATACTCGTATTTATAGCCGAAATCGTTGGAACCGTTAATAATATTTGTATATTTTGTGTAAAAATGTTCTTTAATTTTTTTCAAAAGCGACTGGTTTAAATCAGGCATTTCGTCAGCAAGAGTGCAGATAAGTTTGTAAGAATAGGTTACTTCTTCTTTGTCATTAAGATAGAGCGCATTGGAAAATCTTATTGTACCTGATTCTAGAATACTCAAGAGTTTTTCGGGCTTTGTGTAATGGTAAAGAATACTATTTTTCCCGTCATCGAGAATTTTTTTTACGCGCGGAATTTTTTCAAACAAACTATCGTAGTCAATCATTTTTCACCCTGTATATATTATAACATATTTCAAGAGTAATAAAAAGAGTTTTAAGTGCTCATTTCTGTTAAATATTTATAAGACTTAATTGTTTGTCCTTACTAATTTCATCATAGAGGAGTTTTCCTCCGCAGAAAGAGTAGACATCGCTATATCCGTATCCGTTTAAAATTCTGGCAGCAACGTAACTTGTGTATCCTCGTCTGCAATGGAGAACTACTTTTTTATTTTTTGGAATTTCATCCAGACGGTTTCTTATTTCCCCTCCGGGCATTGATAATGCACCTTCTATATTAGAAATTTCATAGTCGGGTGCGGGGCGCACATCAATTATTACTGCATCTTTTAAATCTTCATAAAATGCAGGTTTGAAAAGTCCGTCTAGAATATTTTGGGATGACATTCCTAAGAGATTTACAGGGTCTTTTGCGCTTGAATAAGGCGGAGCGTAGCATAGTTCCAAATCTATTAAATCCTGAACTTTTCCATTGAGCCTCATAACAGTGGAAATCACGTCAATGCGTTTTTCAACCCCTTCATAGCCTGCTGCCTGAGCACCCAGAATTTTTCCTTCTTCAGTGAACAAAAGCTTGATTGTCATAAATTTTGCATTCGGGTAGTAACCGGCATGGGAGTTGCACATTACAATATTTTTCAGATAATTTACACCCGACGCTTTAAGCTGTTTTTCATTTTCGCCGACTGCGGCAAGAGTTTTGTCAAAAACTTTAACAACGCATGTCCCTTGCGATGCTTTATATGTCTGATTTTTACCGCAGATGTTATCGGCTATAATTCTGCCCTGTCTGTTTGCGGGGCCTGCAAGAGGGATTACAGCAGGCTCACAAGATACAAAGTCAACAACTTCAACACTGTCGCCGCCTGCCCAGATATTTTGAACTGAAGTCTGCATATATTCATTAACTTTTACACTTCCTCTCAAGCCAAGCTCAATACCTGCCTCTTTTGCTATTTGCGTTTCAGGTTTGACGCCTATTCCTAAAATTGCTATATCATAAGGGATTTTGATGCCTGATGAAAGTTCTATTGCATCTTCTTTGAAAATTTTTACACCGTTGTTTAGAATTAATTTACATCCTTTATCTTTCAACTCATTTTGTGCAAAACAAACCATATCATTATCAAAAGGAGCGAGAATTTGCGGCGCGGCCTCAACAAGAGTTGTATTCAGCCCCATTTCAAGGAAATTCTCTGCCATTTCAACCCCGATAAAACCTCCGCCTATTACAACGGCATTTTTTGCACCGGTTGATTTGATGTGGCCTTTTATTCTGTCGGCGTCAAGCAGTGTGCGGACAGTAAATATTTTTTTATTATCAATCCCTTCAATAGGCGGTTTGACCGGGTTTGCGCCAAGAGCAAGCACAAGATTGTCATAATTCAATTCATAATCATTATTTACAGTTACTGTTTTTTCAGCCGGATTGATTGAAGTAACTTTAGAATTCAGCCGGACATCTATATTCAGCAATCCTGAAAAAATCTGCGGTTTTGCCACAATCATATCGTCACGTGAACTTATAACACCTGAACAGTAATAAGGCAGCCCGCAGTTTGCAATAGATATTTCATCGGTTGCTTCAAGAATTATTATTTCCGCTTTTTCATCTAATCTTCTCAAACGTGCTGCACAGCTCGCTCCGCATGCTCCGCCGCCTACAATAACTGTTTTCATAAATCCTACTCCTTAAATTATTCTGTTCCTTGAAATACCAGGATATGCCAAGATTAAGTGATTGTCAAATATATTTGAACTTCCAACATCACCCCACCCCTCCCCGTACAGGGAGGGGAAAACATTTTATTTATTATATCTAATTCCTGATATTTTTATAGTAAAATATCAGTGTAAAATTTTACAAGAGAAAGAGGTTAATATGTTAACAAAAAATTCAAGCGTAACCGTAAAATTCACAGGCATGGATTTTAGCGGTTATACATCAAAGGTTTCAGAATTCGTAAACGAATTTTCATCACGGGCAAACAAACAGGGTCAGTTTTTAAACTGGGTTAATCTTCCTGAAAAACAGGCTCAAAGAGTTGATGAAATTTACGAACTTGCACAAAAGCTAAAAAATCAAACATCTGCATCAAAACTCAGCGTAATGGGTATCGGCGGTTCAAAACACACTGTTGAACACATGTTGTCAATTAACGGTTTGAACGTGTGCCATGACGTTGTAGAATTTTATTCAGACGTTGATTCTGCAAGTTTAGAAAGATTTTTGTACAGATTAGGAAATGACGTAACTTCATCAAACTACCTTATCGCATCAAAGTCAGGCTCAACTTTTGAAACAAAAGACGGATTTTTAAGAGTTTTGGATATGTTAATTGATGCTTACAAAGCTCAAGGAAAATCTCAAGAAGAAGCTGAAAAATGCGCTAACAAACACTTTATCGCTGTAACTGACGGAAACGTAGAAAAAAGTGAACTTAGAAGAACATCAAACGAAAACGGCTGGCTCGGCGACTTATACATTCACGATGATGTCGGCGGACGTTTTTCAGCATTTGATGACCATGCTTTATTCACTCTTGCTTACGCAGGCATGAAAAAAGAAGATATGGTAAAAATGTTAAATGCAGCTCAGGAAGTTTCAACAGAATCATTAACAGCTGATTTAGAAATTAATGACGCTTTGAAAGAAGGTATTTTCTGGGCTCACGCTAAAATGAACGGCATTTTAACAACAGTTCATCAGTATATGGGTTCAATCTTTGAAAACACAGTTTACTGGCACGCTCAAATGCAGAACGAATCTGTTAAAGATACCCTGAAACAGGTTGCAAAAGTTCCTGATGCAATGCATCACTCTGCAGAAGCTCACTTTAATCCTGCAAACAAATTTGCATTCGCTCTGACAGTTCCTCAGGACAACGGAGTTTGCAGAGAAAATGCCGAAAGCTACATTGAAGCTTTGACAAAATCTTACACATCAACCGGCGCATTCTTCCTTGAAACTGCACAAACTTTCGGCATGGGATTAACTCCTGAAGCAGCAGGCGCATTAACTCAATTGAGAGCATTTGCAACAGTTTATCAGGAAATTGTTGAAAAAATCAGCGAAAACAAATCATTCCCTGAAGTTCTCGACAGCGTACTGCAGCCGCACGTAGAATTCTACAAAAAGAATTTAAAAGGCGGAGTTGTAGTTCCGGGAAGAATTTCAAAAGGAGCGTAGCCGCTCCACCCGATACTTAGGTTATACATAATTTTTATAATCTGAACTAAAAGGGGCGTAACCGCTTTACACAAATAATATAAACAACACCATTTTATTTGATAAGTCATTCTGAACTTGTTTCAGAATCTAGACGAGATGCTGAACTAAATTCAGCATGACAAATAAAATGGTGTTGTTTATGTATCCGCTTTTTAATTGATTTATAAAAAGCTTTATAGAATAATATTATCTTATGACTACAAATTTTGATTTTCTGAAAAAAGTTGATAAGAATTTATTTGAAATAATATCGGATGCCGAAAGACTATATAGAGATGAGTATTTTGAACAATGCATGACCCAGACCAGAAGATTTGGCGAACATGTCTGTAAAAAGGTGTTAGGTACAAACCGCACAACAGAAAATACGTTTGATGATATGCTTGCGACTCTTAAAGACTGTTCAACAGGCAGAGCCGAAGAACAGGAATTTATTACTGATTTATATTACCTCAAAAAACACGGCAACTCGGCTGTTCATTCTTCTTCCGTAAGAAAAGACGGGATAACCGCACTTGAATGCCTTAAACGCGCCTTTGAAACAGCAATAAGCTACTGCGTTTACTACAAAGGCAAAAGTCAGGATATTTTAAAACTACAATACGATACGGAACTTCTTGTCACAGCTAAAAAGAATAAGAGTCTCTCGGAAAAATATACTGAGGCAAAACAAAAAGCAGAAAAACAAAAACGTACTAAACCTTCTGACACAACCATAAAAGTAAAAAAAAGAACAAAGCAACAGCATATTTTAAAAGCTCAAAAACCTGATAAATTTAAGTTATCTTTCTACTGGATATTTGTTGGAATTTCTTTTTTTATTTCTCTTTTAGTATTTATGTTTATGTTTTTTAGTATAAAATTCGGAAATTAAGATTAAGCCTCTGTATATCACAGAGGCTGTTTTTGTATAAGAAGGTGTGTAGAAAAATTTATTAAATGTTGTCTAGTTTTTATTGTTTCTATAACCTATACCGGCACGATAACCCGATATAAAGTACATTAATGGAAGTGCAGGTTCAATCCACTTAAATCCGGATAAAATTCCTGCTGTTGCAATGTCATCAGCATGAAGTGCAATATCCAGAGCTTCAGGTTTTCTTTCGTCATAAATTCCATGTCCGTTTTTTCTTTCTCCAAACAAAGGATTTATACATTTTTTACTTACATAATTGGCAATATAGCTGCCGCCGATAATTCCTGTTGCGGTTATTCCCGTAAGAATAACTGCAAGTTTTTTCATAGGGGTTAATGGTGCAATTTTCCCTGCTTTTTCCAATTTTTCTGAAAGAAAAAGGGCAGTACCGGCACCTACGTTACATAGGAAGATATTTGCAAGATACTGGTACAAACCCTCTTTGACCTTATCGGCCGTTCCTTTTCTATTGTTTGTATGTGTAATTTTATCGGCAATAATGCCGCCTGTTACCCCGCCTGTTACAGGTATTAACCCTAAAAGAGATAACCGTTTAATCTCAGAAAAAATCTCCTTTGAATTTAAGTTAGGCTTTTCAGGCAATATCACACTGAAAAGCTTTTGTTTCGCCGGAGATGTAGGAAGTTTGTCTTTTAATAATTCAATTTGTTTTGGAGAAAGTTCTTTGAGTTTTACTGTCTCTAATGCGTTTAAAAGCCTTTTGTCCGTTATTTTAGTATCGGAAAGAAACCGATTAACAGCCTTTGTTTGAATTTTCTGCAGTTCTGAAAAATGGACTCTTTCCATTAATCCGCTAAAAATTTTTTTCCCTCTGATTTTTAAACCTCTTGTACCGATAAGTGAGGCAGTTATTGTACTTGAAATTACAATTGCATTTTGAATAAATTTTTTTCTGCCATATTTTTGCTCTTTTTTTGTATGATTTAACGAATCAATAATTCCGTAAGCACCTCCGATTCCGATAAGAAGTGCCGGCATTTTTTGATCAAGTTTATTTAGTATCATCGGTTGGTCTATATATTTACAGAGAGTAGAAATTTTCATAATTTCCTTTTTAAATTGTTAGGCATGACTAACTTTATATTAAAAAGAAATTTTTGTCAAGAAAAATTTTTTACACAATAAAAATGCTAAAAATCTAAGAACTAAAGATATTTTTTATTAGGCTTTAACAAAAGCAATTTTGTACCCTAGTTCATTTAGAATTAATTCAGCATCTTTAATAGATATGGTTTTTCTTGATATCTTTGTAGATAAATTGTTGCTGTTAAACTTGGGATTATTCGTTTTATCAGCTACTGCTTCACAAACCTTTTTAAACGTTTTTCCCTGTTTTGAAATAATACTTTTTAATTCATTCCTTACATTCATATTTTGTATTATATATTATAATCAAATATTAATGCAAATATTTTAAATAAAGGTAAGCAGAACTCAATACAAGAGAAATAAATGTAACAAGTGCACCATATTTCATAAATCGCATAAACGATATTGTGTGTCCTTTTACAGCCGCTGTTTCACTTACAATAACATTTGCTGCCGCTCCTATGATTGTCAGGTTTCCGCCAAGACATGCTCCGAGTGACAGAGCCCACCATAGCGGATGATGTCCTTCACCTGCGTAAGGGAGAGTATGTTGAACCTGTGCAATTAAAGGAGCCATCGTTGCAGTATACGGTATGTTATCTACAATTCCAGATAAAATCCCTGAACCCCACAGGATAAACATTGATGCTGCAGTAATACTGCCGTTGGTTAATTCTATAAGTTTGTCTGCGAGAAAGCTTATACCTCCGTTTGCTTCAAATCCTCCGATAATTATAAATAGTCCTATGAAAAAGAATATTGTAAGCCATTCTACATCTTTGTATATCTCTTTGGGATTTTCAAATAAAAGCAGAAACGATGCTCCTGCTGTTGCAAAAACATAGGCAGGAATATGTGTTATATCGTGCGTGACAAATCCGATAATTACGAGCAGCAGTGTAATCATTGAACGTATCATTAAAGATTTGTCCGTAATTGTTTGTGAATTATCAAGGTTTGAAATTTGTTCCATTTTTTCTTTTGTTGTTTTTAAAGAGTTTCTAAACATAAAAATCAGTATGCTTATACAAACTACAAATATTATAGTAACGATAAAGGTTAATTCGTTTACAAAGTCCATAAAACTTAACCCTGCTTTTGCTCCAATTATAATATTTGGCGGATCACCTATGAGGGTAGCAGTTCCTCCGATATTTGAGGCGAGAACTTCTGTGATAAGAAAAGGTACAGGATCACAATCAAATTCTCTTGCAATAATAAATGTAACAGGCATGATAAGAACAACAGTTGTTACATTATCAAGGAAAGCAGAAGCGATTGCCGTAAAAAAAGCAAGTGCAAACAAAACAAGTTTCGGATACCCTTTTGTATATTTTAAAAGTTCAAGAGCCATCCATTTAAAAACACCGCTTTTACTTGCTATATGAACAATTACCATCATTCCTATAAGTAAAAATATTACGTCAAATTCTATATAATCAAATACAGACCGTATATATTCACCTGAAGTCTTATCAACTGTTCCATGGAATGGCAAAAGTCCCAAAAGCATTGTTAATGAAGCTCCTATAAGTGCAACTACAGATTTTTGGACTTTTTCCGATGCTATAAAAATATATGCAATTAAAAGAATTGCTCCTGAGACAATCATTCCGTAATTTTGGATTAAATTGTGTAACATAAATTTCCCCTATAAATTTTAAAAGCAACCTTTTCTTTTTCGAATTAAACCCTTGAATATTATCTGCACTCCAAAAAGAAAAACTTCCTGCAAACGGGTATTTTAGATAATTATAACATAAAAATTATTTTTTATTAATATGTGTAAAAATAGCTGAAAATGTTATGGAAAAAATGTTGATAAAATGTTATACTACTAATGTAGTATATTGTGTAAGATAAAAATTAATTTATTATTATATCGTTTGTTTAAACGATGTTTAATGCCGTCTAAATGGCGTATTGTTTTTAATTCAAACTATTATAAAATATTTTAAGGAATGTAAATACCATTAATATATAAGGCAAAAATATTTAATCAGGTGTTTTATATAAAAAAGTGTGTTAAAAGGTGTAGGTATTGAACGAAAATAAGGAAAAAACAGCGGAAAATATAAAGACAAAATCGTCTGAAAAGCGCAGCGGAAATGTATCCAATCCTCTGTCAAAGAAGATGAATGCGCTAAAAAAAGCTGTTCCTGAAAAATTACGTCAACTCAAAACGGAAACTGTTCTGCAGTCTGATTTACCGGTAAAAGAAGAAAAGAAAACCGAAAAAAAGATCTCAAATCCTATATCTTCTCAAACATCAAGTATTGTAGCCCGTATAAATAATTTTAATACTAATAAAACGGCAAATAAATTATACGGCTATATGAATGCAGCAGCAAGTTCTCACAGGATTGTTGATTATTCAGAACTTGTGTATTCTTTAAACAGTGCACTTGAAGGTAAAACAAGTATCCATGAACTTTTTGTCACTATTCATGATTTGTTTACGGAAAATTTAAACAGTACATTTACGGCTTTCGGAGTGTATCATGAACAGTCCAAATGTATAAATATGAAATTATTTACCTCTACAGGCGGTACTTATACATCAAAACTTATAGTATCGGATGACACAAATCCTGTCGTAGAATGTTTTAAAACGGGTATTCCGCTTAAAAGAGATGATAATAAATTTTTGAATATTCCTTATCTTCATAATTCTGCCTCATTTATATTTCCGTTAAATACTCTCAGCGGATGCAAAGGCGTAATGATTATAGGCAAGGATTCTCTTGAAAATCATACCGCTCTGTTTTCGTTTATTGCAAATTATTGTGCATTATTTATGCATAATGTCGAGCTTTTGGAACAAACTAATAAATATGCAAATACCGACACGTTAACAGGATTATACACACACAGAGGATTTCAGGAAGTTCTAAAAGCGGAATTAAAAAAAGCGGAAGATAATCAGTCAAACCTTTCGATTATAATGCTTGATGTGAATAATATCTCTAAAATTAACAGAGAACTCGGGCATGCAAAGGGTGACGAAGTTATTAAACTGCTTGCTGAAAAGGTGAAACAAAATATAAGAAGTACTGATAAAGCAGGACGTTATGGCGGAGATGAAATTGCAATTATTCTGCCTGATACAAATACAGCAGATGCAAAGTATCTTGCTGAATATATCACTTATTGTCTGTCTTGTTGTTTTGTTGATGATGTAGGACCTGTTAAAGTTGCCGTCGGAATAGCAACTTATCCCGAATGCAGCAGAGATCAGGAAAAATTATTGATACTTGCCGAACAGGCAATGTATATATCTCAAGCAAAAGGTTATAAAGAAGGCATGTCTGCTATCATCAGTTCAACTGACTTTAACTTCTGGGATGATGATGCCTTAAATTCATTTGCTGAAGTAGTTGCAAAACGTCATTCACAATTGGGTATTAACTTTGAAGAGGAACTTGTTCACAAATTCAATAATGAACAAATTGTATCTCAAAACCATTTAATGGAGCTTGCAAATTCCCTTGCGGGTGCTATTGATGCAAAAGATCCTTATACAAAAGGGCATTCAACTTCTGTTTCCCGTTATTCAGAAGCTCTTGCCCGTGCTGTTAATCTTCCGGAAGATGAAGTACAAAGAATTAAACTGGGTGCACTTTTACATGATGTGGGGAAAATAGGAATTCCCGAGACAGTATTGAAAAAACCTGACAAATTGTCTGATGAGGAATGGCAGATTATGAAACAGCACCCTGTAATAGGTGCGGAAAAAGTTTTAGCTCCTAATGCGGCTTTGCGTGATTTAATTCCAATGGTTAAGTATCATCATGAGCACGTTGACGGAAGCGGGTATCCCGAGCATCTTAAAGGTGATAATATTCCTCTCGCAGCAAGAATTGTTGCTGTTGCAGATACATTCCATGCACTTATTTCCGATAGACCGTACCGTAAAGGAATGAGCGTTGAAAAAGCCTGTGAAATTCTTAAAGATGGTGCAGGCAAATTTTGGGATCGTGATCTTGTCCGGCAGTTTATAAATATTGCACCTTCATTGTCAACAAGTATTTAATTATTTTTTTCTGAAAATTATTGAGCCGGGTACAATAAATGCCATGTCTATTGATTTTTCAATTTCCTGAATATGTGGAGGCAATTGAGAAAAGAAAGGTCTGAAATTTACGGGATTTCGTTTTTCAGATACTCTCAGAATTTTCATTCTGTCCGTTGCATAATCCCAAAATACCTGAGCATCGAGAACTTTTGGCGGATAAGCGGGATAAGCTCCTGCGGCGCCGCATTCCAAATCTTCTATAATATAATAACCGCCGGATTTTAATAACGGAAACAGCATTTCAAAAGATCGTCTCTGGTCGCCCCATGCGTGTGAACAGTCATCTATAATACAAAGAATTTCTTCATTATATTCAGCAATTTTAGCAGGCAGAGTGTCTGCAACAGCATCGGAGCATATAAATGAAATTCTGTCCTGTTCAAGTGATGATAACTTTTCGTTTAAATCAACACCGATGATATGTGCCTGCGGGAAATATTCTTTCCACATTTTTAAAGAAGCACCTGTATAACAGCCTAATTCTACAAGCGTAAACTTTTCATCTCTGAGAGTTGATAAGAAAATTTCATAATGCCTTAAATAATCGTGTCCTGGTACAATATTATCCCGTCTTTTATATTTTGATGCTTTATCAGTATTGTATTTAAGTCCGAGATTATCTAAAATTCCTAATTCTCTCATTTTAACTCCTTTTTACTTCTGATTATACAATTATATTTAATGGAATGCAAATTAAATAGCATTTATTTTCCGCTTGCATAATTTCAAAAATAGTGTATAATGATAAGAATTAAAGGAATTTTTCATTAGGTTTCTTTAAAGTACCAATTTAAATCAGGAGAAAAAAAATGTACCAAGACGAAAAACTTGTATGTGAAGATTGCGGCGCAGAATTTGTCTTTACTGCAGGTGAGCAGGAATTTTACGCAGAAAAGGGTTTGGTAAACAAGCCTAAAAGATGTCCCGAATGCAGAAAAATCAGAAGAAAAAACAACAGAAAAAAAAGAAAAATGTATGAGGCTGTATGTTCTAAATGCGGGGCACAAACTCAGGTTCCGTTTAAACCTATTCCGGGCAAAGAAGTCTATTGCAAGGATTGCTTTAATAAAGAACACGAAAATGCTGAACAAAGTGCTGAATAGAACAATTGAATAGAAAATTTTATAAATAAAAAACCATTTTTGTATGTTATGTCATCCTTAACATCGGATTGACCTCCGTGTTTCAGGAACTAATCGAGATTCTGAAATAAATTCAGAATGACAAAAATGGTTTTTTATTTTTATATTTGCAAACAGACCGGAATTTATCCGGTCTGTTTTTCTTATACGCCTATGCAGCTGTTTAAATATTCAATTGTGCTTATTTTTTCATCGTACAAATACTTTATGAAATTCAAATATGCTGCGTTGTGTGAAGTTATTACAAGATTGATTTCAAATCCGTCGGTACAGAAAGGTTCGTAATCGTAAACTACATAGCTGTTATATTTACTTTTCCATTCCTTTCTTTCGATACGGCTGTTGTTTTCTTCAATAATATCTTCAAGCCACGCCAGAATATCTTTATTTACATTTTTCATTTCCAAGCGATTGTACTTGCTGCAATCATGGCATTCATTTCCCATTAACATGTTAAATTACTCCACAAATATGTTATATGTAAATTTTAAAACTTTTTTCTTTTGAAATAATCCCCTTTAGGTATAAGTATTAAATAGTAAAATATGGTGATTTATATTTTTTTTGTAGTTGTTTTTTTATCAAGTTTTTATTTCTTTATAATTAATTGAAAAAAATGAAAAAATTTTATACTATAAGAAAAAGGGTTTGAATTGACAAAAGTAAGGATATTTGCATGCAGGAAAAACGTATTTTAATAGTTGATGATGATGACGAAATTAGAGAACTGCTTGAGTTTGATGTAAGGGCGAGCGGATATTTTGTTGACACGGCCCGTGACGGGCTGGAAGGACTTAACAAAGCCTTAAATAATACGTATGATTTGATTTTGCTTGACGTTATGATGCCTAAAATGAACGGATTTGATGTCTGTAAGAATATTCGTCAGGCAAAACTTGCAATTCCTATTTTAATGCTTACCGCTAAAGGTACAATTGACGATAAGACAGAAGGTTTTGACTGCGGTGCTGATGATTACCTTGTTAAACCTTTTGATATTCAGGAAGTTCTTTTGAGAATAAGGGTTTTGTTGAGACGTAACCAGATTGAGGATAAAAATGTTTTATCTGATGAGGTATTGAATGCAGGAGATATTGAAATTTTTCCGGAAACTCTTGAAGCAGTTATAGTTAATAAAAAGGTTAAACTCACACCTACGGAATTTGAGATTTTGTACTGTCTGATGCAGCATTTCAATAATGCTGTAACACTTGCAACGCTTCTTGATGAGGTATGGGGTTATGACAGTGATGAAGATGTAAGAATGCTAAGGGTGCATGTTGGCGGTTTGCGTAATAAAATTGAACCCGATACAAAGCATCCTAAATACTTGCATACAGTTACTAACGTCGGTTATAAATTAACGCCGTTCGGTGAAGGTTAGATTTTATGTTTGGAAAACATTTGAAGATTGTTGAACAGATTGCAATAGTATTTGTGTTTGCCGTAATTGTTCCTATGTCTATAAGCGGTTTTATTATAAATAATATTAACCAGCAGTCCATGAGGTATCAATTGCGAGAATCTGCTGTTTTGATAGCTAATATGGTTTCTGATGAGATTGATTTTTTTAACAAAACCGTAACTAGTAATCTTGAACAGGCTGTTTTTGCACTTCAATATTTCCCAACTCAAAAAGCAAAGAATGTTTATTTGGATTCTGTTGCGAAAACTCTTCCTGATTGTGAAGATTTGGAACTTGTTGATGAGTCAAAACTGCAAGATATTGACAGACAAAACACACTTAATAAAAAAGCTACGTTTCCTCTCAAAATTTCTGACAATCAGTATCTGGTCGCAACATATAAACTTGATGCAGTAAAAGATGAATTGTTTCGTTCAATAGCAGATGATAAGAGGCAGATTTATGTTTTGACAGGCGACGGAGACTTGATTGCAGAGCATAATTATACACCGGAAGCTTACAAAAAAACAATTTCTTTATTGCCGGAAAAATTGAAAAAGAACAAACCCGTAATTTTCGGTGATGTAAAAAATCAGCCGCTTGTATATGTTTCAAAGGTTGATCCTGAAATTACAATTATAGTTAATACAACAGAAAAAGTTACTAAAAAAGCGATTACAAATAACAGTTTAAAAATTATTTTGTCATGCCTTTTTGCAACATTTGCAATTATTTTTGTTGTTGGATTATATACGTACTATCTTTATATTAATATAAGACAGTTGTTTAAAGGGATTATTGCTATTTCAAAAGGTAATTACGAGCGTCAGATAAGACTTTTGACAACTGCATTTACGCCGCATGAAATTATATTCCTCGCTTTTGAATTTAACCGTATGGCAACAGAGATTCATAAATCTTATATTCAATTGAAAAAAAATAACGTTGAATTAAAACAGCTAAACGAATTTCGTTCAAACCTTATTGATACAGTAAGCCATGAGCTCAGAACTCCTTTGACCAGCATTCAGGGTTACACGTCAAGATTAATGCGACAGGATATTAAAATTGATGAGGAAACAAGACAAAAATCATTGAGAATAATAAAAGAGCAATCTGAACGTTTGAAACGTTTGATTGAAGATTTGCTTACAATTCCTGATATCGAAGGTATGCGTTTAAGGACAAAATCTGAACAGGTCTGGATACCGGAAATCCTTGAAGAATCACGTATTTTAATTAAAAATAAAAGAAATATGGAAATAGTGTTTAATCTGAGAGAAGATTTTCCGCTTGTTGACGCCGATAAAGACAGGATGCTTCAAGTGTTTGTTAATCTTCTGGAAAATGCTGCTAAGTATGCGTCGGAAGGTTCCAAAATAGTTGTAGATTCCGCAATTTCAGAAAATACGGTTAAGTTATATGTAAAAAATGATTGCGAAGTTATCCCACCTAAAAAACTGAATAAATTGTTTGAGAAATTTATAAGACTTGATGATAATACAACAAGAACTACACGTGGCACAGGTTTGGGCTTATTTATCGTAAAAGGTTTGGTTGAAGCTATGAACGGTGAAATTGAATTGCATAGTGATAAAAACTGCGGTTTTTGTGTTGAATTAACTTTTAAACTTGCTAAAGTTTCGGAGACTGTATAAATGGAGCGCGCAGTAAAACTTGCTAAAAGAGCAAAGGGAGAAATTCCTGTAGGAGCATTGATTATAAAAGATAATGAAGTTATTGCGGAAACTTTTAACCAGAAAGAAACAACGCAGGATGTAACTGCACATGCTGAAATTCTTGCCATACGAGAAGCAGAACAAAAACTCGGCCGCTGGCGGCTGGATGACTGCGAGATGTATGTGACACTCGAACCATGTCCGATGTGCGCGTGGGCGATAGTTGCGGCAAGAATGAAAGCTGTATATTTTGGCTCATACGACCACAACTACGGGGCATTAGGGTCAGTTATAGATGTGAGAAAACTTGCTAATTCAAAGATGAAAGTTTACGGCGGAATTATGGAAGAAGAATGTGATAAGATATTAAAAGATTATTTCAAGGAGCTGCGAAATGATAACTAAACTCGAAATTGATAAACTGGCTGAAACTTATGAAACAGCAGATTTTATAAAAGACGATCCTGTTCGTGTTCCGAACAGATTTACGGAAAAAAAAGATATTGAAATAGCAGGTTTTATTGCCTCTCTTGTGGCTTATGGCAGGCGTGAAGTTTTTTTAAAAAAACTGGATACTCTTTTTGAGATTGCGCAGAATGAGCCGTTAAATTTTATCTTGAATTTTGAACCGGAAATTCTCGGGGATTTTAATTACCGTTTCGGAAAACCTGAAGATTTTGCACAGATTTTTATTATACTCAGGGATTTATATTCCAAAAGCGGCGGATTAGAAGAACTTTTCAACTACGGCTATAAAAATCCTGTTCAAGATAATATGTTTATTCCTATTACTGATTATTTTTATTCACACGCAAAAGATAATACCTCGCAGGGTTTTAAGTTTATGATACCTGATGCACGCAAGGGCAGTGCAATGAAACGTATGTGCATGTATATTCGCTGGATGGTGCGCAAGGGCCCTGTGGATTTCGGTTTGTGGGATTTTATGACACCTTCTGAACTTTTAATCCCTCTTGACACACATGTTGCTAGACTTTCACGTGAAATGGGACTTTTAACACGTAATGCGAATGATTTTAAATCAGTACTGGAAATTACTGAAAATTTACGTAAATTTGATCCTGAAGATCCGATTAAATACGACTTTGCAATGTTCGGCTACGGGGTTAACCAGAAGTCAGTTAGCTAAGCGACAATAATAATATCTTTTAAGTATTTTAGAACACTTATAAAAGCGTCTTATGCAATCCCGTAAGCTGTCACAGATGGAGCGGCTACGCTTCTTCTAACGTAATCAATTTATATAAAGCAAAACAGGTGCGAGGGATAAGGAGATTCCGAAACGAGTTCGGAATGACAATGCTACCCGAGTGCATTGCCCGAACAAAGCGATAACAAGAATATCTTTAAGTATGTAAGAATACTTAAATAAGCGGCTTATGCATAGTCGTAAGCAATTATGGGTGGAGCGGCTACGCTCCTATTCGCCTAAGTTTAATTGTGAGAATTGAACAATTTTATTTTTTCCGCGTTTTTTAGCATTGTATAATGCGTGTTCTGCATAACGGATTATTGTGTTTGCATCTTCTTCAGTATTTTCAATGCAAGGATAAGTTGAAATTCCACCTGATATTGTAATCGGATGTCTTTCTTCTTCACCTGCAGGGATAAATTCCATTCTTTCAATATCTTTTCTAAATCTTTCTGCAAACAAGAATGCATTTTCTTCAGAAGTATTAGGCAGGATAAGTAAAAATTCTTCATCGCCGTATCGGGTAAGGATATCTTCTTTTCTGATAAGCTGTTTTAATTTATCAGCGATAGAACGAAGAAGAACATCACCCCATTCGTAACCGTAAATATCGTTTACTACTTTGAAAAAGTCAAGGTCAAAAAGCAGGCAGGAAAGTTTGGTTCCGTAACGTCGTGCTCGGGAAATTTCCTGATCAAGACGTTCCTGCATATATTTTCTGTTATGAAGTCCTGTTAATTCATCTGTTGTTGATACAACTTTTAATTTATCTCTCAACTCTTTGTATTTCAATAGAGCATTAGCTCTTATTACAAGTTCCATATTGTCAACGGGAGTTTTTATAAAATCAAAAATAACCGCTCTGACTGTTGTACCTTTGAAAACATCTCCGACAAAAAGTGTAGGAGCTTTAAATTTTGTTGTCATTAAAACATCTTTGATATTCGGAACACTTTCAACAACTACAAGTCCCGGGTTTAGAGTTTCGTAATCTTTGAGATTTTCGGCATTTTCAATTCTAACATTGGTATCATCAATCTGTGCCAGAACATCTGCGAGTTTTGATTCATTTTTATCTGTATAAACAACAATATTTTTCATATTTTACACCTAAACTTTTGTAAGCCTCTCTATTCTTTCGTTATACCATATTGTGACTCTTTTATCAAGAGCTAAACAAAATTTAATATATTATCTGCATTGACTTTTGAGCATGTTACAATTTTATTATGGAAACTGATATACTGACTGTTAGGATAAAACCGATGGAAAAATCGGACTTGGATAGTGTAATTAATATGGAATCCGAAGTTTATGGCAGTCATCACTGGTCAAAAGATTCGTTTTTGAGTGAACTTTCTAATGAACTTGCAAAATATTTTTGCGCATTTGATGAATATGGAGTACTGGTAGGCTATTGTGGATGCTGGCAAATCCTTGAGGAGGCGCATATAACAAATATTGCGGTCTCTCCAAATCACAGGCGTAAACATATAGGTGAAGCATTATTTGTAAAGATTATTGAAGAATGTTACCGAAATATGGCAAAATTTATTACGCTTGAAGTTAGAATAAGTAACAAGTCTGCAATATCATTATATGAAAAATACGGATTAAAATCTCTTGGCACCCGTAAAGGTTATTATCAGGATAATAACGAAGATGCGTTGATAATGTGGACAGAAAATATTTTTTACGATAAATTTAAGTCAAAATACGAAAAAAATGTTGAAAATTTAAAAGGGAAAATAAGTATCTTATGACAGAAGCAATCCCCAGACTAAGGGTTATAAAAAAACAAATAGAAGGCATCAGACTAACGTTCGGTAGTATGCTTTTAATGCTTTGTTGTACATTTTTAATAATCCTCGCAACATTTTTGCAGCTTAATATAAGCCACTTTACAATTCCTGCCGGTTTATTTTCCGGTGCAGATTTATCTGTAAATGATTATATTCATACTTATAAGTTTATTCCTCAAATACCCGTAATTATTTTTACCGGAGCATTTTTAGGTCGGAGATATGGTATTACGAGCATTCTTTTATATATTCTATTAGGTCTTTTTATTATACCTGTTTTTGCGTTGGGTGGAGGACCTAAATATATTTTTGAATACGGTTTCGGGTATATTCTGGGTTACATTCCCGCGGTGTTTTTTGCAGGCTCAATATTAAAAAGCGGTTATACTAACAGAAATATGCTTCATGCAGTATTGGTCGGAGTTTTGACAATACATTTAATCGGGATACTTTATATGCTTTTTATAGCTGCTTTGAAGCACGAAGGCTGGGCTTTTATGAGCGGTTGGATTTGTGCTCAGAGCGGAATAAAAATTGTGTACGATTTTATATTCAGTTTTGCAGCTGTATTTGTTGCAAAATATGCAAAAATAATTTTATGGTTTTTCATGTAAGGAGTAAGGTATGAAAATTCAGTCATTAAATTACACCAGCCCATCATTTACCGGTCAAAGAGCGAAGTTTGACGCTCAGGCACATATAGGTAGTATGTATGATAATTTGCTGCATACAAAAAGTACTTATGATATAAAAGATATTTATAGCATATTTGAAAATAATAATGTTAAAAAAGTTTTAATCAGCGATATATCAGGGTTAAATCCGCTTGGCTCTGATTTATTCGTTTCTGAAAAAGATTCTGCCGAAACAATGGAAAGGCTGCAGAATAACGGAAAGGTAAAATTATATCCTTTGATATCATGTCAGCCGGGTATTACACAGGACACAGAGTATATAGGGATTTTGATAAAAAACCATGATTATGCAGGAATGAAATTTCATCCAACCAATACTCAAAAATCAATAGCACAAAATTTTGATATGTATTCGCAATATATGTCACTTGCATTAAAAAACGGTCTTGCCTGTGTATTCCATTCGGTAACAGACGGCAAATCAGATCCTGAACAAATTATTAAGCTTGCTGAAAAATATCCAAAATTACCGGTTGTATTATATCATGTTGATCTGGCAGCTTCTCCGGATCGTATGACTAAAACTATTGATAAAATTGCTGATTCTGTAAGTAACGGAAGATCAAACCTTTATGTGGATTTATCGTGGATTACAGGTCTCCGTAATAAAGAACAGGATAAAAATACAATTTACCAGCTTCTTGAAAAATTAGGCCCATCAAGAATATTGTTTGGTTCGGATACTCCGATTAGCGACATGGGCGACAGCTCAAAATACGAAAAATTCACTGATTTTGTTGAAGATACTGTCAAAGAATTTTATAAAGGTAATTCAAAAGAAGCCGAAAAAGCTTTAGATAGAATTTTTTATGACAATTCGCAGGATATTTTTGCTGATAAAACGTGGTATAAAAGTATTCAAAAAATTGCCGCACAACAGGGTAAAAATTTGTTTGAACGTCATAAAAAGGCATGGATTATTGGCGGTGCAGCATTTTTAGGCTTTGTCGGACTTATCGGAAAAGCTCTTTATGATGAAAGAAAAACAAATAATGCAAAAAATACTCATCTTTCAAGAGTTGTTACAAAGAAAGAAGATTAGTTCGCAAAACAGGCGCAATAATGGTTGACGCCGACATTGTCAAGTATTGGAACTTCTTTTGTACAAATATCCATACATCTGTTGCATCTGGGGTGAAATCTGCAGCCGAAAATATCCTGTTGTAATGATGGGGGCTGACCTTTTATTGTTTCAAGTTTTAAATTTCTGTTAGAAGGCAGCGAGCGAAGAAGCGCAATCGAATAGGGATGTTTAGGATTATCAAAAAATTCTTTAGACGGTGCAGTCTCAACAATTCTGCCTGCATACATGACAGAAACGTAGTCAGAATTTTCTCCGACGAGAGCTAAATCATGTGTTATCAACAGAATTGCAGTATTATGATTATTTTGAATTTCCTTCAATAATTTCATAATCTGTGCTTGAATTGTAACATCTAATGCTGTTGTCGGTTCATCTGCAATTAAAATTTCAGCATTACATGCGAGAGCCATTGCAATTATTGCACGCTGCTTCATTCCGCCTGAAAACTCATGCGGATATGCGTTCATTCTTTGCGCTGCACAGGGAATTTGAACTGCTTCAAGAGCTTCCACTGCTTTTTGAAATGCTTGTTTGCCTTTTAATCCCTGATGGATTTCTATTACTTCAAGAAGTTGATTCCCAACGGTATACAGAGGGTTTAAGGATGTCATTGGATCTTGCGGTATAAGAGCTATTTTCGCTCCTCTTATATTTTGGATTTTTTTATCAGGAAGTGTTAAAAGATTTTCATTTTGAAAAAATATTTCACCGGCTGTAATCTTAGCTGTTTTGGGGAGTAATTTTAAAATACTCATTGCGGAGATTGTTTTTCCGCAGCCGGATTCTCCGACAAGAGCGTGCATTTTACCTTTTTCAAGTGAAAATGAAACATCAAACAGAGCCTGACGAAATCCGCATTCGCAGTTAAAACCCAAATTAAGATTTTTTATTTCTAATACCGGCATAAGTTTATATTACATTATAATTTTTTGCATGTGAATAGTCTTGCAGAGGGGTTTTTGTTAACAAATGTTAAGAAAAATTTTATTTATCATGCAATTTTTTAACCGAAAAATTTTTAATAAAAGTATAGGGGATATATTAAAAATTAAATTTTCTTTTCACGGGGAAAATTGAAAGGGGAAAAAATGGCAGAAGTAACAAAAGTTGATGGTATTTTTACTCAAACAACAAAAAATTCAACAGTAACAAATCCTGTTGACAAATCAAAACAAGACAAAGAAAAATTAAACAACGAAATTCAAAGAGAACTGGCATTCAAATCTGATCGCAAAGAAGCTCAGGAACAAGTAAAAAAAGAATTTTTGAATTACGGTTATTCTGATGGCAGAGATACTAAGTCTGAAAAAGAAGCAGACAAAGCTGCTAAGAATTATGTAAAAAATGAATATTATAAAGAACGTTCTCAAGGGACTACGGTTTTTATGGACAAAGAAGCTTATAGAGCGGCAGAAAAAGAACGTAAAGAACAGAAAAAACAGCTTGTAGAACAATACCGAAATGAAGGCTTAAGCAGACGTGAAGCAAGACGAAAAGCAAATGCCCAGCTTGTTGAAAATGAATATATTAAAGGAAGAAAAACCAGAACATATATTGAAGAACACAGAAATGATTTTTATGATGAAAACGGTAATTTTTCAAGCGATAAATTTAAGGCAAAAGCTGTACAATTTGCAAATACTCATACAATTGAAGGTGAAACCGAAAACTATTATTTAAGTTTGAAAGAAAGACGTAAAGTTGCTCAAGATGAAGGAGTAAATGCAAATGTAATTAAAAATATTGCTAAAAAATCAAATATCGGTTATGAAAGAGATAATACAAATCTTTATCGCGGTCTTGCTATAGGTGCAGGTGTTGCAGCCGGAGTTGCTGCAGGTCCGTTATTTGGCAGTTCTGCAGCCGCAGCCGCCGCATCAGCAGCAGCTGCAGCAGATTCAGCCGTTGCAGGCGGAAGTTCATCATCATCATCTTCTTCTTCTGCAGCCGCCGCATCAGCAGCAGCAAGTACAAACGGTTCACTAATAGGTGCAGGAGTCGGTGCAGCTGTTGGTATTGCAGCCGCCGCACTAATTAAAGACAAAGGTAATAAAGAAGCAAGAGTTTATGAACCTGGTGCTAAACCTGTTCAACCGACAGCTCATGAACCATCAGAACCGGATAAACCTTCTGTTCCACCGGCAAATGATACGGTAGTTAAGCCGATACAGCCTGTCGAACCCGAACCTCAACCATGTCCTGAAGAAAGATGGCAGTCAGATTTTTGTGACCATAAGGTAAGACTCGGAGATGATTGGACAAAGGTTACACTTGCAAAAGTAAAATCTATAAACGGTAAAAAGCCTGATGGAAAAGTTTTAAGAGCCTATGTTCATGCTGAAAAACTTAAACACGGTATAACTGATTTTTCATTAAATACAATGCCTAAAGTAGGCGAAACAATGAGGGTATATTCAGATTTTGCTGATTTACTCGCAGATGAAAAATTAGTTAAAAAACATCCTGAATTGTTACTGCTTAAAGATGCACAAATTGAATTGAATTGTGATGGACAAACAGACGGCAAGTCTTCCGGAACACCAAAAGTAAAATATACAAAATATACTGGAAGTCCTACAGAAGCAGTAAAATACAAACAGGATTGTAATGACAATGTACCTGTAATAGTTAAATAATTTGTTTAATCGAAAAAAGTTCCTCTTTTAAAGAGGAACTTTTTTTATGCCTTCAGATATTGCCTGCAAATTATTTTTTATCCAATAGCCGTCTAAAGGATTAAACTGTTCATCAATTGTAAAATACGTTGAGCCTGAACCTGACATTATTGATTTCGTATATAATTTTTTTATCTTTTCTAATTCAATATAATCGTCTATAAGTGCCCATTCGAGATCATTTTTAAATTCTTCTCTTTTTCCGTATTGTGATTGGAATTTTGAGGCTAGTTTATCAGAAAATTTTGTGTAAGCTTCTTTTGCACTGATTCCCAGATTTTCAGGTTTAATCAAAGAAATTTTCATAGGTTCAAAAGACAGTTTTTCAAGAATTTCACCCCTGCCTTTAGTCATCTGCCTTCCGCCTTCAAGACAGAAATTTAAGTCAGAGCCAAGTTTTGCGCAAAGAGTGTGTAGTTCTTTTTTAGATAGTGGCGTGCCGAATAATTCATTTAATCCGAAAAGTGTGCCTGCCGCATCTGTACTTCCTCCGGCTAAACCTGCTGCTACAGGAATATTTTTGTCTATATATATTTCAATTTTATGCGGAGAAAGATTTGAGTGCTCAATAAAAAGCATTGAGGCTTTATAGACAAGGTTTTTTTCGTTATAAGGAATTTCTTTGCTATTGCCTGAAAGTTTAATTTCAAATTTCTCTGCGGATTCAACACCGATTGTCAAATAATCATAAAGATTTATGGTTTGCATAATGCTTTCTATGTTATGAAATCCGTCATCACGTTTGCCCGTTACTTTCAAGCTTAAATTAATTTTTGCCGGACATTGAATTTTGATTTTCATTTTAGAGTCTCCGAAAGTTTTCCGAAAGTTTCAATAGAAAGCTTTTCCCCTCTGATATTTTCATTAATTCCCAGTGTAGAAAGTGCTTGTTGAATTTTTTCTTTTGAGAAACCTGCAGAAAGAAGGCAATTTTTAATATTCTTTCTTCTCTGTGAGAATCCTGCTTTTACTGTTTTTCTGAAATGAGTGTAATCCGTTAAATCAAGAAGAGGTTTTTCTCTGACCTTTAATTTGACAAGAGCCGAATTAACTTTTGGAGCCGGATAAAAAGAGCGTCTGCCGACAAGTTTCATAATTTTCACATCAGCCCAGAATTGTGACAGGATTGTTAAAAGTCCGTATTGTTTTCCTGATGAACTTTCATCTGCGGCCATTCTTCTTGCAACTTCTTCCTGAACCATAAGCAGAATATCTGTGATTTTATTTCTGTTTTTGTTGCTTAAATCATCGACTTCTCCGAGTAAATGGGCAATAATCGGGCTTGTAATGTAATATGGAATATTTGCAACGACTTTAACTTTACCTTCGCAAAGTTCAGATAAATCCTGTTTTAAAATATCGTTATGTATAATTTCAAGATTTGGTGCATTAAGTTTTTTGAGTTCTTTTATTGCTTCTTCATCAAGTTCAATTGCAATAACTTTTTTGGCATGCTTTACAAGCTGTTCTGTTACAAAGCCTACACCCGGTCCGATTTCAATTACTGTATCATCCGGTTGTATATTCGCAAAATCAATGATATCGGAAATTGTCTGCCCGTCTATCAAAAAGTTTTGTCCGAGTCTCTTTTTAGTTCTGAAGAATTTTGCCCGTTCGTAGTAGTTCATCTTACCTATAATAATACCACACACAGGTAAATGTTTTAACAAAAGTTTTTTGATAATTTTGTGGATGTTATAATTGGATAGGGGGTAAATGTGACTAATACTCATATACAGGAAAAATTGGATAAAAAAGAAATATTAAAACTGTTTAAAGACGGCTGTAAGCCGGCGGTTGAGCATAAAATCGGTATTGAATATGAAAGACTTCCGATTTTTTCCGTAACTTCTAAAGCAGCAGATTATTCATCAGAATTTGGCGTGTGTAATTTTTTAAGAAATTTTGCAAAAGAAGAAAATTGGGATTACATAACAGACGATTACAATATAATAGGGCTTAAGCAGGGACACAATACCATTACCCTTGAGCCTGGATGTCAGATTGAATTAAGTTTAAAACCTGAGTTTATGATTGACGAAATTAAAAATAAGATTGAAAAACTTAATAAAGAAATGGCGTGTGTTTTGGATAAGTTTGGAATAAGCCTTTTAAACTACGGTGTTTCACCTTTTTCAACGCATAAGTCAATTAATCTTATACCTAAAAAAAGATACCATATAATGGCAAAATATCTCTGGGGGATTTTGTCTGACGTGATGATGCGTGAGACAGCCGGTATTCAATGCTGCATAGATTTTGAAAATGAAGAAGATGCAATGAACAAATTTCGTGTTGCAAACAAACTTGTTCCTTTTATGACCGCTATGTTTGCAAATTCTCCGATACGCGGCGGGGTTGAAACAGGTTATAAAAGTTTTCGTGCATTAAGCTGGCTTAACACCGATAATGACAGATGCGGGTTTGTCGGTCAGATTGATGATAGATTTTCGTTTGAGGAATATATTGATTACGTTTTTGATTCGCCTATGATATTTATAAATCGTGAATCCGGCGCAATACCTTTAAACGGTAAACTCAATTTTTCTGAATTTATAGACAATGGGTTTGAAGATTTTAGCGCAAATATAGATGATTTTAAACTTCATGCCAATCTTTATTTCCCTGAGGTTCGTTTGCGTAATTTTATAGAAATAAGAAATCATGATTGTTCCGGCAAAGGACTGCAATATTCAATTCTTGCGATTTACAAAGGAATTTTATACAGTCATTCGGCTATGAATGAAATTGAAGAACTGTTTAAGACTTTTGAGTATCCGGATTTTTCGGAGTTAAGATTCAATGTGCCAAAAAGTGCTCTGAATGCAAAAATAGGTAAATATTTTGTCAAAGATATTGCAAAAGAGATTTTGTATATAGCCGAAAAATCACTTATAGGACTGGATACAGGAGAAGAAAAATATCTTGATGCAATAAAGGAATATACACTTAACGGTATAACACCGGCTGATGTAATTATCCGTAACTGGAACGGTTTGTGGAACAAAGATGTTAGAAAACTTATAAAATATGTCAGTGAATAAAAGGTTTATTTGAAAGGAATTATATTAAGAAATTTAAGTATAACAGAGGATTAAATGTCAGTTAAATTAAAATTTTTTGGCAATTCTTTTTCTATAAGCATAAAAAATTCTGATGGTTTTAATCCTAATGCTTCTGAAATTTTCCAAATGTTGAATAATTTTGGTTCATTTTGAGCATTTTCAATTCTGCTTAAAAATGATTTTTGCAATCCATATTCATAAGAAAGAGTTCTTTGTGATTTATTTTTTTCGTTTCTTTTTATTTTTATAACTTTAGATATAGTATCTAATAGTATTTTTTCTCTTTTAGTTATTTTTGGTTGCATATATAGAATTTTAATGTTAGAATGTAAGTAATCATTCCTATATATAGAACTATTTCAGAGGATAAATTGGAATTTATTGAAGATATAAAAAATAAACTAACTGCAAGGGAAAGCAGAATAGTAAAATTAATGGCTGCGGGGTATACTAATTCTGATATCGCGTCAGAATTGGAAGTAAGTTCAAGTTTAATTAAAATCATTTTAGCTAATGTTTTTGTTAAATTAAAATCAAAAAATAGGGTGAACGCGTGTTATATTTTAGGTCTTAAAACTAAAAAATAAAAAGACACGGAATGCGACTATTGCTGCACCCCGTGTCTTGTTTATCGATTACCATCATCCGAGATTTGCGTCGATGCGCTTTAGCTTTGTATGAAAATCAGTTTTTATATAATCATCATTTTCATAAAGTTTCACCCGTCCGGTAACCGTCCGTATCCCGCCGCTAATTCCCCGGGAATTATGCAGATTATCACTATCATCTGCTTCGAATACACTGTAATAATACGATACTACAGCCCCGGGCCCGAAAATATCTCGGATAATCCGGCTTTGAGATACGAAACTTATTTTTCTTTTATTTCAAGTTTTTTGGGTTCTTTATTTTCTGTTTGAACTTTTGGTATTGTAATTGTTAAAATACCTTTATCATAAACTGCAGTGCTTTCGTCGGGCTTGACAGGCTGGTCAAATGAAATTGTTCTTTGATATCTGCCGTATCGAAATTCAGATGTATGGTAGCGTTCATTTTTTGCTTTTTCTTCTTTTTCTTCCGCTTCTTCTTTAATTTCAGCGGAAATTGTCATAAAATCATTGTCCAATTCAACTTCTATATCGTCTTTATTGACTCCTGGAAGCTGCACTTTTACTTTATAATTTTTGTCGTTTTGTTTGACTTCTATTGCAGGACGCCATACGGAATTTTTTTTCATATTAAGGGGATTTGCCATTGAATGAACAAGAAGGGTATCTCTGAGAAAGTTATTCAATTCATTATGAATACTGTCAAAATATAAATCAGGTTCTCGTATTATCAAATCGTGTTTCATAATTTTTCCTTTCAGTTTTAGAATAAACTTTTTTTTACCGTTTTTCATTCAACTTTTTATTAATTAATTTATTCTGCAACTATGCACTTTTGTGTAATAGAATAAATAGTTATTTGCTTGATAATACCGAAAGGAGGAATATTTTAATGGCAATAAAGATGTTACTTTTTGATTTTCGTGAAACTGAAAAAAATTTTTTTAAGACACATGAACTGGAAAATTTTGATATTACATTTTTTTCGGAAAGTTTAAATGACGAAACAGTAAAAAAACTTTCACCCCAGCAGCTTGAACAAACTTCTGTTATAAGTGTGTTTATAAATTCTGAAGTTACTGAAAACGTGATAAATGCATTTAAAAATTTACGCATTATTTCAACACGTTCAACAGGAATTGACCATATAAACCATAAAGCTGCAATTAAAAAAAATATTGATGTTGTTAATGTTGAAAATTACGGTGCAAAATCAGTGGCTCAATTTACTATTGGTTTGATACTTGCACTTACCAGAAAAATTGTTCCTGCATCTAAATATGTTTTAGAAAATAATTCTTGCAGCTCATTTGTAGGTCGTGATATCTCAAAGCTTACACTTGGAGTTGTCGGAACCGGAGCTATTGGTGTGAGTGTCTGCAAACTTGCAAGAGCTTTCGGAATGAATGTTATTGCATACGATATTAAAGAAAAACAAGAACTGATTAATTTTTTGGATGTTGAATATAAAAGCTTTGAAAGTTTAATAAAGGAATCGGATATTATATCTTTGCATTTGCCTTATACCGGCGATAATTTTCATATGTTTTCGGAGAAGCAATTTAATATGATGAAATCTGACGCATATTTTATAAATACATCAAGGGGAGAGCTTGTTGATATTTTTGCTTTAAAGAATGCTATTACTGAAGATAAAATAAAAGGTGCCGCTGTTGATGTTGTGACCTGTGAAGAAGCTGCGTTTAAGTGTAATCAATATTCTCAAAAACTTGGAGAAGATATGACATGTGTTAAGGAGACGCAGACGGTTCTTGAGCTTGCAAAATTGCCAAATGTTATTATAACGCCTCATATTGCTTACGAAACTCAAGATGCTATCGACTATCTTCTAGAGATGTCATTCAGAGGTATTTCGGATTCTATACAGGGCGGAAGTAAATATAAAATGCTCTAATTAGCTATTTTGTCATAATCTGTGATGAAATTACCCCGAAAAGATAATCCTGTCTTTTTTCCCTGATAAATCCTTTGCGTTCAAAGTCTTTGATTAAGTCTTCAGGTGAAGGAAATATATTTTTTGATTGTATCAGATATTCGTATGCAGAGTTGTTTTCAGTTAAAATTTTTGATGTTATTTTTGTGAAAATATTATATATTCTGCTTAAACAATTTTTTTCACCAAAGTCAATATGTAAAAATTTACCTTGCGGTTTTAAAATTCTGTATACTTCTTCGACTGCTTTTTCGGGGTTTGCTATATTTCGAAGCCCGAATGCCATTGTTACTGTGTCAAAGGAATTATCTTCATAAGGCAGATTTGTAACATCGCCTTGAAAATATAAAATTTTATTATTTACATTTTTTTGTCTTGCTATTTCAAGCATATTGTCGGAAAAGTCAATTCCGGTGACATTTGAATCAGGGTGTAATTTTTTTACTATATTGCATAAGTCTCCTGTCCCGCAGCATAAGTCAATAACCTTTGCGTTTGGCTTAATATCAAGATTTTTAATACTTTTATATTTAATATATTTATGTGCCCCTAGTGACATAATATTATTTATTAAATCATATTTATCGGCAATTATATTAAACATTGTCTGTATTGTTTGAGGAGATTTATCAATTTTATTTTGTGTCATAATTGTTACCTTTTTTGTTTAATTCTAATCTTAACATATAATAAGTTTATGAACATAGCTTTTGTACCTATAGATAACAGACCTGTATGTTATACCTTGCCGGAGCAGATATGCGCAATTGACGGAAATATAAAGTTATTTATGCCTGAGAGGGAATGGCTCGGGGATCTGGCAAAATATGCAGATACCGATAAAATTTTTGAATGGATGAAAGCCTTGCCTCAAGTTGATGCTATTGTTTTAGCGCTTGATACACTTGCATACGGGGGGCTGATTTCATCAAGGCGCTGTGAAGATACATTAGAGCAAATAAAAGAAAGAGTTGAAAATCTTAAAATAATACTAAAGGAAAAGAATGCTAAAATTTATGCGTTTTCAAGTATTATGAGGATTTCAAATAACAATATAAATGAAGAAGAAAAAGAGTATTGGAATTTGTGGGGCAAAAAGATTTTTGAATATTCATACAATACTCATAAAAATGGCAGCCCGTTAAAAAGTGATATTCCTGCAGAAATTCTTGAGGATTATCTCTCTACACGAAAAAGAAATTTTGAGATAAATAAAACATATTTAAAGTGGGGAGATTTTTTTAATACGCTTGTTTTTTCAAAAGATGATTGTGCAGAATACGGACTTAATGTTCAGGAGGCACAGGAGCTTGAAAAACTTGGCGGATTTGTAAAAACAGGAGCAGATGAAATACCTCTGACGCTTTTAGCGCGGGCAGTAAATGAGTTTTATACAGGAAAACATTCGTTTCAAACATTTCTTGCCAAAAATGCAGGCGATACAAGCTCTTCACCCTTCACCCTTCACCCTTCACTTAAGATAGCGCCTGTATTTCTTGAACCGTCTTGTAAAGATTTAATTTCAAATTATGAAGATGTCTCAATTGAGCAGTCTGTGAGAGGACAGATAGAACTTGCAGGATGTACGGTTTGTAAATATGATGAAGCAGATATTGTGCTTTATGTTAATAATTTTAAAGAGCATCAGGGCGAGATTGTTATGAAAATTCTGACTGAGCCTTTCGGCAGTTTATGGAAACAACCTGATAAACCTTATATGATTGCAGATGTAAGATTTGCAAACGGAGCGGATAACGCATTCGTTGAAAAATTATTTGAAACTGATTTTGATGAAAATTTTTACGGGTATGCAGCGTGGAATACGTCCGCAAATACGCTTGGCAGCCTTATTTGTTCAGCAGTCGTGAAATACCATTCAAACCCTTCGTCCTTCACTCTTCACTCTTCACTATTTAAACAATTGCAGACCGTTCGATTTCTTGATGATTGGGCTTACCAGGCAAATGTACGTCAAAAGCTTTTAAAACCGGATGAAAAAGAAATTAAACGATTGATAAAACCGTTTGAGGATAGGATTTTTGAAAAATTCGGGGAAAAATATGAAATAAATTACAAATTTCCGTGGCACAGATTATTTGAGGTAGAAGTTTGCATTTCATAGAAATTTTACTGTTGGCAATAGCATTAGGCGTTGACTGCTTTGTTGTTTCGTTTTCACAAGGACTTATTTTTACACATAACAGAGTAAAAAATTCTCTTGCTCTTGCATTTACTATGGGCTTGTCACAAGGAATTATGCCTTGTATCGGATATTTTTTCACCGGTGCAATAAGCGAATTTGTAGAACCTTATGGTAAGTGGCTTGTTTTTACAATATTTTTTGCTTTAGGTGTGAAATTTATATATGAAGCGTTTAATGAAAAAGAAGAAAGCATTTGCTGTATCGGCCTAAAATGTCTTATCGGCATGGGACTGGCTACAAGCATTGATGCTCTGGCATCTGGAGTAAGTCTTAATTTGACTAAATCCCCTTTAATGTTATCAGCTTGTTTAATTGGTTTTACTTCATTTTTTATGTCTGTTGCAGGATTTTGGGCGGGCAGCGGTTTTAAAAAACTGCCTTCAAAATATCTTGAAATTTCAGGCGGGGTTATACTGGTATTACTGGCAATAAAAGCAGTGATTTTGTAATCTGGCATGCCTAAAACAGGCATGTATATTAAATCTTTTACAATTCTTAATAAAATTTTAAATCATGAAAAACCATGGAGTGAGCATGTTTGCATGATTAAAAATCTGAAAATCATGTTACAGACTCATTTTAGACATGATTGACTTTTGAAAAACCGCTGTACTGCTAAGATTATAAGGTTTGTTACAAATGTTCATAATCTCATGTTCTTCCCTTGAAATAATTCCCTTATTTTCTATAATGTAATTAAGGACGGAGAGGTGAGAGCGCCTCAGACAAGGGGATTTTGACAGATTAATATATCTGGCGATTTTGCCGTACTTGGGTAAGATAGTTAAAGTGGAGATTATATAAATTGTTTAGAAGTAGGGATATGGGCAGAGCTGTAGCAGTCAGAAGATGGACACCAACAGCTTTGGAATGTTATAAAAGAGGTTGTAATTGTGAAGGATGTTTTTATAAAGATTTCTTTAGCGGCTCTTCACAAAAATGTCAGATGAAAGCCTCTGTACTTGAATTGGTGCGTGTTATCGGCACTCCAAATGTTGAATTGCAGCAGTTTATTATTGAAGATTAATTCCTTTTAATAAATATTTTTTGCAATATGCCGAAAAAGGCTTTAAAAATCCTAAAATATATGTTATAATATACAAGCAGTATGTTATAGGAGGTTCCACATGCACATTTACGTTAACGGCAGAAACATTGAAATTACAGACGCTATTAAGGCTTATGTAAAAGAAAAATTTGGCAAAGTCGCAGCTCATTATGACCAAATTCAGGGAATTGATGTTGTTTTGTCGGTTATTAAAAACCCTGCTGCTTCCGGCAAGCACGTTGCAGAAGTCAGCTGTAAAATGAACACGGGTGTTGTCCGCTGTGAGGAAGCCGGTGAATCAATGTATGAAAGTATTGATTTGCTTGCCGATAAACTTGCAAGACAGGTTCAAAAGTTTAAAGATAAAAGCATAGGTTCTGATAAGTCTTCAATAAGAACAGAAGCAAAAGTAGAAGAACCGGCTGTTGAAGAATAAATTTTTTGAAAAAAGAGGGCTTTTAAAAAGCCTTCTTTTTTTGTATATAATAAAATTATGATTAATAATAAAAAAGTTGTTGTAATAATGCCGGCGTATAACGCTGAAAAAACCTTGAAACAGACTTATGATGAAATTTATAAGGATTTTGTCGATGAGGTAATTCTTGTAGACGATAATTCTCAGGATAATACAAAACTTGTTTCCAAAGAATTAAACATAACAACCATTGTGCATAAGGAAAATAAGGGATACGGAGGGAACCAAAAATCCTGCTATAAAGCTGCATTGAAAGCCGGCGCGGATATTGTAGTAATGCTTCATCCTGATTATCAGTATACCCCTAAACTTATTCCGGCAATTGTTTGTATGATGGCATTCGGTCAGTATGATGCAGTGCTTGCTTCAAGAATGCTCGGAAATTCCGCATTAAAAGGCGGTATGCCTTTATACAAGTTTGTGGCAAACAAATTTTTAACATGGTTTGAAAATATATTTACGGGTGAAAATTTAACAGAATATCACACTGGATTTAGGGGATTTACAAAAGAGGTGCTAGAAAAATTGCCGCTTGCTGAATGTGATGACGATTTTATTTTTGATAATGAAATGATAGCGCTTTTATTTTACAACAATTTTAAAATAGGTGAAGTTTCCTGCCCGACAAAATATTTTAAGGAAGCCTCTTCAATAAACTTTGTCCGTTCATGCAAATACGGGCTTGGCGTTCTTGCAGTAAGTTTGAAATACCGTCTTGCAAAAATGGGTTTGAAATCAAGAATTTTTCGTTCAGGTGCAAAAAAACTTGACCTTGATACAGAAATTGAATACTATTTCAAGTAGACTGTCCGCAATCAATCGCATAATTGCTATAGCTAACAGATGTCAGGAAGACAGGAGGACAGGCTAGTTTCAATAGCTATTTAAGTAAAATTGCGACAAAATTTATTATTGATAACAGCTTTGCCTCTATGCATCTTTACATCTTCGCTTCTATTTATCTGTCCTCACCCCTGCCCCTTCTCCCATAGGAGAGGGAATGAAGTAATGCGGTTATAATAAAAAATAAAAACAAAACCGGCTTTAAATTTTAAAGCCGGTTTTATCCTTTTTGTTTGTATGAAAAGATTAAATTTATGCAAAAGTATTTGCTGGTTTCTTTTGAGCAGTAGCTCCAGGAATTGACTGCCAGTTTGCAGCCATGATTTTTTTGAATGATTTAAGAGCAGTATCTTCCAATTCACCGAGCTCTTCAGCTTCCATAATTAATTCTCTCAAAGGAAGCAATGCACGCTGATCGCGAAGTACTCCTAATGCGGCAGCAGCACCTGCTCTTACAAGTTCATTTTCATTACGATTTTTCATAACATCAATCAATGCCGGAACTGCTTTTGTATCGTTTAATTTGCCGAGTGAAGTTACAGCGTAAATTCTTACGTTAACCCATTCGTCGTACAACATATTAATTACCTTATCAACAGCTTTTTTATTGCCGATTTCACCCAATGCTCTTGTCGCATCGCATCTTACATTAACTTTTTCATGGTCAAGTGAAGCAATTAAAGCATCTGTTGCGACATCACCGATTTCAATCAAAGCATCTGTTGCTGTGATACAAACTTGAGGGTTTTCGTCGTTTAGGGCTTCTACAAGCGGTTCAACCACAATTTCACCGCCCAAACGTCCTAAAGCACGTGCTGCACGAACTCTAACATCTACGTTTCTGTCTTCGCGTAAAGATTCAATCAAATGTACGGTAGCTTTAGAATCACCAAGTTCGCCGAGTGCACGTGCTGCATAAAGTCTAACCGAACCGTTTTTGTCATGTTTTAAAACATCAATTAACGGTTCAACGGCTTTGGAATCACCCATTTCACCAAGAACACGCGCAGCATTATATCTGACTTTCTCTGAATTACTAGTTTTAAGATCTGTCAATAATTCTTCAAAAGATTTTTTAACTTGTTTTTTCTTGCTGTTCACACTAATTGTCATGAAATTTTCCTCCGACACACAATATTTCAATTCTACACACTATATTTTTATTAAAAATATTCAGAATAAAATATTGCCTTTTTTACCTACTTATATTAATTTTTATTAACTTCAAAAATTTTTAATCATCTTTTACTTTTTTCAGTGCAGTTATGGGTTAATTTTTCTTTAAGGGTAAAACTGACACTTTATAATTATAATATAACATATTTTTCATGTTTTGTCTCAATTCATCAAAGAAAATTATAAAAAAGTAGCATTTGTTTTTCTAATAATTGGTGTCTTTCAATTATATTAAAATCAATTCTGTAATAAAAATTCATAATTATTACCCACTACAGATAGTAATAATAAACTCGCTGCCCTTGCCAACTTCACTGTTTACAATAATTTCACCATTATGCTTTTCTATTATTTTGGTACAAATTGCAAGTCCAAGTCCTGTACCTACCCCGGAAGCTTTTGTTGTAAAACCTGCTGTAAATATCTTATTGAGCTGATTTTGGGGTATCCCTTTGCCGGTATCTTTGATTTTTACAATGAGCTTTTTATTCTTAAATTCTGTAGTTATTGTAATTTTTCCGTTTCCATCAATTGATTGGCATGCGTTAATTAAAATATTCGTAAACACCTGATTTAACATGTTTGGAAAACATTTAATCACGGGAATTTTGCCGTAATTTTTTATGATTTCTATTCTGTTTTTTGTTTCGTGCCTGATAAGTTCCAGAGTCAAATCAAGCTCTTTATTTATGTCAGCTTCCTGCAATTCTGCTTCATCCAGACGAACAAATTTTTTGAGAGATGTTACTATATTGCTGATTCTTGTGACTGCTTCTCTATCAATTTCGTTAATGTCTGTGAGCATTTCTTTTAATTCGGTGTCCTGTATTGAGTTGAGAAGCTTTGAGACTATTGCGTTATTTGACTTTATTGATGCTACCGGAGTATTAATTTCATGGGCAACCCCTGCTACAAGCTGGCCGAGAGATGCCATTTTTTCGGAATTTATTAACTGAATTTGAGTTTCTTTCAATTCTTTTAATGTATTTTTTAATTCTTTTACTGTTTCAATATTTTTCTGATAAAGTTCTGCGCGGGTAATTGCGTTTGATAGCTGCGATGAAATTGCTTCAAGAATTTCTATTTCTTCGTTTAATTCCCGTTTTTGATAACTCAGTAAAACTATGACGCCGGTTAGGTTTTGCATGTGATGGACAGGGATAATTATTCTTAATACCGGCTGTTTAAAAGGTTTAGCATTGTTATATTCCGTTAAAGTGTTGCAGACTGCAATCTCTTTTGCTTCAATGGTTTTCATTGTTTTTTCGTCAAATTGTACTTGAGAAGGCATTTTTGATTTTTTTAGTCCGTACACTTCTTCAATCACAAAGATATTTTTTTCGTTTTTTGCGTAATATGCTTTATATGCGCTGAACATTACGGCAAGTTCTTTTAGTGCTGAACGGAGAATTTTTGATATATCAATACTTTCTCGTATTGTGTTGGAAACTTTGTTTATGAGGGCAATTCGGATAGCCTGGCTCTGTGCTTTCTGTTTAATTTTTTGAAGGTCATCATTTTCTTCGGTTAATTTTATGATTTCTTCTTTTAATTTTTCATTTTCTTTGTAAACATCGTTAAGTTTGTTTTGAGCACTTACATCAGTAAAGAATATTATTGTGTAAGTTCCTTTTTTGACTGCCTGCAGATCGTAATAAAAAATTCTGTTTAATTCTGATTGGTACGAAATTCTGGCGAAAAAGTTTTCTTTTGAAATAATTGCATGATATATAGGGGAATAGACTTCAATATTGTCGGAATTTATGGGGCAGATATCAAAGCTTGAATGATGCGACAATTTTTTTATATTTGTAAAATCCTTAAACCATCTTTTAAAAGTATGGTTTCTGTAAACTACTTCCTGTTTTTTGTTGATTATTATAACAGCATCCCTAAACTGTCTGAAAATATCAAATTTTTTCATAACAATATTATATTTGAGAGGTAATATTAAAGCAATTTTGTTAAAATAAGTAATTAGTCAGGTATATACCTGAACAGATCGTTCGGTGTGCAGTCAAGAGCGAAGCAAAGCTTGTTTAAATTTTCAAAAGTTATGCTTTTAGTTTTCTTTTTATAAATTCTGTTTAAGACATGTCTGTCGATTTTGGTTAATTTTGTAATATCCCGTTTCTCGACATCTTTTTCTAACATATACTCAGCTAACATATTTTTTATCATACTAATATAATAGCCATTCGGTAAGTATAATTTCCAATCGGTATATTTTATACCCATTTGGGTTATTTACACACCGATTTAATTAATGTATATTAATATTGGAGGTACGAAAATGAATTATCAACAAAATCTTGAAACTGTCGGAATTATTGAAACTGCAGCTAATGAAATGAAGGGCTTGCTTGAACTTGCACAATCCTATGTTGATGCTAATGAAGAAAATCATGAAGTACAAAACTTAGGGCTTATTATAGAGAGAATGACTGAACACATAAATAAAATTTATGACCTGTTTGAAGAAAAAAAGATAGATGAGCTTCTTAATTCCTGAATTATAATATTAACTTGAAGCTCAGTGTTTCAATTATCGTTTGAATATTCATATTCAGACGATATTCTTTTTTAGCAGTCTCAACAGATTTGATATCGGAAATCAATTTTACCTTTAAAGATAAATTATCAAGATTTGATTTTAAAAGTGCTTCTATATAATTCTGCATCTGGGTAAAAACTTCCAAAGGCTCAACCATTTTTGCGATATCAAGAATTTTGTCATTAAAATCAAGAACTTCATCACGATTAAGTTCCAGATATCCGTCCATAGCATCTTTTACAAGCGAAAAATCTCTGTTCTCATCTTTCATGGACGGTACATAAAAGCACTGTGCACGGGAAACAACTGTTGTAATCATATCGGATTTGTCTTTTGTAAGAAATATAAATGTTGTGTTAGAAGGCGGTTCTTCAAAAGTTTTTAATAAAGCGTTTGCAGCATCAGCCTGAAAATTCTGCTGATTAAGTCCCTGAACGTTTCCTTCTTTGTCTTTATCGCAAAATATTAAAACCCTATGGTAATCTGAAGTTACAAGTAAATCGTTTTTAATCATTCTTGCCTGATCAATTGAAATAACTGTTTTGGATGTATCATCAGAAGGTTTGTTATCAACTTTTGAGATTGTTAAAACAGCCGGATGATTATTTTCTCTTATCCACCGGCAATTAAGGCATTGGCAAGTTTTTGTATGGTCTCCGGTACAGTTTAGCATTCTTGCAATTTCCAGTGCTAAATCGTACTGTGATTGAATATCGGATCCGTAAAACAGAATACAATGTGCTATTTGACGGCTTTGTGAAGATATTCCGTTATTAAAATATTTCATTAAAAATGGATATTGTTCATCTAAAGAGTGCATTTTCCACCTCTTTTTCAACGTCAAGCGCTAGTCCTGATTTAATCCTGTATTCCGCATCTGTCAAATTTTCTTTTAGCTTGACTAAATCTTTTAAATTATTTTTTTTCAGTTTCTGCAAGGTTAATTTGACAACATATTCATGCATACCTGTCATTCTGGAAAGTTCCATCGGCGTTGCACTTTGCGATTTTGCTTTAAGAATTATCCAGCGTCTGAGCATTGTCTGTAATGTAGACAAAATTTCAAGCGGGTATCTTGTATCGAGAAGTTTTCGATATTCCAGGAGCGCTCTGTCCTTTTGGTTTTCCATTAAAAAATCCGAAAAAGCAAACAAATCTTCATTAGAAATACAAATTTCACGAACCATATCAGAAGTCACAATATCTTTCGGGTAGGCGAAAAGTTTGAGTTTATCAAGTTCACTGTCTATCTGGCGGAGATTATTGCCAATCTGAGAAATTATTGCAGTAAGGGCATTTTTATCAAGCTTTATCCCTTTAGACTTGCCTTGTTTAATAATCCAGCTTTCAAGCTCTGCTGTTTTATAAGTCGGAATAACAGCACATTCGATTGCATTATATTTTTTCAGAAGTTTGAAAAATTTTTTACGGCTGTCAAGTTTTTTGCCTTCATTTCTTGGAAGCTGTGCAGCAAAGACTATATCAAGGTTTTCACTGTTCCCTTCAAGAGCTGATTCTATTTCTTTAATCTCTTTATCTTCAAAAGTTTTGGAAAAATAATCAAGACAATTGATTACAATGAGCATCTTTCCGAACATCATCGGCTGTGAACGAAGGATAGATATTAAATCGGGGAATTTCGGATTGTCATAAGTTTTGAAAGACATTTCAAGAAAATTTTTATCGAGTCCTTTTTTGAGTTTCCCGATTTCCTGTTCGATATTATAATCTTCTTCGCCGTAAAAAAAGTATATTGCCATATAATTTATTTTTTATTTTTTGCCAACTACGTCATTCTGAACCTGGTTCAGAATCTATGTGAGATCCTGAAATAAATTCAGGATGACAAAAGAAAAAAAGATTTTTCACTTTTAGCTTTCAATCAATAAGCTTGCGCCGATAACGCCTGCCGTATTTCCTAGTTGTGCCGGAACCACTTCCACAACAGAACCGGCAACTTTCATTGCACGTTTCAAAAGAGTTTCTTTTAGCGGTGTAAGCAAGAAATCTCCTGCGTCTGCAACTCCGCCGCCGACAATAATTTTTTCAGGATTTAAAAGGTTAACAACACTTGCCATGCCTATTCCTATGTATTCACCCATAATTGTAAAAATTCTTTGAGCAACAGGATCGCCTGCTTTTGCCGCTTCACAGACAATAAATGGAGTAATTGCGCTGCCTTCTGCCATTTCGCGGAATTTTGCGGATTTGCCTCCTTTTATGTAATCGTTTGCCATAGCGACGATTGAAGGACCTGATGCAAAAGCTTCCAAACATCCGGTATCACCGCAGCCGCATAAAGGCCCGTCATGCATCTGGAGTTTTATATGCCCGATTTCTCCTGCCGCATTTGAGGCTCCTCTGACAAGTTTTCCGTTTACGATAAGCCCTGAGCCTATACCTGTACCTACTGTTATGCAGATAAGATTTTCGCAACCTTTTCCGGCTCCGTAATTGAGTTCTCCCAACGCTGCACATCTAACGTCGTTGTCAACACGTGTAGGTATATTAAATTCATCCTCAATCAATTTTGCAATCGGTACTTCAACCCAGCCGGGAATATTAGGAGCATTTCTTACAATACCTGCTTTGTAATCAACCTGTCCGGGAAATCCAAAACCGATACCTTCAATATCTTTTGTAGACAATTTAGTCTCTTTTAATAAATCATGAATAGCCTGTTTTATATTGTTAACAGTATATTCATAACCCATTTCCGCGCGTGTCGGAACAGAGTTTGAATATTTAATTTCACCTTTGTCGTTAACAAGAGCAATTTTAACGTTAGTTCCGCCTACATCAATTCCTATTCTGTTTTTTCCCATAATTTTATTATATCTCCCTTAATCCGACTGTAATATTTTTCTGTATAAATATTATAGTACAAAAATATTATAAAAACTTATTTCATTATGTATAAAATAATATGATAGAGTTTATAATAGATTTTTGAACAGATTGTAGACCATTTTTATTTTTTCATCATCATTTTTTATAATATCGAGTTTTGAAATTATATAATTATACATTTCTTCATTTGTTGTCATACTTGAAAACTTAAAGATTTCGTACAATTCCACATTAAGAACTTTTGCCAATTTTTCAAGCGTCACAAGTGTCATGAATCCTCTTCCGGTTTCAACATAACTCAATGATGTAGTTGCTATATCAATTGCTTCGGCGAGTTTTTCCTGACTTAATCCTCTTTGTAACCGTAAATATTGAATGCGTTTCCCTAATTTTTTGTTAATTTCTGTTTTCATGGTTTTTCTGTTAATAAAATTATATTTTTGGATTTATTGAATTTCAAATATACCAAATCTATAAATCTATATATTAAACCTATTGACATAATACATTTAATATATTAAACTATACCTGTTATATAATTTTTTAACGTGAAATAAGAAAGGAATGGTTTTTATGAAAAAGAACAGTTGCGTTAAAGCTTTTTTGGTGTTTGCTCTTATTGCAATGACTTCAGTTCCTGTATTTGCAAAAAATTGGATTCAGATAGGAGAGGGACATTATATTGATGTTGATAGTATAAGACCTGCTTCGACTTACGGAGCATATAATTATACAACAAAATATCTTGCAAAAAGTGTACCTTTAGACAAGGCTTACGGAAGAGAAATTTGGACACTGACAACATCTTCTTACATTGATTGCAGATCAAATTATGCTAAAACAATTTCATATACGGGACTTGATGCTAATGATAACAAAGTTGTTTCAGGCAGAAAAGTCGGCAAACAATGGTTCGGAATAAATAATCCCGGTTCAAGAGCTTATGAATCTTATGCTTTTATATGTACAGATAAATATTTGCATGTACATCCGGGATACAATCGTTTCTGGTGGTATTAAATTTAATATTCTCAAAAAATGTTAATTGAACAAATCACACCGAGATATGGAAATTTCAGTTTCCATATCTTTTTTTTATTTTAATCCTGCAATATAATTTTTTGTTTTTTGGCGGATTTGTTTATCAACTGCGAAAATTTCATCTATTGTAGGATTGTTTATAACTTCATGTTCATCGCACATTTTCTTTGTAATTTCATATATATTGTAAAGTTTTATTTTGCCGTCAAGGAAAGCAAATACTGCTTCTTCATTTGCAGCATTCATACAAGCAGTTGCAGTACCGCCAAGTTTTCCCATTTTGTATGCAAGTTTTACGGTGGGGAATTTTTCGTAATCAGGTTTTTCAAAATCCAGCCTTGCAATATCTGAGAAACTGAAGCTTTTTGATTTAATACCTGCAAATCTTTCAGGATAAGTAATTGCGTACTGAATAGGTATATGCATGCTCGGAAGTCCTAACTGTGCGATTACACTTCCGTCCACGTATTCTATTGCAGAATGTACAATACTCTGTGGGTGTACAACTACATCAATGTTATCATAGTCAAACCCGAATAAATGATGAGCTTCAATAATTTCAAGACCTTTGTTCATTAAAGTGGCGCTGTCAACCGTAATTTTTTTACCCATATTCCAGCGCGGATGCGCCAGGGTTTGTTCAACCGTTGCATTTTTCATATCTTCAACTGATTTGTGAAGGAAAGGACCGCCAGAAGCCGTAATAATTAATTTATCAACCTGATTAATATCTTTTATACACTGGTGAATTGCGCAGTGTTCACTGTCTACGGGAATAATATTAACACCGTATTTTTTTGCTTCATTCATTACGATATCTCCTGCCATAACAAGAGTTTCTTTATTCGCAAGTGCAATATCAATACCGTTTTTTATAGCGGTTAAAGTAGGTTTAAGCCCGATTTTTCCCGAGCAGGCAACAAGTATTATATCATTTTCTTTGTCAGAACAAATTTTTTCCAGACCTTCTTCTCCAAGACAAGTGTATTTGGGATTAAATTTTTCAGCCTGTTTTTGCAAAAGCTCTTTGTTGTGCCCCCCTGCAAGTGCAATAATTTCAAACTTATCTCTTAATTTTTCAATAACTTCCAGAGCCTGAGTTCCGATAGATCCTGTAGAACCTATGATGCTTATTTTTCTCTTCTTATTTTCCATATAATTTATTATAATATAAACAAAAAGCACGGATAAAGTGTTATTACAAATAATTTTTAACTTTAGTATGATGTTGCAGTAACAATCAAAGTATGATATATTATTCTTAAGATAAAAAATAGTCTATTCAGGTACAATAATGAAGTTGAATAAAAGATTAGTTACATTAGGATTATTAATACTTGTATTATCGGTTGCACTAAAATTTATTTGGGCAGGATTAAAACAGATAAAGGTTGATGATTTTCATCCTGCAGCTGTTATTTTTGTAATTGATTCATCTGCGTCAAACCAAAAACGGCTCCCTGAACAGAAAAAGGTATTGCGTCAAATATGTAATCTGTTAGACCCAGAAGATCAGGTGAAAATTCTAAGAGTTTCTGAGGATGCCTATTTGATATATGAAGGCGGACCGATGAACGGAAGCACAATTACAAAATCAATGGATGCCTTTACAAAATATGACGAAAAAGATTACGGAACGGCTTACGGTGTTGGTTTGAAAAAAGCTTTTTCACATGCTTTGACTATGAAAAAGAACGGATACATTCCGGCTGTTGTTGTAATAGGAGATCTTGAAAATGAGGGTGCAATAGAAAAACAGATAAACTGGAATACTTTGCCGCAAAATGTGAAAAATGTAAAACAATATGCACCTGATATTTCTATGATGTTTTTGGATGCGCATCCGGCAAAACTTGATCTTGTAAAAGAAAAATTAACTCCTGTTCTTGGAGAAAAACACCTTATAGTCTCTCCCGAACAAAATATTGACAAGTCTATAAGAAGATTTCTTCATGCATTAGGAAGATAATTAAAAAGTTTAAGAATTTAAGAGGTAATTAATGACAATAGTTATATCAACATCACAGGGTGAAAAAGTATTTAAAAATAAAGATGTAATAAATATCGGCACAAATGCTAATTGCGACGTTATTTTAAAACTGAATTTCGACATATTATTGACGCTTCAGTATAATGCTGTTGAAAATAAATGTTTAATAATCAATACTTTTCAAAGTGATAAAGTCCTTTTTAAAGGGCAGCCTATAAAAAGAGTCGAAGTAAGAAATGTATGCAAGCTTATGTTTGGCGGTACAGATGAGTTTGTAAGCGTAAGGCTGATTGAAGAAGCTGCGCAGCAAGTTCATTCAAAAACAATTACATCTATCGGTAAGGAAGATTTGACAGAAGATGATATAAAAGGGCTTTACGGGAAAGATGTTAATGCGGTTACTAAAGTTAAGCTTGAAAAACAGAAGGAAGATCTTGAAAATGCACGTGTTGCTATAATTAAACAGGTTGCATTCCATATAAATGATTTGAAACAAAAACTTTCAACCAATTCAAAAACAAGTATTTTCCTCCATATTGCAATGTTTTTAAGTGCAATGGTTTGTGCATTCGGTGTATCAAATTACCTCATGGGGCTTGAAATAAAAGAGTCTGCAAATTTTCTTCATCTGCCGACAAATATTAAAGTCTGGGGTGTATATACCATTTTGATTTATGGAATTTGTCTGTTATTGAAACAGGGTATTTACCTGTATCTTCAAAGTAATATTCAAAAAGAAATGTCAAAGTCTGCAAAGCTCGGTCAGAGTTTTATGCTTATTTTTTCATTGATATTTGTACTTGGAGTTTATGTTGTAAATCTTGTTTATTATATGAATTTGAATGATTTTATGACTTTTGCGATATTTATATCATTCTTTTTCTCTGGTATAATGGCTGTTCTTGCAATAAGCTGCGGATATTTCAAATGCAACGGTGTAGAATGGACAATGACTCTTGACAAATACGAATATAGAGAAGATTTTGAAAGTGTCATTAAGTCTTACAGACAGTGGATTGAAAGATACATTAACAGCTTAAGTAATTCAAAACTGCAATATATAAAAGATAAAATGTTTAACCTTCAGCTTAAATCTGTGGGTGAAACAGTTGTTGGTATATTAACAGCGCCATTTCTTGCATACGGTGTTTCAAATACTCTTGCTATGTGTTTTCCCGAAGCGGCAGGATGGGTAAGAATTTCAGGTTTGAGAATAAGCCCTGTGTTTTTAACACTTGCGACGTTTTTGATTATTTTTGCGTTTTTCTCTTTTGTAAATGCATTTTTCTGTACGAAAAAAGTTCAGGGCTCACAGGTAATAAAACAGGACGGATTTTCTGACTACCAGCACCATGGAGTTACGATATACGGGCTGGAAGGTGTCAGAAGATTAAATTCTGAAAAAAATCGTTCGCTTGCTATTGCCTGTGCAATTATATTTATTGAATTTGCAATGAACGTATCTTATTTTATGACAGAAATCGGCGGAGATATGCAGGGTATATTTTTAAGTTTGGTAGCTGCACTTGTTCCTACAGCTCTTTTGATAGCTGAAACAATGATGCTCAGCCAGACAAAGTTCGATATATACGCTTGTGACGAATTGCTGGCAAAAGTAGATAAAGATTAGTTATGGATTTTTTGAAAGTTGTAACAATAATTTTATTTATAATAGTTACTATATGTACTATTAAACTTCATCCCGAGATGCATCAACCGATGATTATTGAGGATGCAGACTTTCAACTTACGCGTATAAGCGATACATTAATGACTAAAAATATTCCTGTAAGTTCACCGCAGAAAATCGAACAAAAAACTCAAAATATTGTTGAGCCCTCTATTCCGGAACAAACAAAAGAAATTAAAATAAAAGAAGAAGCTCCTATTCGTGAACAAATAAAATATATACAACAGGAAATAGTTAAACCTGAAAAAAAAGAGGTTAAAGTTAAGCCTGAAACAACGTCTCAGGATAGTTCCCAGCTTGAGTTGCTTCAAAGAATAATTGAGCAGACAGAACAGGCAGAGGAACCGAAACCTGAGGTTAAACCCGAGCCGAAACCGCAGAAGCCTGTGCAAGTGCAGAAAACTCAGCCAAAACAGGAAAATAAAAATCCTTATATGACAGAACAGGAAGAAATAATTGCCTGGAATAAGTGGAGGAGTAACCTTCAAAATCAGATTATGCGGGATTCTCAAATAGATTATGCTCCTCTCGGAACAATATTTTTGTTCACATTTGTTGTTGATAAATTCGGAAACATTTCAAATATCAAAGTTGAATGTTCTAACCCAAATTTTATGAATGTTGCAAGAGACAGAGTGAAACCTGCTATTTCAAATTTACAAAGAAAACCTATTCTTAATTTTCCGAAAGGAACACAAAGAACATCAACAGTTGTAACAGGGATTTTCTTAATTGGTACGCAGGAAAGATATTCAACTCCTAATGATTTTTCTGATTATGAAAGGGTAGTATATTGATGAATATTACAAAAATTATAATTATATGTATTGTTACTATTGCAATTCTTGGAGTTGCAACTCTTGTTACAGCGAAAATAAATCCTAAAATGCATAAGACTATAAAGTTGGAAAATATTATATTTAAACGGAGTAAATAAGTGTTTAAGATAATTTGTATTGTGCTTTTCTTTATTTTAGAATTTCCTTTTGTCTTTAAATTTATGAAGGCAAAAAATGATTTTGATATTATAAGACAGACAGCAATAATCATTATAATGCTATTAATTGCATTAATTATTTTTGCTGTTTATAAATTAGGATTATTTGTGATAAGATAATTTTGTTATGTACAGATGCAGAGAATGTAAAGCTGAATACAAACATAAAGTCGCATATTGTGATTGCGGAAATAACACTTTTGACTATATAGAAGAAAAGAGTACAAAACAGGCTAGTGCTCCTAAAGCTAGACAACCTTTGACTATAGAACAAAAGTCAGAAACTATTTCAAGAATATTTTTTGCGTTTTGTCTTATTCTGTCAATAATTATCTGGATGATTCCTATAGGGAAAACACCGGTAAATGATAAAGCCGATACTGCAAAACAGACGAAAAAGCAGCCGGTTGTGACAAAAAAGATTCCGGATATTAATAAAATATGGGATGATACGCCTTTATATCAACCTAAAACAACAGAAACAAAGCCACAACCTCAACCGGCGGTATCAAACCCTATAGAATATTTTAGACAGATGGAGACTTCTACTCCACAGCAAAAAAAAAATTAGGATAGTAAGAGAACAGCCAAAGTCCGTCAGTGGTCAAAAACCTAAGGTTTCTGAGCCTAAAAAGATTGATTTGTCTCCAAAAACTGTTAAAACAGAACCTGTGCGGCCTGTTCAAGTTAAAGAAAAGACAGTCTCGCAGCCGATAGTTCAACAACCTTCAAAACCGGTTTATAACCCGAACAGCCCTGAAATGCTCAGATATAAAAACAATTTGCGTGCGGCTTTATTTTCTAAATTTGCGGTAGGCAGTATAACAGGCTCCGGTGAGTGTTCAATCCAATTTTCTATAGACAAGACAGGCAAATTAATAAACAGAAAATTTTCAAAAGAATCCTCTAATAAAGCTTTAAACGACAGTGTTTATTATATGCTTATGAGTGTTCCGAGATTTAATCCTCCGCCTTCCGGATATAATGGCGAAACAATCCGTATGAATTTTAAAATAAACAACGGTAATTATGAAATATCAATACACTAAAATGCTGATAATATACGATATATTAGTCTAATTTCTTCGTCACTTGCATTATCTATAATCTTATGCAGATTTTTCTTTATTTCACTAACAGGTTTAAGGTGATTATACATATAAAGTTGATAAGGCTCAACATCAAGAACTTTTGCTATTTTTTCCAAATTCTCATCAGAAGGATGATACAAACCGGTTTCAAAAAAGCCTATTCTGCGATATCACAAGCTTATAATCTGGCATTTTATGATTTAGGATTTCCTACGAACTGTCATTACGGAAGTTTTGGAGAAGGGCATCAAGGCAGTGAATGCCCGCTGTTAAAAGAAGCTTTTGAAAAAAGGTTAAGACCAATAAAAATTTGCAGAGGTCATATTTTTACAGACGGATGTGTCCCTGAATATACGGATCAACAATCTTTAGGGCTTACGGGAGCCTGTTCGGGGATGTATAGATCATCACTAGAAAATAATTCAACATCTTATGTTTTACCCGACGGAATAATTTTATTTCTATATGGCAGCAATATTCCGGCAAATATAATGGGCTCTCCTGCCAATTTCTATGTTGATGTAAACGGGAAAAAAAGGCCAAACAAATGGGGACATGATGTTTTCGGATTCAGATTAAGCAACTCAAATACGGAGATTCCTAAAATAGTTCCTGATAATAATTGCATAGTAACAGAAGAGGGTGCATACGATTTAAAAAAAGATATCATAAACTGAAATTAAAATTTAGAATTATAACAAGTTCTTCGTTGAAAAAGTTATCAGGAAACGGTTTAAAAGGTGCGGCAGATCTGACTGCTGCAGCTGCATTATCCTCTAATGCTTTTATTTTAGACGATTTTAATATTTTGCATTTTTTTACATGTCCGTCTCTGCCGATTGTCAACGCCATTTGAACAAGTAAATCTTTTTGTCCCTTTGCAAGGATATCTATTTGTTTTCTTGGCGGCACTTTCCAGTTTTTAATTACCTTTTCTTTGACTTCTTTCACATAAGGTTCGTAATCAACATATTTCCCGTCAGGACTGTAGACAAAAGATTCTTTGTCAGAGACAAAGATTTGTACAGCATGAAATTTGCCTGACGGATAATCATATATGATTCTGCATTTCATAAGTTCCGGACGTCTGAATGAAACAAATTTTAATTCGTTTGTGTCAGTGTTATAAATCAATTCAGCGCCTGAATATTTAACATAATGATAAGCTTTGTTTTGAGTTCCGTCATCTTTTATCAATGTAAAATCGTGATAATACTTAGGATATTTTGACGTTTTTATTTCAGGTTTAATTTTGTTGAAAATAATTGCGAGAGTTTCATTAACTTTTTCGTAGCTGCTGCTTTGAGAAGCAGTTAAAAATTCCGGCTTCACTTTAATATACTCAGCTGCATGAACATTATAAGCCGACAAAAATATTAAAAAACACAATATAAGAATCTTCTTCATTAATATACCCCTTTTTTACATCATATCATAAATATATAATTACTAAAAATTTCTGCCTTTTTATTATCTGTTTTATTTAAGAAATGTAAAAATCTTCTGAAAATATATAAAGTTTTTTATTACAATACCGACATTTATTTTGAACTGATTTTATTGACTTTTTTTTGAAAATCATTAAAAAGATAGAAAATACAAAACAAAAAAGGATATGTGTATGTCATCAATAAGTTCAATAAGCCATTCACAGGCTGCAGCGGTTTCGACCTATAAAAGTGACGAATTAAGTGCTTCAACAAAACAACAATTGGAAGCTTTGGGCATTGATCCGTCAACGGTAACATCGGAAGCACAGGCACAAATTTTGATTGCGCAGGCTCAGGCAGCGCGGCATCAGAATAATAGCGGATATCAGGAAAAACAAGGAGGTAATTCATCAGAACAAGAGCTTATGTCAGAAGCTAAAGAACTTGCATCAACAGTTGGTGTAACAGTATCGTCAACCGATACATTGGATGATATTATTGATAATATTTCTGTAGAAATTCAAAAAATGCTTAATTCAGGAGATAAATCAAAAATAGAGGCGGCGCAAGGATACCAGACACAACTTGCAAGTATATCTGACAGAGCAGATTCAATTCAGAGTACACAACAGAATATTTTTAACACAATGGATATGATTTCTGTAAGCAACAAGTATGCATTGGGCTTATAAGAGTTATTTTTCAGATTACTGAAAATTTAAAATTTGAAAGGCTTTCATTTATGAAAGCCTTTTTTGTAACTTTTACCACGGATAATCTTTCCCGATTTTCCATCCTTCGTACATAATAAGTGCTCCGCAATAACCGCCGGCTCTTGATCCGTTTGAACCTTTTTTACAATTAAATCCTGCTGTATCACTTGAACCAGAGCCGTTAATTAGTTCATCATAACTAAATGAGGATGACTTACATTCAAGGCCTGCAGGAAATAGGCCTAATTTTCTTTCCTGACAATCATAATTTCCCTGAGGATGTGGTCCCCAGCTCATCAGAAACGGAAAAACATCTTTACCTATTTTGTTTGGTTTTTGTAATCCGTTTATATCAATCCAGAACCAGCCGCCGTCACCTGCGCCGTTTGCCCCATGAAGCCAGTAAAATACCGAGTATCCTGATGCTGCAATAAATGAATTTCTGCCTGTCGTATCTTCAAGCATTAGATAACTTTCATTTCCGTCTATAGTGTATGTATCTGCCCAGCATTCGTCTGATGAAGGAGAACAGCGTTTTAGAGTTTTTATGTTAGGGAACAAATAGTTTTCTGCAAAATAGTTAACTTTTTCCTGTGGCTCTGTGATATAAGAAAAATCCCATGAATCCAGAGTTCCATATTCATTTTCAGCCATTCTGATAGCCTGACTTATCTCAGAATATGCTTTTTTTAAACGGTTGACAGTTTGACTTTTTTGATAATTCGTAATAATTACAGGCATCGTCATCGCCGCAACGACACCGATTATACCCAGGGTGATGAGAACTTCTGCCAGAGTAAAAGCGGGTCGACGAATATTCCCAGAGGTGTCTATAAGCATACCACCCTCCCTTATTAGGGAGGGTCGGGGTGGGTATGGATTTGTTCCCATCCTCTTATCCTTCCCTAAAAAGGGAAGGAAGATATTAAAACAAAAATAATTTCTAAAATTTCTGAAAAATGTGATTATACTTAACTTTTCGGGGGGGGGGCAATCCTGAAAGCATCTTCTCTATTCATTTTCAAACTCCTTTTCTTCTTAACTAAATTTATTATTTACGATTTTTCGGAATTTGTCAAGACTTAAACTCATCATAAAAAATATCCTTATGAGTAATGAAGTTTCTTTATTAGTGGAAAACAATAAAATTGATAAATAGCCAATCAGAAAAAGTCAGGATATTATGTTAAAAAAAATATTAATTCTCTTTATTTTATTGTTGTATGCTCAAAATATATCGTTTACAGAAGAATTAATAAAGCAGCAGAGTAAATATCCCGATTATGCTTATATTTATCTCGGGCCTGACAAATATGAAAAAATCAACAGAAAAATTTTTGCGTTTAATCTCGGGTTAAATAAGTATGCCATAAAACCTGTTCATATACTCTGGTCGTCAATTCTTCCCGAATATGGAATAGATAGAATACAGAGTGCTTATAAAAATATTGAGTATCCCAAACGGCTTGTGAGCACTCTTATTCAAAAAGATTTTAAAACGTCCGGTACTGAGACCGTAAGATTTTTGACAAATACTACAATAGGACTCGGCGGAATGTTTGATCCTGCAAAAAGTCTTTTTAAAATTGAACCTTGCAACGAGGATATGGAGCAAGCTTTAACAAAATGTAAATGCAATTCCGGTTCATATATAGTTCTGCCTGTTATGAACGGAACAACAGCAAGAGGGATTGCAGGAAAGATATTGGATACATCACTTAATCCAACAACTTATGTCGGAACTCCCGTATTAGCAATGGTCAAGGCAGGATTAACCGTAAACAGAACTTCATATATTCAGCCTCTTATAAAAATGATAGAATCAACCTATGCAGACCCGTATGAAATTGCACGAAAAATGTACGGTCTTGATAATTATATAAAATGTCAGAACCTTGACAGAAAAGATGTTTTGCTCTCCGGATATAAAGAGGTGGAAAAAGAACAGAATAAGGATAATAATATTGAACTTGTCGATAACAATTCGTCAGATTTGAGAGATAAAGCACAGCTTAAAACACTTGAAACGGATAATCAGGATGGCAAATTAACAGTTGCGGAAATTATAAAAGGCGGTGCAAATATTGATAATATTATTTTAAAAAGTTACAATTCCGAAAACTCGCAGCTTATGGCGGATATGATTTTGTATGATTTTAAACCGCAATCTCCTGTAGTAGATTCCATGCGTACTGCTCTGTTTGATTTGCCGGAAGTGGATGAATCTGTCTGGAATGAACTTTCTGTTTGGAACAGATGTTTCAACAAACGTATAAAAACCGGCAAGATTAATGTTACTCCGGAAAAATCGGATTACAAATTCAGATATATATTACAAAAAGACAAAAATTCTCCGCTTGCAATAATTTATCCGTCAATTGGTGAAGGTATAAACTCGCATCATTCTGTTGTTCTGGCAAAAATTTTTTATGATGAGGGGTATTCTGTAATAATTCAGGGCAGCCATTTTCAATGGGAATTTGTAAACAGTATGCCAGATGAATACAAACCTGGTATTCCTTCTCAAGATGCGGATTATTTAAGGCTTGTTACAACGAAAATAATTAATTCGCTTGAAAATAAATATAACTGTAAGTTTGGCGAAAAGACTCTTTTCGGTACTTCATTCGGAGCTTTAACAACTATTTTTATCGCTGATAAAGAATTTCATAATAATACTTTAAATATTACAAAATACATCTCTGTTTGTCCGCCAGTTAACCTGATTTATGCTATGGAACAAGTTGATAAAAACGGTGAGGAATGGAACAAAAATCCTAATGATTTAAAAAGACGGGTTGCTCTTACTGCTTCAAAGGTAATACAGCTTGTTGACATGAAAGATTCGAAAGAAAAATTTGATATTGAAACTCTCCCATTTACGGAAGAAGAAGGTAAACTTATCACAGGGTTTATTATGCACCAAAAACTTTCCGATCTGATTTTTACACTTGAAAAAACTCCAAAAAATAAGCCTGCTGACATATATAATAAGATTAATAACATGAATTACAGAGATTATGCAGAAAAATATCTGCTCGGCAAAAATTATAATACGATTGATGATTTGAATTTTGCCTCTGATTTGCTTTCTTTGCAAGACTTTTTACAAAAAAGTTCTAATTATAAAATATATCACTCTCTGGATGATTATCTTACAAACAGCAATCAGTTAAAAAAGCTGAAAATATGTACAGGTAACAAAACTGTTTTGCTAAGTAACGGCGGACATCTCGGTTTTATGTATAAACCTGAATTTATTGAGGAACTTAAAAAAGATATAAATCTGAATGCAAAAACGGCTTCTTCTAAAGATTAATATGTTTTGCTGCCCATTTTATAATTTTTTCATAATAAAAATCTGTATTTTCTGATATATTTAGAGAGTCCCAATTTATATTGACAAGCAATACCTCTCTATCCTCTCCATCAAGCAGTTCAACAAGTTCTTTTTTTGATCCGGGATATTCACTGTGTGTAGCATAAAAAATTGCCTGTAATATGAAAAAAGCGGATTTGTAGCCCTGATAAAGCACTTCTGATTTATTATCGTCAAACAGGTATCCGTGGCACATCTGATGGTATAGATTGGCAGTATTAATTTTTATTGAGTCAAGTATATCATTACGTTTTATAATAGGAATGAAATCAAGCAAATCACCATGCAGAGATACTGTATCGTTTAGCAGCTGGAACAAATCAAATTTAGGCCAATTATAAATTTCTTTTTCTCCGGAGATAAAACCGCATACTTTTTCGGCAAAAGGCATGGAATTGACAATTTTTTTATATTCTGTCAAATCTTCAAAAGAAAGTTTGTCAAGAATTATAACTATATCAATATCACTGTTTTTATCTGCTTCTCCGCGTTTGTAACTTCCTTGAAGGCCGACAAATTTTATACGTCTGTTAAATACGTCAAATAATTTCTTTGTAAATTTTTGAAGCCATATTTCAAGATCAAATTCCATAACTAAATTATAATGTTATATCCGGAATTTATCAACTTTTACATTCCTTAATAAAATGATTTCATTTAAAACCTTGAATAAAATCAATAATCGACCATGAGATTGATAATTACAGTATTTTTATTTACAAGAATTTTGAAATAGTTTAATATTAAATTAGGGGATTTTTACCTTTTTAAGTTGGAGAGAACGAATAATGAAATTTAAAATAACGAGAAAAAAAGTTGGAATAGGTATTTTACTTATAATCATTGTACCTATTATTTATAATAAAATATCAGGACAAATTGCGGCTTTAATTCAACGTCAGGCAATGCTTATGCCGAAAGAGGTAGTTGTAGATACTCCTCATACAGAAAAAGTTAATGTCTCTGCAGAGGCAACCGGAAGAGTTGAGGCAAAATATTCTGTTGACATTGTTGCAAGGGTCCCGGGATTTCTTATAAAAAAATATTTTAAAGAAGGCGATTTTGTAAAAAAAGGACAGCTTATATTTAAAATAGACCCGAGAGAATACCAGATTGAGGTAAATAATTCTCTTGCAAACGTCAATCAGTATAGTGCCCTTTTGAAAAATGCACAGCAGGAATTAAACAGGGCAAACGCGCTTATAAAAGAAGATTTGATTAGCCGTTCTGATGTTGACCAGAGTCTTGCAACACGTAATCAGAACAAAGCACTTTTGGATGCGGCAAGACAGCAGTATGAACTTGCCAAAGTAAATTTAAGCTACACAGATATAAAATCTCCGATAGACGGACGTATCGGGAAAGTTAATATAACCGAAGGAAACTATGTAACAGCAACATCCGGTTCGCTTGTTAATATTTCAAGCACAAATCCTGTATATGTTTCATTTAGTCTTAAAGGTGATGATTACGTAAATCTTTTACGGGCAAGCAATAAATTTAAAGATGTTCAGGTTAAGGTACAGTTTGACGGCGGTCAATGGTACGACAAAACAGGAACTATTGACTTTGTAGATAATAAAATAGACAAAAATTCGGGTTCTATCAGTATGCGTGCTGTATTTGACAACACAAAAGGCTGGCTTGTCCCCGGCAATTATATGAAAGTAAAACTTACAGCTTCAAAAGTAATTGATTATATGACAATTCCTCAATCCTGCACTAAAGGTGACCCTATGAGCGGCTATTATGTCTGGGTTGTAAAGGATAATAAAGCTGTCCGTAAAGATATTGAAGTTTCTAACAGCGTAAATAATAACTGGATAGTAGAAAGCGGACTTGATTACAATGACATTGTTGTAGTTTCAGGTATTCAAAATATAGCTGCAGAAGGGCAAAAATTAAAAATCATTGATAATGAAGAATACATTAAAAATCTAAATGCGGGTAAATAATGAAAAGAATTTTTGATATAAATAAACTTTACTTTTTTATAAGGAAACCGAGATTTGCACTTGTAATATCCGTTTGTATAGTCATTATGGGTTTAATCTCAATGTCTACGTTAAAACAGGAAAACTACCCTGACGTAACCCCGCCTCAGGTCAGAGTTTCAGCCTCATATACAGGTGCTAACGCAGAAGTTATAGAATCTTCTATTGCAACGGTTTTGGAAAATAAATTAAACGGTGTTGAAAACCTCTCATACATGTCATCAACATCTTATGACGGCTCATATTCTTTGAATATGTATTTTAAAGTCGGTACTGATAAAAACGTCAACTTGATGAACGTGCAGAACAGGATCCAGCAGGTTCTTTCTCAATTGCCTGAGGAAGTGCAAAGGACAGGTGTAACAGCTCTGAGCAGAACATCCGGTTCAGGTGCGATTATCCTAAATATTTATCCCGTGTCCGGACACTGGTCACAGCTTGACATGACGAACTACGGTTCAATTTACATCAAAGACGAATTGAAACGTGTAGAAGGGGTTGCGGATATTGATGTATTCGGTTCAGGCGATTATTCTATGAGAATTTGGCTTGATCCGCAAAAAATGGCAGGTCTGAATATTTCTACAACCGATGTTAAAAATGCGGTTGTTGCACAAAATACGCAGGTAACGGCAGGCTCTTTAGGCGCCCGCCCGACAGATGATGAGCAGGCTCTGCAGCTTACTCTGAAATCAAAAGGCAGATTATCCGATGTTGAAGAATTTGAAAATATAATAATCCGTTCCAATATGGACGGCAGCAAAGTCAGACTAAAAGATATTGCAAGAGTTGAATTAGGCTCGTCATCATACTCGACTTTAGGTACGGTAAACGGAAAACCTGCCGCACTGATTATGGTGTCACAACTTTCCGATGCTAATATTTTAAATCTTTCTAAAGCTGTTAAGCAAAAACTCGGAGAAATAAATTCACGACTAGATAACGGTTTGCAAATCCAAATTATAAAAGATGACTCCGATTACATCCATGAGTCAATGAAGGAAGTAGAATTTACAATACTTTTGACAGGTGTTATCGTTGTAATTATCATCTTTCTGTTTCTTGGTGATGCAATGGCAACGCTCGTACCCTGCGTAACAATTCCCGTATCACTTATAGGCACATTTATTGCTCTAAAAGCATTAAATATGAGTATAAACCTGTTATCGCTGTTTGCACTTGTACTTGCGGTAGGTGTTGTAGTAGACGATGCTATTGTTGTTATAGAAAACGTAAAACGACATCTTGAAGAAGGAAAATCAGCTGTAATTGCAACTCAACTGACAATGGAAGAAGTAGGTTCAGCACTTGTTGCAATGGCTCTTGTTTTAATGGCGGTATTTGTCCCGATTATATTTATGGGCGGAATGACAGGTGTTATGTATAAGCAATTTGCAGTGTGTATCGCAGTATCAATTGCCATTTCTGCCATTTGTGCACTGACATTATCTCCTGCAATGTGCTCACATTTCTTAGGCAAAAAAGAACATAAAAGTGAAGATTTAAGTAAACCTGAATTTTTAATCCATGTTGATCATATAATTGAAAGAATTAAACGCAAAACAGCTGTTGTTATAGAAGATTTCAACAAATTTTTTGCAAAAGCAGAAGATTTTTATATTGAATATGTTAACTTATTTGTACATGATAAAAAGAAAACAATAATTCTTTATGTATCGCTTGTTTTACTGACACTTATATCTTTCAAAATGGTTCCGACAGGCTTTATTCCGGATGAGGATCAGGGAGTTTTGCTTGCAAGTATTACACTTCCTGACGGGGCATCACTTTCAAGAACTGAAGATGTAGGGCTAAGATTAATAGAGCAGATAAGAAATCTCGAAGGGGTCGATGAAAAAAGACTGATGCTCTTCGGCGGCAATGGTGCTACAAATACGGCAACAGCAATTATTTCACTCGATGACTATGCCGACAGAAAAATTTCGCCTGTTGACTGGGTAAAAAGAAAGATAGAAGGACGGCCGACAGATCTTTCTCATACTGCAATTTTGAGCAGGATAAGAGCAATAGCTTCAAAAACAAAAGAAGCTTCAATAGTTGTATTTTCACCTCCTGCAATCAGCGGTATGAGTATGCTCGGCGGCTTTGAATTTCAGATGCTGTCGCAGGGAGAATACACTCCGCAGGAACTTGAAAGCTGGGCGAACAAACTTATTCAGGCAGCAAATCAAGATCCATCGCTTTCAAGTGTATATACAAACTTCCAGGCAAACGTTCCGCAATATACACTGGAAATTGACTACGAAAAAGCAATGGCACAGAGTATTGATTTGCAGGAACTTTATTCAACACTAGCATCAATGCTCGGAACATATTACATAAACGATTTTAATAAATACGACAGGGTATTTAAGGTTCAAATGCAGGCAGAAAGTGATTTTAGAAACACTGCAACAGATTTGTCCGGAATTTATGTAAAAAATACAAACGGAGTAATGGTGCCGATACTTTCTGTAGTTAAGCTTAAACAAACCATAGGAACAGCATCTATTACCAGATATAATCTTTATAAATCTGTACAAATTCAGGGGCAGGAAGCTGCAGGCAAAAGTTCCGGCGAAGCTATGAATGCTATGGAAAGCGTTGCAAGAAAAGTTCTCCCGTCCGATATTACCTTTGATTGGTCTGGAACTTCAGCGCAAGAACGTGAAGCATCAGGACAAACCATTATTATTGTTACAATGGCACTTGTGTTTGTATACTTGTTCCTTGTCGCACTTTATGAAAGTTTTACAATACCGATTGCAGTTCTTTTGATTTCTCCAATTGCTGCCCTTGGCGCATTGATATTCCAGATGATGATTAATCAATCATTTGATATCTATTCACAGGTTGGTATGATTACATTAATAGGTCTTGCTGCAAAACAGTCAATTTTGATTGTTGAGTTTGCAAAAGAAGAACATGAAAAGTATGGGCTTCCTGTGAAAGAAGCAGCTGTCAAAGCCGCAAAACTTCGTTTCAGAGCTATTATGATGACAGAGTTGGCATTTGTTATCGGTGTTCTACCTATGCTTTTTGCATCAGGAGCGGGCGCAAATTCAAGAATATCAGTTGGTTCAACAGTATTTGGCGGTATGGTTGCCGCAGCAACAATAGGTGCAGTTTTAACACCGGCATTTTACGTAATTATTCAGGAATTTGTTGACAAATTCCCCAAACAGGACATAACCGAAAAAGATTTGGAGTATGCTGAAAAATGAAAAAGTTTATAAATCAATTTTTAATATATTCAATATTAGCAACTTTCGGCAACTACGCTTTTGCCGCAGAAGTTCCTCTTAATAAAGTTGCAAAAAAAGAAAAAGAAGAAAAAGTTCATATTGTAAAACCAGAAAAGACAAAAAAAATAAATTTAAGACGCCAGAAAAAACAAAATAAAGAAAATGCAAAAACCAAACAAGAAACTTCAAAAGAAGCCGAAGGCATGTATGAAACCAAGTTCCCGACAATAAACAGTAAAATTGAATACACTGATATGAACGGGGAAGTAACTTTGAGCGACTGTATAAAACTTGCAATAACTCATCACCCGACAATTATGTCAGCAATAAGTAATGCAGAAATATATAAATCACGAATAGGACAAGCGTGGTCAAATTATTTTCCGACCCTGAGCGCAGGAGTTAACTATTCAAGAAACGACATGTTTATGACAATGTCAAGTGCCTTTATGCGCAATATGAATCAAAAATACAACATGTATTATATGCCGCAAATATCTGCAAATATGCTGCTTTTCGACTTCGGTAAAACAAAATCATTCGCGGATTCTGCAAAAAGGACATTTGAAGCTTCTAGATACGATGCAGAAACAAGTATTGAACTTGTAATTTATAATGTAAAAGTCGCATATTACAACCTTGTTTTTGCAGAAATTCAAAAAACAGTTTACGAAGATACCGTAAAAGATTTTGAATTACAGCTAAAACAGGCAAAAGCACAGTACGAAATAGGAAGAAAAGCCAAAATAGATGTAACAACAGCAGAATATAACTTAGGCAACGCCAAAGTAAACCTTATTAAAGCAAAAAATACTCTAGAACTTGCTGCCGCGGAACTCGCAAATTCCGTAGGTATTCCAGAACTTGAAAACGTTGTATTGAAAGATAAATTAAATACTAAAAAATATGATGTTAACTTTAAAGACCTTCTTGCAACAGCAGAAGCATCTCGTCCTGCACTTTTATCAGCTAAAAAACAAATGGACGCTGCAGAAATGAACGTACGCAGTGCAAAAAGGGCATTTACACCTGATATCAGTGCTTTCGGTTCATACAATCAAGGCGGACGCCAAATTGATGCGGATTACGGATACCAGTTCGGAGTTCAGCTTAACTATACTGCTTTAAACTTAATGCTTTTGAAAAAACAGGTTGATGAAGCAAACGCAACTTACAAAAAAGCCGTTGCAGATTACGAACAGCAAAGACAAAATGTCTATCTTGAAGTAAAAAGTGCTTACATAAGCCTTTTAAATTCACACGACAGCTTAGGAGTATCAAAACTTGCGCTGCAGCAGGCAAAAGAACGCCAATATCAGGCATTCAGAAGATATCAGGTAGGTCTTGGAGATGCAATAGAATTTAAAGATGCTGAAAATTCATACCTTAACGCACAGCTTGACTACTATTCAAACCTTCTTAATTACAACATAAACGCAGCAGAACTTGAACGTGTAATAGGTGCTCCTATAAAAGAGTCAGATGTTGACCTGTAAAAAATATAGAAAAAGATATTAATAATTTATGTTATAATATTTTTAATTAATATTAAAATAAAAAAGTTTTCTAGGGTTCCGCGGGATATTCCGGCTGGTCCGAGAGAAAACGCAAGGGAATTTCCCTTGTACACGGAAGGATAAAAGCCCGGGAGATATTTATCAAATATCTTTCGGGCTATAAAATTATATGAAAGGAACAACAATGGAATGGATTCATTTGCTAATTGCTGGATTATTTGAAGTAAGCTGGGCTATAGGTTTAAAGTTTTCTAACGGTTTTACACAGCCTTTTGTCTCCGTATTTACAGTAATTTGTATGATAGCAAGTTTTTATTTTTTGGCTCTTGCTTTAAAAAATCTCCCGCTCGGAACTGCTTATGCAGTTTGGACAGGAATCGGAACATTAGGTACTGTAATATTGGGAATTTTGTTGTTTAAAGAGCCCGTTACCGTAATGCGTATTTTATGTATCGGACTTATTGTAACAGGTATTACCGGTTTAAAATTACTTTCTGTGTAAGTCAATTCACTTAAAATCATTGACTTTAAATTTGAGTTATGGTTAAATAATTTTTTAAATGTTAAAAAATTATCTTAATTATTTACGATTTGTAAACGATAAATTAAATAAATTTTTTGAAAAACAAAAGCCTTATATATTTTGTAAAAAAGGCTGCGGAATGTGTTGTAAAAATGCACAATTTCCGTATTCTAAAATTGAAATGGATTATTTGATGCTAGGGTTATGGCAACTTGATATTAAAACAAAAAAAATTATAGCTGATAATATTAACAAAATCCGTCAGCAAAAGTCTGAATTTAAAGGTGAGAAATTTAAGTATGATTGTCCGTTTTTAATAGATAATGTCTGTTCGGTTTATGAATATAGAGGGATTATTTGCAGAACTTTCGGGTTGCTTACTCAAGCAAACGATGGCAAAATTAAAGCGCCTTTTTGCTGTTTTGACGGTTTCAATTATTCTAATGTGATGGAGGATGGCGGAAATAAAATTTCAGCGGAAAAATTTAAAAATTTAGGAGTTGATGAAGAGCCTGTAGCTTTTAATGTAAGCTATGAATTTTTAACGGATCCTGATTTTGAGAAAGGGTTTAAATTTTCGTTTGGAGAAAAAAAGCCCCTTATTGATTGGTTTATAGAAGAAAAAAGTGACAAAATTAACTAACAATTGAAAAACATTGATTATTTTATTTTTTGCCAGATTAGCGGAATTTTAAGCGAGTTATTTTTACTTAATCCTTGAATTACTGATTCATACAATGGTTTGAATTTCCCGTTCATTGTCAGGATTTCTATAAGCGGGTGTTTTTTCATAAAACGTAAATTTCTTGCTTCATCAACCGGAATAGTTTCGTTTAATGGAATTGATTTGTCTGCAATATACAAGTGTTCCTGCAAGTGATTGCCAAGTACAAATATCCCGTTTATTTTTAATGTGTTGTAAACTTTTTTAATAAGCTCTTGGATAATTCTTTTTCTATTTATTTCAATGTTTGGACTGTCACCATATTGTAAAACCCCTGTTAAGTCATTTTTTGTAATCTGATAAACAGCATTTCTGAAAAAAATTGCACCTGCACTTTCTTTTTTATTAAGCATATCTATATCATTTATGTCTCCAATTAAAAAATTTATATTTTTAATAAAAGGTTTATTTGGAACAAAGTATCTTTGAGGATATAGATTTACATCTCCGAATGTTATAGTATATATGAAATCTGTGACATTATCAATTGAAGTTTGTGGTTTCTTTATTTCGGTAAAATTTTTATGAAAAATAGTGCTTAAGACTTTTTTGTAACCATAATTATTTTGGTTTAGTAAAAAACCGTCTTCCGCAAGAGGATGTATTGCAAAAATTTTATTATTTGCAAAATCTACAGCTTCTTTAGATATGTCAAGTGAATAAATTTTATATTTCCTATGTTTGTTTAAAAGAGTGTTGACAGATAGAGCTTCTTCTCCGTTTGAGCCTGCGTATATAAAAATATCAGTTCCATCAGGAAATTCTTTTTCAATAATTTTTGTTGCTTTTTGTAAAACCGGAAAATCATGATAAAAAGAAGAACTTGTAGAAAATCCTGTATTTTTATCAATTTTATTGTAACTAGTGAATGTCGTGTGGCAGTACTTTTTTGTATTTGGATTTACTTTCATAATTATAAAAAATCAAAATATAAATAAACAGTCAGTTTGATTATTTTTGACATAGAGTCTGAGTATTACAGGATTGAACAAACATCTTGATAAGTCGTTAAAATTCTCAATATCCTCAATATTTTGTTATCAATAATTCTATAAATAATCAAATAATTCTTTTTAACAATATAAAATTTTACATCCAAATATGTAAAATCTTCTCTTGATTTACCAAGATAAGGATGCTTACATAAAGTTTTAAATGTTTTGTAAAATAATTTTACAAATTTTGTTGCAGCAGTTTTATTGTCTTTGGCAATGTAATCCGAAATTATTTCAATGTCATTATATGCTTTACTTGTAATTTCAAGTTCTAAATCATTCATATTTTTTAATCAGTTTTTCCATAGCCGAATGTCCGTCTAAAATTACGGTATCGTTCCAACCTTCTTCAATCTCTTTATTTAACTGTGCAATTCTTTCTTGAGAGATTTTATCTCTAGAAGCCATCATTCTTAAAGCTTCTCTGATAACTTCACTGACGGAATTATAAAGTCCGGATGCAACTTTATCCTGTACAAATTTTTCTAATGTCGGTGTTAAAGATATGTTCATAAAATACCTCATATATAGCAATATATACCTCTATAATAACAAAGATTGTTATAAATTTCAATTGTATAAATATGTTTTGTAACAAATAGACAATTTCTTAGATAAAAAATAATTTATATAAATGCATAGGGAAAAAATATCTAATGAGAATTATTTCAAAATATTTTAAGTTACCCAGTGGAATTACTGTTAGACAGTATTTAGACACTACAGAAAGACAAGTATATAACTTAGCTTATCTTGGTTTAAATCTACAAGCGCTACTACTAAGCCACAATTAACTATTAAATAATAGCCAGCGGTGAAGTGTGCCGACAGAAATGCTTCCAAGGAATTGATAAACTTTAGGTAAAAGCATTCCTGAATTATACAGATCTAAAAATATTGAATCCGCCTCTTTTTTAGTCTTGTATTTACCCCTGATATTCTGTAAAGCCTTAACAACATCTACTCTTGCAAGTGCTGTTAATTTTGCACTCTCTGCAATAATTCTGATTGGAATTTGTACCATGAATATACCTCATGCCTTATTATATTTAAAAGAAATCGTTTTCCAACCTTAAGAAAAAACTTCCGGCAGGTTAAAACCTAAACACAAAGCCACTTTAAGGGGTAAAATCATTTTAACCGTACAGGATTGAAATGTCTGGTTTAATACACACAGAATGCACATGGTATATAATATTAAAAGCCCGAAACATTTATGGTTCGGGCTTTTTAAATGGAGGAGGAGGTGGGATTCGAACCCACGGTACGCGTGAACGTACGACAGTTTTCAAGACTGCTCCAATCAACCGCTCTGGCACTCCTCCATACAGTTGTCGGATGTATTCTATTGTATGTAATAAATTTTTCTTGTCAAGTAGGTATTAAAGGGACTTATATTGCAGTTTTCACCCGATATTCTCAAAAAACAGTCATAATGTCATTCCGAACTTGTTTCGGAATCTTCCTATTTATAAGCCCCTGAAACAAGTTCAGGGTGACGTTTTGTTCTTTTTAGTGTAAACTGCGATATAAGCCTGAAAGTTTGGTAGTCTACAATAGCAATAAGGTGCTAAAAAATATCTGTAAACCCCTGAGCAAGTTTAATTGATTTATGGAGCAGCTACGCTCCTTCTTTAGTTAAGACCATAAAAGATTATGCAAAACCTGAATGACTGGTGGAGAGGCTACGCTCCAAAAAAAAGCTATGTACTAGAAGTGCATAGCTGTTGATTAGGGATATGTGTATCTTAGTTCTCTAAGGAGTATGGTTATATATTAGCAAACCAAATCTTAAATGAAATCATAAAAATGTATGATGTTTTTATTCAGAGGTTTGTAAAATTATGTAAAATTTTTACTATCAAAGTAGCATAAGTATTTATTTTTCGACTTATAATTTATGAAAGAATTTGTAAAGGAAGCAAAGATGCGCATATTACCGATTACGACAGCTACAGTTAAAAAAAATATTTATAATACTACAAAAGAATTTGTCCAGAGTAATCCTGATAATATTTCTCAATCAGTTGCCGATCATGTGAATTTTGGAGCCGGCGAAGATATCGGCGATCATGATATAATGGCGCCGGAAAATGAAAATTATAAAAAACCCGGTTTTAAAAAAGGATTTTTAGCTGTTGTTACTATGTTGACATTCCCTGTATCTTTCCCTATTTGGGTATGGCGTGAAGCTTATTTGGATAAACATAAAGATGATTTCAAAACGGACATTGATCCTAACAATATCACTGCAAGTGATGACGATGATGATTAATTTGTGATATAATTCAATTATGTTTGACAGCTTAAGTGATAAATTACGGGAAATAATTAGTAAAACAAGAGGAAATGAACTCACACAGGATAACATGCAAGAGGCTTTGCGTGAAATAAGGCGAGCGCTTCTTGATGCAGATGTGAATTTACGTGTTGTTAAAGCTTTTATTTCATCAATTAAAGACAAGGCGGAAGGTGAGAAAGTCCTTGAGGGTGTTGATCCTTCACAGCAACTAATAAAAATTGTGCATGATGAACTTGTCAATCTCCTCGGAACAGATCAAAAACCGCTTGATTTTTCAGGAAATCCGAATTTAATAATGATGCTTGGGCTTCAAGGTTCCGGAAAAACCACATCATCTGCAAAACTTGCCGTTAAGCTAAAAAAAGAAGGCAGGAACCCACTGCTTGTTGCTTGTGACGTTTATAGACCCGCTGCGATTTCGCAATTACAGACATTGGGTAAAGAAATTGAAAATGAAGTTTTCACGATTTCGGATTGTAAAGATGTACAACAAATTGTTCGTGGAGCAATTGATTATGCAAATCAGAATGGATTTAATACATTAATACTCGACACGGCAGGACGTTTACAGATTGATACTGATATGATGGCGGAACTTTTATTAATCGACAGGATTTTTAAACCTACTGAAAAACTCCTTGTAATTGATGCCATGACAGGTCAGGAAGCTGTTAACGTTGCAGAAAATTTTGATGCACAATTAGGTCTGACAGGTCTTGTTTTGACAAAACTTGATGGTGACAGCCGAGGCGGAGCTGCATTAAGCGTTTCTTATTGTACTGGAAAACCGATTAAATTAACAGGAACCGGAGAAAAACTTAACGCGCTTGAGGATTTTTATCCTGAACGTATGGCAACGCGAATCCTCGGCATGGGTGATATTGTTTCGCTTGTTGAACGCGCTCAGGAAGTTTTCGACGAAAAGCAGGCGCGTGAGCTTGAAGAAAAAATGAGTAAGAATAATTTTTCTTACAATGACTTTTTGAAAATGCAAAAACAGATGCAAGCATTCGGTTCAATGGGCAATATGCTTGGAATGTTGGGATTGAATATCGGCAAAGACGACAGAGATAAAATTTCGCATGAAGGTGAAAAACAATTTAAGAAAATGGAAGTTTTTATATCCAGTATGACGCCTGAAGAACGTGCTAATCCGGATTTGATGAATACAAGCCGCAAAAAACGTATTGCAAAAGGCTGTGGTATGGATTTAGCGGAAATTAATACATATATAAAACAGTTTGACAGTATGCGTATGATGATGAAGGGCATGACTGATATGAAAAGTATGTTCGGCAAAATGGGAAGTATGCCGGATATGAGTAAAATGGGAAATTTAGGCAGTATGGGCGGTTTCAATGGAAAACTCGGTAAGCATGCAATTAACAAAGCCATGAAAATGATGCGCCGTTTTAAATAAAGGTTGCTGTTTTAGTTTAAATATGTTTAAAAAAGAGGGCTAATGTATGAAAAAATGGTTCTATTTATTTTTTATAATGTTGTTATTTGCGGGATGCTGTTATGCACGTGTTACTAGTGCGCAAAATTCTGATTTTGATCTTGTTTTGCAATCAAATTTGTCTTATAAATTTCAACAACCTGCAAATGCACGTATTGCATACAGTATTACTTATGACGGAAAGGTTGGAGATTTAAAAATTTTGCAATCAGGAGGAGAAGAGTTTGATAATGCAATAATAGCTGCTTTTGCAAATATTAAATCTGCCGAAAATGACACAGTTAATAATGCTATAAAAACGAAAAAATATATTGGTAACGAAATATCCAGAGCTATTGTCAATTTATATGAAAAAAAATCAATATCAAAAGGTGATGTTGATAAAATGATTATTAATAAAAAACATTTTTATGTAGCAGATATTCCAATTCAAAACGTTATTCAGGATAATTCTGATATAGCAGGTAAAAATAACGAAGTTTTGAATAAATATATTAAAACCATTGATGATGAAGCTGATTTAATTAATATGAGTTTGAATCCATGGAGCTCTTTTAAAACAAAAACAATAAACACTTATGTAAGACTAAACAGAGAAGGAAAAGTTGTTGATGCTATAATCTTACAATCTTGCGGCTCTGATGCGTATGATAAATATTATTTAGAAAAATTAAAGAGCCATACTTTTGCAATTCCTGATGTATCTATACCTGATAGAGATTTACAGTTTATATTTACTGCAAAACCTTTAAAACAGAGTAAGTATGAAGCCTTAAATTCATACAGAAGAAGTGTTGAAAGGATTATATACTATGCAACGCCATACTCAAAAGCTATAAAACCTACAACGATTGCGCTTGAAGTTACGATTTTGAAAAACGGAAATTTAAAAAGTGTCAAATTGCTTGAAAACACTTATTCCGATTCGTACGATGAGCAATTAATGAAAGCATATAAAAAACTTGCTTTTAAAATTCTTCCAAAAGAAATTAATCTAGATGAAATAACATTTGTCGTAAGAGTTAGAAAAAATGTCAAGTATTATCCACAAATTGATGACAGAAACTATACTTCCTGGGCAATTTTTGATTAGTACTAAAAAAATATACTGGAGTTCGTAATTTATTTCTTTTTTACAACAACTTCATAGCCAAGAATATCAAACACTTCCAGAAGTTCAGAAACTTTTATGGTGCCGTTTCTGAGCTTGTTTGTCAAGTTTTCAAGAGAATCAGTTTTATTGTATTTGTGGTTGATATCAACTTTTAACCGTGTCAGTGTTTTACCTTCAAATGCTGTTAAAAGTTTTATTGTATTTCTTATGTTGTCTTTTGACAAAATATATTCATTTTTCATTCCATTACTATATCTTGACAGACACTTGACAATCTAATTATATAATTGTATTATCTAATTATATAATTAGATATCGTTATTATAGGATTTGAAATAATGAAAACTAAACATGCATTCACATTGGCTGAGGTATTAATCACGCTTGGGATTATAGGTGTTGTTGCGGCTATGACAATGCCTGTGCTTATTAATAATTACAAAAAGCAAGTTACAGTAACACAGTTAAAAAAAGCATATACAACTTTAGCGCAGGCTTTTACAATGGCACAGAAGGATCATGGGGATATTTCTCTATGGGATTTTACACCGAAAGATCCTGAAAACGGCGATGATACCTCTCTTAAGAATGGACTGGATTCATTTGCGCAAACATATTTGATTCCGTATCTAAATGTTGTAACTGACTGCGGGAGCGGAGCAAGCGCCTCGCAGGAATGTTTTTATACGTGGTATGCAAATGACGGAACCCCTATTAATATGTCGGCAACAAATAATTCATACAGATTTATCCTGAATAATTCTAATGTGATATTATTAGTATACGATAGCGGCGGTGGGACTTATACTATTGGCGCTATTTTAATGTATGTTGATATAAACGGTAAACAACCCCCTAATACTATTAGCAAAGATATATTTGTAATGAGTCTGAAAGCTAGTACAAATAAATTTGGAATGTTTGGTATAGATCATAATATGACAATGGATAAACTTTTGAACGACAGTAGTTATTGGGCTTGTTCTCAAAAAGGATCATCAATCAATACTTCCATATATTGTGGATTGTTAATTCAGATGAACGGCTGGCAAATTCCTGATGGTTACCCGTGGCTGTAGATATTGTAACAATAGTTCGGGACGACGAAAATAGAAAAAATTCAGCCATCAGGCTGAATTTTTTGTTGCATCTTAAATAAACAATTCCACTTTCACTCCTAAATATTAAAACTTTTTCAGTTTTGCATAGGCAGCATCCATGGCTTTTATCCCCTGACGTCCGAAATCTATAGTGTACATCATGCTGTCGCCGATCTGTGTTACATCTTTTATATGTCCTATACCGAGTTTGTCATGGAAAACTCTTTCACCTTCGTTAAATACATATTCCACCAGTGGTGTTGTTTCCATTTTTTTCTGGCGTTCTGCTTCTGCCTGTTGTTGCATGCGTTCTTTTTGCTTCTTTTCTTCAAGCATTCTTTTTATAGCATTATCTTTAAAGAACTCTTTTACTTTTTGCTCATCACGTTCTTTGTTTTCTTTTGATTTTACAAGTATTGTGCGTGAAGGTGTTCTTCTTGGTTGCTCGTGATTAACGGGTCTTGTGCCATTCTCATTTCGCTCACGCGAACCGGCGCTGGCACCGCCCTCAGCTCGCAATCCGCTTTGCGGCTGTATATGCTTTCCTGTTGCAAGTCCGCGTGTCGGGGCTACAAAACCTTTGCCGAAACCTGTTGACGGCTTAATATATCCGTAACTGTCAGCCTGGGCTGCGGAATATGAAAAGTCCGACTTGCCGGTACGAGCTTTTGATACTGCATTTTGGAAGGTTGATGTCCCGCTTGTGGAGCCTTCAAATCCGATAGAGTTCAATAATTGTCGCGGAATTTCATCAATAAATCTTGAAGGATTGTAATATTTGTATTCTCCCCACATCTGACGGCGCTTGGCAGATGTCAGATATAATTTTTCTTCCGCACGTGTAACACCTACATACATCAAACGGCGTTCTTCTTCCATTTCTGATGGGATATTGAATGTTCTTTGATGCGGGAAAACTCCTTCATCACACCCAGCAAGAAATACTACCGGAAATTCAAGACCTTTTGCGGAGTGTAAAGTCATTAAGGTGACATTGTTTGCAATATCGTCCATTCCGTCAAGGTCAGAAACCAGTGCCACCTGCTGTAGGAACTCTCCGAGCGCGTTTTCAGGTTCTTCCGGAACAAATTCGCCAGCAACGTTTACAAGTTCCTGCAGGTTTTCAATATCCGCTTCGCTTTCGGGAGTATTTTGTGATTGCAATTCTGCTAAATATCCTGTTTTTTCAATTACAAGTGTTACAAATTCCTGTAAAGTATAAGATGTTACTGCATCTTTGAATTTCAAAATAAGCTGTGAAAAATCGCGGAGTTTTGCTCTTGTCCTCGGTGGAATTTCGATAGCTTCTTCAATTCTCTGGCATGCTTGAAAAAGGCTTATATCTTCTTTGTCTGCAAAATCTGACAGGTTTTTAATTGTAGTATCTCCGATTGAGCGTTTCGGAACATTTACAATTCTTCTGAAACTCTGTGAATCATCAGGATTATAGATTAATTTCAAGTAAGCGATAATATCTTTAATTTCCTTACGATCGTAGAATTTTAAGCCCCCATAAATTCTATAGGGAATCCCTGCTGCCATGCAAGCTTCTTCAAGTGCACGGGATTGTGAATTTGTACGGTAAAGGATTGCATAACGGTTATAATCCCCGCCTGAATCCTGTTTTATACGGCTTGCAATAAAGTTTGCTTCATCAGCTTCGTCCTGCGCTTCAAAGTAATCTATAAGCTCCCCTTCACCTTTGTTTGAATAAAGAACTTTATCCACACGCTCTGTATTGTTCTCAATAATTGCGTTTGCAACATTCAAAATATTAGCTGTCGAACGGTAATTCTGTTCAAGCTTAATTAATTTTGTTTTCTTAAAATCTTTCTGGAAATTCAAAATAATGGTGTAATCAGCGCCGCGCCAGCTGTAAATGGATTGGTCAACATCTCCTACAACGCAAAGCGAGCGCTCATCAGGAATTTCTTTTTCGTTATTGGCATATAACATATTAATAAGCTTGTATTGAGCCATGTTGGTATCCTGGAACTCGTCGACCAGAATATGCTGAAATCTGTCGTAATACAATTGTCGAACGTCTTTGCATTGCTCAAGAAGTTTTACGGTCAGCATAAGCATATCGTCAAAATCAATCGCGTTGTTATTGTTTAAGGTGTTCTCATATTCTTCATATATTGCGGCAATTTTCTGGGATTTGAAATCCCTTGCAAAAGTTGCAAATGTGTATGCATCCTGCATTTTGTTTTTTGCATTGGAAATTACTGCTTTTACTAGCTTTGGCGCATAAACTTTGTCGTCAAGATTTAGTTTTTTGACAGCCTGTTTAATTACGGCATTACTGTCATTTTCATCATATATAGAAAAATTCTTATCAAGTCTTTTGCCTGACTGGAAGCTGTAATTTTCAATATTTTCTCTCAAAATTCTTCCGCAAATGCCGTGGAAAGTTCCGACCCACATGTATTTAACGACATTTTCACCTAAGATATTGCCGAGACGCTCTTTCATCTCTTTTGCTGCTTTGTTGGTAAATGTAACTGCTAAAATGTTACGTGGTTTTACGCCGTTTTGTATAAGGTAAGCTATTCTTGAGGTAAGTAATTTTGTTTTTCCGCTTCCTGCACCGGCTAGCACAAGTAAAGGACCTTGAACGGTCTGCACTGCTTCTCTCTGCTCTTTGTTAAGATTCTCCAGTATATTTTCCATATCCCTATTCCCAAAATCAAATTTTTGTGATATAATCAGCATAAACTAAAAACGTAAAGATTGCAATCAGAAAGTGAGAAAAATGGTGAAATTTGACAAGATGAATGTATTTATGGGATCTGAAGATGAAAATAAAGAAAAACAAAGTTCAATTGTAGTGCCAATTGATGATGATATGGATACAGTGGCGTCAGATTCACCAGATACAGTAGATGAACTTGCAATGGAACTTGCAACAATTCAGCAGTCAGCAAAAAGAATTGCAATAATCGGAAGCCGAAATTTGCCGATTACTCACCAGCAGATGATTGAAACTTTAACAACTGCTCTTGTAATGCAAGGAAATACAATCATTACATCAGGCGGTTCTTCAGGAACAAACGCCGCAGCTATCCGCGGTGCTATGAAAGCTAACCCTGATAAATTAAAAGTTATTTTGCCGCAGACCATCGGCCAGCAGCCATCAGACGTTCAAAATCAGCTTATAGGTGTTCCGAATATTGTTGAACACCCTGACCGTGCAATGATGACACTTGCTGATGCATCAAGAGTCTGCAACAGAGAAATTATTGACGATTGCAATCAGTTAATCTGTTTCCTATCTCATACAAGTAAAACTTTGCATAATGCCGTTCAGTACGCTGAAGAAGGGCATAAAGTTATTACTGTATTCTATTTGGATTAGTAAAAAGTTTGGATGTAATAAATCATGAGGGTGGGGATACTTCGCGTATCTCATCCTCATGTTGTTATATAGTTTATTATTTTTACAAAATATATATTTATGTTAAGATATTAAGAGCAAGCAGGACTTTATTATGAACGAACAATTAAAAAAACTTACCGGTAAAAATAAGAAGGATTATGAAGCAGTAGCAAATCATCTTGTCAATGATTGTGATACAGAATTGTTTAAAGAACTTGTGGAAAATGACGATTACCTTTTTTATTTTGTAAAACAAAATGTTGCACAACGTTTAAGTAATGAGGTTGACCGGAATAATTACCGTAATCTTTTGTATTTTATGAAATATTATTCTCCTTCTTATGAAAATTTTATTGTTAATTCTCTTGTAAAATATGCAGATGAAGATTTAACAGATGAAATGCTCGCTAAGCTTGAAAATGGTAATATTGCAGAAAAGACCTATGCCGCTAAATATTTTTCTTATATACAGGATCCGCTTTCTATTGAGTATTTAAGAAAAAATGCTCATTCTGATAATCAGTATCTCGCGGTAAATTGTGCGATTAGCCTTGGAGTTATGAATGTTAAAGAATCATACAACCTCGCAATTGCCGGATTGAATAACGGGGATGATTTTGAAAAACTTGCTGCCGTTAAATTTTTAACTGCTTACGGCAATAAAGACGCTGTTCCTGCGATAATTGATACAATGAAAAATTCTCCTATGGCTGAGAATATAGCCGGTGAAATTCCTTATCTTGAAAATTTATTTGATCTTCTGGATAACAACAGTAATGACGGTTTACTGGTTTTAAATTATATTATCAACGGACTCGGTGAAATTTTAGATTTGTCAATTGTTTTTGACTTTGAACTCTACGAGGTGTTTGAGAAAGTTATACACTATTCAAATAACAGTAAAGCTGCTGTTGTTTTACTGAACGCAAAAGAAAAATTCAATACACTCACGGAAAATGACGAATATTTATTTGATGAAGATAAAGATACAAAAAATGAAATTAACGATATTCATAAATTGTTAAAAACCATTAATAATAAAGAACTTGAACCTTATATCAATGAAGAATTAAATGAAAACAGTCCTTTTGTTTATACAGCCCTTGATTTTGCAAAAGACATATATACAATTAGAGAACTTTTAAAATCAAATAACCAGACACTTATTCTAAAAACCGCAGAAGTTCTAAAAAAATTAGACAGCTTTGATGAAACTGCAAGAACTGTTGCGTTATTGAAGGTAACGGATATAAATATAAAAGCAATAATTAGGGCACTATAGTTTTTTTATGAAACTTATGAAGCTGACGAAAGAAATTTAGAATGTAAAGATTTAATTGAAAAAATGGTTTCGTTGTCAAATGAAGATCTAAATCATTTTTTGTTAAGTATGGAGAGTTATCTTTCAATTCAGATGACTAAAAGAGAAAAACAATAGATTAAATTATTTATTTTCATTTGCTAAAGCATTAATAATTCTGAATACAATTTGCTTTGATTCAGAGTCTAAACCTTTAAACTATTGTTTAATAAAGCCATTAGACAGTGCCTAATGGCTTAGGTAATTCATTAAGTCATAAAGTATTTATTTCACAAACAAAGGTTTGACCAGTACGTATATATCGTTGAATAATACAAATACCAGAAGAAGTATTAACAGTGAGAAAAAGACTGTCATTATTTTGTTTGAGACTTCTTCATCAACAGGTTTCCCCTGAATTTTTTCAATTAGTAAAAATAATAAATGCCCGCCGTCAAGCGCTGGTATAGGCAAGATATTTAAAATTGCCAGATTCATTGATATTACGGCTGTTAACAATATGCCGTAGAAAATTCCGTCGCTGTTTATAATATCACCACCCATTTTGGTAATAAGTACAACTCCATGCATATTTTTTAACGGAATTTTGCCTGTAAATAATTGCTTCAAGACAATTAACATTGATTTTGTTTCATTATATATATAATTGTAACTTTCACATAATGCTGATTTTATTCCTGTTATTTTTACCAGGGTTTCCTTTTGTTCGTAGGTAATTCCTATTAAACCGTCTTTGTTTGAATAGATTGTTTTTAAGGGGATAATTTTATTATTGCGTAAAACTTTGATTTCCAGAGGTTTTCTGCCGTCTGTGAATGCATAAGCAAGATCATTGAGAGTGTATGTTCCGTCAGCATCAATAAAATATTTACCTGTTAATTTATCACGCAATTTAATTTGTACATCTGATAATTTTGTTTCTTTTGGATTGTATAATTCAACAACATTTAAAACATTTTTACTTAGAATTGTTTTACCTTCATCCTGTTGCGCCGGTAATTTGACAGTGATACCTTTGGAGATAATTTCATCTTTTTTAAGCGCAGGATTTAATTTTTTTAACTTTTCAAAATTTTGTTCTGCTTGAGTTGCATTGACCTTGCCATCAAAAGAGGCACTATACATTGCATAAAGATTTAATGTGTATTTTCTGTCGACAGGTGAACCGTTAATTTCTATGATTTTGTCACCTTTTTGCATGCCTGATTGCCAAACGCTGGCATCTTTTTCGGCAACAATATCTTTTACGTATGTATCAAAATGTCCGGATGGAAGGTGTCCCCACAGTAATGCCGTCAAAAGTACAAGCACATAAGCACAAATTACATTTGCCATAACTCCGGCAGAAAATATAATTGCTCTCTGCCAAGCAGGTTTGTTCATCAAACGTTCGGGAGAATTTTGCGGAAGATCTGATTCCTTGTCATCGTCAGGAAATGAAACATAGCCGCCGAATAAAAATGCATGAACAATAAGGGTAATATTCCCGACTTTCTTTTCCCAGAGCGTCGGACCAATCGGCAGACCTATGCCGAATTTGTCAACTTTAACCTTGAAAAGCAAAGCAGTTAACAAATGTCCGAGTTCATGGACAAGAATTAAAAGTCCTATAAGCAAAATCATTATGATGACTGACATTTTTCTCCCTCACAATTAATATGTGTATATTTTAACATAAAAAAACAAGCAGATGCAAAGAGGCTTAGATGAATAGAGGCAAAGTCTTTTACGCGCGCTTTGCGCACCAAACGGACTAGGCATCTTGACGTCTATGCATCTTTACATCTTCTACAGTAATTCTTTCAAATAGTTTGGCAGTGCAAAACGTGCATTGTGGTAATCTTTGTTATATATTTTACACGTTTTTACAATATCTTCATATCTGTCCTGTGCAAAATACGAAAGAGGTTCAACATCAACCGAACAAAATGCCCAAGCCCAGTAACCGCCGGGGTAGGTCGGAATATTTGAAGTATATGTCGAACAGACAGGAAATACTTTTTTCAATAAATCATACATTTTTTTGATTTCTTTTTTGTTTACAAACGGACTTTCTGATTGTGCAGCAACAATTCCGCCTTTTTTAAGAGAATTTTTTACGTTTGTGTAAAACTCTTCCGTAAACAATCCTTCTCCAGGACCCATAGGATCTGTTGAATCAATTAAAACTATATCGTATTCATTCTTTTTATCTTTAATAAATTCAATAGCATCGCCGACTTTTATTTCAACTCTCGGGTCAGAAAGTCCGCATGAAATTGTGGGTAAAAATTCTTTACAAGCCTCAATTACCATTTCATCAATTTCAGCCAGTACAACTTTTTTAACTGATTTGTGTTTAAGTACTTCTCTAACCGTACCGCCGTCGCCGCCGCCTATTACAAGGACACTTTCAGGATTTTTGTGGTGCATCATTGGAATATGTGAAATCATTTCATGGTAATGATATTCATCGCCTTCCGTTGTCATCATTAAATCATCAAGAGTTAAAACTCTGCCTAAATCAGAGTCTGTTTCAAACACTTCTACTTTCTGGAAATCTGATTGCTTTGAAAATAAAACTTTTCCTGCTTTTATAGCAATCCCGAAGCCTGCAGGTGTAATTTCATGGTAATATCCGTTTTCTATTCCGTTTTTCATTTTATGTTCCTTTCTTTTAAACTAATATTTTGTCACCCTGTATTTATTAAATAATAAATTCAGGATGACAAAACATCTTGATGATTATGGGATGATTATATAATAAACATATTATAATTTAAAGTTTGGTATAAATACCTGCGCATTTACATAAAGGAATTTATTACCCTTCCAGGCTTCTTTTTTCCCGTTATATGTGTGTACTGCGTCAGGATTTACTTGTTCAAACTGTGCTTTTGCTTTTTGAATATTTTCTTTTGTTGCTTCAATTCCTTGTTTTATTAATGCATTTTTAATCATTGTTGTATAACCCATACCTTTTGGAATAGTGTAATTTGGTTTATTTATCGTATTTGTTGATTTCTCGTTTACTTTTGTTAAAGACATGTGGAATGATGATTTTTTGAAATCATCAATTGACATTTCAATGTGATCTTCCGGACTCCAAGGATTTGAGAGGGTTACAGTATCATCTGTAACTTTAAGAACACTAAGTCCATGACCGCCGCCTCCTATTATTTTACCGTTTACTTCCTGACTTGAAACTTTAAAACTTGCTGTGGCTGCATAGTTATCAACTTTACCGTCTTTTGAGTCTTGGCGTAATTTATCAAGAAGTTTATCCAGATTATCATTTCTTCCTGCTCCGTCTACAGTTGTGTGCACAGCCATTGCTTTTTTATTTATAATGTTATTTTCATCCGGTACATGCATGTTAAAGTCGGAATCGACGTAGCATACAGGTTTATTTTTAGAGCTTACATTATATGCCTCAGCTTGTTTGCCTGTCAGTATAAATATTGCAGAGTCGCATCCGCCACCACTTAAATAGTCGCCTTTATCAGTTTGGGAGCCCATATCAAGTCCTGCTATATAGAGCGTTTGTTCTTGTTTTATATTGTTATCCTCAATTGTATCCATTACTTCGTCTCTGTATTTTTCGTAGGCCAGTTCAAGAAGCAGAACATCTTTATCTCCCGAGGAATACTTTTTACCTGCAAGTTTTGAGGCTTCTTCAAGTTCTTCTGGTGTTATTGTATAATTTCCTGTCAGATGGACTTTATTTTCAGGAAGTTTTTTCAATTTTTTACCGTCTTTTGTCGGGACATTTGCACCACCTTCGCCGCTGATTAAAGTTTTACGTGCGATTGCTACTCCTGGAAAGTTTATTGTATAAGTTCCGTCCTTATTTTCCTTGACATTTTGCTGAAGAAGTTTTTCTCCTGCTTCTGTTTCACTTAAACTGTTTATTGCAGCAAGAAGGTAGCAGTCGCCTCTTCCACCCTGATATGATGCATCAAAATGACCGTCGACTTTGGAGAAATCTTTTTTATCAACAAGTTTTCCGTCTTTGTTGTATTCTTCACGTCCTATTAAAATGCCGTTTTCATTAAACTGGTTTTTAATAACCTGTTTAATGTTTTTTCCATCATCTTCATATACTGTTCTTTCAGATGGTAAATAGTTAAGTCTGTTTTGAAGATTTGCACCTTCGTAATAATCTTTATGCAGGGCGCCTCTTTTATAATAACTTTTTTCGCTTGTTTTTATAGTTTTGCCATCTGCTTCAAATGTGTTTACTGTACGGTGTTCTTTCCTGTTTGGTCAAGTGTTTTTGTGGTTTGAGAAGAATATTTTGAAGCTCTTTGGACAACAGTTTGAAACTGTTCAAAAATTTTATCTGCATTTTTTGACTGCGGTGTAAGACCAAATATTTGTAAAAGTTCATTCTTATCAAGAACTTTGTCTTTACCGGCATGATCATTTAATACTTTGTTTAGTGTAATAATTTCTTTTTCGTCAATAATTCCGTCTTTTTTTGTATCAAATAAAGAAAGAAAATCTTTAACATCTTCTGTAATTGGCAACTTGCCTTGAAATACGTTCAGGACAGCCTTTTGACCAGTCGGGGGGGGGGCAACTCCTTGCTCAATTTAATATTTTCTTTGTCTAACCTTGCACCTAACATTTTAATGTCTTTTACCATAAATACTCCTTTTAAATTTCTCTGGCTACATACATTTAGGTGTTACGACAGAAAAAATTTTTTCTTTAGAGATATATTAGAATTTTTAATATTTTGTTACATTGAATTTAATCTGCAAGAATATGTATATGCAGGTGAAAAACTTCCTGTCCTGCTTCTTTACCTGTATTAATCAAGGTTTTATATGATTTTAAACCTATTTTTTTAGTTGTTTCTCTGACAGCCGCTAACAATTCACCCATAAGATTTTTGTCCTCAAGCTCATTTAATGATGAAACATGAACTCTCGGAACAACAAGCAGATGTACAGATGCTTTCGGGTTGATATCTTTGAATACCACAACATATTCGTTTTCATACACAAATTCTGTATTAAAATCCCCGTTAATTATTTTACAAAAAATGCAATCTTCTGACATAAACAGTTTACCCTCCTATCGTCCTTCTTATCTTCCATTATTATATCTTAAAAAAATGTAAAGTGACTTGCCAATTAAATTTATGTAAAGTAAAATATAATTACTTGAAACCCTGTGGGAGGAAATTTGTTTTATGCCGGAATTAGCAAGACGACAGTATGACAGGCGGCAATACAGGATTAATTATTATAATACAACTTACACTAATTCGGCTTCTGTAAAAGTAGTCCATGAACCTGTTCGTGTGAGACATACTGTTAATACTAAAAAAGTTGCACGTAACAATTTAATTCACAGAATTATTTCTGTTGCATTTGTTTCACTTTTAGGGTTTACCGTTTTGCCGTACGGGTTTAACAGAGTCACAAAGCTAATGTTTAATCCGACTCCATATAAAGAAGTAAGGGCTGATTATTATAAACTTTTGTTCCCGACTTCAAATTATCTTTCTAACCATTGGTTTTTGGGACAGAGATCTCTTGAAGGTGCTGAAACTAAAAAGCCATTGATGGATGTGCCTGTAGAAGGTAAGGAACTTACAGGACTGGAAAGTCAGTTGAAAAATCTTGCGGCGCTGTATCCTTCTATTCATCCGTCTATTTATGTATGGGATTATCAGAACGGTAATTTTGCAGATATTAACGCAAATGAAATCTTTCCGACAGCAAGTATAATTAAACTTCCTGTGCTTGTTGAACTTTTCCGTTCGCTTGAACGAAATGATCTTACAATTTATGATGAAATGCCTTTGACTGAATATTACAGAACTGAAGGTTCTGGAAGTTTACAGTTCAAGGCGGCAAATTCACGTTATTCAATTGACACTCTTGCCCGAATGATGATTACGGAATCTGACAATTCTGCGACAAACATGCTTATTTCAAAGCTGGGTGCAATGCCGCAGGTAAATTCCGCTATAAGAGATTGGGGATTAAAAAATACTTATATTCAGACCTGGCTTCCTGATTTGGGAGGTACAAATCATTCAACTGCCAGAGATATGGCCGAAATTCTGTATAATATAGACAACCCTAAATTTTTAAGCACCAGTTCCCGTGAAAAAATATTTGATTATATGGGGCATGTACATAATAATCGTTTAATTGCGGCAGGTCTGCCTGCGGGCGCTGAATTTTTGCATAAAACCGGTGATATTGGGAAAATGCTCGGTGATGCAGGTATTGTTTATGCGCCAAACGGCAAAAAATATATTGTTGTTATATTTGCACATCGTCCGCATAATTCGCCTCTTGGTAAAGAGTTTATAGTAAAAGCTTCTGAAATTATTTATAATAATATGGTGTATTAGATGCTAAAGGATATACTTGAAAGCGGAAATTGTTTTAAGCTTGTGTGCGGTGCAGGTAATGAAGATGCAGCAGAGGTTGAAAAGCTTGTTTCTTTGTATTCAGCGGCAGGCTGTAAATTTTTTGACTTATCAGCAAAACCTGAAATAGTTGATGCGGCAAAACGCGGACTTAACGGAAAAGAGGGATATTTATGTGTAAGTGTCGGAATTAAGGGGGATCCGCATGTCAGAAAAGCGCATATTGACTATGAAAAATGTTCAGGCTGTCACAAATGCGAAGAAATTTGTCCGCAAAAAACAATAAAACATTGTAAAGTTCTGGCAGCTCGTTGTATCGGATGCGGCAGGTGTTTTTCAGTTTGCAAACATGGAGCTGTTTCTTTTACAACGGAAACCCGTGATTTGAAAGAAATTTTACCTCCTTTGATTGAAAAAGGCATTGATTGCATAGAGCTTCATGCAATGGGCGAAAATATTGACGAAGCTCTTGAAAAATGGAATTATATAAATGAAGTTTATGACGGGATGCTGAGTATCTGTACGGCCCGCGGGCATTTGAGTGAAGAAAGAATGCTTGAACTTATCAAAAAAACACTTGAAAATCGCAAACCGTATTCCACGATAGTTCAGGCTGACGGATTCCCGATGAGCGGAGGTAAGGATGACTATAAAACAACTTTGCAGGCAGTTGCAACGGCAGAAATTATTCAAAATTCAAGATTACCAGTATATATAATGCTTTCGGGCGGAACAAATTCAAAAACGGCTGAACTGGCATCACTTTGTAATATAAATTACAACGGAATTGCAGTAGGTTCTTTTGCCAGAAAAATAGTTTCAAGGCATATTGGCAGACCTGACTTTTTAAAAAACGAGCCATTATTTAATGAAGCTCTTGCGGTTGCAAAATCTCTTGTTCACAGTTGTCAAAATAACCGTTCATCCCTAGTATAAATACGGCATTGATTCTGTTTACTGCATTTGTTTTTCGTATAATAGATGATATATGATATTTTACTGTGTGCGTGCTTACGTTAAGTTTTTTCGCTATTTCAGGATTGGTGCAGCCAAATTTTAGAAATTCAATGACTTCTTTTTCCATATTATTAAATTTAAAATTTGTATTAGAGGTCAATATTTTACTCCTTATGATATTGAAAAATATACTGTGAATATATATAACTTTATTAGTACCATTTAGTAATTATTTAGTCAAGAATTTATAATAATACAAATGAAGAACGTTGATTTAGAGAAGAAATTAGGCGCTAAAATTGCTTACTTAAGAAAAAGCAAAAGATATTCACAAGAAAAATTTGCCGAAAAAATTGATATCAGTGTGATTTACTTAGGACAAATTGAACGCGGCGAAGCTAATCCGACTCTGTCTAAATTGAAAAATATTGCGAATGTATTAGACGTTGAAGTTAATGAACTTTTTACTTTTTCATTTTAGCATATTTAGCAGTTATAAATTGTTTTAATAAATAAATTTAAAGCAATTGAATGATTGCTTATATTTTGATTCAAATTTATAATAGACATAATCGACTTATAAGGAATTTACGAATGCTGTTAACAGATCATGTACAAGCTATAATAAAATCTGCAAAATCAATAGTTGTTGCACGTAACTATCCCGAGCTTGCACCTGAGCATTTAATGCTTGCTTTAATGCTTGACAGAAATGACTTACCGCAGATATTACTTGAACGTATAGGAATTGATAATCCGGAAGTTGTAGACAGACTAAATAATTATGTTTCTAAACGTGCATATTTTGCAAGAGGAAAATTTTCAGATGTCAGACTGTCAACTGACACTCTTGTTTTAATGAAAGTTGCACAGGAGGAAGCAGAAAAGCATGGCGATGAACAGGTCAGTATAGAACATTTGCTTTTGGCTCTATTTAGAATTGATAACAAAACATTAAATCATCTGTGGGAACAGTGCGGGATTAACAGACTTGAACTTTATGAAAAGATGACCGAAGAAGTGAAGAATATAGTTGATCTCGGGGAAACTTCCGCTAAGGATTTAAAGAACGGAAATACAAAGAGTTCTTCGGATAATAAAGAGAATGAAGCTCTGAAAAAATATACGACTGATTTAACAGAGCTAGCCAAGAATAATAAACTTGATCCTGTTATCGGAAGAGATGATGAAATTAGGAGGACAATTCAAATATTAAACAGGCGTTCAAAAAATAACCCTGTTATAATAGGTGAACCCGGTGTCGGAAAAACCGCAATTATTGAAGGTTTAGCACAAAGAATTGTTTCAGGAGATGTTCCGGAAAGCCTGCGAAATGATAAAATTTTGTCGCTTGATCTGGGCGGTTTGCTTGCAGGTGCGTCATACAGAGGAGAGTTTGAAGAACGTTTGAAATCAGTTCTTGAAGCGGTTGAGAAAAATTCCGATGATTTAATACTTTTTATAGATGAAATTCATACAATAATGGGAGCAGGCTCATCTGAAGGTTCTGCTGATGCTGGCAATCTTTTGAAACCAATGCTTGCAAGAGGCGGTATAAGAGTAATGGGCGCAACAACTACAGATGAGTACCGGAAATATATTGAAAAAGATAAGGCAATGGAACGTCGTTTTCAGCCAGTTGTAGCAGAAGAACCGTCCGTTGAAACTACTGTGAGTATCCTTAGAGGATTAAAAGATAAATATGAAGGTTATCATAGTATTAAAATTACTGACAGTGCAATTGTTGCGGCCGTAAAACTTTCACAAAGATATATTGCGGACAGATGCCTTCCGGATAAAGCCATTGACTTACTCGATGAAGCTGCATCGGCACTCAGGATAGAAATTGATACAATGCCGGAAGAAATTGACGTATTTATTCGTGAAAAATTGCAGCTGGACATGAATAAAAAAGCTCTTGAAAAAGAAAACAGTCCGGAAGCTGCCAAAAAACTTGAAAAAATTACAAAAAAAATTGCGGATCTTGAAAATAAAATAGGAACTCTTAAAGAGCAGTGGCTGAAAGAGAAAAAAGTCATTGACTCATCAGCAGCCGTAAAACGAAATATCGAGAAAATTAAAGCTCAAATTAAGATGAATGAAAAAAATCCGACAATGACAGCTTCACTGGAGGCTCAATACAGTCAGATGCTTGAAATGGAAAATAAATTGAAGGCTATTCAAACACAGGCCGGTAAAAAGCGTCTTTTGAAAGAAGAAGTTGACGAGGATGACATTGCTGCTATAGTTGCAAAATGGACAGGGATTCCGGTTAACAGATTGATGGAAGAAGAAACCAAAAAGTTAATCGGTATGGAAAAAGTTATGCATGAGCGCGTTGTCGGGCAGGACGAAGCAGTTACAAAGATATCCAATGCAATTCGGCTTTCCCGTTCAGGTCTGCGTGATCCTAAACGTCCTATCGGAACCTTTCTTTTCTTAGGACCTACAGGTGTCGGCAAAACTGAACTCGGTAAAACTCTTGCCTATATATTATTTAATGATGAAGATGCATTAATTCGTATTGATATGTCAGAATTTATGGAAAAAGCTGCAATATCGAGGCTTGTTGGTGCTACTGCCGGTTATGTAGGCTATGAAGAAGGCGGGCAATTGACAGAGGCTGTCAGACGCAAACCTTATTCTGTTGTACTTTTTGATGAAGTTGAAAAAGCGCATCCTGATGTTTTTAATCTTATGCTGCAAATGTTTGATGACGGACGTTTGACAGACGGTCAGGGTAGGCTTATTGATTTTAAAAACACAGTAATTATCATGACAAGTAACCTCGGAAGCGATGTTATTTTGGACAGTAATTTTCCCGATGATGAAAAAAAAGAAAAATTGCATCAGGCTTTGAAGGAAAAATTTAAACCTGAATTTTTAAACAGAATTGACGAGATTATAATGTTTAAAGCTTTGACGCTTGACGAATTGAAGCTTATAACAGATATACAAATAACATCATTAAAGAAACGGCTTGCTGATCAGGATATTGAACTTAATCTTACTGATGGGGCAAAATCTTATCTTGCCAATGAAGGATATGAACCACTTTACGGGGCAAGACCGTTAAGACGTGTTATCAGACAGCTTGTAGAAATTCCTTTGTCAATGAAGATTCTTGAGGGAGAATTTTGTAAAGGGGATAAGATTTCTATAGATTTTGACGGCAAAGATTTGCACTTCAGCAAATAAAAATTTTATATTAATGTCATGATTTTTTAGAGGTTTATATAAAAACAAAAAATCTTGAAAAAAATTTGAGCATGTATTATAATAAAAATATAAATAAAAAAAGGAGTGAAAGTATGAAAAGAATTATTATTAAAAAACTCGGGGGGGGGGGCGTTTTAAGCACTCCTGCCAATAGTTTCGGGGAATTATCAGTTTCTAAAAAAATGAGAAATTTTTCTCATTTAGCCTTTACCTTAGCAGAAATGATGGTAGTATTGCTGATCATGAGTATCATATTGGCAGCGATGGCTCCAGTCATGACCACTCGTGACAATTCAATGCGAGATAATTCATCGCCTTGGAAATGGACGGATGACCGTGCAGATACATATTTTGGTTTAGGAGATACGCAAACCGCAATGATCGGTCAGAAGGAAAAGAAAGAGATTGACGGGAATTATGCGCGCTTAATAATCAATGCCGTGACGGGTCATGATGATGAGGCCGCCCATATCTTGTTTAAGAAAGGAGAAGATGCAATAACAGGTCGTTTGTATTTAAGCGGCGGCAATACTTTTTTAAGCAACGGTTCATTAAAGGGTAGTGTAAATACAGCAATAGGGTATAACACATTGTTAGAAAATGAGACCGGCCAGGCTAATACTGCTATAGGTGCCGAGTCAATGAAGCAGAATAAAGGTAGTAATAATACAGCCGTTGGAGCTAATGCCTATCATTTGGGCACAGGCGATAATAATACAGTAGTCGGCGTAGATGCCTTTGCGGAAAATTCCGGCAGTAACAATACTGCAATAGGTGTGCATGCTCTACGTTATGTAAGCGGAAGTAATAACATAGGTTTGGGTTATCAGGCTAATTCTGCTGAAAAAACGGTAGATAATACTATAGCAATTGGTCATGGAGCAGAAACTACAAATTCTGCATCAATATCAATAGGTAATAGTTCTTTAGCAAATGCAGAATATACTCTAGCAATAGGTCAGGAGGCTAAAGTAGAATCGAATAATTCAATTGCTATAGGTTATAAAGCAGGAGCATCTGGTGGTGATGATACTAATAGCGGTTCAACTGCAGTCGGGGCACAAAGCACTGCAACAGGATTATATTCAAGTGCCTTTGGTTATATATCTAAAGCTGTTGCAGACTATTCGGTTGCTGTAGGTTATAATGCACAGGTATTAAAAAAAGAAGGAACTGCAATAGGTGCCTATGCCTTGGCAGAAGGGTATTCATCAGGATCAATAAGTAGAAATACTGCTGTCGGGTATGGTTCACAAGCAAGATCCCAAATGTCAACAGCAATAGGATATAGTGCTTATGCAACTTTAACATCTGCTGTTGCGGTCGGTGCACAGAGTCGCGCAGAAAAACAATATACTACAGCGTTAGGACCAGAGGCTAAATCAATATCTGATTATGCGACAGCGGTAGGGTATCTTGCTCAAGGTAATGCACCCGAAACAGTAGCTATTGGAATGAATGCTAAAGCTTCTAATAATGGCAGTATTGTAATAGGTAAAGACACCAATACAAGTTCAGTTGAAGCAATTGCTATAGGCTATAAAGCTAGTTCTGCAGGTATTGCTCTGGGAAGTCAGGCAACATCTGCTTTTAGTTCTGCGGTTGCAATAGGAAATGATTCTGGAGCAGAAAATACTTCTTCAGTAGCAATAGGGGATGGTGCTGTTGCAAGCGGTACACGGTCAATTGCTATTGGAGCCGGAGCTGAAGCTGTTAATACAAATAATATATCAATTGGGTATAAAGCTTGTAATGATGTAGAAGGGAGTAATAAAGTTTGTATTGGTGTAAATTCAGGACCTCCATATGCTCGATCTAATTCATCAGATGATTCGGAAATAATATATTTGGGAAATTCATCTACTACTGTATATATCCCAGGGAATCTTGTTGTAGGTATGCATTCTGCACTCGGCTATGATTCTACACAAGCAGGAGTTTTCTTGCGTCCACTTGGAAGGGATTTTATGAGTATAGTAGTTGGTGATGATTTTAAGGGTGATGACGATAACCTTCGTCCTGAAGGTGATGTAGGTGGTGTATCGGCTTGGATCCCCGGTTTTAACAGTTTTGCTTCTGACCGTCGCTTGAAATATGTAGGCAAGGAAAACACCTCAGGCTTAGACAAAATCCGTCAACTAAAGGTCTTTAACTATACCTTCAAAAAAGATGAAAAGAAAACCCCTCATGTCGGTGTAATCGCACAAGATTTACAAAAAATCTTCCCTGATGCAGTAAGCAAAGCAAAAGACGGTTTTCTTAGAATCCGCTTTGAGGATATGTTCTATGCCATGATAAACGCAATCAAAGAACTCGATGCAAAATACATGGCGCAAGAACAACAAATCAAGGAACTTGATGCAAAATATAAAGCTCAAGAGCAAAAAATTAATGAACTTGAAAAATGCATTAAACAACTTGAAGCAAAAATAAAGTAAAAAATCAGAAAATTAAATTTTCATACTTAAGCCAAGACCGTAAATTTTGCGGCAAGCTTAACTTTCATTCCTTCTCCCGTCAATTAAATACGGGAGTTTTCTTTTTTATTAACCCTTTGCCATATAAAAGATGTTATGCTATAATCTAAAGTAAAGTATAGCGGAGAGATTATGAATTTATTAATTATTTTTACTGATATTCCAATTCTTATAGTTCTTTTTACTTTTCTGTTTTCAATAATTTACTGTATGAAAAACTACATTTTCGTAAACAGAAATTTGAAAATACTTGTACAATTTCTTTCTATGTTTAAAAAAACAGATCTAAATTTCCGTTTTAAAGAAATTGATGAATGGATGAGTGCAAACCCTTATGTATCCGCTGCATGGCTGGAATTTAAAAATACTCTTGTGTTTTCTGAATCAGTTGCTCTTAAGGGACAAAATAATGATTTGACTTATAAAGAAATATCCTCAACCGTTCAAAATGTTCAAACAACTGTTGACCCGCTTTACTTTTTTAATGAAGAATCTCTTATTACATCAAAATTTAACAACAAATTCTTACAGAGTGTACCGACTGTCTTGACCGGTTTCGGTCCGTTATTTACATTTTTAAATATTGCAATTGCATTCAGCAAAATAGACTTTTCTTCTCAGGAAAAAACAATTGCTTCAGTTGCCAATTTGATGTCAAGCATGCAAGTTGCTGCTCTTGTTTCTGTTATTGCGGTTGGTTCTTCGCTTGTGTTTTTGATTTTTGAGAGAATTTCTTTCCAGAATATGTGTAAAAATCAGCTATTAAAATGTGAAGAGCTTCTTGGAAAGTTGTTTGATAATATATCATCAGAAAAATTCCTTCTTGAATTATTGAGAGAAACAAAAATTCAAAATAATTCAATATCAAATTTGATAGCAGCAATGCCCCAGCAATTTAAAACAGCATTAAATTCAGGTATTGCAAGCAATTTAGTTCCATATCTTGAAAATTTAATTTTCGGACTAAATCAAGTTAATAAAAGTATGAAAGAAGTTGCTAAAAATGGCGGTAAGCAAGATGATGTCGATGATTTATTTTAATTCCGGAGGCGTTTTATGGCTTTGATGCCCAGAAAACAAGCAGCTCAAGAGGGCGATAATAATATATTTTGGACAACTATGGCAGACTTGCTTTTAGGTCTGGCTATTATTTTTATGACTTTGTTTGTGCTTGCGATAACAGGATTTACTCAGCAGACGCTGGAAAAGAAAAAACAGCAGATTGAAGTCAACAAAGAACTTATTGAAAATCTGAAAAAAGCAAACATTAATGCTCAGGTTGATCCTATGACCGGTGATATAAAAATTTCCGATCTCGAACTTTTTGAACTCAGCAGTTATAATCTTTCGCCTAAAGGTAAGGAATATTTGGATAAACTAATTCCTATTTACATAAATACAATTTTTTCAAAAGAAGAACTTATAAAAGATATTGATAATATTATTATTCAAGGTCATACAGACAGTCAGTCTTACGCAGGAATTAAAAATCCCGATGAACAGTATATGAAAAATATGAGTTTGAGCCTTCAAAGGGCAAATTCTGTAGCTGATTATATATTTAAGACAAATTATGATAAACAGTACAACGAAAAATTAAAAAAGATACTGGTGGTAGAGGGCAAAAGCTATTCAGATCCGATACTGGTCAACGGAAAAGAAGATTATAACAAAAGCAGACGCGTTGAAATGCGTTTGAAAGTTAAAAATATGGATGTTACCGAAGTATTTTTCCATGGAGTACAGCATTTATGATAAATGAAAATTTAATTTTAGAAACAATAAATATGATTAAACTGTACAATCTTGATATCAGAACAGTTACATTGGCCTTGAGTTTGCGGGATTGTATGGATAGTGATGTTAATGTTGTGTGTGAAAATATATACAACAAAATTTTGCATTACGCAAAAAATCTCGTTGAATATGCAAATGAATTTGAAAATGCTTATTCAATACCGATTGTGAATAAGAGAATATCAGTCACCCCGATATCTCTTATCGGAGAATCTTGTAAAAATCCTGATTATGTAAAAATTGCGAAAACTCTAGACAAAGCAGCGAAAGATGTTGGAGTGAATTTTATCGGCGGATTTTCTGCTCTTGTTGAGAAAGGTTGCACAAAAGGGGATAAAATGCTTATAGACAGTATTCCTGAGGCTCTTTCTCAAACCGAAAGACTTTGCTCTTCAATAAATGTTGCATCTTCCAAAGCCGGAATAAATATGGATGCTGTTTTAAAAATGGCTGAAATAATTAAAAAATCAGCAGAACTTACTAAAGATTCTGACGGTTTAGCTGCTGCAAAACTTGTTGTCTTTTGTAATTCTCCTGGCGACAATCCTTTTATGGCAGGAGCTTTTTGCGGAACAGGCGAGCCTGAATGTGCGCTTAATGTCGGTGTCTCAGGTCCCGGAGTCGTAAGAGCCGCAATTGAGGCTCTTGATAAAAATGCAGATATGAGTGAACTTGCGAACAAAATAAAACATATCGCATATAAAATTACTTCCACCGGAGAACTTGTCGGAAGAAAGCTGGCTCATAAACTCGGTATTCCGTTCGGTGTAATTGACTTATCACTTGCTCCGACACCTGCTGAAGGCGATAGTGTTGCAGGAATTTTTCAGGCAATGGGACTTGAACATGCAGGAGCGCATGGTACAACCGCTGCACTTGCAATGCTTAATGATGCCGTAAAAAAAGGCGGGATAATGGCAAGTTCTCATGTCGGCGGACTATCAGGTGCTTTTATTCCTGTTTCTGAAGATGCAGGGATGATTGAAGCGGCAGCAAACGGATATTTAACTTTTGATAAGCTTGAAGCAATGACTTCTGTATGTTCTGTCGGACTTGATATGATTGCAATACCGGGTGATACGCCTGTTGAAACAATCGCAGGAATAATTGCCGATGAAATGGCTATCGGTATGATTAACAAAAAGACAACTGCTGTTAGAATTATTCCTGTTGTGGGAAAGAATATAGGAGATGAAGTTGTATATGGAGGATTGTTGGGTAAAGCTCCAATTATGTCTGTAAATACACTTTCGTCGGCAAATTTTGTCCGCAGGGGAGGAAGAATTCCTGCTCCTATTCATAGTTTGAATAATTAATTTGAAAGATAGAATTTTATCGGAGTAATAATGACTGAATCAATACGTGTTTTTGAAAATAGCTTAAGAGATTATCTTATAAATGTTCAAACAGACGCTTACAATACTCAAACAAAAATTCAGCACAGATATAATAATTTAAAAGTATATATGGAGCCTAAAAAAATATCTGTGCCGCATTTTTGGGTATCAGTTAATATTTCTTCCGTCTGTTATCAAATTGATCCTCTTGAAAAAATTCATGGAAGTATGGGGTATGATGAAAGATTTATTACTATGTGGGCAGGTCGTACTAATATAAGCGGAGAATTGAAAAAGCACTGGGCATATCTTACACAAACAAGTGAAATTTTGAGTCAGCAGGTTCGAAATGAGAAAAAAGTTGAAGAAAATTTGGAAATAACAAAATCTGAGATTAAAGAAGCGGCAGAATCCGTTACCGGTTCTGGTGTAAGGTATAAGTTGAGAGCCTTTGAACAAAGAAGGGGTAGTTAATAATGGCAAAATCACTAAATGAGCTTGCAGGGGAACTAAAATCAGTAATAATAGAACAACAATCTGATGCGCATAACAAAGCTAACTTGAGACCTGAAAGGTATAATAATTTAAAACTTTCAATGGATATTGCAAAAGATTCAACTCCGCATGTTGTAGTTACTGTCGGCATGTCTGAGGCTAAATATAATATCAAAATGGGTGAAAAAATGGAAGGCGGACTTGGACCTGATGATAAGTATGTGCAGAGATGGTTTAATAATACAAATACAATTCCTGCCCTGATGGAATGCTGGAATACTATTGCCAGAGAACGTGGCAGAGCTTAGCTGCTTTTATTCACCATACTTTTTGAACGCAGTTTTCTGTGATAAGTTATTGCAAATCTGTGGGCTTCATCTCTTATTCGTTGAAATAAAAAAAGTGCACTGGAATTTCTAGGCAAAATTACAGGTTTAGATTGTTTAGGAAGAAAAACTTCTTCATGTTTTTTTGCAAGGCTTACAATATCAATTCCGGTAATGCCGAGTCCTTCTATAATTTCCATAACACTGGAAAGCTGTCCTTTACCGCCATCTATGATTATTAAATCTGGTTTTTCCCACTTTTCTTCTCCGAGATGTGAAAGCCGGCGGGTTAGAACCTCTTTCATAGATAGAAAATCATCCGGTTTACCTTCTGTCATTTTTACTTTGAATTTCCGGTATTCTGATTTTTTAGGCACGCCGTTTATAAAGGTAACCATTGAAGCAACAGTATTTGTACCCTGAATATGCGAAATATCGTAACACTCCATACGGTAGGGGAAGTTTTTGAGCTGTAATTTTTCTGCTAAATATGAGCCTATTTCATTAAAATCGTCTCTGATTTTAGACATTTTGGAAATTTTTGCATTATCAAGCACTACCTTCGCATTTTTATCTGCAAGCATTTGGAGTTCTTTGCCTTGAGCTGATTTTCCGTAACTTATTTTAATTTTCTTTTGTGCCAGTATTTCAAGCCATTCTTCATAAAGTGCTTTTTCACCTATAGCTTCAAGTTCATTTGAAACTATTTTGTCTGGGTATTCAAGTTTTAGGGTGCTGTAGTATTCTTTGAAAAATGTTGCAAAAAATTCGGTTCTGTCATCTTCCTCAACTTCATATACAAAGTCTTTTTTGTCAATAAGTCGTCCTTCTCGAATCATAAGTATTACAATTGCAAAAATACCGTCATCTGCCATAAGGGAAATTATATCTTCATTGAGTTTTGTATTTTCATATACAACTTTTTGTTTTTCTAAGGTTTTGGCAAGATCATTGTAGCTGTCGCGGAGTTTTGCCGCTTTTTCAAACTGGAGGGAGTCTGAATATTTTTGCATTTGCTCTTTAATTTGCCGCATTAATTCGGATTGTTTGCCTGATAAAAACAGCTCTGCCTGTTTTACTATTGCTTTGTATTCATCAGATGTTACTAAATTTTGGCATGGAGCCATACATCGTCCAATGTGATAGTATAGGCAGGGGCGGTCTTTAAATTTCGGGGTTTTACACTGTTTTAAAGGAAATATTTTTTTCAGAAAATCAAGAGTTGCATGCATTGCTCGAATATCTGTATAAGGACCATAATAACGACCTTTTTCGGGATTCATATTTTTTTTGCGGACAATTGTAATTCTCGGGAAATCTTCGTCTGTTATTAAAAAATAAGGATATTTTTTATCGTCTTTTAAAAGTATGTTATATCGCGGTTTGTATTTTTTTATTAAATGGCTTTCAAGAATTAAAGCTTCAACTTCTGTATTTGTAATTATATATTCCAACCGTTCAATCTGAGATACAAGAACATTAACTTTTACGCTGTCGTGCTTTCGATTAAAATAACTCATAACACGGCGTTTGAGAATTTTTGCCTTACCAACATATATAACTTCGCCTTCTTTGTTAAAATATATATAACACCCCGGAAGCGACGGCAAAAGTTTTAATGTCTGTTTTAAATCCTTATTCATAACTTCATTATAACATATATAATTAAACTAAGTTGAAAAAACTGCTGTTTTTCTTATAATATTATTTATGAAGGCTGGATTAAACGTAGTTATATTGTTGTTTTTATTTTCAATTTTTTTCAATCAGAGTGTGAATGCTGAAAGTATACGACCTCAATGGAAAGATTTATGTCCTAAGGGTTTGGAAAATGCAGAATACAAAGAAATTCAATGGTATTGGCCTGAGGGAACAAAGTCAACACAATCAATTTATAATTATTGGGCTGATCGAAGGGAAGAATTTGAGCAAAATTTAGCAGAATGTGATTCTATACAGGGCGGTGTTAATAACAGCTGTTATGATGAATTACGTAAACGCCAATTATTTGTTACGGAACAATATAACAAAGATATTCAGCAAAAACAGATAAGCAATCAGATTTGGCGTGATATCCATGATAAAGGATCAAGTCCGATTATGATAAATATATTTATGAAATAGTTGTTTATTTAATTATGGTGGCAACTTGATCTGTAATATCATCGCCGCCAAAAAGTACGGTGTTTTTAGGCAGTACTATATTGTAATTCATTGAACGTGCTTTTTCTACAACTGCAGTTTTTATTTTGCTGTCAATTGCTTTGAGCTTGCTGTTGTATGATTCATCAAGTGCAAGTTTCTGGTTGTTTATGTCGTTTCTGTATTTTTCTTCAAGAGCTGCAATTTTTACAGGATCTTTTTCTTTTGAGATTTCTTCCCTTGCTTTGTTGATAGTTGTCTGCATGTTTTGAACTTGTTTTTCCTGTTCTAGTTTTAGAGTTTTAATCTCATTTGAATTTGCAACAACCCTTTGAATATCAACTATTGCAACCCTGTAATTAGGGTTTGTATGAGAAACAGCAATGTTATTAATTGAATATCCTGCGGCAACTGCCCCTATAATAAGTACACTTGCAAGTATTTTTTTCTTCATTATGTCAAATCCTTTCTTATTTCTTTATAAAAATAAAATTTAAGTAGAAAATTTTTAATTGGTTACTTGGATAAATTTCATGTTTTTTGTATTATAAATTTGCGAGTACATGTAAACTCGGGTATTTACGGCAGTTGCCGTTTATATAAGCCGAAAAGGAGAGAAAAATATGAAAAAATCAATTAATGATTTAGGTGACGTAAAAGGAAAACGCGCTCTTGTAAGAGTTGACGTTAATGTGCCTTTAGACGAAAACAAAAATGTAACAGATGACACAAGAATTCAGGCAATTGTTCCGACAGTAAGAGCTTTGCAGGAAAAAGGAGCTAAAATTATTCTTATGGCTCACCTTGGCAGACCGAAAGGTGAATGGAATATGGAATTCAGCCTTGCACCTGTTGCAAAATATATGTCAAAAGTTTTGGGCGAAGATGTTTTATTTGTTAAATCACCTGTAGGCGAAGGCGCTGATAAAGAATTGGAAGCTTTAAAAGACGGTCAGGTTGCTTTGTTGGAAAATATTCGTTTCTATAAAGCTGAAGAAGCAAAAGATGACGATATGACTTTTGCAAACGAACTTGCAAAACTCGGTGATTTTTATGTAAACGATGCATTTGGCGCAGCTCACAGAAAACACACTTCAACTGCAAAATTAGCTCACGTTTTAAAACCGGCTGTTGCAGGCTTGTTGATGGAAAAAGAAATCAGATGCTTGTCACAGGCTCTTGACAATCCGACAAGACCTTTCACAGCAGTTGTCGGTGGTGCTAAAGTTTCTTCTAAAATCGGTGTTTTGGAAAACTTACTTGACAAAGTTGATAACATGATTATCGGCGGCGGTATGGCTTATACATTTGTAAAAGCTAACGGCGGTAAAATCGGTAATTCAATCTGCGAAGACGACCAGATGGAAGTTGCAAAAGCTATTGAGAAAAAAGCTGCTGAAAAGGGTGTAAAACTTGTTATGGCAACAGATGTTCTTGCTGCAGACGATTTTTCAGGCAACGGAACAAACAAAGTTGTTCCGATTAATGAAATTCCTGACGGATTTGAAGGTGTAGACGCAGGCCCAGAAAGCCAGAAAGCGTTTGCTGAAGTAATCAAAAATTCTAAAACAATTTTGATGAACGGCCCTGTAGGCGCATTTGAAAACCCAAAATTCGCAGAAGGTACAAAAGCTGTATTGCAGGCAATTGTTGATGCAACTAAAAACGGTGCAGTATCCGTAATTGGCGGCGGCGACTCTGTATCAGCTGCTAAAAAATATTTCAAGGCAGAAGATTTCACTCACGTTTCAACAGGCGGCGGTGCTTCTCTTGAATTTATCGAAGGTAAAGTATTGCCGGGTGTTGCAGCACTTGATGATAAGTAAGTTAAGATTTATTTAATAGAAAAAGACCTGTCTTATGACAGGTCTTTTTTTGACCCTCACCCGAATTTCTAATACTCGCCTGCGCTCGTATTGAAATTCAACCCTCTCCCATAGGGAGAGGGGATATTATTTGATTTTTTATTCTATAATTAATTTATGAAAAATAGGCATTATACTAGAAAAGCTCTAAATTATGCGGTGGATTTGCGGAAAAATCAAACTAATGCAGAAAATATTTTATGGTTTAATATCCGCAATAGAAAGTTAAATAATATCAAATTTAAACGTCAGGTACCTATTGGTAAGTATATTGTTGATTTTGCAAATATGCAAAAAAAATTAGTCATTGAATTAGATGGCTCTCAACATATTGATAATTTTCACTATGATGAAGAACGCACTAAATACTTAAATAGTATTGACTATACAGTTATAAGATTTTTTGATAATGATGTTATAAAAAATATCAATACTGTATTAGAGGTTATTTTACAAAAATACAATGAGTTGTAAGCCCCTCTCCCTTTGGGAGAGGGTGCCCGAAGGGTGGGTGAGGGTTATTTTTGTGTTATAATATTTTACGGAGGACTTTCATGAAAAATATTCTTGTAACAGGCGGTGCAGGTTTTATCGGTTCGCATTTATGCGAAAAACTGCTTGATGAGGGTAATCATGTTATTTGTCTTGATAACTTTTTTACAGGATCAAGAAAAAATATTGAACATCTGCTTGATAATAAAGAATTTGAACTCATCAGGCATGATATAATTGAACCTATTATTCTTGAAGTTGACCAGATCTATAATCTTGCGTGCCCTGCAAGTCCTATTCATTACCAGTATAATGCAATTAAAACCATTAAAACGAATGTCCTCGGTGTTACGAATATGCTTGATCTTGCTGATGAAACGCATGCAAGAATTTTACAGGCATCGACAAGCGAAGTTTATGGCGATCCGACAGTTCATCCGCAAAAAGAGGATTACTGGGGAAATGTTAACCCCATAGGTTTGAGAAGCTGCTATGATGAAGGAAAGCGTGTAGCAGAAGCATTAATGATGGATTATCACAGGCAGCATAAGGTTGATATAAGGATTATAAGGATATTTAATACTTATGGTCCTCGTATGGCAAAAAATGACGGACGTGTAGTGTCGAACTTTATTATTCAAGCTCTTAAAAACGAAGATATAACAATTTACGGTGATGGTTCACAGACACGTTCTTTCTGTTATGTTGATGATCTGGTTCGCGGAATGGTTACTCTTATGAACACAGAAAACTTTATGGGACCTGTAAATGTTGGTAACGACGGAGAATACACTATTTTGGAGCTTGCAAAAATGATTATCGAACTTTCAAATTCTAATTCAAGAATTGTGTTTAAGCCTCTGCCGTCTGATGATCCAGCTCAGCGTCGTCCTGATTTGACTCTTGCAAAAGAAAAATTAGGTTATGAACCGACGGTTCATGTTCGTGACGGACTGATGAAAACAATAGAATATTTCAGAAAAGTTTTATGATTTATCGCTTTAATTTTTTAATTTTATGAAAACGGGCTTTTTGTAAAGCCCGTAATTTATTTATACATATTGCTTTGCAACCTGTAGTGCAGCTGCAGCTGCCATTCCGTATGGTCCCATAGAACTTAAAACTCCGGATGCAAGGTTTGCATAGTTCCCTAAAGAACTGCTTCTTGATTGATTAGCGGCATAAGCCTGTGCATTATAGCTGTTGCCGGCAGAGCTGTTTGCCTGCGAACCGGATACATAATTTAAGATATTGGAATTCATCTGATTTTGTACATCTTGCAGGAAGCCGAGATAAGTATATCTCTGGCTTAGTTCATTATTTATCAGTTCATCCCGTTTAGCAAGTACGTCTTGAGCAAGGTTATTCATGGATTCTGCACGGTTTTCTTCTATCGAGTTCAGGTTATCCATAAATATAGAATTATCAAAATTGCCAAAACGTGATGCAATATCTGTTTTAAGATTATCAAGCATGGGAGTATACATTTCGTTAATCATTTTTTGACCGTTTAGAGTATATGCATTAAGCTGTGATTGCAAGTTCTTTTGTGTATCCTCATCAAAGATATTAACTTTTGAAAGAGAATCAGCAAAAGATTTTTGAGCGTAGTCATACGCACGTTTTTCATCTGCAGACATATTGTAATTTGAAATTATGTTATTACCTTGTTTATATGTAGAAGCTTTATCGGAACCGTTGACCGAAATAGTTCCGCTTGAAAAAGAGGGGTATTTTGATGATTTTGCCATTTTTGTTCCTTTCCGAACAAAAATTTAATGAATTTTAAAGGCGTTGATATAATTATTATACCATATATCGTTAAAATTTGTAAAGTAAGTTGGTGACAATATTAGTCTGTTTACTGTAACTGCTATATATGTCCTGTTTGTTTGGTGTATAATTTCGGTATGGAAAATTTAGATAAAATAAATGAACTTATAAACGAAAAAAAGTTTGAGGAAGCTAAAAAAGAATTAACGGCATTAATAAAAAATGATGAAAAAGATGCAGAAGGTTTAAAACTTCTCGGACTTTGTCATATTAACCTCGGAGAATTTAAAGAAGCGCAGGGTATTTTTGAAACGGTTGTTAAATATAAAGATGATGCGTCAAGCTGGTTTTATCTTGCAAATTGTTATGACAACCAGGATGATTATTTGCATGCAGTTGCTGCTTATGAAGAAGTTTTGAGATTGCGAAGCAGTTATGTTGATGCTTACAAAAATCTTGCTGTGGTATACGTAAAAAATAAAGAGCCGCAAAAGGCTGTTGATACGGTAGAAAAAGCATTTGAATATGTCAAAGATGATTATACTTTATATTATATTGCCGGTACTGCATATATGGCTTTGAAAAAGTTTGAGGATGCACTTGTTTATTTAGAGAAAGCTCTGGAGCTTAATCCAGAACATTCGCAGTTGTATAATAACCTTGGAACATGCTATGTTACTATCGGCAATCTTGATAAAGCTTATGAAAGTTTTTTGAAAGCAAGTGAGTTTGATCCTGAAAATTCAATTACATATTTTAATATTGCTTCAATATTGCAGCTTCAGGGAAAGCATAAAGAAGCTTGTACTTTTTTTATAAAAGCATATAGCATTGAACCGGAAGATAATTATCTAATAGCTCTTGCTCTTTCCGAGGTAAAATCAGGGCAATTTGATGAAGCTATAAAGCATTATAAAACTCTTGTTATGCATAATCCTGAAAAACCGAATTTCAGGTATAATCTTGCATGCTGCTATGATGCTGCCGGTGACTATGAAAGTGCTATTGCAATTCTTGCACATCTTGTTTTGCTTAATCCTAAATCTGTTTCAATGGCCAGAAGGCTTGCAAACATTTATATGAAAACCGGCAAATTTGTAAACGCTAAAGATCTCTATGAAAAAATACTTATTCAAGGAAATGTTTCTTTTGAAATATATTATGAATTTGCTCATCTTTGTGTAAAAACAGGAGATATGGACAGAGCTGAGAAAATCTTAAAAAAAGTTATAGAGCTTAATCCTGAATTTGCTCCTGCTCATAAGGATCTTGGTGTTTTGTATTTGAGTAAAAGATTGTTTGATTATGCGCAAGATGAATTTAATTGTGCATTAAAGCTTGCTCCGGATGATTTTGATATTCTTTTTGAATATGCAAATTATCTTCATTCAACCACGAATTTCGATGAAGCTGATAAATATTATCAAAAAGCGTTGGAACTAAAACCGGATGATATTAATGCTTTGGCATTTTCGGCACTTAATAAAACTCAGCTGAAAGATTTTGATAATGCATACAAGCAAATAGAACATGTTCTTGAACATGATACAAATAACGGCTTTATGTATTTTATTGCCGGAAAAATCAGATTTCTTCAAGAGAAATTTGATGATGCAAAAATGTTTCTTATAAAGTCTTACGAATTAGAAAAAACACATGATTGTGAAAATTTACTTGGACTTTGTTATTACGAACTGGGGGATTTTGAGCAGGCAAATAATATATTTAAGCATATGCTTGAAAAAAATCCTTTGAATGTAAATCTTTTATTGAACAGTGCAAGATGTTATGAAAAATTGAACAATAAAGATGAAGCCCTTGCGACTCTTGATAAAATTGTCGATGCTTTTCCTGAATGTGAGGAAGCCCAGGAAATGATAAGAGAAATTTCATAAATTCGGCATTCAAAATCGACCGTATAAAATGCGGTCGATTTTAATTAACTAAATACATAATTACTCTTAAAATCCTTTTTGTTTTTCTCTTATACCAGACCTAAAACTTTTTTGTACCATGAAAATGTTTCCAACTCAATTCCGTTGAAAGTTGTTTTCAGGCATTGATTTTTCAAGTAATTTTCAAATTCGTCGTTAAATTTTGATTTAATGCTTTTGTCCTTTGTTGTTTCTGAAACTAACACCGTCATAGACCTACTCCTTTTTGTTTTGATTTAGTGACCCCATATATAATTCATGTATAAATTATAACATATCTTGACAACTTTTTCTAGTGACGTAAAAAGTGACTATCACCAAGATATAGTCATAGTGGCAAAATATTGATGTAAATTTTTGTAAATATTTTTGAATGCAGTATCGACAAATAAATATTAAATGTTGTAAGACATTTTTTCAATTACCCGGTAAGGTAATCTTTATTACAAATTTTATGTTATAATTTTTTTATGATTTTAATAGGCGAAAATATACATGTTATTTCAAAACAGGTTAGGGAAGCTCTTATAAATCGTGATAAAAAATTTATTTCACAACTTATAAAAATTCAATCAAACATGGATTATATTGACTTGAATGTAGGACCTGCAAAAGGAGAGTTCAGCGGAATTTTAACATGGCTTGCCGGAGTTGTTGAAGAAGAATCAGGTTTGAATATATCTTTTGATACGACAAATGCTGATGAAATGGAAAAAGGGTTAGAGTCTTTCAAAGGTGATACTTTTATAAACAGTACTTCTGCTGATGAACCGAGATTAAGTAAAATGATTACTCTTGCTCTCAGGTTTAACAGTAATCTTATAGCTCTTACTCTTTCAAAAGACACCGGAATTCCCAAAACTTCTGATGGCAGAATGGAAATTGCTTTTAATATTTATGAACAGTGTTTGGAAAAAGGAATTAACAATGAAAACCTGTTTTTTGATCCTCTTGTTTTACCGGTATGTGTAGAGCAATCTCAAGGACTGGAAGCAATAAATACAATAAAAATGATTAAAGAAAGTTTTGATCCGCCGGTAAAAACAGTAATAGGATTATCAAATATTTCAAACGGGAGTCCTGCTGAAATAAGACCGCTTATTAACAGAGTTTACGGGACTTTAGCTTTTGGAGCCGGTTTAGATGCAGCTATAATTGATGCAAAAGATTGTGAACTTGTCAGAATATTTAAAATGCTGGAAAATAATACTCCAGAAAATGATATTGATAGATTGTATATAAAGCTCGTTGAACTTGTGCGTAATTTTGAAGATATTTCGGAGATTGATTATAACAAAGATTCAAAAGAGCAGATTGATATTGTAAAAGCTGCAAGAATTATTCTTAATCAGGAAGTTTATACTCATAGCTTTACACAAATATAATTTTTTTGATATAATATTGTTATATATGATGTTTAAAGATTAGGAGAGTGGTATTATAAACAAGAATTTATTAATAGCGGTATTATTATCTTTAGTATTGGGAAATGTACAGGCTCAAGCTATGACGCCTGAAGCTAATTCTTTATATCAGCAGGCATGTTCTGCAGAATATAAGGAAGATTATGCTACAGCTGTTCAAAAATTGACAGAGGCTTTAAATATTTCTGCAAATGATGTCATGATTTATACAAAGCTTGCGGGTGTATACAGCGAGATGGGTGAATACGAAAAAGCCCTTGCTACTTACACAAAAGTTTTGGAGCTTAAACCTACTGACGGATATGTATATTTAAGTATCGGAAGTATTTATGAAAATCAGGGTAAATATACTGATGCATTAAAAGCTTATAATAAAGTTCTTGAAATGTGTCCTGAATATCTTTATAACTATTTGAATATTGCAAATGTCCAGTACCAGTTAAGAGACTATAAATCTGCGATAGAAAATTACAACAAATTTCTTGCGACTTATTCACAGCATAGAGAGGCAAGGGAAAATCTTGCAGCATCATACGTTAACAGCGGCAATTACTCGGCTGCGGTAAATGAATATGAAAGTTTATACAGTAAAAATCCCGCAGGATTTAAAGACTTTGCAAATTACGGGCTGGCTCTATATCAGGTAAAAAATTATGAAAAATCTGCTCAATTTTTAGAAAAAGCTGTAGAAGCTGACACTGACAATATTTCTGCACGTATCAGTCTTGCGATGTCTTATCAGGAGCTAAATAAAGATGATCTTGCACTTGCTCAGTATGATGTAATTTTCAGACAACAGCCTGCGCTACATTTTTTGCGTCTTGATTATGGAAATTTACTTGCTGATATGGGGCAGGATGAAGCTGCGATAGAAAATTACAAGATATTTATAGCAAATTACCCGCAGGATGCAAGAGCTTATAAAAATATAGGTATTGTGTATAAGCGTTTAAATCAGCTTGATGAGACAATTGCAAATTACGAAAAGGCTCTTGAACTTCAGAAAGATAAAAAAGATATTGAGCTTGAAGAGGATCTGGCAGAATGCTATCACTTGAAAAAAGATTATCATAATGCTTTGAAATATTATGATGCAGTACTTGCAGTTAAAAAAGATGACTATAATCTGAGATATAATAAAGCTCTTGTATTGCATGCAATGAAAGATTATACTGGTTCAATTGCAATTTATGAAACTCTTTTGAAAGAAAAAAATACAGATGCTGCCGTAAAAAATAATCTGGCAGCTGCGTTTGTTGCACAGGGTGATGAATATCTGACTGACCATAACTATTCTCTTGCAACTACGGCATTTGAAAAAGCAATAGAAAATGGTACAAAAGACAGTTATGCATATTATGGTCTTGCAAAATCATACAGAGAATGCGGTTTGAATGACAAAGCTGCTGAATATTATGAGAAAGCAATTTCCATGGCTCCTGAAAAAACGCAGTATAGTAATGAATTTGCAGAGTTTATATCAGCGACAAACAGACCTTCTGATATTAAAATTTCATCAGAGGCTGCTGACACAACAGAAATAAAAGAAGTAACTCTTTCAATGGATTCCGCTAAAGAGGAAGAAGTTAATCAGGAAAAACAAAATAAAGATTTAATTCAGAGCGGAGATGAAAATTATAAAAATAAAAATTATGATCAGGCTATAAAAGATTATCAGGATGCTTTAAAAATTAAACCTTCAGATGAGGTTACACTTCTTAAAATAGGCAATATATATAAGCTGAAAGATGATAATAAAAATGCAATTAATTTTTATAAGAAAGCAATTGTTGTAAACCCGAACTATTCAGACGGCTGGTTTAATTTAGGGCTTGGTTATGCTAACGATAATAACAATAATAAGGCTAAAGAGTGTTTTCATCGTGTGATTACTCTTGATCCGAATTACGGTTATGCTTATTACGCCCTTGGTATTGCATACGAGCAGGACGGTAACAAGAAAGAAGCTGTTAATAATTACAAAATATTTTTAACTCGAAACAAGGATGCAGCACTTGCAAAAACAATCCAAGAAAAAATTAAGACTCTGGAAGAATGAAAAAATATATATTGATTTTCATAACATTTTTGCTGCTTATTTTTACAACTGCCTGTACTCAGGATAAAGCCGCGATTTTGTTTAATAAATATCCTATTACCGAAAAAAATATATATGATTATTCGGTCAATTTTCAGGCGGGCAGCAGAATTTATTATGTAATTTTGATGCCAGAAAAGGTTGAATCGAGGTATTTGTATATTCAAATAATTAAAAAAGATAACGATTACGGTAGACTCGGCTACAACCTTATTCAAACAAGAGATATTAGGTTAAAGGATGAAGAAATAAATTATTTTACGGATTATTTTGTATTAAATCAGGAAGGTTTTTATTTTATGAGGGTTTATTCAAAAGACAATCCGCATAAAATTCTTGCCTCGGCTGAATTTTATGTAAGTAAATAATTTTATATTTCTGTCAAATCATTCTTAATTAAATTATAAAATTTTTCATCAATAGAATTTTCGTCGGTAAAATTTACTATGTAAGGAAGATAACTTTTATCGAATTTATTTATATGTTTTTTTGAAAAATATTTTTCCGTCATTGTCTATATTTTGCCTTAAAGCAGTGTTCTCTATGTCATTATAATTTACAACATCAAATTTGTAAGGTGTTGGAAGCTCGTCAAGTTCAGATGTTATATGACGCAATAATTTTTCGTTTATCTCCCCGAACAGTGCCAAATCAATATCAGAACCTCTTTTAAAATCTCCTCTTGCGCGAGAACCGAATATTTTAACTTTGTCAATTTCTTTGAATGATGCAAATAGATTGTTAATTGCTTCAATTGTTTTATCAGGAAGTCCGAATTTATCCATTTATTTTACCTTTGAAGAATTCAAGTAAATTAATTATTTGGTTAGAATAAATATTTAAAATATCGTCACACAGGCTTTTTGCGTATTCTTCCTTGTATGTATGAGATGTTTTGTTTCTGGCTTCCATCATTTCAATCCAGATATGGCCGTCAGAAATAATATTTTTTGAAAAAGCTTCTTTAATTGTTTCGCGGGGAGTGTCAGTTATAATTCCGTTGAATTCCAAATAATCCTTCATAGTTTTCCACGCCAGTTCAAAAACTATTTCATAAGCCTGAATTAATGCCATTGTATAAATTTTATTAATCCCGTTATGTTTAATGCATTCTATTGTTTCATTAAGATTTATTGAAGCTTTTTCAAAATTTTCAAAACGTTGAACCCAACGGATGTTCTGCATATAGTTCTCCTTTTTTAGAAAATTATAACATAAAATTTTAGTATTTATTTTTTTTATTTAAATATGTGATGTGTATATATACATGTAACGAAATGTAAAGATAGATTTAAAATAGGCTAAAATTCAAATATAATGCCTCCTAGGATAGGATAGGATAGGATGTATTGCGCTCTTGTCAATATTTTTGCTCTAACTGTTTTTATAAAAGTATAAAGGGAAATTGATTTCCAAGAATAGGGAAAAATTAAAAAAAATAAAGAAAGGAAAATTAATTATGTCAAAAGTTACAATGTTAAAGTCCGGTATTAAAGGATTTGCTAATGCAGTAAAAAGAACGGCGGTAAAAGATAAAAAATTAGCGGAAGAACTTGTTTATATGCATGGTATAAGATCGGAAATTACTCCTAACGCTCTCAAGGGCATTACAAAGGATATGTTTGATAAAGGCGGTAAATTAACAGAAAAAGGACAAAAGGAAGTTGCAAAAATTATTCGTGAGTTTAATTTACCGCAGAATGCAACCTGGGATCAGGCTCTTGAAGCAATGAGACATTTTAAGGATAGTTTGCCGAAATTACCGAAATTGGAAATTCCAAAATTCAAAATTTAAAACAATAATAAAAATGATAATAAAAAAACGGATTGGAAAGCCCGTTTTTTTATTTTTCAGGATTATTGAACCACATTGTTGTGCGTTCGTTGCTGTAGCGCATTTGTTAACCTGTTAATCAGCGTATTTTATAAATCCTGGGTTCTATAGATAAAATAACCCTCATAATTGTAACTTGCGTCTATACCTTTCATATAGACTTCTCTATCGTTTATTTTATCTGTAAGTGCTTGTTTTAAGAGTTCTTTTATTTCTACACTTTTAATCGGACTTCGTTCCATTGCAAGCAGATAATCTTCTTTATCAATTTTATTCCAGTCTATTACCTTGCCAATTTCTTTTTTCAGTATCAGGTCTAACCATATTCGTGCAGATCTGCCGTTACCCTCTCTAAATGGATGTGCAACATTCATTTCAACATATTTTTCAATAATTTCTTCATAAGTTGACTGCGGCATTGTATCAATATGTTCCAGAGCCGGTTTTAGATACATAACAGGTGCAAATCTGAAATTACCCTTTGCAATATTAACATTTCTGATTTCACCTGCAAAGTAATAAATTTCATCAAACAAATATTTATGAATTTTAGATAATGTTTTAAAAGTCCCTGCTTCAAGAGAATCAAGCAATCCTTTTTCAAAGAGTTCAATGGCTTTTTTCTTGCTTATTTTTTCTTCCTGTCTTGCAAGTTCAGCAGAGTCAGCAATACCAAGTTTATTTTCTAAAACCATATTATTCCTCTGAATTATTATCTAAAAGACTTGTCTGGGACACATTGTTTTGTGCATCCTGTGCATCCATTGCCGCAACATCTTTTTTAACCTGTTCGTCTTCGTCAGGGTTGACTATTTTGTTTACTGACACAACAGTATCGTTGTCTGTCAGGTTCTGTGCTCTGACACCTGTTGCAGGACGTCCCTGACGTGAGATTGAACCTGCATTCAGTCTTGTGACAACACCGTTTGCGGTTACCATCATAATGTCATCGGATTCTTTAACAATTGTCAGCGCAACAAGTTTTGATGAAGTTGATTTGAATTTTGTTGCGATAAGACCTATTCCGCCTCTGTTCTGGCTTCTGAATTCGGATAATTTTGTTCGTTTGCCAAATCCGTCAGAAGTTACAACAAGTAAATCAGCATCATAATCTCTAGGTACAATGTCACATCCTACGATTTCGTCGCCTGAACGTAATTTCATTGATGTAACCCCTCTTGCGCTTCTGCCTAAAGGTCTTAAATCTTCAATCGGGAAGCGGATTGCCATACCGCAGGATGTTCCGATAATTATTTCATCTCTTGCGGTTGCAAGTTTTACCCAGTCGAGTTCGTCGTTTTCTTCAAGACCTATTGCAATAATGCCGTTTCTTCTGATATTTGAGAAGTTATCGAGTTCAATACGTTTTATGTAACCTTTTTTAGTCAGCATAATCAAATTCAAATCATGTGAGAAGTTGCTTACAGGAACAACTGCCGTGATTCTTTCATCCTGATCTATCGGAAGAACATTGACGATAGGCAGGCCTTTTGCCTGACGTCCGCCTTCAGGGAAGTCATAGACATTCAGGCTGTAAACAGTTCCTTTTGATGAGAAGAACAGAACTTTATCATGCATCATTGCTGTGAAGAAGTGCTGAATATCGTCGTCTTCTTTTGTTTTCATTCCTGATTTGCCGCGTGTTGCACGGTTTTGTCTTTCAAATGTGTCTAATGAAATACGTTTCAAATATCCTTGATGTGTAATAAATACAGCCATCGGAGTATTCGGGGTCAAGTCTTCAATTGTAACTTCGCCCTGTTCCGGCAGAATTTGAGTTTTTCTGTCATCTCCGTATTTTTCTTTGTCCTCAAGAAGTTCGCCCTTGATAATGTCAAGAATTTTTTGGCGGCTTGCTAAGATGTCTTCATATTCGGCGATTTTCTTAACAAGTTCATCGTATTCTGCTTTAACTTTGTCTTGTTCCAAGCCTGTCAATCTTCTCAATTGCATTTCAAGGATTGCGTTAGCCTGATCTGCGTCAAGCCCGAATCTGCTCATCAAGCCGTTTCTTGCATCATCAGTTGTTTTTGATTTTTTAATAAGTTCAATAACTTCATCAATTGAGCCCAGTGCAATAATCAAACCTGCCAAGATGTGTGCGCGGATTTTAGCTTTTTTCAGGAAGAAAATAGTTCTTCTTGTAACGATTTCAACCCTGTGTTCAACAAATTCCGAGAGAACCTCATACAAATTCATCAATCTCGGCTGTTTGCCGCATAAAGCAAGCATATTCACACCGAACGTTGTTGCCAATTGAGTATATTTGAACAAATTATTTTTAACAACATCAGGTTTTGCGTCGCGTTTAAGCTCAATTACGATACGCATGCCTTCTCTGTCGGATTCATCGCGGATATCTGAAATTCCTGTAATTCTTTGATCTTTAACAAGTTCCGCAATTTTTTCTATTAAAACTGATTTATTTACCTGATAAGGGATTTCTGTAACGACGATTGCCGTACGTCCCTGGCGTCCGCCGCCGCCTGCAATTTCTTCAAAGTTTGCAACGGCCTGCATCTTTATAGAACCTCTTCCGGTTTCGTAAGCCTGCTTAATATCGTTCAGTCCGATAATTGTTGCAGCTGTCGGGAAGTCAGGCCCTTTAATATATTCCATAAGTTCAGATACTGTAATATTCGGGTTATCAATCAAAGCGATTGTACCGTCAACGATTTCTGACAAATTGTGAGGCGGAATATTTGTTGCCATGCCGACTGCAATACCTGAACATCCGTTTAATAAAAGCATTGGAAGTCTTACAGGCAAAACAGAGGGCTCCTGCAGCGAACCGTCAAAGTTCGGCTCAAATTCAACAGTTTCACAGTCGATATCGGCAAGCATGGATTGTGTAATTTTATGCATTCTGGCTTCTGTATAACGCATAGCAGCAGCGCCGTCGCCGTCAACAGAACCGAAGTTACCGTGTCCGTCCACTGTTAAATAGCGGGTTGAAAAGTCTTGAGCCATACGAACTAATGCTTCATAAACAGCAGTATCGCCGTGAGGGTGATATTTACCGAGAACTTCGCCGACAATACGCGCGCATTTTTTAAACGGTTTGTCAGGTGTCATGCCAAGTTCGTTCATAGCATACAAAATACGTCTATGAACAGGTTTTAAGCCGTCCCTAACATCCGGAAGCGCACGTCCTACGATTACACTCATCGCATAATCTATATATGAACGTTTCATCTCTTCTCTAATATTTACAGGAACGATTTTCCCGTCACTAAACATACTTTGTTGATTGCTCATGCTTTTCCCTACCCCTCTATTCGGTATATATTATTAGTCTATTATTTAAAGGTTTATTTCCTTGATAATATTGTATCACAAACACATGTAATTTGGTAATTATAAAATAATCTTTACAATAATAGAATTTATTTTATATTTGGTAAGATTGCACATATATAACCGGCAGGTACAATAATTGAGATTGAAAATAAAATATATTCATAAATTTGTCGGGGTAAGTTTGTTTCTGATTTTGACTGATTAATGATTTTTTTTATTCTGAAACAATCTATAACTGCCAGAATAATTTCTATAGCAAAGAAATTTGCTACAAATATTACAAATGCATTTAAAAGAAGAATTACAGCAAAGGAAAGTCCGTAATCGGGAATTTGAGTATGCCTGATTAAATAATATATTTTTTCTGCGGTAATTGTAAAAATACCGGCCGCTGTACAAATTAGATAAAATAAACCTATAGTTTTTCCGAATTTAAAAGTTAAAGTATTTCTTAGCATGTATTTAGTTTATCATTTAATTTTAATCTAATCAACTTTATATTTTGGAGCTTCTTTGTTTACCATTTCCATATATTTTTTATTGTTTTTTTCTGCAAAATCTATTGCTTTCTTCCTTGCTTCTTCTTGTCCGCCGAGTTCGGATGCATAAAATCTTTTTGCGTATAAAAATCTGTCAAGACCTTTTGTTTTTGCCGGTTGATAAACCGCGGTGTTGTATTCGTAATATTCTTTGTCTGCCGGATAATTAAGGTAACCAACCATTGCAGCATCAGGATATAAAAGGACTGATGCACCTTTTGTTTCTTCTTGAATTTTATGTGCAAATTCGGCTGCGGCTTCTGTTGCATTTGTCAGATCCGGGAAATTTGTAAGTTGAATTTTTGTGTGCCAGTTGCCTATATTTTCATCTTTTAACAGATAATCAAAGTTTTTAGTTTTGCTGTCAGGGTTGGATAATTTATACGTTTGTTTATCAAACTTGATTTGGTCAACTTGTGCAAATACTGCAGCTTGAGTGAATGTAAGAATGTTTAAAATAATTAATCCTGCTTTTAAAATTTTGTTCATTATATATCCTCTTTCTTGAATGCATTTATAATTATCAAGTTATTAAAAAAAAATTACTATTACCCGTTTTGTTAATAAATATTTATTTGTAGTATAATTATTAAAAAAGGGAGTTAAAAATGCCGTTTGAATTTATACCACAGAGGATTAAAGATGTAATACTTGTTAAGCCGAAAGTTTTCGGCGACAACAGAGGATTTTTTCTGGAAAGTTACAAAAAATCGGAGTTTTTTGCTAACGGAATTGATGTAGAATTTAATCAGGATAACCATTCCAAATCTACTGCACATGTTTTACGCGGACTTCATTATCAGGAAGTTCCATACGCTCAGGCAAAACTTGTCAGATGTTCTCGCGGGAGAATTTATGATGTTGCGGTTGATATAAGACCGGAATCAGAAACTTTCGGACAGTATGTTAAGGTTGAACTTTCAGAGGAAAACAAGCACATGTTATTTATCCCCGAGGGTTTTGCACATGGTTTTGTTGTACTGTCTGATGAAGCGGAACTCCTATATAAAGCAAGCGGTGAGTATGCTCCGCAGGCTGACAGAGGTATTTTGTGGTGCGACAAAGATATAAATATCGACTGGGGAATTGATTTTGAGCCTATATTGTCGGAAAAGGACAGAGTTCAAAAATCTCTATATGAGATTTTTGGTAAAACTGCTAATCGCAAGGAGAAAATATAATGGGTAAAACAATCTTAATTACCGGCGGTGCCGGATTTATCGGAAGCTGTTTTGTTAGATATATGTTAAAAAATCATCCTGATTATAAAATTATTAATCTTGATGCGCTTACCTATGCCGGCAATATTGAAAATCTTGACGATGTTAAAGATAATCCCAATTACAAATTTGTACATGGAAATATCTGCGATAAAAAACTTGTTCCCGAACTTGTTGAACAGGTTGATATGGTTGTGAATTTCGCAGCAGAATCACATGTTGACCGCTCAATTACAGGGCCTGAAATTTTTATTGAAACAAATGTCAAAGGAACATTGAATTTATTGCAGGCGGCGCGTGATTTTAAAACAGAGAGATATTTGCAGGTTTCAACAGATGAAGTTTACGGAACATTAGGTAAGACAGGATATTTCACGGAAACTACTCCGCTCGCTCCTAACAGTCCTTATTCTGCTTCAAAAGCTTCTGCGGATATGCTTGTAAGAGCTTACCATGAAACTTACGGAATGCCTGTTTTGACAACCCGCTGTTCAAATAACTACGGACCTTATCAGTATCCTGAAAAACTTATACCGTTTTTTATCTCAAAACTTTTGAGAGGTGAGAAAGTTCCTGTTTACGGCGACGGATTAAATGTCCGCGACTGGTTATATGTGTATGACCATTGTGCAGCAATTGATACAGTTTTACATAAAGGCAGAGTCGGCGAAGTTTATAATATCGGAGGCCACAACGAAAAAACTAACCTTGAAATTACACATCTTATTTTAGATGCTATGGGCAAAGATGAAAGCTCGATTGAATATGTGAAAGACAGACTCGGGCATGACAGACGTTATGCAATTTGCAACGATAAAATTCAAAATGAACTCGGCTGGAAACCGTCTTTGACATTTGAAGAAGGTATAAAGCTTACGATAGACTGGTATTTGAACAATCAAGAGTGGATGCATCATATAGATGCGAAGATGCAAAGATGCCAAGATGCAAAGTCTGTATCATAGGAGTGATTATGAGGCAGTAAAGTCAAGTATAAATGAATTATCAAGAATGTTGAATGCTTTAAGAAGAAAGATTTTAACGTAATGGACTATGCATCTATGCCTCTTGGCATCTTTGCATCTTTCAAAAAGAAAGGATTTAATGAATGAAAATATTAGTTACAGGCGCCAATGGCATGCTCGGGCAGGATTTATGTCCGATTTTGGAAGATAACGGATTTGAAGTTGTAGAAACTGACGTTAATAACCTTGATATTACAAATGCTGAACAGGTAAAATCAGTTTTAAATTTAGAAAAACCTGATATCGTAATTCATTGTGCTGCGTACACTAATGTAGATAAAGCTGAAGAAGATTTGAAAACCGCTGAGCTGATTAACGTTACTGGTACTGAAAATATTGCCGAAGTTTGCGGGAAAAATGAAATTACTCTTGTTTATATTTCAACGGATTACGTGTTTGACGGAACAAAAAATTCGCCTTACAAACCTGATGACAGAATAAATCCGATAAATAATTACGGCATGACAAAATATGAAGGAGAAGAGGCTGTAAGAAGTCTTTGTCCGAAATATTATATAGCACGTACAAGCTGGCTTTACGGTCATCACGGTAAAAATTTTGTCGAAACTATGCTTTCTCTGGCGGATAAACCAGAAATTAAGGTTGTTGATGATCAGACAGGCTGCCCGACGTGGACAGTCGAACTAGCAAACGGTATTGTAAAACTTCTGTCAAAACCTTACGGAACATACCACGTCTGCGGCTCAGGCTCGACAAGCTGGTACGGGTTTGCAAGAGAAATTTTTGTCCGTTCGGGCTTGAACGTAAATTTAGTTCCTTGCACTACAGATGAATTCCCACGTCCTGCAAAGCGCCCTAAATACAGCGTTATGGAAAACAACGGTATTTGCAGAAACTGGCAGACAGCACTAAGAGATTATCTTAAACTAAGAAACATATAAAAATAGCCTTTAGAGATTTATTAAAGAAGAATTTATAAAATAAAATGTCTAATTGCAATAAAATTTTTTCTTCATATAATTAAAAAGGAGGCGGAACCTCCAACAATTATAAAATAGTTAATAAAAGTGTTTACAAAATGGATAAAAAGGAGAGAATATTATGTCTAGAAAACCTATTATTGCAGGAAACTGGAAAATGAATTTACTTCGTGATGAAGCTAAAGAAGTTTTTGAAGGTGTTAAAAATTTTGTAAAAGATTATACAGCAGTTCAATTGCCGACAATTGTTATTGCTCCGGTATTTACATCAATATCAGCAGTAGAAGCTGTTAAATGTGACTGCGGCTGCGGCGGCAACAAAATTTCTATTGCCGGACAAAACTGCCACTGGGAAAAATCAGGCGCTTATACAGGCGAAATTTCTGTTGAAATGTTGAAAGATGCAGGATGCGATTATGTAATCATCGGTCATTCTGAAAGAAGACAATATTTTTCTGAAACTGATGAAATGATTAACAAAAAAGCTAAAGCAATTCTTGCTGGCGGTTTAATTCCTATTATCTGCTGCGGTGAAACTCTTGAACAAAGAGAAGCAGGTGTAACAGATTCTTGGATTGCAGGACAGATTAAAGCTGCTCTTGATGGTATTTCATCAGAAGATGTTGCAAAATCAGTTATTGCTTATGAACCTATCTGGGCTATCGGAACAGGCAAAACTTGCGACGCTGATGAAGCAAATAGAGTTATTGCAATGATTAGAGGCGTTGTTAAAGAAGTTGCAGGTGCTGAAGCTGCTGATTCTATCAGAATTTTATACGGCGGCTCTGTTAAACCTTCAACAATTGAAGAACAAATGTCTAAATCAGACATTGACGGTGCTTTAATAGGCGGTGCGTCGTTAAAAGCTGAAAGCTTAAATGAAATTATAGAAAAAACAATGAAACTTTCGCTGGTTCATTAATTTTAAAATTAATTTAATTTGTAAAAAGGGCAGGTTTTATACCTGCCTTTTTACATAAACAATGTTATTGGAAGTAAAACAATCTAATCATAGTTTATTTGCCTCCGGCGGGTCTTCCAGACAGGGGCACTTTTGATGGCAAAAGTGCCTCAAAACCAGCGACACGCTTCACTCTCTAATAATTTGCAACAGCTCAGCTAGAAGGTGTGTAAACTCGCTTACGCTCAAACAATACACACCTTTGAAATATGCTTCGCCGGCAATTATTGTTCGTTATCGCTATCGTCGCTACAAAACAAATAAGTCGGCTATTAGCGTAGTGAACAATCAATGTTTGCGAAACAATAACAGGCCGGCTATTGTTTGAACGTAAAATTATAGGATTTGAAAACTGATTTACAGCGATAGTTGAGTGAGTTTAGCCGGCTTTAGTTGAGCAATTACAGTTGATTAGTGAACGGAGTGTAAGCCGAGAGTTTCTTTGTGGTACTTTCTTGTCGGTACAAGAAAGTACATACAAGGTATCTTTAGTAGATTGTTTTACTTCCAATAACATTGTTTATGAAATTGACAATACTTCTCTTTTTATTTTATAATTTTTATACTCGGATAATAGAAGGAGTGTGAAAATGGCACAACAATTTAACGCACAAAATATTAAAAAAAGAATTTCAGTATTAGTTTTTTTGAAGGGTTCTACAGCGCCTTTAGTTCTGTATGTTGAAAAACCGGAAGAACTTTATGCTGAGTTACAGCAGTCAATAAAGAGCGCTGCTGCAACTTTGATTGAAAAGGAAACATTAGGACCGTTGAAAAAAGTCTGTTTTGTTTCAAATCAAATAGCAGCAGTTGCAATTCAGGAAGAACAATACGTAGGATAGAATGGATTACAAAATTTCAATAGAAGATCTTGAAAATACACCGTCAAAATCACTTAATTTTCATTTTGAAGATAAAATTGAGGGATTAAATTGTCTTACTCCGGTAACCTCTGATTTGGAGATAAAATCTCTAGGAGAATTTATTGAAGTTAGAGGTAATGCTAAAGGCACAGTTAAACTAGAATGTGATTTGTGTCTTAATGAATTTGATTACAAATTTGATTTTGACATTGATGAAATGTTTGCAAAACACACTCTCCTGGATGATTACGGACAGGAGTTTGAATTGAAAGACGGACAATTTGTTACAGATCTTAACGGAGCAGATGAAATTGATATTTATGACTTATTGTATCAATCTGTAATATTAAATTTACCAAATAAGAAAGTTTGTGGTATAAATTGTAATGGGGATAAATTTTTAAAAGAAGAAAATTTATCCGATCCGAGATTAGAAGTTTTCAAAAACATCAAAATCGAAGGAAAATAAGAAATATAAGTAGTATAAGAAAATAAAAAGGAAAAAGAAAAATGGCAGTACCTAAGAAAAGAACAGGACACTCAGCACAAGGACACAGAAGAAGCAACTGGAAGGCAACTAAACCGGAAACTACAAAGTGCCCTAATTGCGGAGCAACAGTATTAACACACACAGTATGCACAGCTTGCGGAACTTACAAAGGAAAACCCGTAAGCATAAAAGACAGAGTTGAAGAAGCAGTTAAAGAAGAAAAGAAACCTGCAAAAAAATCAACTAAAAAAGCTGAAGAAACTAAAGTTGAAGAAGTAAAAACTGAAACAGAAGAAGTTAAAGAAGAAGCTCCTGTTGAAGAAACTTCTGAAACTGAAGAAAAATAATAATTGACGGTGAATGGTTGAAAACTTTTTCAAACCATTCACCTGTTCAACCGTTAAACTAGATTTGAGAGGGATAAGATGACAAGAATAGCAATAGATGCAATGGGTGGTGACCACGCTCCGCACGAAATCGTCGCAGGAGCTGTTTGGGCAGCTAAAGAATACGGTGTTGCAATTGAGCTTGTTGGAAAACAAGATAGAATAGAACAAGAACTTGACAAAATAAGTCAGGAAGGTTTCATGACCGATCTGGGTAAAGGCGGTGCAGCTAAATATCGTGTTAAGATTGATCCTTCCAAACTCGATATTAAAATTACCCATGCTTCAGAAGTTATTGAAATGGGTGAAGCCCCCGGGCAGGCTATTCGTAAAAAGAAAAAGTCATCTATCGTTTTGGCTGTTGATGCTGTTGCTCAAGGAAGTTCCGATGCAGTAGTTGCCGCAGGTTCAACAGGCGCTGCTATGGCATCAAGTTTATTCGGACTCGGCAGAATCCCCGGCATTGACAGACCCGCTATAGCTGTTACATTACCAACCGTAAAAAAGCCTATTGTTGTTATTGACGGCGGCGCAAACAGTAATTGTACTCCGGAAATGCTCCACCAGTTTGCAATTATGGGCGCAACTTTCTCTAAAAATGTTTTGGGAATTGAGCATCCGAGAGTTGGTGTTTTGAATATCGGCGAAGAAGCAGGAAAAGGCAACGAACTTGCTCAGGCAACGTACAAACTGCTTGAAGAACAGCAGGATAAATTAAATTTTGTCGGAAATATTGAAGGTAAAGAAATTTTCTTAAGTGTTTGTGATGTGGTTGTCTGCGACGGCTTTGTCGGAAACGTTGCTTTAAAAGTTACTGAAGGAACATCTCAAATGCTTTTCAGAATGCTTAAACAAGAATTTAAGGCGGACTTGCTGGGTAAAATTATTGGTTTGCTTGCAAAACCGTTTATGAAAAGAATTTATACAAAAATTAACTATGAAGAATTTGGCGGAGCACTGCTTTTAGGGGTTAAAGGGATTACTGTAATATCTCATGGCAGAAGCAAAGCTTATGCGATAAAAAATGCCGTAAGAGTTGCAAAATATGCAGTCGAAACCGGTATAAATGAAAAAATAGCTAAATATTATGAGGAATAGAAATGACAGATAAATTAATTCCGTTAAGAATTGCAGGTGTGGGGTATAGTTTACCTGAAACAGTTATTACAAATGATGATTTAACGCAATTGTACGAAACATCTGATGAGTGGATTTATACCCGTACAGGGATTAAAGAAAGACGAGTTGTTTCAGGTGAGCAAAATGCTATTGATTTGGGTTTTGAAGCTGCGCAAAAAGCTTTAGAAAAAGCTAATATGAAGGCAGAGGAAATTGATTTAATTCTTGCTGCTTCATCTGCTCCGCCTGATTTGTATCCTGCAATTGCCTGCCATATTCAGGCAAGACTCGGAATTACTAAACCTATTCCTGCATTTGATATTACTGCAGCGTGTACAGGGTTAGTTTATGCTTTAAGTATTGCAAGAGCTTATATTGCTTCAGGCATGTATAAGAATATTCTTCTAGTTGCAACAGATAATAATTCACGTCTTGTAAACTGGGCTGACAGAGGTACATCTATTCTTTTTGGCGACGGTGCAGGTGCAATGGTTGTTACTCAGGCAGAAGACGGAATTGATGATGTTATTGCAATTGATATCAAAGCTGACGGGAATTACGGCAACCTAATCGAACTTTCATTCGACGGAAAGAATTGCCCGCTTGTCGAGCAGTATGAAGAAAAACCAAAGGGTATAAGAATGAACGGACGCGGGGTCTATACATTTGTAGCAAAAGTTCTTCCGCATTATGTTGAAAATCTTATAACAGGCGCTGGTTTGAAGCCTGAAGATATTGATTATTTAATTCCTCATCAGGCAAATATCAGAATTATTCAAGCTGTTCAGGAAAGACTCGGATATCCTGATGAAAAAGTAGTTACAAATATCAAATATTACGGAAACACATCGGCTGCTTCAATTCCTATAGCTTTAGCAGAAAGCGTTGAAAAAGGCAATGTGAAACTTGGAACAACGGCAGTTCTTTGCGGCTTTGGCGCAGGTATGACCTGGGGCGGTGCGATTATCAGGCTTCGTGAAGGTATTTGCTAGAATTTAATTTTTAAGGAGTATAATTTATGACAAAGAAAATTGCGTTTCTTTTTCCGGGACAGGGCTCTCAATCTGTCGGCATGGGAAAAGATTTGTATGACAGTTTTGAAAGTTCAAAATCAGTATTTGATACAGCTGATAAAGTTTTAGGGAAAAGTATTACAACCTTGTGTTTTGAAGGGCCGGAAGATGCCCTCAAACAAACTGTTAATACCCAGCCCTGTATTGTTACTATGTCTATTGCAGCTTTGGAAGCTTTGAAATCTCAACTGGATATTACTCCAGACTATGTTGCGGGGCATTCGCTAGGTGAATACTGCGCTATGTATGAAGCAGGCGTTATGTCTTTAGAAACAACTTTAAAAGCTATTCAAAAACGCGCTGATTTGATGAATGAGGCTTCATGTGGGAAGAATAAGTCTGAAAAAGACTGTCCGGCAGGGCAAAAAAATGGCGGTGCTATGGCAGCGGTTTTGAATGCTACTGAAGACCAGTTGAAAGCAGGTCTTGCAGAAGGTTCAAAAGTCGGCTATGTTGATGTAGCAAACTACAACTCTCCGGCTCAAGTTGTAATTACAGGCGATGAAAATGCAGTAAAAGCTGCATCTGATTATATGATTGCAAACGGTGTAAGACGTGTTGTACCTCTTGCAGTTTCCGGTGCTTTTCACTCTAAATTTATGGAAAATGCAGGTCATGAGTTTGAAGGTTTTGTTGCTTCACTAGATTTAAACAATGCCTCAATCCCTGTAATTACAAATGTTGACGCTTCTGCAACAGTAGAAAGCGCTGATTTCAGAGTAAAAATGCCAAAACAGATATATTCATCAGTTCACTGGACTCAAACAATTCAAAAAATGGCTGCTGATGGCGTTGAAATATTTGTTGAAATCGGGCCAGGCAAAGTATTAGCAGGTTTGAATAAGAAAATTGTACCTGATGCTAAAGTATTTAATATTTTTGATAAAGAATCACTAAATTCAACAATAACTTCTTTAAAAGAAGAACTAATGTGTGTATAGTTCGGACTTGTCCGATAAAGATAAGGAGAAAGATTAATGACAGAAAGAAAAATTGCATTGATTACAGGCGGTTCTCGCGGTATAGGTCTTGCTTGCGCGCTTGAACTTGCTAAAGCAGGATGCGACATTATTATCAACGACATTTGTGAAGCTGAAAAAGCTCAGCCGGCTCTTGATGAAATTAAGGTATTAGGTGTAAATGCTTATTTTTACAGATTTGATGTTTCAAACGATGAAGAAGTTCAGGCTAACGTTGATAAAATGATTGCTGAACACGGCAGAATTGATGTCTTGTTAAACAATGCAGGTATTACAAAAGATGGTTTGTTCATCAGAATGGATATGGAACAGTGGGAAAGAGTTATCAAAATTAACCTTACAAGCGCATATTGCGTAACTCATGCTGTTATCAAACACATGATGAAAGCTCGTCAGGGTTCAATTATCAATATGTCAAGTGTTGTAGGCTTGCACGGAAACCCCGGTCAGGCAAACTATTCAGCTTCTAAAGCAGGTTTGGTCGGTTTGACAAAAACTCTTGCTAAAGAATTCGGTTCAAGAAATATCAGAGTCAACGCAGTATGCCCGGGCTTTATCCAGACTGCAATGACAGCTAATCTTCCTAATATCGAAGAATATATGAAAGCTATTCCGATGAAAAGACTCGGAACTCCGGAAGATATTGCAAAAACTGTTAAGTACCTTGCACTTGATGCTGATTACGTTTCAGGTCAGGCAATTGAAGTTGCAGGTGCGTTAATTATATAATGTGAAAAGTGAAACGTGAAGGGTGAAGCGAGCATTTCACTTTTTCACTCTTCACACTTCACTTCTAAAAAAGTAAAGATTTTTAACAAAATGATGAGAGGATTGTAAATTCCTTGCAAAAAAATCTTGCTCTAAGTATAATATTAGAGAACAAATAGTATAGTAATTTAATTATGAGGAAATTAGAAATGAGTACATTTGAAAAAGTAAAAAAAGTTGTAGTAGATCAATTAAGCGTTGATGAAGCTTTAGTTACTCCAGAAGCTAGCTTTACAGCTGATTTGGGTGCTGATTCATTAGATACAGTTGAATTGGTTATGGCTTTTGAAGAAGAATTCGGCTGCGAAATTCCTGATGAAGAAGCTGAAAAAATTCAAACAGTTCAAGATGCTGTAAACTATATTGATGCTCACAGCAAATAAGCAGCAATTAGCGTTTTAACGCTGACTAAATAATTTTATGCGGGGGCGAAAATTTAATATTAATTTTCCCCTCGTATATTTAAAAGATAGTTTTAAAAAGGTAAAGAGATGACAAAGAGAAGAGTAGTTATCACAGGACTTGGTGCCGTTACTCCTTTTGGTGTCGGTGTAGATAAATTTTGGAATAGTCTTGTAGAAGGAAAAAGCGGAATTAGTACTTCCGAACTTATTGATGTTTCAAAACATGTTGTTAAAATTTCAGGTGAAGTTAAAAACTTTAACCCTGAAGAATATCTGGATCCTAAAGAAGCTAAAAAAATGGATAGATTTATTCAGTTTGCAATGATTGCGGCTGATGAAGCCGTAAAAGATGCTAAACTGGAAGAAGTTACAGATGTAGATCCTTATAAAATCGGTGTAATGGTTAGTTCTGCAGCGGGCGGTTTCAGAACTTTCGAAGATAACCATGTTAGAATTCTTGAAAAAGGCCCTAATAAATGTTCCCCGTTTACAATTCCTATGATGATTGTAAATATGGCATCAGGCAGAATTTCTATGAAATACGGTTTTAAAGGTTTAAATAAAGTCGTAGTTTCAGCTTGCGCAACAGGAACTCATACAATAGGCGATGCATTCCGATCAATTCAATACGGAGATGCTGATATTATGGTTGCAGGCGGATGTGAAGCAACAATTTGTGATGTAGGTATTGGAGCATTCTCAAGTGCAAGAACGTTATCAAAACGTAATGACGAACCAACTAAAGCTTCTCGTCCGTGGGATGTTGACAGAGATGGTTTTGTAATGTCTGAAGGTGCCGGTGTTCTTATTCTTGAAGAATATGAACATGCTAAAAAGCGCGGAGCAAAAATTTATGCGGAAGTTGTAGGCTACGGTCAGACTGCTGACGCCTATGATGTTGTTGCACCTGATCCTGAAGGAAAAGGCGCTACTCATTCTATGAAATTTGCTCTTGAAGATGCAGGGCTTAAGCCAACAGATGTTGATTACATTAATGCACACGGTACAAGCACAGGATTAGGCGATATTGCAGAATCTAAAGCAATTGAAGGTTTGTTCGGCAGTAAAGAAGAAAATAAAAATCTTCTTGTAAGTTCAACAAAATCAATGCACGGCCACTTGCTTGGCGCTACAGGTGCTGTTGAATGTATTGCCTGTGTAAAAACTATTAATGAACATCTTGTTCCTCCGACAATTAACCTTGACAATCAGGATGAAAAAGTCGGAAACCTTGATTATGTACCGCATAAAGCAAGAAAAGCCGATATTCATGTTGCTCTGTCAAATTCATTCGGTTTTGGCGGACAGAATGCTTCTATAGTAATTAAAGAAGTTAAATAAATTTGGTTAATAACTTTAAAATACAGCTGTCTTAAATTATTTGACAGCTGTATTTTTTGTAATGTTCTTGCTCAACCAATATTGCAGTTTACATTAAATGTCATCCCGAACTTTGTTTGACTGCTTTTGCCGAAATCTATGATTTCGTGCAAAATGTCCCAATGCGGGCTGGATCTAATTGATATGTTCAAACACAGAGTCCAATTAGCCGTTTAGTATGACGTGTTTCACAATATCTAGTTGCAACTGCGATATAAGTCACTTATTAAAAGACTTGAAATTTATAAAAAATAAGTTATAATAAATATATAGGGAAGAGCAGTTAAGCTCTTGTACAACTTAACTGCTCGGTCGCACCTATAATAAAATCAAAATCAATTTTATTATGAGCTCTAGCCATTCTAGAGCTTTTTTAATTAACTCTAATTTCATTACAACCTCCTCTCTCGCCCTATTGTCGCTGTATAGTTCGTGTGCGCTTTGGAGGTTCGGGCGTTTCCCTATAATATTTATTCTTCAATCAGAACCCTGTCAAGGCATGCTTTTGGCGAATACTGCCATTCGCGGTATGTTATGCGTTTGACTTTAAAGCCTGAGCGTTCAATTATTGCCTGTTTTTTCATGTTAGAAATTTTATCGCCGTTTTTGTCTTCAAGCCCGTCAATTTCTACTACGAATTTGTCATCAACGAGTAAATCAGCACTCAAGCCTGCAATTTCAGCGCCTGCAACAACCCTGTGCCCGAGTTCTCTCATTTTTTCGGCAACTTCACGCTCAAGCGGATTTTTGTAGATATTTTCGTCTATGTCGCCTGAGAGCATGGCCTGTTTGCGGTCTTGATAAAGCTGCATATATGACACGTAATTTCTGAAATGACCTTCGGGTAATTCTCTCGGGTTGCGCGAAATAAAGTTTATAACTTTGTTGCGGCCGCGTGTGATTGCAACGTTAAAGAGGTTCGGTTTTTGTAAGAAAATCAAACTCTGGTTATAACTGTTATCTGCAATTGCCCATGAAATCAGCATAATATCGCGTTCATCTCCCTGGAACGTATGAGCTGTACCGATTTCTATCTGGTGTTTTTTAATCATGTAATCAGAAAGAACTTTTGAAACAGATATTTTCAATTGTTCAACCTGCGCCCTGAAAGGTGATATTATACCGACTGATACAGGATTGTCAGGGTTTTCACGTTCATCTTCTATTATTATTTCGTGTAATCTTTTTACAAGTGCTTCGATTTCCGGGAGGTTTCTTGTAGCATCACAGTCAACTTTGCCGTCGAGAACTTCAACAAGCTCAAGAACCTTTTCATCAGGTTTGTCTTTTCTCATGACTCGAATTCTGTCGTTATAAAATTCGTGGTTTGAGAAGTTGATTATTGGCGGAAGGCTTCTGAAATGCTCATCAAGCATAACTGAATTCATGGAGTAATAATCAGCAAGGTCAAACATTGAATTCGTTCTGAAACGCCACATAAGCTGATATTTATCAGGAATTCCATACTGGCTTAAGAAAGATTGTTCTTTTGCCTTTTCAAGGAAGGACAAATGCGGAAGCTGTTTGTCGTCGCCTACGATTACGGCGCGTTTTGCTCTGAATAATATCGGGAAACAGCTTGCGATATCGCATTGTGATGCTTCATCAATAATTGCAACATCAAACATACCGGGTTTCAATGGCAGCGAATCCGAAACTGCATAAGTTGTTACGCACCAGCAGGGGAAGGCTTCAAGTAAGGGTTTGAAATCTTCTTCTTCCAGAATATTGGTCTGCAGGCGTTTTCTGTTTGTAACGAGGGATTTTGCATGGACTTTCAGCCTTCTGCGTTTGTTTTCGTCGCGCAAAAGTCCTTTCAAAGCTTCACGGCGTTTGTTTTTCAGAATGTTTGTTGCAAGAGTTTTTTGCTTGCGTTTCATTGTTCTGATTTGTTCTGAGAGCATGTGGAGATTGCCTGTTTTCTGAATATCTGCTTCAATTTTTCTCAAAGACCATTCCATATTGGCAAAGTCTAACTCCTGTTTTAATCTCCCGAGATTTTCATAATTTACTTCAAAATCTTTGAGGTTAAGTATTTTTTTGAGTTGACCTAGGCTTGTAAAGTTTGCGATTTTTGAGATAAAGCCTGCTTTTTCCATATTATGTTCAAGAACTTTTATAATCCCTGAAATAATATCAATTTCACCTTTTTTGAGGCTTTTTTTGATAAATTCTTTTGTGCCCAGAAGTTTTTCCTGTTCTTCAACTTCCAATAACTTGTCATGCCAATCTTTTTCAAGTTTTATTATGGTTTCTGATTTAACCTCCATGTTTTTTAGCATGTCAAGGTGGTCTTTCATATCCTTTGTGTCTACAAGAAGAATATCTTCAACACCTTCATCCAAATCGCTGTTTTGAGAGAGAAGATTGTTTAATTCTTCGCTCAACTGTCTTTGATAATTCAAACGTCCTGCTCTGAGCGCCATGTGAGATGCACCGAGCTCATTCAAACGTTCTGCGACAACATCGACAGCCTTGTCCATACGGGAAGCTACAAGAACTGTTTTTCCGTTAGCAACAAGGTGCGCAACAAGGTTTACTATTGTCTGGGATTTCCCTGTTCCCGGAGGCCCTTGAACTGCGACAAATTTGCTGTTGTCAATATTTTTGATTACCTGTAATTGGCTGTCGCTTAATGACAGAGGTGTTATGGGGTAAAAATCCGTAATTTTATTCATATCTTTGAGCGGAACGGATTTTTCCCTGCTCTGAGCGTATTCTTCATTAATTATGCTCAGTGCAGTTTCTCTATAAATTCCTGACGGTTTTTCAGAAATCTGTGTTAATTCATGTAAAACACCTGCGGTTACAGAGGGGCGTTTGGTCAAAATTATTGCGCTTTGATAAGTCACGGCAATAGTTTCGAGTTTGACTTTTTGCTTTTCCTGTTCGGTTTCTTCTTCAAGAATTTCGTCTAAATTTTCGCCGTCAATTTTTTCTTTATAAAAATCTTTTGCTTTTGTTATATTGTCATCTTCTCTGTAATCGCCAAGGTTCTCAACAATTTCTATTTCAGGGACAAGAGATTTCAGAGTAGTTAAAAAGATATCAAGTTTTTCTTTTGTTATAGGAAGATCAGGGACAACATCAAGAATTCCTTCAAGAAGAAGATCAACTTCATCTTCATCGTCATTTTTTCGCATAAGAGCTGCGAGAGCACCTGTATTCAGAGATAAAACTTCATCAAGCGGAAGGCAGTTTATATTCACGCCGTTTCGCTCAAGTTTGCATGGCATATATAAAAGCGGGGTCAAAAATTCATTTTTCTTTTTTGATTTAGAGCTTTTACCAACAAGAAAAAGGTAGCCGTAGATAAGATATTTATCTTTTTGACCCAAGTCACTTTGGATCATTAATTCAGTAAGTTTCGGATCGCTCCCGTCAAGAGAAATATATTCAGCACCTGTTGAGAAAAGCTGCTCATCTCCTTTGAGGAAAATCCATTTGTTATCTCTGTCGCCTTTCAGGTTTCTGAAAGTTGAGCTTTTAACTTCTTCTCTGACACAGTCGTGCAGATACTGGCTTAATTTTTTTATAAAACTGTTATTGAATGCTGAATTTATTGCTCGTGAAGCTTCCTGTAGCATAGTAACCTCTAAGTGAAGAGTGAAATGTGAACAGTGAAGTGTCTCACTCTTCAAGCTTCACACTTCACTTATTTACTATTCTTACATTTTACGCTAAAATGCTTTACATGAACATCATCAATATAAAGGATACTTCAAACAAACTGTTTTTCATAGGCGGAGTTGTCCGCGATGAACTTTTGGGGCGTGAGTCTTTTGATATTGATATTACTTATGTCGGCAATGCAATAGAATACTGCTCAAAGTTTGGCGAAGTTATTCAGGTAAACCCTGATTTTGGGACGGTAAGGGTTAAGATTAAAGAGTACGGTATTGACCCTCTCCCGAATTTCAGTCTTTCTCATTCTGATAAAGACGAAATTCAACCCTCTCCATTGGAGAGGGAGGAGTTTATTGTTGATTTTGCATCAACGCGTTCGGAAAGCTATCCGCGCAAAGGACATTTACCTGTTGTTGAAAAAATCGGATGTACCTTAAAAGAAGATGTCATGAGGCGCGATTTTACAATAAATGCACTGGCAAAATCTGTTACAACCGGTGAAATTGTTGATTACACAGGCGGTCTTGAAGATTTGAAAACTAAAAAACTCCGTGTTTTGCACGACGAAAGTTTTATTGACGACCCGACAAGAATTATCAGAGCGCTTAAATTTTCGGTACGTTTTGGATTTGACCTTGATGAACATACAAGGAAACTTCAGGAAGATTACCTTGCAAATATTAACTATGATATGAGCTATAAAAGGGTTAAAAAAGAACTTATTGAAACGTTTAACCCTCACCCGAATTTCAGCCTTTCTCATTCTGACAAAGGCGAAATTCTACCCTCTCCCAAAGAGAGAGGGGATAGGTATCAGCTTGCCTTTGAAAAATTTATAAATGAAAAAATTTATAAACTGGTAACTCCAAATGAGGTTGAGCTGCCTTCTGTTAATATTGAAAAGTTAATTAATAAATATGAACCTGAAAATATTTGGCTGATTTATGTTGGAGTTCTCAGGGATTTGTCGCGTATGCCTCTGACAAAAATCGAACAAAAAATTCTTGATGATGTGCCGGAAGAAAAATTAAACGACGATTTTGAATTATATAAAGCTTTTGAAAATGCCCGCATTGAAACAGTTTTGCTTTACGGAATTTTAAAAGACGAGCAGGGGGCAAGGCATTATCTTGACGATTTGAGAAAAATAAAAATTTCAATAAATGGTGATGATCTTCAAAAACTCGGTATAAATCCGTCCCCGAAATATCAGGAAATCTTTGATGAAGTTCTGAAACAAAAACTTAAAAATCCGAATATGACAAAAGATGATGAAATCAACCACTTGAAATATTTGAGAATATAAGTTATAATAAAAATATCGGGGCGGTAGCTCCAACTACCGTAACCTGTAAATGACTGAATGGTGCTTATCTTTTTAGGTAAGTGCCATTTCTTATTATGTACATAATCAATAAAAGCAAAATTAATGTTAAATTGATATTTTCCATAATTAGCCCTCCTTTCGCAAAAACTATCAGCCCTCAGACTGAATATTTTGTTGTGCTGATGTTTCTGTTTAAAGATACAGGCTTAGCCCCTTAATATTTTCAATATTCTGGAATAAATTTTATAACAATTTATTCTTTAATGCAATATTTTTAAAAACGAGTTAATTATGGAATATATAAACGCAGTTTATAAGTTATCTATATTTTTGACAGTTTCTTTTATGTATTGTTTAACGGCAGGTGTTATCAACAAATCCGGCTCAGACATTGCAAATTCATCAAGTACGGTTACGCCGCGCTTTGGATTTCCGCTTTCGACATATAAAATTCCTAGCATAACTTTATTCAAAGGGTTATCTCCATTGCGGTATTCTGTAATTTTGGAAGAAACAAGCCCGAGTGCCTTGTAACATTTTGCAAGGTCTTTATAATACTGGAAATTAAGACTGAATTGTTTAACCGCATCTTCATAAGGCTGACGTGCCATATCAGGGTAGCCGATTTTCATATAGGCGTCCCCGAGATTTTTGTAATAAACGGCTGTTGCCTGCGCGGAAGGACTTAAACTTATTGCGATTTTGAATTCCTGAATTGCTGCATAGTAGCAGCGTTCATCCATATAACGAAGCCCCATGTTGTTGTGAATATAGGCATTTTTTGTTGCATCAATCACATATACATCAGGTTTTCTGTAGCCTGATGTTATGAAGCTTACAAATAATAATGATATTAATAAGAATTTTTTCATACTTATTATTTAATTATAATAAATCAATTTCCAAACCTTCGTATGCAAGAATAGTATTTTCTTTAGTCTGATTAAATTGTTCTTTTATACTGTTGAGTTTGTTATCATCATAACCCGGATCATAGTGGAAAAATACAAGTTTTTCCGCACCTGATTGGTTTTTTGCCTCAACTGCCATATCAAATGTTGAATGCCCGTAACCCTGTTTTGGATTGAAAGAGTCCATATAGTCTTCTGTAGTATACTGCGAATCGTGGATTAAAAGATTACAGCCGCGTGCAAAATTAACTAATTTTTTATCTCCGCCTGCATAGCTTTCTTTGTCTGTTGCATAAACAAGAGTTTTATCTTTATAAGAAATTTTATAAACAAGAACTCCTTCCTGCGGGTGTGCATAAGAGCGGTAGCAGGTGATTAATACATCGTCATTTTCTACTTTTGCGTCATTTTCATTTTCTATTCTTTTAATAATCGGATCTTCTCCGTGCCGGAGGATAATTCCTTCGGTTTCAGAAATATCTCTGATATTCAAATTTCCTGCAATATCGCCTAAATCAAGGGGGAATGATTTGCCGAACAGAAGTTCTGCGAGTTCATCAGACAAACTTTCATTGTAATTTACATTACCGAATACATTTATACAAGATGACGGGATATGCAGAGGTCTAAAGAACGTAAAACCTTGAAGGTGATCCTGATGTATATGCGAAATAAGAACAGTTGCTCTTATTGGAGTTCTTTCTGAAGCATTAAGTCCTGAGGAAATATAATCTTTCATAAGTCTGTTGCCGACTTCTATCAAACCTGTTCCGGCATCAAGGATTATAAGATGTCCGTTAACATTAACCTCTACGCAGGAAGTATTTCCGCCGTACTGCAAAAAATCTTTGTTTGCTATCGGATAGCTTCCTCTTACACCTCTAAATTTTACGTTAAATTCGCTCATGTTTTTTATCCTTCTTTAATTTTTATTATACAGATTTTATTTAGCATTAGCTCTTTGTAAGTTTGTGGAGCGGCACGCTCTTCTTTAGTTTGGGCTTTATTGGTTTTATACAAAGTCTGAGTTATGGATGGAACGGTACGCTCTTCTTTAGTTTAGACTTTATAAGTTTTATGCAAAGCCTGTGTTATGGGTGGAGCGGCACGCTCTTCTTTAGTTTAGACTTTATAAGTTTTATGCAAAGCCTGTGTTATGGGTGGAGCGGCACGCTCCTATTTTTTTATGGTAATTGTTGCATTTTGATCATTTTCTGTTCCTGTATATACGCTTGTTCCAAAAACGAGCAGTTTGGCAAGCTTTTGAATGTTTTTTAATCCTGTTTCTTTATTTTCAATATTAAAAACGACTTTGTTTCTGTAGTTGGTTACAGTAACCATTCTGAATGCATTAGGATATGAAACCAGTGCAGGGCAGCTTACATATAAGATATTGCCTTTCTGCGTAATTTTTGCTCCATGATAATGTCCTTGAAAAATGCCTATAGGATTTTTATATTTTGACAGAATATCTTCCATTTTATCCGCGTCAAGCAGTCTGTGATTCGGGCTTACATAGGGTTCTAAAACAGGTACATGCATAAATATCAAAATGGTATCCTTTTTAGAATTTTTAAGTTCATTATCCAGCCATTCAAGCTGTTTATCACCAAGTCGTCCGTTAGATGTCAGTCTGTCACGGATTATTGTATCAAGTACTATAACTTTAAAGCCTTTTTGCGGGATGAAAGAATAATAGCTTTTTTCAAATTTGTAATTTTTATTATATTTATTGACAAGCTGCATATAAACAGATGGGGTTAAATAACCTCCCATCATTGTATCGTGGTTACCAAATGCAAAATACCATGGTGCATTAAGTTTTTGTGTATGTGGTAAAAATGCGCTCAATTCTTTTTCAAACGGTTTGTCAATTAAATCTCCCGTAAACATTACGAAAGAGACATTCGGGGTTGCATTTATTTGTTCAATAGCATCATCAAGAAGTCTCGGGGATTCGGCTATCATTTTGTAAGTTGTGTTATTAGTGCCTGTATAATAATGAACATCGCTTACCTGGGCAAATTTTAAACCTGTAGCACTTGTACTGTAGCATTGAAGCCCGAGAAGCATTAATCCAGCAAGAAGTATTGATATTGTCCAGTTTTTGATTTTTGCCATAACTGATTCTTTTTTTATAACATGCTTTTTATGTCTTTTAGTCATTTATTTTCCAATTTTGTTTTTATTTCATTATAAGTTGAATTTAATGTTTTGTCGTCATCAGAGAGTATGATTGCTTTATCAAGATTTAATAAAGCTGTTGTGTAATTACCTAATGCATAATCGCATAAACCAAGATATTTGTAAACTTCCGAGCTTTGTATATTTTTTGATAAAAGATTTAGTTTTTCTCTGGCGTTTTCATAGTCTCCCTTTAAATAAAGAATTTTTGCCTCAAGTAACAGGTAAGGCAGATTTTCATCAATTCCAAGAGCTTTTGTTATATCATTCTGTGCTTCTGTAATGTTGTTGGCACAAATATTTGTTCTGGCACGTAATGCGTATGCAATATCAGAGTTTTTATTAAATGTAAGATATTTGTCCAAAGAATTTATAGTATTAGTATAATCATTGTTCATAAAATAAGCCTGAGATATTTTAAGATAACTTTGAGCAAAATTTGGTTTTAAAGTTATTGCTTTTTTATAATATGTAATTGCATCAACTGGATGGTCATTTTGCAAATAGTAATTACCTATAAAGTAATTTGCCCAGAAATCGTTTGGAGAATTTATAAGTGTTTCAAGTTCTTTTGAATTATCCCCTTGTTTTTTGTAAATTTCAGCCTGTTGAATAGTTTTATTTGTGTTTTCAAGATATGATTTTGAATTTGGATTTGTGATACGGAGAATAGTATTTTTCATTTCTATAGCATTGGTATTTGCAGGTTCAATACTAATTATTTTTTCTATATAAGTCAGTGCATCTTTATAATTCCCGTAAGTACAGTAATTTGATGCAATATCAAAATAGTCCTCTGTAATTTCACTGGCATTAACCATGATGCAAGGAAAAATTAAACATAAAAGAATTATCTTTTTCATAACAAAATTATATCATAATTTAATACAAATGAATGATAAAATTAAAGATTAAAGAGATGTTGCCGTAAGTTTATTTATTATGAAAAATTTGTTTGTAAACCCTTTTGATAAAAAACAAAACAAAGATCCAATGGCGCCTTCTTATATAAAACCCGACGGCACTCAGGTCATTGAACAGAAGCAGGAAAACGGGATGATAGTTTATGAAAAATGTCCTGACGGCGCCTTGTTATTCAGAAGTTATAATAATAACGGCAAGATGATAATGGATTTTGCGCGTGATAAAAATTTTGAAGTCGGTCATCAATATGATGATTTAGGCAAAATTATTTATAAATATGATTCCGTATATGATGAAAACAACAAACTTGCCATAAAAAATGAGTATGATATCGAATATTATGACAGCGGTAAAAAGAAACTGGAAGTTGTAACTTCTTACCCGAACAATGTAACTACATATATGCAGTATGATGAAAACGGGAAAAGAATTGAAAAAATAGAAGAACGCGGTACTGTCAAAGTCTGGTTTGACGCAAATGATAAACCGATTAAGCGTGAAACTGACAGAGGTTCAGGAATAGTAATTACTGAAGATTTAAGAAAAAAGCAGTAAGCAGTTAGATGCAAAGATGTATAGTCGTTTACGCTGGGATTTATACCAGATATTCTGAAAAGCAGCAATAATGTCATTGGGAACTTGTTTCAGAATATCATCATTCTTTGCGTAGTAAACAAATTTAATCTTTTTTCATCTAAATTTTCATTGCACGCAGAATTTCTGTCATATCGGCAGATGTCTTTTTGACATTTGAATTTGAATATTTAATTGCATTATCAGGATCTTTCAGCCCGTTTCCTGTTAAAATACAAACTATTTTTGAACCTTCTTTTACTCTGTCTTTTACTTTTATCAAACCTGCAACAGATGCAGCACTTGCGGGTTCTGCAAGTACGCCTTCTGTTGAGGCGATAAGTTTGTATGCTTTTACAATTTCTTCATCTGTTACGAAGTTAATCATACCGTTGCTTTCATCTCTTGCAGCTTCTGCCTGTTTCCAGCTTGCGGGATTTCCTATACGTATTGCTGTTGCAAGTGTCTCAGGGTGCATAATTCTTTCGCCTTTTACAATTGCTGCAGCGCCTTCTGCTTCAAATCCCATCATTTTGGGTAATGCAGGAGTTTTACCGAGTTCATGCCATTCTTTGTAACCTTTCCAGTACGCGGTTATATTACCAGCGTTGCCAACAGGGATGAAATGATAATCCGGAGCCTGTCCCAGAGCGTTGCAGATTTCAAATGCGCCGGTTTTTTGACCTTCAATCCTATAGGGATTAACAGAATTTACAAGAGTAATCGGATAATTATCAGAAATTTTTCTTACCATTTCAAGAGCTTCATCAAAATTTCCCTGGATTGCAATAATTTCTGCACCGTACATCATTGCCTGAGAAAGTTTGCCAAGGGCTATGTAGCCGTCAGGAATTAAAACAAATGTCCGCATTCCGGCTTTTGCACCGTATGCCGCAGCGGATGCTGATGTATTACCTGTAGATGCGCAAATTATTGCTCCGGAACCGGCTTCTTTTGCTTTAGAAACAGCCATTGTCATTCCACGGTCTTTAAAACTTCCTGTGGGATTACATCCTTCAAATTTAAGATAGATCTCTGCATCAATACCTATTTTTTTTGCCAGATTTTCAGCTTTGATTAATGGAGTATTTCCTTCATTTAATGTGATAACTGGAGTTTTGTCAGATACCGGCAGGTATTCTTTGAATGTGTTTATTAATCCCTGATAATACATAATTTCCCCTTCTCTATTTTATATAAATTAAATTTTAATACAAAAGTTATGTAAACGCAATTATGATAAGATACAAGTTTAAACTAAAAATAGCTTAGCCAATGTCAATTTGAACTAGTTTTAGAGTATAATCTTTTGAGAGATGCTAAAACAAGAGCATGACAATTTTAATTAATCTGGCATAAACTTATATATAAAAGTCTCGTTTTTATACCTGAACTCTTATCAAACTGTTTACCTTATTGCCGTCTTGTTCAAAAAGCTTTATTGCTCTTTGCATATTTTTTTCTTTCACAAGTTCGGTAATAACTGTTATATTTGCAGTGTTGTCATCAGAAACACATCTTTGTACAATACTTTCAAGACTTATATCATTATCTGCACATATTGTTCCGATTTTTCCTATTACACCTTTGTTGTTTTTTGCATTAATTGAGATATAATATTTGTTTGTAGTGTCTGCTATATCAATCATATTTGCATCTTCACTGTGTTTGCATCTCATCATCGGAAGTATATACTCTGATTTGCCTAATTCTGCTGCTACTGCCAGAATATCTCCTACAACGGAACTTGCTGTTGGAAATTCTCCGGCTCCGGGACCTGAAAGAGTTATACTTCCTACAGGATGACCTTTGAGCATAACAGCATTTGTTACATAGTCAATGTGGGCAAGAGTTGATTTTTTGGAAACCAGCATAGGATGAACACGCACATCTATATCGCCGTTATCGTACATATTAGCAGATGCAATAAGTTTAATTTTATATCCTAAATCATTTGCAGCTTCCATATCATTTGCACGGATTTTTGTTATACCTTCTCTGTAGACTTTATTGATATCTATACGTTTTTGGAAGGTTATGGATGCAAGTGTGGCAATTTTATATGCTGCATCAAAGCCCTCCACATCTCCTGTGGGATCAGCTTCTGCATAGCCTAATTGCTGGGCTTCTTTCAAGACATCTTCATAAGAAGCTCCCTGAACATCCATTTTGGTTAAAATATAATTTGTTGTACCGTTTACGATTGCTTCAATATGGTTAATTTTGTTGCCTGCAAGGATCGTTTTTACAGGCATGATAATTGGAATACCGCCTGCAATTGCTGCTTCATAAAGTATAACTTTATTATACTGTTCAGATATTTTAAACAGTTCCTGCCCGCGTTTTGCAAGCAGCTCTTTATTTGCAGTTACTATATGTTTTCCGTTTTTTATTGCAGTAACGATTAAATCAAATGCAGGTTCTAACCCACCGATAAGTTCCGCAACAATATCAATTTCAGGGTCATTTACAACAGAATACGCATCATCGGTAACTATTGAATTATCTAATCCATCAATGTCGCGTTTTTTGTTGATATTCCTTACTGCAATTTTTGTAACTTCTATGTCGTCAAAATTTTTCAGAGTTTTGAAAACTCCTGAGCCTACTGTTCCAAGCCCTATCAATCCTACTTTAATTTTCTTCTTATTTTCCATAAAAAAATAATACCATAAATACTAAATTTATGGTATTAAAAAATATTTGTTATCTTCAATTGATAAATTAAAAATCAGATCTTGTGATTTTTTTTATCTTGCTAACTTTTTTTGAAATAGCGTCATTAGATTTATCAATTGTTACTTGTTCAAAACTACCGTTTGAAGTATTGATTCGTTGAACTACTGTATGTTTTTCGTTCGGGAATGTTTTAACAGATGTTAAAGATTTTTCAATAGTGCTATTTGGGTCTCTTCTTCTAACATTGTAGTTTGAAACGTACCATTCCGTCGGAAGAAAATCTGTTTTTGTGTAAATTATATCAAGAACTTTTGCGGGTTTTGTAGGTATTTCTATAACACGTCTTAATGAATTTCCGCTTTCCAAATATTTTTCAATAACAAGATTATTCATTAGTTTTGGGGGTTTAAAACTGATTTTCATAATTCATCCTTTCATTTTATCTTTCTAAATTCGGCTAATGCAAATTACATAATAGTATTAAAAAGATGAATTGTAAATATATAATTTCAAAATTATTTAGTGAATAATTTTTTAATATTATAAATAACTTCAGCTATTAATTTTGCAAGTGAAAATTTTTCTTCGGGCATTTCAGGTTCGTTATCAAAGCCGAATATATCTTCCTGAGGCTTTGATTCAAAAATACTTTCTTCCAGATATTTTTTTTCTTTTCTTTCTTCTTTTTGACCTTGAGCCATGTAACCTAAGTTTCCGGCACCTCCGTCATTTTGCATAGATGCTGCTGCTTTGATAACAGGCTTTGTACTCAAAACGTTAACATCAAAACTCATTTTTCGACCCTTTCGTATTTTTCCCTTATATATATAAAGTAATTTTCATGAAGAAATGTTACAAAAAATAGGAAATTGTAACAAAAAATTTACAATATGTTAAATCGCTATTTTTATTATACTCTGGCATTTGAAGCCTATTTCATAAAGGTCGCGTTTTCTTATAGCTGCTGTGATATCAGGTTTGTTACTTTTGCCGTCGGGTGTTAATATAAACTCTGCGATATTATTTCTTGAATCATAGTTTAAATTAATTTCTTTTATTAAATTCGGATGTCTTTTATCAAATCCGTCGGCTATTTTTAATATACCTCCGAGTCGTTTAACAATTTTTCTCTCTTTTTTTTCAAAGCAGTTATAAACTTCGTGTTTTTCTTTATCAGGAAGTCCACCTCTATGATACCTGCATATACACCCGATAATTTTTGTTTCTTGCACGCTAAATCCTTCCAGACCTTGTTCTATAATCATTCTCATGCTGTGTTTATTATGACCGTCTGATTCTATATAGTAGCCTATATCATGAAGTAATGCTGCAGCTGCAAGATATTCTCTGTATTCAGGTTTCAGTTCATGAATTTTTTTATTGGTTTCATCAAAAATCATCAGTGCTAATCTTTTCACTTCTGATGCGTGAAATGTATCTTTTGAATATTTGTTAAGAAGTTGTTCTACAGTTAATTTCATACTTATCAAGTATTTTATCAAAAATATGGAAAGGTTACAATATTTTTGTTATGATAAAAGAGGTTATGGAAAAAACAGATATTACAAATTCGGATTTTAATATTCCTTCTGATGTTTTAGATGAAATTCAGAAAAATATTCAGGAGATTATTGAAAGTTTTGATATACCGGATGATAATAAAACTGATGTTATAAATAAAATTAATTTTATGTATACCCAGACAAAAGTTATGTCTGAAACAGATCCGTTAACAAGGCTTTATAACAGAAGGCATTTTGAAAATAATTTTTCGAGAGAATTTGCAAGAGCAAGACGATATAATAGCGAATTAAGTTTGGCCGTTGTTGATATTGACTATTTTAAAAAGATTAATGACACATACGGACATTCTTGCGGGGACTACATTTTAAGAGAAATTGCTTATATAATGCATGAATCTTTGAGGGGAACAGATTTAATATTTCGTTACGGCGGAGAGGAATTTGTTATTCTGTTAACCGAAACGGGTTATGAAAATGCTGGAGTACCTCTTGAAAGAATCCGTTTTGCAATTGAATCTCATGAATTTATATTTAGAGGGCAAAATTTGCATATAACCGTGAGTATCGGCGTAAGCTCTAACACTTCTTTTGAAACTCCGCAGCAAATGTTCGATGATGCGGATAAAGCTCTTTATGAAGCTAAAAATTGCGGACGCAACAGGATTAAGAAGGCTGTGCAATAGATTAAAATAATAAAGTTGAGGTAGGATTAAATTATGATTAAAAATATTTGTAAACTATTAATTATGGTTGTAATGTTGACAGGTATAGTTTTTGCCGAGGAATATGAAACAGTTCATGCCGAACATATACTTGTTAAAACGGCGGCAGAGGCTCAGCAGATTAAAAAAGCAATTGACGACGGCGGAAGTTTTGAAGATTATGCAAGGATGTATTCTCTATGTCCGTCTGGTAAAAATGGCGGAGATTTAGGATATTTCGGACACGGGCAGATGGTCAGAGAATTTGAAAAAGCCGCATTTAATACTCCTGTTGGGGAAGTGTCAAATCCTGTTTATACACAATTCGGGTGGCATTTAATAAAAGTGATTGATAAAAAATAGAAATAAAAAAAAGGAAGATTTTGAAATCTTCCTTTTTTATTTATTTTGTTTCTTGCGGAGCCTGTTGCTGCGGTATTTGTTGAACATTATTCTGCATTTTCTTTTGAAGTGCAGCCATTTTTCTGCTGGTTTTAACTTCCCCGATTGGCTTGTTAAATTCTTCCGCATTTAAAGTAGTCATTTTTTCCCAGCATCCAGGTATAGGAGTTTTGTCTCCGCATATACAATTTCTCCATGTATTCCCTGTTTTTTTATCAACTAAAATAGTTAACATGTTACTTCCTGTAATAACGTCATATCTGTATTTGGTATTTTGAGTTGATATTTGGAACCACATTGTTGCTAGTATCAAAACTGCCAGAACAATTAAAATATTGTCTCTCATTAAAAATCTCCTTTTTATTTTTTATTACCAGAGTATTATACAACTAAAGTGTTATATTCGCAAGTGAAATCTAAGACGATACGGTAATGAAAAGTTTTACAGAAAATTTTAGAATATATAAAAAAGAAAGGAACTTATATATGATTTTATTATTAAGATGGATATTGTTTGCAATAGCAATAATATTTGTAGCATGGCTTGTACCGGGTATTGAGGTACAAAATTTTCAAAGTGCAATGCTTGTAACGGTGATTATAGCACTTATAAATATTTTTATACGACCGCTTATTGTATTTATTACATTGCCTATAAATATTTTAACTCTCGGTATTTTCGGGCTTATAATTAATGCTTTGCTGTTTATGCTTGCGGGATATTTAGCTCCAGGTATAGAAGTTGACGGTTTTATTGCCGCATTTTTAGGATCAGTTGTTCTCTCATTCCTTGGCTTGATTATAAATATGGTTACACTGAATAACCCTGATTAAAAAAAGCTCCTTTAAAGGAGCTTTTTTATTGTATAATAAAAGTCAGCAGGAGGGTTATGTATGAGTGATTTAATGAAAGGTTTTATATGGCATAAAGATGGAAGTACGTCGTTTCTTAAAAAAGAAATCCCTGTGATTAAAGATGACAAAGATGCAATTATTAAAGTGAAAATGTCGTCAATATGTACAAGTGATTTGCATATAATAAGTGGTTTTGTTCCCAAAGCTGTGCCTGGAACTATTTTGGGGCATGAATTTACAGGCGAGGTTGCTGAAGTCGGAAAAAGTGTAAAGAATTTTAAAAAAGGCGACAGGGTATCTGTTAATGTCGAAACTTTTTGCGGAGAATGTTTTTTTTGCAGACGCGGTTTTGTAAATAACTGTGAAAAAGGCGGGTGGAAAATCGGCTGTACGATAGATGGTTGTCAGGCAGAATATGTAAGAGTCCCTTATGCAGATAACGGTTTAACAAAACTCCCTGACAACGTGAGTTATGAGGACGCATTATTTGTAGGTGATATTCTGTCAAGCGGATATTGGGGCGCTGAACTTTGCCAGATTAAGGCAGGTGATGTTGTTGCAGTGATTGGTGCAGGTCCTGTTGGGCTTTGTGCTATGATGAGTGCAAAACTATTGGGTGCTTCAAAAGTTATAGCAATAGATGTTGATGATAAAAGACTTGGGATTGCAAAAAAGGAAAATATAGCAGATGTGTTTTTAAATCCGGATAAGATTAATTTGGAAGAAGAAATCAAACAATATACCAAAGGCCGTGGAGCAGATTCCGTAATAGAAGCAGCCGGAGGTGAAAATACATTTGAACTTGCATATAAAATTGCACGTCCTAATGCAATAGTTGCAATTGTTGCAATGTATGAAAAAAATCAAATCCTTCCTTTGCCTGAAATGTATGGAAAAAATCTGATTTTCAAAACAGGCGGTGTTGATGCAAATCACTGTAAAGAACTTGTACAATTAATCAGTGATGGTAAAATTTCCACAAATTTCCTTATAACGCATAAATTTCCTTTTGAATATATTAAGGATGCTTATGATGTTTTTAAGAAAAAAACTGATGACTGTTTAAAAGTAGCAATAACATATAAATAAGAGGGATAAAATCCCTCTTTTATTTATATAGAGCATGTTTTAGAAACTTACAAAGGATTTTATATCCTGCTTTTGTTGCCATACTTTCTCTCAATGCATTTAATAATATAAAATCATGACATGTATTATTAACTCTTACACATGCAGTATCAACGCCTGCTTCTATCAGTTTTCTTGCATAAGCTTCTCCCTCATCTCTCAAGACATCATTTTCAGCAGTGATGATTAAAGTCGGAGGAAGGCCGCATAAATCTTCAATTTCTGCTTTTAAAGGCGATGCCAAAATATCTTTTCGTTTATTTTTGTCAGGTATATAAGAATTCCAAAAATATTCCATAGCTTTTTTACTAAGCCACGGTCCATCTTTATACTCCTTATAAGAATCGGTATTCATATCAGAATCGGTTACGGGATATATCAATGCCTGAAAACATAATTTTATACCACCTTCTTTTTGACTTTTAATTGCTGCAGCAGCTGCCATATTACCGCCTGCACTGTCTCCGGCAATTGCAATTCGTTGTGTATCAATATTATAATCACTGCCATTTTCTGCGAAATGTTTTATTGTTGCCGAAATCTGATTTAATGCATCAGGATATTGAAATTCCGGAGAACGTGGATAATTTATAAATGCAACAACTGATTTTGTATGGTTTGCTATTGTTCTGATTGTCATATCATAGGTGTCAGCATCTCCCATAACCCATCCGCCGCCATGGCAGTAAATTATTACAGGCAGCTTTTCGTCTATATGATTTTCAGGGCGTATTAATCTTACACTTATATCACCTGCTGTTGTACTGAAAATAGTGATATTTTCTGTATAAGCCTCAATATTTGAATGAAATTCCTGTTGTAAATTGTATAAAAAATGTCTGGCTTCATCAGGTGTAATATCATATAACGGTTTGCCGCCTCTGTTTTCAATTTCGTCTATAAAAGCCTGTGTAATATTATCTAAATTTGGTTTGGTCATAATTCCTCCTTTTTTGTAATAATCTGATAAAATATTAATTTTGAAATTGCCTATCGGGATACTTTTACAAAGCAGATTTCTGTCATGTAAGGTAATAGAAATTTTTTATAAATTATCAAATTATATATTTGTTATGAGAAAATTACTTATTTTGTTATTTGTAATAATGTTTGGAATATCTTGTGGTGCACAGGATTGTGTTTGTGATGAGCAGGTTGTTGGACGTGAACACATGTTCTGTGAAAAAGGAGCACTATCAAATATGGTTACGATTACAAATTTGAGAAATATAATATGTAAAGGAAACGCCTTTAAGGTAGCATTTTCGTGTAAATTCTGGTCAGATTGTGCCAAAGCGGGCGACAGAGTGAATTTTGATGTCCCCGATGCGATTTACACACAGGAGGGAACTTTACTAATCCCTGCAGGCTCAAAAGTTGTTGCAACGGTTATCCGAATAGATAAGCAGCGGGTGCCCAATAAAAATGCCCGTGTTTATTTGAATTTTGAATGTCTTGTTTTTCCTGACGGATCTGCGTTTAAAATGTCAGCTAAACCTTTGACAAAGGACGGTTCTTTAAAAGAAGGTCCATGGAATACTGCGGGGAAATTGACAGCTTATACATTAGGCCTCGGGATAGTAGGTGCCGGTGCAGGTACCGGCTTTGCATTCATCCCAAATCCTGCAAAGCTTGGTGTAGGGTATGCAATAGGTATCCCTGTCGGTACAACTGTAGGTTTGATAACAGGTTTAATTACACCCGGTCTAAAATACCATGCAAAAGCAGGAGAAGTTGTTACACTTATATTGTGCGAAGATTTAGAGTTGCCGAAAAATTGCGAACGATAACTTATTAAGCGTACTTGAACAAAAAAATATTCGGTGCTAGAATAAAGTTACTTAGCGGCATCGTCTAGGGGTTAGGATAGCAGATTCTCATTCTGTTGACACGGGTTCAATTCCCGTTGCCGCCGATTATAAAAATTTAAAGTCTTAGTTTAAAATTAATAAATTATGCTTTTAACGACTTAAAGAATAATGTTATTTTGTTTTTTCTGTATTAACTTAAAAGAAGTTAATATGGAGAAAATATTATTATGACAATGTTTTGTTTTCAGTGTGAACAAACCTCACTAGGTAAAGGTTGTACAAGCCATGGGGTGTGTGGCAAAAAGGAAGATACCGCCAATCTTCAAGATGAATTGATAAATTCACTTATAAAATTGGCAAATTGTGGAGAGAGCAATGATAGATATACTGAATTATTGATAGACGGACTTTTTACAACAGTGACAAATGTAAATTTTGATAATGCCTCTATAGAACTTTTAATAGAAGAGGTTAATAATTCAGTGAATTGTAGTAATGAGTTTGATGTTCAAACTATTTGGAATGAAAATGAAGATATAAGAAGTCTAAAATCTTTAATTCTTTTTGGCTTAAAAGGTATGGCAGCTTACGCTCATCATGCAAGAGTTTTGGGTTACAAAGATAAAGATGTTGATAATTTCTTTTATGAAGTATTGCAAAAAATTTCAATGAACTTGTCTACCGAAGAACTTACAGCTCTTGTTCTGAAAACCGGAGAAATAAATTTAAAATGTATGGAGCTTCTGGACACGGCTAATACTGAAACTTACGGAAATCCTGTTCCGACAAAAGTGAGTACAAATATTGAAGCAGGACCTTTCATTGTAGTGTCAGGACATGATTTGTATGATTTGGAATTATTGTTGGAGCAAACTAAGGACAAAGGCATAAATATTTATACTCATGGTGAAATGCTTCCATGCCATGCCTATCCGGAATTGAAAAAATATTCGCATCTTAAAGGAAATTTTGGAACCGCATGGCAAAATCAACAGAAAGAATTTGAAAATATTCCGGCACCTGTATTATTTACCACAAATTGTATAATGCCTGTAAAGGAGAACTATGCTGATAGAATATTTACCACTTCTGTTGTTCAGTATCCTGATATTGTTCATATAGACAAAAACAAAGATTTTACTCCGGTAATAAATAAAGCATTAGAACTTGGAGGCTATACAGAATTACATCAAATGACGGGAATTAACGGTGGAGATGTTTTAACTACAGGTTACGGACATCATACGGTATTATCTGTTGCCGATAAAATTGTCGATGCAGTTAAGTCAGGAAAAGTAAAACATATATTTCTTGTTGGAGGTTGCGATGGTGCTAGGCCAGGAAGAAATTATTATACTGAGTTTGTCGAAAAAACACCATCTGATACACTTATTTTGACTCTCGCTTGCGGGAAATTTCGTTTTAACGACATGGATTTAGGCGAAATAGACGGTATCCCAAGACTTTTAGATATGGGGCAGTGTAATGATACCTACTCAGCTATAAAAGTAGCGGTTGAACTTTCAAAAGTATTTAATTGTAGTGTTAATGAATTGCCTTTGACACTTGTTTTATCATGGTATGAACAAAAAGCAGTGTGTATTTTGTTGACACTATTATATCTTGGAATTGAAAATATCAGATTAGGACCAACATTACCGGCATTTGTATCGCCCAATATTCTAAATTTTCTTGTTGAAAAATTCAAAATTAAACCAATCACGACACCCGAACAAGATTTAAAAGAAATTTGTAAATAATAAAAGGAGGAAAAATGTTTTATAATGTATTGAAAGCAAAAGATATTGTTGATTTAGGTGATGAAAAATTTAAACGTGAAATTTTGATGCAAAATAATGACAGTAATTTATCAGTTATTGCAATCAAAAAAAATGAAATTATTGATACACACACATCAATCTGCGATGCAGCTGTATATGTTCTTGACGGAGAAATTGAACTCCACTTTGATGCAGAAAAATTCAAAGTTGATAAGGGTGAAATTTTGATGTTTAAAAAAGATACGGAACACAAGGTTTTGGCTTTAAAAGACAGCAAATTTTTCATAATAAAAATATAAATATTTTGAAAATGTATTGACAAAATCAAGAATAATATTTATACTTTAAATATGCCTGATAATTTTTTTGAAAAGAATTTGCATAATGGTTGTCAAAGTCGTAATTGGGGCGGTAAACGGTGTAATGCAGGCCGCAAACGTACCTGTATTAAAAAAGTGCCGTATAATCGCAGAATTAATGAGAATATATTAAATATTTTAAGAAATTATGCAAGTTCTCACAATATAACTGAAACCGAGGCGTTAGAAAGTGCAATTTTATTACAATCAAATATTGATAAATTTAAAGGAGGAAAAATTATGAAAATAGCTGTTCCAACGGAAGCCGGAAAATTATGTTCGCACTTTGGACATTGTGAATCATTTACATTTGCAGAAGTAAACCCTGAAACGAAAGAAATTTTAAATATGGAAAGTAGAATACCAGATGATGGTATAAGCTGTCAGAGTGCGAGCTGGCTATCAGAACAGGGGGCAAATATTATTCTTGCAGGAGGTATGGGCGGACGTCCTCTTGCGATATTTAATCAAAACGGAGTGAAGGTTGTAACCGGTTGTCCAGAGCTTCCGGTAACAGAAGTAATAAAATCATATCTGGATTCAACATTGACAACAGGAGAAAATTCTTGTGGCGGTGAACATAGTCATTGTCATGGGCATAATCATGAACATCATCACTGCCACCACGGAAAATAATTCGTAGTCTATTATATTTTTAAATAAATTGAATTTGGCTCAATAATATAAATGGGATTACTTTTTGTAATCCCATTTATAATTCGTAGAGGGTGGGAACTCGCATTTAACGGGTCTACGGTTGACGTCAGCTATGCCTGTGCATTTTGACGTCAAACCTTCGCCCTCAGCTCGTTCGCGCTCGAACCGGACAAGGCTGTAAAAAGACACATGGTTTGATTTTATTTTACATATATTTTGATTTTTTTCGCCATCTTTAATTTTTTGTAACAAATAGTCAATTTATTTCTAATAACTTACTTTATATAAATATCAGGGGAAAATAGGGGAAATAGATTTATGGTAAGAATAGATTCTATATTAAATGTTGGGAAAACTGTTGTTAAACATTTATCATCTGTAACCCAAAATAGCAATGCAAGTAATACTATTTTGCATTCAGCACAAACTGTTTCACAAGTAATTTCACGAACTAATAAAACGTATCTGGATAGAATAAATAAAATATCCGTTAAAGGAGTAAAAGAAGAGGAACGGCCTATATTGGATATGTTAAAGAATGCAATGTATGATTTGTTAGGAAAAACAAAAGGGAAAGCAGAACTCCCTAAAGAAAT